>NZ_MSPY01000058.1:0-1200 GCF_003267965.1 Oleiagrimonas sp. MCCC 1A03011 | reverse complement strand
GGGGGGGGGGGGGGGGGGGGGGGGGGGGGGGGGGGGGGGGGGGGGGGGGGGGGGGGGGGGGGGGGGGGGGGGGGGGGGTTTTTTTTTTTTTTTTTTTTTTTTTTTTTTTTTTTTTTTTTTTTTTTTTTTTTTTTTTTTTTTTTTTTTTTTTTTTTTAGCTGGTGGATACACAGGTCATGCGGATAAGGAGCCTCGGTATGGTTACAGGTCTCCAGAAAAAAGGTGCGATCGGCTGGCGGCTCTGGCTCTGGCTCTGGCTCTGGCTCTGGCTCTGGCTCTGGCTCTGGCTCTGGCTCTGGCTCTGGCTCTGGCTCTGGCTCTCTGCTCGGTCTCTCCCTGGGGCGGTTCGTAGACATGGCGTACATAGGCATCGTCTTCAGGCGCCGGCAGCGCCTTGCGGTCGAGTTTGCCGTTGGGCGTCAGCGGCATCGGGATATGGGGAGAGCTGCTGGGTGTGCAGAGGGTAGGGCGTCACGATAACTTCTTCGAACTGGGCGGCCACTCGCTCATGGCCGTGAAGTTGATGGAGCGCATGCGGCGCTTGGGATACTCGATCTGGGAAGAATTGCTCGGTGTTGACAAGGTTGGCCGGAACGATAACTTCTTCGAACTGGGCGGCCACTCGCTTATGGCCGTACGCCTGCTGGGCCGATTGCCACATGCTCTCGGTTTGCCTGATTACATGGTGCCGACGGCCTTCGTGCAACTGGACACGATGCCGCTGACGCCCAACGGCAAACTCGACCGCAAGGCGCTGCCGGCGCCTGAAGACGATGCCTATGTACGCCATGACATAGGCATCGTCTTCAGGCGCCGGCAGCGCCTTGCGGTCGAGTTTGCCGTTGGGCGTCAGCGGCATCGTGTCCAGCTGCACGAAGGCTGCCGGCACCATGTAATCAGGCAAGCATGCGGTCAGATGGGATGCGCGCTGCGTGCGGCTGCGGGCTATCACCGGCATCGGGCCGATCACGGCCGATGCCGCGGTGGCCACGGTGGGCGATGCCCGTGAATTCAAGCAAGGGCGCCAGATGGCCGCCTGGCTGAGCCTGGTGCCCACGTGCGCAAGAGCTGAAGAGCGTTGCGTAGTTTGCGGAAACAAGGCACCACTCGCAGTGGCGGGTGCCTAACAACTCGTGTATGGACTCCCCCTGCAAGTAACCGAGTACATACTCGTTGGCAAAACGGTGCGGTTGCGTTCGT
>NZ_MSPY01000057.1:0-747 GCF_003267965.1 Oleiagrimonas sp. MCCC 1A03011 | reverse complement strand
GCAAGGCGCTGCCGGCGCCTGAAGACGATGCCTATGTACGCCATGTCTACGAACCGCCCCAGGGAGAGACCGAGCAGGCACTCGCTGGGATATGGGAAGAGCTGCTGGGTGTGCAGAGGGTAGGGCGTCACGATAACTTCTTCGAACGGATGCGCGCTGCGTGCGGCTGCGGGCTATCACCGGCATCGGGCCGATCACGGCCGATGCCGCGGTGGCCACGGTGGCCACGGTGGGCGATGCCCGTGAATTCAAGCAAGGGCGCCAGATGGCCGCCTGGCTGGGCCTGGTGCCCACGTGTCGCGGGCGACGCTTGGGTGTAGGAACCACAAACGTACCGCCTCGCGCAGGGGGCGGCGACATGAGTCTTCAGGGACAATTTAAGCGATCACGCGGTCTCCCCGGCTGCCGGACCGTGGCGAAACGTTGGGTTCGTGCTTCCACCCGCTTGCCGCTCATGGACACCTCCGTCGTAGCCATACATTATGGCTCTGAGGCGTCTACAAGGCCCTGGTCGATTCAGCCCAACCAGAACGCCTACATTGAACGATTCAACCGCACCTTCCGCGAAGAAGTGCTCGACCAGTATCTGTTCTTGTGCGGCGCAACGGTCTTCCTTCATCGTCGTGGATGGCCGAAGCCAAGGCCAGCATTATCCAACATCAAAATGGTGTCAGGGACAATTTAAGCGATCACGCGGTCTCCCCGGCTGCCGGACCGTGGCGAAACGTTGGGTTCGTGCTTCCACCC
>NZ_MSPY01000056.1:0-471 GCF_003267965.1 Oleiagrimonas sp. MCCC 1A03011 | reverse complement strand
GGGGGGGGGGGGGGGGGGGGGGGGGGGGGGGGGGGGGGGGGGGGGGGGGGGGGGGGGGGGGGGGGGGGGGGGGGGGGGGGGGGGGGGGGGGGGGGGGGGGGGGGGGGGGGGGGGGGGGGGGGGGGGGGGGGGGGGGGGGGGGGGCGGGGCGGGGGCTGTCGCCGGTAGAGTACGAAAAGCGGTTCCTAGAGAGTGGCTCGTAAGCGTCTACGGGAACCTGGTCGATTCAAGCTTTCCAGGCTGGATGTCCCGGATCGCCATGCCGTGCTCCTTGGCCCACATCACGAGCGCCTCTCCCAGAAATTCGGATGCCGCTGACGCCCAACGGCAAACTCGACCGCAAGGCGCTGCCGGCGCCTGAAGACGATGCCTATGTACGCCATGCCTACGAACCGCCTGAAGGCGAGATCGAGCAGGCACTCGCTGGGATATGGGGAGAGCTGCTGGGTGTGCAGAGGGTAGGGCGTCACG
>NZ_MSPY01000055.1:0-716 GCF_003267965.1 Oleiagrimonas sp. MCCC 1A03011 | reverse complement strand
CTAAAGACGGATGCTCACTGACTTGCTCAGCGTGGCTTTCGTCCTCAATTACGAAACACTTTGGCATGGCACCTAACAAGATTGGAGTTGAGCAGCGGGCCGATCAACGGTGGTTTTCGCTTCAGCCTTCACCCCGTCCGCTCGGACGACTAGTTCGACGTCCGTAGGCTCTTGGATGCATACGGTCAGCCGGTGCCCTTGGGGGCGGTGGGCGAGATATACATCGGCGGTGTCGGCGTAGCCCGTGGTTATCTCAACCGCCCCGGCCTCACCGCCGAGCGCTTTCTTGCCGACCCGTTTGTCGACAAGCCGGATGCAAAAATGTACAAGACCGGCGATCTGGCACTTTCGGATGTGTCAGGCCCACTTTACGCCCTACCACGCGACGCCCCTGCGCAACGTCATGTTGCACATTTATGTGCTGAATGGCGTAAAGTTGTTGTTGCACTTTCGGATGTGTCAGGCCCACTTTACGCCCTACCACGCGACGCCCCTGCGCAACGTCATGTTGCACATTTATGTTCGATCAGGTGGTGAGCGAGCCGGTTGGCCTGCGTGTTCAGTTGTGCGTAAGTAAGCGATTGATCTTCATAGACCAGTGCCGTGGCATCGGGGCGCTGTTCAACCTGATGCTCGAACAGCTGGTGGATACACAGGTCATGCGGATACGGAGCCTCGGTCTGGTTCCAGGTCTCCAGCAACAAGGTGCGCTCGGC
>NZ_MSPY01000054.1:0-640 GCF_003267965.1 Oleiagrimonas sp. MCCC 1A03011 | reverse complement strand
TCCGGCGCGGACAACCGGGCTGGGAGACCCGGGTGACGAGATGGGAAACGCGTCAGAAGCCGTGTGGCGCTACACCCAGTTCCTCACTTATTCCTCACTGGGTGCAGCGTTCACGCATGGGCTGGCCTCCGGCGCGGACAACCGGGCTGGGAGACCCGGGTGACGAGATGGGAAACGCGTCAGAAGCCGTGTGGCGCTACACCCCCAGACGTTCGACCGGGTAGGCCGGGTCCAGCGGCACATAGGCACCACCCGCCTTGAGGATGGCCAGCAGCCCTACCACCATGGCAAAGCCGCGCTCCACGCAGATGGCCACGCGATCATCAGGTCCTACACCGCGCTCGATCAGGTGGTGAGCGAGCCGGTTGGCCTGCGTGTTCAGTTGTGCGTAAGTAAGCGATTGATCTTCATAGACCAGTACAGGATATATTCCGCTTCCTCGCTCACTGACTCGCTACGCTCGGTCGTTCGACTGCGGCGAGCGGAAATGGCTTACGAACGGGGCGGAGATTTCCTGGAAGATGCCAGGAAATCTCCGCCCCGTTCGTCAGCAGAATATGTGATACAGGATATATTCCGCTTCCTCGCTCACTGACTCGCTACGCTCGGTCGTTCGACTGCGGCGAGCGGAAATGGCTTA
>NZ_MSPY01000053.1:0-379 GCF_003267965.1 Oleiagrimonas sp. MCCC 1A03011 | reverse complement strand
CACAGCGCCATCGTCGCATCGCGCGCCCCCGCAGACCGCGCGTCCAGTGCTTTGCCCGGCTCCATGCCCTGAAGAACAAAAAAGAACGGGGATTGCGGGTTGGGGGTGTTGAGCAAGGTGACGTGCAGCGCCGGCAGTCGCGCCTTGGGTCCACCGGTTCGCACCACCTGGGCGATGCCACGCACCCCGAACAGGGCGCGCGACACCTTCCGGGCGCGACGGCGTGCGTCCGCCAGCACGTGCGCCATCACATCGTACTCCTACGCCGATTTCTTCCCGATGTTCGAAGTGCCCGGCGAAGGCCGTCTGAGCGGAACCATTCCGGCCCACGGGCATTTCCTGCTCGAGCGCACCGACGATACCTCGGTCCCGGGCGTGG
>NZ_MSPY01000052.1:0-386 GCF_003267965.1 Oleiagrimonas sp. MCCC 1A03011 | reverse complement strand
CGCAGCGCTGTGGTTCGCGGTCGCCGAGCACGATCACGCGGCCTGGGAGCGGGCGGCGGTTTTTTAAGAGCGGAGAGCTGGAAGGTCGCCGTATCAACACAAAGTTGCTGCCGTGGGTTCCGTATCGAGCCCGGAGAGATCGAAGCGCGCCTGATCGAACACCCGGCAGTCCATGAGGCAACCGTCCTTGCACGCGAAGATGTTTCCGGCGACAAACGACTGGTTGCCTATGTGGTGGCCGCACCAGCAGTAGATGGGACCGCATCTGACGAGTTCGTCGCGACACTGCGCGCACATCTGACCGCATGCTTGCCTGATTACATGGTGCCGACGGCCTTCGTGCAACTGGACACGATGCCGCTGACGCCCAACGGCAAACTCGACCG
>NZ_MSPY01000051.1:0-532 GCF_003267965.1 Oleiagrimonas sp. MCCC 1A03011 | reverse complement strand
CAGTCAACGTCCGCTACAAGAGGCCCGCACCTGCTACCGCCACCTCGCCGGCACCGCTCGATTTTTTAACGTTGGCGGCGACCGGATGGTCCGCGCCCGCGCCGCGCAGGTCCAGCACGCGGCGACCGCGTGCAGGTTCGGCGCAGGCCGGGAGAGGACAGGTGTGGACGCCGGTGACGTCCTGTAGGCCGGTGTACCGTCATCTCCGTGACAATCCGGGTAGGGCTGCTGGCCATCCTCAAGGCGGGTGGTGCCTATGTGCCGCTGGACCCGGCCTACCCGGTCGAACGTCTGGGTCAGATCCTCACCGACGCTGAGCCACGGTTGCTGTTGTCCGATCCAGCCGGTCGACAGGCCCTGGGTGAGGCGGCAATGGCTTCGGTCACGGTGATTGCTCTGGAAGATGATGTCGATTGGGCTGGGGGCTTGAGCACCAATCCGGCGATTCCGGAACTGACCTCCCATCACCTGGCCTATGTCATCTACACCTCCGGCTCTACCGGTACGCCCAAGGGCGTCATGGTTGAGCATG
>NZ_MSPY01000050.1:0-862 GCF_003267965.1 Oleiagrimonas sp. MCCC 1A03011 | reverse complement strand
TCCGCGCCGGTTTCGGCGGTCCTGCTTGCCGTCGAACTGCTTCTTTTCGAACGACGCGCCCGCTCCCTCATCCCGGTAGCACTGGCCACGGTCACCGCCACGGGCATGCGCTACATGCTGATGGGCACTGCACCGGTTTTCCCCATGCCCGATGTGGCACTGGCCACGCTGCCGGCGCTGGGCATGTATACGGTCTTCGGCGTCCTGGTGGGACTGGTGAGCATCGGTGTGACACGCGCCACCTATGCCGTGGAAGACACGTTCGAAAAGCTACCGGTGCACTGGATGTGGTGGCCGGCCATCGGGGGTGTGGCCGTGGGTGTGATCGGTTATCTCATGCCGTCCACCCTGGGCGTGGGTTACGACAACATCACCGCCATCATCAGCGGACATCTCGGACTGGGAGCGCTGGCGCTGCTATGCGTGGCCAATCCGCGCCGGTTTCGGCGGTCCTGCTTGCCGTCGAACTGCTTCTTTTCGAACGACGCGCCCGCTCCCTCATCCCGGTGGCACTGGCCACGGTCACCGCCACGGGCATGCGCTACATGCTGATGGGCACCGCACCGGTTTTCCCCATGCCCGACGTGGCACTGGCCACGCTGCCGGCGCTGGGCATGTATACGGTCTTCGGCGTCCTGGTGGGACTGGTGAGCATCGGCGTGACGCGCGCCACCTATGCCGTGGAAGACACGTTCGAAAAGCTGCCGGTGCACTGGATGTGGTGGCCGGCTATCGGGGGCGTGGCCGTAGGTGTGATCGGTTATCTCATGCCGTCCACCCTGGGTGTGGGTTACGACAACATCACCGCCATCATCAGCGGACATCTCGGACTGGGAGCGCTGGCGCTGCTATGCGTGGCCAA
>NZ_MSPY01000005.1:0-289420 GCF_003267965.1 Oleiagrimonas sp. MCCC 1A03011 | reverse complement strand
ACTGCTCGAACACTGGTCCAATGCTGTATAAATGCGTAGTACGCTAAAGCTGCTCAGGTGTCGGATGAACTCGCCTCGCAGAAAGTGAGTCAGATTGTGAGTCACATCTCGACGACAAACCAAATCCATCCCAATAAAACAGCAATTTACCGACTCTTTTCGAGTGCTGGTGGGCACCTGTCCAGCAACGTCCAATGTGCACTTAACCGTAAGTTGGCCATATCGGCCAAGTTATGGTTAACGCTTAACCATAACTTGGCCGCCCATGGCTTCACGCTCGCCTGAGGCCTCCGGTCTGTTTGCGCCCAGGCTTGTCAGGAATCAATGCGTCGGACCCCAGATCCTTGAGCTGAGATGTACACCTCAACGCTTTCAGGCGCCCGAGTGAGCGGCTTCAACCCCAGCCTTTGGTGGTTGGACTGACGGTTCAGCGCTCTTGGCGACGTTAATCAAGTGACTCAAACCGACCCGAAGCCGCCGTTCCAGCCGACGACTTGCGGCTGAGACGGTGAGCGAGCAAGGTACGAACGGCGGGGGGCGACCCGAAGCCGTCTTCATGGTGCACTTTGGTCAACTTGCTTGCCGCATAAAAAAGGGAATGTCTATATGTATGTCAAGATTAAAAATCTTACGCCGCAAGACAATAAACTGACGGATAACGAGCTAAATGCTCTAGGAAGGGTATGGAAGGAGCGTAAAGGCGAGCTTGTTGAAAGAGGTGAGTTCAAAGAGTTTTTAAAAAAACTTCAACGTGAATGGGCCATCGAAACAGGGATCATTGAGCGTTTATATAGCTGGGATCGTGGCGTTACCGAAGTCTTGATTGAACAAGGCGTAGACGCATCCCTGATATCTCACAAAGGCGGACTTACTAGGGAAACGGCCGAGCACGTCAACGACATCATTCGAGATCAACTTGACATTGTAGAGGGTCTTTTTTCGCACGTTAAAGGGGAACAGCCCCTTACAGAGCATTTCATACGCGGGTTACAAAACAAGTTCACTGCACACCAAAAAACAACTGAGGCATTAAACTCGGAAGGAAACGTTATACAAGTTAATATCCGGCGCGGGGAATATAAAAAACTTCCTAACAACCCACGTCGCCGGGACGGCACTATGCATGTGTATTGTCCACCCGAGCTTGTAGATGAGGAGATGGGGAATTTAATAGCATGGTACCGAGAAGCGGAAGGTCACACCTCCCCGGAAGTGCTATCGGCTTGGCTTCATCACAGGTTCACGCAAATACATCCATTTCAAGATGGCAACGGACGTGTGGCGCGTGCACTGGCTTCTTTGGTCTTCCTCAAAGCGGAAATGTTCCCTTTGGTAGTTCGAGACGCGGATCGAACCGAATATATCGGGGCTCTTGAAAACGCCGATGATGGTGACCTCTCATCATTGGTAAAACTCTTCTCAAGAAGACAGCGTAGCTCGGTGCTGTCAGCGATAGGACTCGAACAACAAGTCCAGCAACAGAGATTTGCAGAGGAAATCATTAGCTCGGCGCTACAGGTGCTGAAAAGTAAGTTCCAGACGCAAAAACATGAAGTTGACGGCGTATACAAGCTGGCAAATAACCTTCAGAAAAAGGCTGGCACGCGTCTATCCGCGATTGCTGAAAAGCTCGACCATCAACTAAAAACCTTTACCCCACCGGGGAAGTGTCAGTACCATGCAAATGCCCGTACTGCCGACAACGACTCTGCCGAACGTCATTATTTTTATGCCCAGATAATTAATATTGCAAATATTTTTGATTATTTTGCGAACCTGAACGCATATAGATCATGGTCTCGGTTAGCTATCTCAACGGAGCATATATTTGAGCTGGTAATAAGTATTCACGGATATGGCTCAGGTAGGAATGGGGTGCTTGCTGCGACGGCATTCACATTTCAGCGTGTTGCGACAGAGGAACAGGGCTCAGAGTTTGTAAATATTAGGGCCTGTACTCCCGAGATATTCCAATTTAATTATGCTGAAGCAACTGATAGCATCGAGCAGCGATTCGATGATTGGGTTGAATCTGCCTGCGCCATAGCACTATCTGAATGGAAGAGATTGATTGATTCCTAACAGGGATGCCCTGCTTGGTGGCGAACGTACCTTGCTGCAATGACTTTTCTAGCAGTAGGTCCTTG
Organism: Oleiagrimonas sp. MCCC 1A03011; assembly: GCF_003267965.1. Taxonomy (NCBI): domain Bacteria; kingdom Pseudomonadati; phylum Pseudomonadota; class Gammaproteobacteria; order Lysobacterales; family Rhodanobacteraceae; genus Oleiagrimonas; species Oleiagrimonas sp. MCCC 1A03011. Next base: position 287,273 of record NZ_MSPY01000005.1, on the reverse strand, counting down.
AACGACTGCTATTGGCCGATTGCGGCCGTTGTCCCAACTTGCGATGACAATCCATCATTGTCTCGACGCCTTTAGTCAACGTTCCCCCTGAAGATTAGTGCATGTCAGTGCGTGGTCCGCGAGACGAGCGCGAGCGAGCGCTCGGACGTTGTAAGTTCCACAGCTCCGCAAGTCTTGCTCGAGCCATGTAGATAGGCACCACAAGCCGCTCCGCAATGACCTCGGCTTTGACGTGCCATCGAAGCCCCGCTAGATCCGGCCGCTTGAGATCATCCACCGTCAAAGCCTGAAGACGCTCCTGCTGCCGCTCACTCAGCTCGCGCCGAAGTCTTTTTTGCTGCGCAACCAGTGCGGATGCCAAGTCAGGGAACCAGTGCCGGGCACTACTTACGGCGACCATCTGCTCTCTGCATATCCAGGCAAGCGACTTGCCAGCCAACCCGAGACCGAGCGCTTCCTTCAACGCTTTATGCAACCTTTCCTTGCCTTCAGGTGCCCGGCGTAGTTGCCCATCAGGGCTACGAATTCGCCTGGGTTCCACACCATACAAAGGGCGAATGGCCGCGGCGTCTGCAGGATCGAGCAGAATGCTTCGCAACGGCACCCGAAAGAACTCTGCAAGGCGCAGTAGAGACGTGACGAGCACACGTGTCGGCTGTTGGCGCACATGGAAACAATCCCCCACTTCCTGGACGAACTGCGTCCGACTCACAAGATCACGAACCATCCCCACGAAGGCACCGGGTGCAGCGGCCGAAAAGACGCAGTCCGGGTTACGCGATGGACTTCCCCGATGCGGTAGACACTTCGTGCCTATGATTGGACTGGTTCAGAAGAAACAGCCATACAAGAGCCGTATCATCGGGCATGACGCCACTTTTCCTGCTCGTGGGAGAACACCATCGCCATGCAGAACGACCGGGCAAGACGTCTTCATCCACGCTCGCTTGCGTACCTGAGTAGCTATCTGGACAAGCTGACCAAGGGACGGCTGTGGCTGAAGGTCATCATCGGCATGGTGCTGGGTGTGGCCACGGGCATCGTGCTCGGCCCCACGGTCGGCCTGGTGGCGCCGGACACCGCGTCCGCGATCGGCAACTGGTTGGCGCTGCCCGGGCGATTGTTCCTGCTTCTGATCCAGATGATCGTTATTCCGCTGGTATTCGCCTCGGTGATCCGCGGCCTCACGTCAGGAGGCAGCCTGGAGCAGCTGCGCAGCCTTGGCCTGCGTGTGACGCTGTATTTCGTGTTTACCACCACGGTGGCCATCAGCATCGGGCTGGCTGTGGCGCTGATCATCAAGCCCGGCCACTACATCGACAGCGCGATGGTCCAGCAGGCCATCGGCAGCAGTCCTGCACAAGCGCTGCCCACGACAGTGCCGGGCATGCCCGGGCTGAGCGAGCTGCCGCAAAAGCTGATCACGATCCTGCCTTCCAACCCACTCACTTCGATGGTGGAGGGACAGATGCTGCAGGTGGTGCTATTCGCCATCATTTTCGGCGTGGCACTGGTGATGATGCCTGCATCGAAGTCCAAACCCATGCTGGATGTACTCGGCTCGCTGCTGGAAGTGTGCATGACCGTGGTGCGCGTGGCGATGCGCCTGGCGCCCTATGCCGTGTTCGGCCTGATGACGCAGTTGACTACCAAGATCGGCCTGGATGCGCTGCTGGGCATGGCGGTGTATGTGGGTACCGTGCTGCTGGGCCTGGCGCTTCTGCTCGGCTTCTATCTGGCGGTGGTGCTGGTGGTCGGCCGTACGCGCCCGATCCAGTTTTTGTCCGCCGCGCGCGAAGTCATGCTGCTGGCCTTTTCGACCTCCAGTTCCGCGGCGGTGCTGCCGGTCACCATGAAGACGGCGCAGGAAAAGCTCCACATCCGCAGCTCCGTCGCCCAGTTCGTCATCCCCCTCGGCGCCACCGTCAACATGGACGGCACCGCGCTGTACCAAGGCGTGGCTGCCATCTTCCTGGCCCAGGTGTTTGGCGTGGATATCGGCACCGGCGGCATGCTGCTGATCATCATCACCGCCGTGGGCGCCTCCATCGGCGCCCCCGCCACGCCGGGCGTGGGCATCGTGATCCTGGCCATGGTGCTGGAATCGGCGAACATCCCCGTGGCCGGCATCGCCCTGCTGCTGGGTGTCGACCGCGTGCTGGACATGAGCCGCACCTCGGTCAACGTGTGCGGAGATCTGGCCGCGAGCACCGTCATGGACCGCTGGCTGCCGAGCGAAGACAACACACCTGCCGGACCGATCAACCGACGGACGCCGTCTCTCGACGAGACAGAGGCCTGAACAAGGACACGGGATGGCGAATACCCGCTTCGAATCGAAGATAGCCAGCTTGATCGCAAGGCAGCGTTCGGCCACGAGCAGTCGCTGAAGTGCACGCTGACCCGGGTTTCTGGAACCGCAACACTTCGATGCTCGAGTGTGTCACAGAGAAGTCGTCCGGCGTGGAGCACGGACGACATCGTCCTCGTCCTTCGCCTGGGCATGGCCGGGCATGGGGCGGCATGGCTCGAACTGCCGCGTTGCTACCAATCGAACTTCGCGGGACGGCTTCGCGTCGCACCGGCACGGTTCGCACTACGAGCGAGCCGTTGCCACTCGCTTCCGCCGCAGACGTGTGAATTCCGAGAACTCCCACTTGCGGAATGCCAGCACGGCACAGCAGCCGTCGCGCACGTCCAGCGACAGACGCGCGTCCATGCGCGCCAGCTGCTCGAATTCCTCGACCAGGCGCGCAATGGCCGCCTGCATGCGTGCGCGGGAGCCTTCGGACAAGGTCGCGCCGACGAAGTGAAAAGCATCGCTGGTGCCGTCGAAGCGCTCGCCGAAGAATTCCGGCAGCACGCGCGACATGAAGAAGCGGTGCACCGGGCCGTCCTTGCGCCAGGAAAAGTTGCGGGCGGTCAGTTTCTTGATGCGCTGCGGCGGCCGGTATTCGATGATCTTCAGTTCATCCAGCTTCAGCAGCAGCGAGACCAACTCGTTCTCGTCGATGCGGAACGTCGCCATGATCTCGCCGAAACGCCAGTTGTTGAGGATCAGGTAAGTGGTCAGCAGCAGCTTGGGATCGGCGACCAGGGAAGTTTCCTGCGCCTTGCTCAGTTCGGTCACGGCGCGCCGGTCGGCATGACTCTGGCGCAGCAGCGACTCGAGATCGGTGCCCAGCACGTCGCAGATCTCGTCCAGCCGCTGCAGCGTGAAGCCGCCCTTGCCGAGATGGCGCTTGATGGTGGGCTCGCTGACGCCGAGCCGGGCCGCGAGTTCACGATAGGTGATGCCGCGATGACGCAGCTCCGAACGGATGGCCTGCACGAGAATGGCGGTAGCGGACATGTCGTCCTCCGTGATCCTTATTCATCAAAAGTATCAGTTTCTGATACCTTGCGACGCTCGCGCTGATCGGTCCGCACGGATGCGTTGTCCGGTCCGCGTGGCTGCCGCAAGATGCATCGCACGCCGAAGAACGCGGTCGGCGGATCATAGGGAGAAGTTGACGATGTCGGTCCAGATTCTAGGTACAGGCGAGCATGTGCCCCGCCGTTGCGTGTCGTCGTCGGAACTGGATGCGCGCTGGAATAAGCCCTCCGGCTGGACCCAGCGGCATGCCGGCATTGCCCGGCGCTACTACGCCGACGCCGGGGAGACGACATCCGGCATGGCCGCGCAGGCGGCCGAGGCGGCTCTTCGCGCCGCCGGTCTCGCACCCGACCAGCTCGACTGCATCGTTTCAGCCTGCAGCGTGATGGAACAGGCCATCCCCTGTTCGGCCGCGCTGATCCAGCGGCAGCTGGGCCTGGGCGAGAGCGGCATTCCCGCGTTCGACATCAATGCGACCTGCCTGAGTTTCCTGGCCGCACTGGACACCCTAAGCATGGCCGTCGACGCTGGCCGCTACCGGCGCGTACTGATCGTGTCCAGCGAGATCGCCAGCGCCGGCCTGCCGGAGGACGATGCGGAAACATCGATGCTGTTCGGCGACGGCGCGGGCGCCGTGGTCATTGGCGCCTGCGCGGACGAAGGTCCGGGCCGCATCCTCGGCACACACTTCGAGACCTACGGCGTCGGCGCCGAGCTGTGCCAGGTACGCGCGGGCGGCACGCGCATCCGCCCGCGCGAGGACATGCAGGCATTCCTGGACGGCGCGTGCTTCCAGATGCGCGGACGCCAGACCTATCGCATGGCCGCCCAACGCCTTCCCGCGTTCATCGCGCGCTTGTTCGAACGCGCCGGCGTGTCGCTGGAAGGCATCGACCGGATCATTCCGCACCAGGCCAGCGCCAAGGCGCTGACCCATCTGCAAGCGCTGCTGAAACTGCCTACCGATCATCTTGTGCGCACCCTGGGCGAACGCGGCAACCAGATGGCGGCATCGATCCCGGTGGCGCTGCATCATGCGGTGACCACGGAACGGGTGAAACGCGGCGACACGATCGCGCTGATCGGCTCGGGCGCCGGCCTCTCGTTCGGCGGCGCGGTGCTGACCTACTGACATGGCACGTATCCTGGTCACCGGCGCCTCCGGCTTCATCGGCGCTCACGTCACCCGCACACTGGCGGCCGCCGGGCACGAAGTGCTCGCCAGCGGGCGCAACCCGGACCGCCTGACTGCCGCTGCCGGCTCGTTCGCGGACATCGCCACCGCCGATCTGGCGGACGATGCGCTGGACCCTCTGGTGACCGGACGCGACGCGATCGTGCATTGCGCGGCCTTATCCGCACCATGGGGGCCGCGCGAGGCGTTCCAACGTGCCAATGTCGTCGCGACCGAGCGTCTGCTTCGCGCGGCCGGGCGCCATCGGGTTCCACGCTTCGTGCATTTTTCCTCGCCCAGCATCTATTTCCGCCTGGCCGATCAATTCGACATTGAGGAATCTTTCGAACCGCCCGCGCGCTGGATCAACGCCTACGCGGAAAGCAAATGGCAGTCCGAACAGTGCGTCGCCGATGACTGTCATGCCGACATGACGCGCATCATCCTCCGCCCGCGCGCAGTGTTCGGCGAAGGCGACCGTGCGATTTTTCCACGCATCCTCGCGCTGGCCTCACGCGGCTGGTTTCCCTACATCGCCGGCGGGCACGCACGCATCGACACGACCTACGTCGGCAATGTCGCCGACGCCGTGCTGGCGACGCTGGACCTTCCCGCGTCGCGCGATCCGCAAGTGTTCAATCTCAGTAACGGCGAACCGATGGCCGTCCGCACACTGCTGCAGGAACTGTTCGACGCGCTGCACATGCACGTGCGCCCGGTGCACCTGCCGCGCACGCTGGCCCTGGCGCTGGGCACGGCCGCCGAATCCGCGGCACGGCTCAAACCGGGCCGGCCGGAACCACGGTTGAGCCGTTACGGTGTCGGCGTGCTCGGCTATTCGCAAACGTTCGACATCACCCGTGCCCGACGCGTGCTCGGCTACCGCCCGAGCGTGTCGGTCCGCGAAGGCATTCGTCGCTTCGCGCAAGGATGGTCGCATCATGACGGCGCTTGAATGGCGCGCCTACGAGGTGGGCCACTGCCTGCACCCGGAATGCAGCGTGCGCAAGGGCGGGCGCTGGCGCATGACGCGCTTTCCCGCGCTGGCCTTCCTGATTCGTCACCCGCAGCGCGGCGCCGTGTTGTTCGACACCGGATACAGCGAGCATTTCTTCAGCGCCACGGAGCACATGCCCGAACGGCTCTACCGTACCGTCACGCCACCGCGGCTGAAGGACAACGAGAGCCTGCTAAGCCAGCTGCAGCGCGACGGCATTGACGCTAATGACATCGATGCGATCGTGCTCTCGCATCTGCATGGCGATCATGTCGGCGGGCTGCGGGATTTTCCCTTCTCGTCCATTTTCTGCGCCCGCGAAGGTTGGCAGGACCTGCAACGACGCGGTCGCCTGGCGGCCGTGCGGAAAGGACTGCTGCACGACCTGCTTCCGAGTGATTTCCCAAAGCGCGTTCGCTGGATCGAGGATGCGCCGCGCGCCGCCATGCTTCCGGATGCGTTCGCGGAACTGGCTCCCGGCTACGACCTGTTCGGCGACGGCAGCCTGACGGCGATCGAACTTCCCGGTCACGCGACGGGCCACTTCGGCCTGTTCTTTCACAGCAGCGATCACGAGCCGGTGCTGCTCGTCGCCGATGCCGTGTGGTCCTCGCGCACACTGCGTGACGGCGTGCCGCCGCCGGCCATGGTCACCTCCTGGCTCGGCGATACCGACGCCTACCGCACCACGCTCGAACGCCTTGCGCGCCTGCATCGCGCCTGGCCGCAGCTGCGCATGGTGCCGTCTCATTGCGCGGAACATCGACCATGACGCAGCAATGGGCCGAAAAAGCGGGTGTGGCGCTGGCCTATCTGGCAGCGCGAAAGCGGAACCGGCTGCGCACACGCGAGCAGATCCGCGCGCATCAGGCGCGACGCTGGCGAGCGCTGAGCCGTTGGCTGACTGCCCATGCACCGTTCTATGCCGCATGCGCCGGACAGCCGTTCGAGTGCTGGCCCATGATGGACAAGTCGCGGTGGATGCAGCATTTCGACACCCTCAACACTGCCGGCATCGCCCTGCACGACGCCTATAACGTGGCCGAACGCGCCGAACGCAGCCGCGACTTCCAGCCGACCCTCGACGGCATCAGCGTGGGTCTGTCGACCGGCACCTCCGGGGCGCGCGGCGTGTTCCTGGCCAGCGCGTCGGAGCGCCGCCGCTGGGCCGGCGCGATGCTCGCCAAGCTGCTGCCCGGCGGCCTGCTGGCCCGTGAGCGGATCGCGCTGCTGCTTCGCGCCGGCAGCAATCTGTACGACACCATCCAGGGCGCTCGGCTCACCTTCCGCTACTTCGATCTGGTGCAACCGCTGGACGAACTCGTCGATGAACTCGACGCCTATGCACCGACCATTCTGGTCGGACCGGCGCAGGCCCTGGCGCTGCTTGCACGCCTTCGCTCGCAGGGCCGCGCACGCATCGCGCCACGCCGGGTGATCTCGGCCGCCGAGGTGCTCGATCCCATCGATCGGACCTGCATGGAGCAGACCTGGGGCATCGCAATCGAACAGATCTATCAGGCAACCGAGGGGTTTCTCGGCCACACCTGCGCGCAGGGCGTACTGCATCTGAACGAGGACGGCCTGATTGTGGAACGCGCATGGATCGACCGTGCGCAACGTCGTTTCGTGCCCATCGTCACTGACCTGTATCGCCGCACGCAGCCGGTCGTCCGCTACCGCCTCAACGACGTGCTGGTGCAGCGCGAATTGCCCTGTTCCTGTGGGTCCGCGCACATGGCGCTGGATCGCATCGAGGGGCGCGAGGACGACATCGTGTGGTTGCGAGCCCGTACCGGCGATGCATCCATTCCGCTGTTCGCGGATGCGCTGACGCGTGCTCTGTTGATTGCGGATCCGGCCATCACGGATTACCAGGTTGACCAAATCGCGCCGAATGCGCTGCGGATCGCCATCGAGCCCGCACTGGACGCATCGCGCGAACAGCTACTGCGCGACGCGCTGCATGCACTCTGCGAACGGCTCGATGCCGACATGCCCGACCTGATCTTTGCCGAGATGCCCGCGCATGCGCTCACCCACAAGCGCCGTCGCGTGCGCGGACTGCGACCGACCCGGGAGACGGAACATGCGTAGCGTGCTGATCCTCGGCGCACGCTCACCGGTGGCGCTCGATCACGCGCGCCGTTTCGCCGCGCAGGGCTGGCGCGTGGTCGTGGCCGACAGCGTGCCCTGCCGCATCACGCGCTGGTCGCGTGGCGTCCATGCCAGCGAATCCCTGCCGTCCGCGCGCGGCGATCTGCACGCCTACGCGAAGGCGCTGAACCGGATCATCGCCATACACCGGATCGACCTGGTGCTGCCGACCTGCGAGGAAGTGTTCTACGTGGCGCGCTGCCGTGCGCGCCTGCCGCAGGACGTGCGTGTCGTCGCGCCGCCGTTCGACACCCTGGCCATGCTGCACAGCAAATGGCGCTTTCTAGACGCCGCGCGCGACTGCGGCATCCATGTGCCCGACAGCGCGCTCGTCGACGATATCGACGAAGCGCGCGCATGGGCGGCGGGGCGACCGGTCGTCCTCAAGCCCGAGTTCTCTCGCTTCGGCGTTCACGTGCGCCGCTACCCTGAAGGTATCCCGCACCGCGCCGCGCGCTTTGCCACACAACAGAAGTGGGTCGTGCAAGCCTACTGCCGCGGCGAGGAACGGTGTTCGTACAGTGTCGTCGACCGTGGCCGCCTGCTGGCCCATGTAACCTATCGGCCCGTGTACCGCATCCGGGGCAGCTCCGGCTATGTCTTCCAGGCCTGCAAAGCGCCGGAGATCGAGGCCTTCGTCCGCACCTTTGCGTGCAAGACCGCCTGTACTGGTCAGCTCTCGTTCGACTGGATGTCCGCCGAACCCAATCAGTACGCGGTCCTGGAATGCAATCCGCGCGCAGTGAGCGGCGTGCACCTCTTCGCACGCGACGCGGCCCTGCCCGCCGCGTTGATGGGCGAGACGGATACCTGCGTGCAGCCGGACTTCAGCAGTTTGCGCATGATCGGACCCGTCATGCTGGCCGCAGCGCTGTCGCCGTCGCTGCGAACGGTCCCGTTGCGCCAATGGTGGCGCGACCTGCGCGCCGCGCGCGACGTGCTCGGTGTGGAAGGCGACCGATGTCCGCTGCTGGGCGGCCTGGCCGACCTGGCGTCCTACGCGGGACTGGCCGCACGGCAGCGCTGCTCGATGCGCGAAGCCTCGACGCGGGACACCGAATGGGACGGCGAACGCATGGAGTGGCCATGAGCATCGCGCCGCACGTATCACCGGACGCCTTCAACGCCCAGGTCGATGCCTTTCTCGGCGTGCACTGCTCACGGCCGACCCACTCCTTGATCGCCAACGTGCATGCCCGCGTTGACGCCGTGACAGCCGGCAATGTGCGCCTGCCGGCGACGATCAACGACGACGAGGACGAGCAGGCGTGGATCTGCTCGCCGTACACCACCTACTACCGCTATGCGCTGGAGGAAGTCGCGCGATTCGGTCATCCGCTGCTCTCGGCGCCCCTGCGCCTGCTGATCCACGGCGCTGGAGCGCTGCTTCGCCGCAGCCGCATCGATCGCGCCGTCACCCTCAACCACTGGCTTGTCTCGACCAACAGCTACCCATGTCTGCATGACGTCGATCTCGACCGAGCCATCACCGAGGCGAAGGATCGCTGGCCGGACCATGCCCTGTGGTTCCGCTCGCTCAACACGGCGCATCACGCCGACTGGCTGCGCGCGCTGATCCGGCTCGGCGGCGTGCTGCTGCCGAGCCGGCAGGTCTATCTGTTCGACGACGTGGCGTCGCTGGCCCATCGACACCGGGACCTGAAACGCGACCTCGCTCTGCTGCGCAAAGGCGAAGGCGTGACCTGCGCACCACTGCAGGAAGACGATCACGACCGCGCCGCCGCGCTCTATCACGAACTCTACGTCCGCAAGTACTCGCCGCTCAACCCGCAGTATCGGAGCGACCTGCTGCGCGCCTGGAGCCACGCGGGACTGCTGCACCTGCATGGCTTGCGCGATGATCGCGGCGTGCTGCAGGGTGTGGTCGGCATCCTGCGCATGGGCAACCTTCTGACCTCGCCCATCGTCGGCTACAACACCGCCCTGCCGCAGAAGCTCGGCCTGTACCGCCGGCTCGCCGCGCGGGTACTGCACGAGGCCGCAGAGCAGGACGACCTGGTCAACCTCAGCGCCGGCGTGGCCGACTTCAAGCGCCAGCGTGGCGGCCGTCCCGCGATCGAGTACAGCGTCGTCCTGGTCGATCACCTGCCGCGCGCGCGCCGCCATGCGCTGCGCGCACTCGGCGGCATCCTGCGCGGCATCGGCGTCCCCGTCATGAAAAGGTTCCGGCTATGACCTCCTGGCCCTCGCACCTTCGCAGCCAATGGTTCGCGGTGACCTTGTCGCGCAAGGTCGGCCGTGCGCCGAAACGCTTTCTGCTGCTCGGTCGCCCGATCGTGCTGGCGCGTCTGGACGGACAACGCGTCGTCGGCTTCGAGGATCGCTGCCCGCACCGCCACGCGCCACTGTCGAAGGGACGCTGCATCGACGGTCAACTGCAATGCCCGTATCACGGCTGGCGCTTCGACGCGCAGGGCCGCCTGCAGGCCTTGCCCGGCGCTCCACCCGGACAGCGCCTGCCCGGCATTCACGCACGCAGGGTCCGCGTGACCGAGCGCGACGGCGTGATCTGGATACGCGAGTGCGACGATGACGAACACGATCTTCCCGAGCGGGTCCGGAGCATGGACACCTGGAACCGGAAGTTCCTGTGGCAGACCGTGTGGCGCGGAAACATCGTCGACGCGCTGGAGAACGTGCTCGATCCGCTGCACACCCATTTCGTGCATCCGGGGCTGGTGCGCAAGGGTGGCGAACGCTGCGCCATGCGCGTGCGCCTGCAACCGAACAACGAGGGCTTCACGGTCGACTACTCCGGTCATGAAACCCAATCGGGCCTGCTCTACCGTCTGTTCGAATCCCCGCGCGAATCCGAGCGCGCCCATTTCTGCGCGCCGGGCACGGCGCAGCTGGAGTACCGCTATCGCAACGGCAGTCGGGCCTGCATCTCGCTGCACTTCAGTCCCCAGGACGACCGCAACACGCACCTGATCGGCATGCTGCATGTGCAAGGCCGCCGAGTGCCGGCCTGGGCGGTGCGGCTCTTCCTGTGGCCGTTCATCCGACGCGTCGCGAAACAGGACGCGCGCATGCTCGGCTGGCAGGCCGACAACACGCACCTGTTCGGCGACCGGCAGGACATCGTCACGCGCTGCGACATCGTGCGCAGACACCTGATGTCGGCCTGGTGCGACGATCCCGCAAGCATCGACCTTCCCCCGGACGGCATCGATACCGAGCTGTATCTCTGAACGACGAGATTCAAGCATCTGCGCAGGCATATCTGCCCGCTGCATGGCCAAGCGCTCAAAGCTCGCGAACCGCTGGTAGCTCGTCCGACCGTTATGAACGCACAGATCATTATGGCCGAACATGCGCTCGTTATTTCCAAACGCAACAACCACGCACTCAGATATAGATCAATGCCGTTACTCGCAGAAACCAAAAGCGTGCAACATGGGGATCGGGTTTTGCCAGTAAGCCACGGTTGGAACGGCTTCCAATACGTCAGCCGTTCCAACCATGTCTCTGTCCGCACTTACGTCAATGAATCACAAACGACGCGGCAATTCACGCATTTCCCTCGCAGCCTCCATGCCAAAGTACGATCACCCGACTGAATCCAGGGCAAGATCCGCTTTTTCCTGCAACTTATCTTTGTCGGCCTCGATGACTTCATCCGCGCGGGCGTCGGGCAGAATGTCCTCCAGACACCGAATCGGTCGGTACAGGTACGCGGCGATGGCGCAGAGCGCCACGAAGAGGCCCGAGAGCACCAGAACGAGCCCGATGCCGCGTCCCGGCCCCGATCCGATGAAGCTGCCGAGAACTGGAACCCAGGCCCCTCCCTTGTCCATCAGGGGCCCGAAGACCTTGTCGGCCAGCGGCCCGGCACTCAGGTAACCGAGCGGAACCATGGCTTCCATCAGCATGAAGTTCGTGGCCATCACTCGTCCCTGAAGCTCCATGCCAACCTTGGTCTGCACCGTCGAGATCCAGTGCGCGTTGACCAGCGCCAACGCGAAGCCGAAACCGAACATGCCAGTCGCCTGCACCGACATGTCCGGACTGAGGCCGGCGATGGCAATACACACACCCGCCAGCAACGTGCTTGCCAGGATGCCGTTGATGCGTCGCTCGGTACCGCCCCACAGACTCATCAGCGCGCTGCCGATCAGAATGCCGGCGCCATTCGAAGCCATCACGATGCCCAGTGCTTCCGGATTGCCCGACACCAGTACCAGCGGCGTGATCAGGGATTCGATCAGGCCCACGAAGTAATTGGCGATGGTGACCATCACAATCATCGCGACCAGGCTGTGCCGCTTGATGATGTAATGCCAGCCTCCGATCATTTCCCGGAAGAACGGCTCTTCGCGCCGTCCGAACAGGGTATTCGGGAAGCGCACGTACAGCAGCGTCGAGATCGCGACCAGGAACGTCGTGAAGTCGGTGATCACGATGCCCTTGAGTCCGATCAGGCCCATTAGCGCACCGGCCAGTGCCGGTCCGATGAAGGTACCCATGCCGGTGCCGATCTGCACGAAACCATTGGCCTTGCCGTAATACCGCTTGGGCACGATCTGCGTGATCATGGCCGTGTAGGCGGGCAAGCGGAAGGCGTTCGCGATGGCGGTCAGACCGGCCAGCACGTAGACCTGCCAGATCTGCAGCGTACCGGTCCAGATCAACGCCGCCGCCGCCATGGTCGAAAACCCGGCCAGGCAATTGCTGGCGATCATGATCTTCTTCCGGTCGATACGGTCGGCGAGCGTGCCGGCCACCGGCGCGAGCGCGATCGCTGGCACGATGACGAAGACCATCATCATGGCGTAGGTCGAGACGAGTCCGGTCTTTTGATAGACCCATACGCCTAGCGCGAACGAAGTCAGCGTGCTGCCGATGACTGAGATGATCTCGCCGATGGCAACGGTGAAGAAGGTCGCCAGACTCGGCCGCTTCACTGGCTCGGCAGCCACGGCCGGCGTCTCCTCGACCGGGGTTTCGGCGACAGATTCGGACGAAGCTTCCGGAGCGTCGCGACCCTCCACGACTGCATCCTCGATGATCTCCGCGAGATCGTCGGCCTGGTGCTTGATGAAGTAGTGCCCAGCTTTCGGAATGAGCGCGACGTCGACTGACTCGCTGAAGTACGTCCACTCGAGATGACGCTCTTCGTACAGCTCGGTGGCGCGGTCCATCTCGCCGATGACGCAGGTCAAGGGCGTCTTCAGCTTGCGATAGGGCGCGGCATAGAGTTCGGTGTAGTAGTCCTCGATCTCCTGATGCTCGCGCACGAAGTTCGCCATGACGAAATCCCGCTGCTCGGGATCGTTGATCTCGTCGAAGAAACCAAAGGACTTGAGGATGTCGAAGGCGGAACGCTGCGAGGCCCATTTGTGGATCGGCAGGATCCGGCGCAGGAACGCGAGCAGCTTTCCAGGCAAGTGTGGCGTCGGGAAGTGCCCGCCGATGAACATCCGGGTGATGTCGATGTTCCGTTTTTCGAGCTCGGCCGCCAGCGCGATGGTGAGGGCGCCACCGGCACAGTGTCCGTAGATGGCAATCGGGCCCTCGACCTTGCGCTCGATCTCCTCGGCGCAACGCCGCGCCAGCTCATCGATCGGCAGCGGCTGTTCTTCACGCCGGCCGAAATCGTGTCCGGGCATTTCCAGGCCCAGCACCGTGCATCCCCTGGGCATCTCCTTGGCCAGCGCCTGATACGAAATCGGCCCGCCCGCGGGGAACGGAATGCAGACGAGCGTGAACGTCTTCTCCTTGGCCGGCACCGGACGCGACAGCTCGTGCAGCAGGTCCTCCGAATCCGACCGGCCACCCGAAATGCGCTCGGCCAGCTGCCGCACGGTCGGATACTTGAACAGTTCCGTCACGCCCATGCCGTCGCCGATCCGGCCGATCACGCGGAATGCCTTGAAGGATTCGCCGCCCAGGTCGAAGAAGTTGTCGTCGATGCCGATGTCCGGGATGCCGAGCACCTCGGACCAGATCGCCGCGATGCGCGCTTCATGCTCGTTGCGCGGTGCGACGAAGTCCGACTCGGACCGGACCGGCGCAAGATCCGGGGCCGGAAGCGCGCGCTGATCCAGCTTACCGTTGGGCAGCAGCGGCAGGGCCTCCATGCCGACGAAGGCCATGGGAATCATGTGCTTCGGCAGGCGCTCGGAGAGATGAGTCCGCAGCGTGTCCGCCGCCAAGCCCCCCGCACCGACATAGTAGGCGACCAGCGCCCTGTCACCCGCCGCATCCTCGCGCGCGATCACGACCGCTTCGCGGATGTCTGGATGTTCGATCAGGGCCGTCTCGATCTCTCCGAGTTCGATGCGGAAGCCGCGGATCTTCACCTGGTGGTCGTTCCGACCCAGGAACTCGATGTTGCCGTCCGGCATCCATCGCGCGAGATCGCCGGTGCGATACATGCGCGCGCCGGGCTCCTCGCTGAACGGGTCGCGCAGGAAACGCTCCGCGGTCAGCTCGGGAAGATTCATGTAGCCGCGAGCGAGACCCGCGCCGCCGATGAACAGCTCACCGACCACACCCACCGGCACCGGCTGCCGATGCGCATCGAGGATGTAGGTCTGGGTGTTGCCAACAGGGCGTCCGATCGGCGCATTGCGATGAACGTCCTTCATGTCCTGGTACGAGGTGGAGAACACGGTCGTCTCGGTCGGCCCGTAGCCGTTCACGATCCGAATCCCCGCCCCCGGACGGGACGACTGCATACGGTGCAGTTGCGCCTCGAGCAGCGGCTCCACGCCGACCAGCAGGTAGTCGAAGGGCAGCGCTTCGCCGGCGTTCTCCATCAGTTCGTCCATCTGCCGCACGAAGAACGGCGGCAGATAGGCCGAGCCGATCCGATGCTGCACGAACCAGTCGAACAGGCGCGTCGGTTCGCCGCGGATGGCATCGGGAACGACATGCACCGTCGCGCCTGCGGTCAGCGGCGTGAACAGCTCGAACACCGACACGTCGAAGCTGAAGCTGGTCCACAGCGATGCCTGCAGCGATCCGTCCCGGCCGTAATCCTCGAAGCGGTGCCGCCAGTCGGCGATCAGATTCACGACGCTCCGGTGCTCGACCATGACGCCCTTGGGCGTGCCTGTAGAACCGGAGGTGTAGATCAGATAAGCGAGGTTCGCCGGTCCGAGCCCGACATCGGCTGCGCTCGGGTTTGTGTCCGGCTGGTCCTCGAAGGTCCGGGCCAGATCCAGGACCGGCAACGTGTCATCCAGCACGTCACCCACACCCTCGGGAAGCGCGCCGTGTGTCAGCAAGGCCATCGGCGCGCTGTCGACGAGGATATGCCGCAACCGTTCCTCCGGATACGTGGGATCCATCGCCACGTAGGCACCACCGGCCTTGAGGATGCCCATGAGGGCAACCAGCATTTCGAGACCGCGCTCCATGCAGATTGCCACGCGTGCATCCGGCCCGACACCCATCGAGCGCAGCCGATGGGCGAGGCGATTCGCCGAGCGATTGAACTCGCTGTACGTGAGGTTCGTATCCTCGAAGACGACGGCAGTGGCATCTGGCGTCCGCGCCGCCTGCTCCTCGAACAGTTCGTGCACGCAGCAGTCGCTCGCAGACGGCAACGCCGTGGCGTTCCATGTCCGCAACACGAGATTCTGCTCGGCCTCGGCAAGGATCGGGATCGCACCGACGGGCCGCGCGGCATCCGCCGCCATGCCTTTCAGCATTGCCTGGTAGTAACCCGCGATCCGCTCGATGGTCTCGCGCTCGAACAGCGCCGTCGCATATTCCAGCGCGCCCTCGATGCGTCCGTTCGACTCTCTCAGCGACAGCGTCAGGTCGAATTTGGCCACCTTGTAGTTCGCGCCATCCATGAGCTCGGTATCCACGCCGGGCAACCGCGGATGCATCGCATCGTCATTCTCCCAGGAGAACACCACCTGGAACAACGGCGTGTGCGCGATGCTGCGCGTGGGATTGACCCGCTCCACCACCTGCTCGAACGGGATGTTCTGGTTTTCCTGCGCGCGCAGCGAGCAAGTCCTGACCCGATCCAGCAGCTGGCCGACCGTCGGGTCGCCCGTGAGGTCCATGCGCAACGCCAGCGTGTTCACGAAGAAGCCGATGAGCCCCTCAATCTCCGCGCGTCCGCGATTCGCCGTCGGCGTGCCCACGACGAGATCCTCCTGTCCGGAAAGCCGCGAGAGCAGAGCCACCCATCCGGCCAGCAGCGTCATGAACGGCGTGCTGCCGTGGCGCTGGCTCAGGTCCTTCAAGGACTTCGTCAGCGTCTCGTCCACCACCACCGGCACATGGTCGCCTGCGTAGCTCTGCTCCGGCGGTCGCGGATGATCGGTCGGCAACGCAATCAGCTCCGGCGCACCGGCCAGGGAGGCCTCCCAATAGGCTTCCTGCTTTTCGAGGTATGCGCCCGACATCCATTTCCGCTGCCAGATCGCATAGTCGGCGTAGTGCAGCTCCAGCGGAGCGAGCGGATCCGACTGTCCCTTGGCGTAGGCGCTGTAGAGCGCTTCCAGCTCCCCGACAAACACCCCCATCGACCAGCCGTCCGAAATGATGTGATGCATGGTCACGAGGAGCGTATACCGATCGTCTGCTTCGCAGATCAGCAAACCGCGAATCAGGGGACCCTGTTCGAGATCGAACCGGGCCATGGTCTCGTGCTGTGCGAGGCGAGCTACCGCCTCCGGTCCGACCGCTGTCTCCCCGACCAACGCGAACCGGCTGTCCTCCGCCGACGCAATGCGCTGAACCGGCTCACCGTCGATCTGGACGAACGTGGTGCGAAGCGACTCGTGACGGGCGACGATTCGGTCCAGGGCGCGGCGCAGCGCCTGCGTATCGAGCCGACCGCGCAGCTTGAGGCCGTAGGGCACGTGATACGCCGTGGCCGCACCGTCCATCTGTGCCAGGAACCACTGACGGCGCTGGGCAAAGGAAGCCGGCGACTGCGCACCGCGCTCGGCCGGCGTCACCTCGGGAAGCGCGGAAGGCGTCGCCTCGGCCACGTAGCCGGCGAATTCCGCGAGCGTCGGCCGGGCAAACAGCGCGCTGACCGGCACATCGACACCCAATCGCGCGCGCAGTCGGGACATCACCTTGACGGTCAGCAGCGAATGCCCGCCCAGCTGGAAGAAATCGTCGTGCCTCCCGACTCGCTCGACATGCAGCAACGTCGTCCAGATCTCAGCGAGCACCGCCTCGCACTCGCCGCGGGGAGCCTCGTAGGCGCGCGAGCCATAGGCATCGCCCTCGGGCGCCGGCAGGCCCTTGCGGTCCAGCTTGCCGTTCGGACTGAGCGGGAACGTCTCCATGCGCACGAACGCAGCGGGAACCATGTACCCCGGAAGATGCCCGGAAAGATCGCCGCGAAGCGCTTCGACCTGTATGTTCTCGTCCCCGACATAGTAGGCGACGAGTCGCTTGTCTCCCGGCACGTCCTCACGCGCCAGGACCACGGCTTCCTGCACGCCGTCGCAGGCGCGCAGTCGGGCCTCGATCTCACCGAGTTCGATGCGGAAGCCGCGGATCTTGACCTGGAAATCGTTGCGGCCGAGAAACTCGATGACGCCGTCCGGCCGCCAGCGCCCCAGATCACCCGTCCGGTACAACCGGGCGTCCGGATCCGAACCGAACGGATCGGCGACGAACCGCTCGGCGGTCAGCTTGGGCCGGTTCAGGTACCCGCGCGCCACGCCCGCACCGCCGATGTAGAGCTCGCCGGCCACACCGACCGGCACCGGCTCGCGATGGGCATCCAGAATGTAGATACGGGTGTTCGGCATCGGGCGCCCGATCGGCGGCGCACCGACGTCACCCGCATCGCATTCGTGCATGGTGGCCGCGACGGTGATCTCGGTCGGGCCGTAGGCATTGATCAGATGACGTCCGCGCGCCCACCGGCGCACCAGATCCTCTGTCACCACGTCGCCACCCGCGACGAGGTAGCGGATCGACTCAAGTGTCTCCTGCTCCGGAATCGCCGCCAGCACGGCGGGCGGAAGCAGCGTGTGCGTGATCGCCGTCTCCTCCACGATCCGCACCAGATTCTCGCCGGCCAGCGGCGTATCCGAGGCCGGCACGACCAGCGTCGCGCCGCTGCAGAACGCCAGAAGCATCTCGAAGACGCAGGCATCGAAGCTGAACGAGGCAAACTGCAGCACCCGGCTGCCCGGTCCGGGCTCGAAACGCGCGATCTGCGTGGCCGCCAGGCTGCCTGCATTGCGGTGCGCGATCATCACGCCCTTGGGCTTGCCCGTAGAACCGGAGGTGTAGATCACGTAGGCGAGATGCGTCGGCGCGAGGCCGATCTCGTCCACGGACAAATTGCTCTCATCGGCGTCCGGCAGGTCGTCGAGATCGACCACCGGCACCCCGCCCGCGACATCGGGATGCGCGCCACGGGTCAGGAACAGCACCGGCTCACTGTCCGCCACGATGTAGCGCAGACGTTCTTCGGGATAGGCGGGATCGAGCGGTACGTACGCACCGCCGGCCTTGAGCACGCCGAGGACCCCGACCGCCATGTCGATGCCGCGCTCGACGCAAATCGCCACCCGCGCATCGGGCTTCACGCCCAGCGCGCGCAACCGACGCGCCACGCGATTCGCCACACGATTCAGCTCGGCATAGCTCAGCGAAGCCTGCCCGCACGCCACCGCCGTGGCCGATGGCACGCGCTGCGCCTGTTCCTCGAACCATTCATGGATGCACCGATCCTTCGGATAGGACGCTTCGGTCGCGTTCCACGTCTCCAGGACCTGTCGACGCACGGCTCCGGAAAGCAGCGGGAGACGCGAGACGCTTCGCTGGTCATCCGCCACCAGGCCTTCGAGCAGGGTCCGGTAGCTGTCGGCGATCCGCGCGATCGTCTCCGGCTCGAACAGCGCCGTGGCGTATTCGAGCTCGGCGTCCAGACCGGAAGCCGACGGCTTCACCGACAGGGTCAGGTCGAACTTGGAAATCCGGTAGTCTGCCTGTCGGCGCACCTGTGCTTGCAGTCCCGGGAACGCAAGATCGCCGGTACCGGCGTCGCCCCAGACGAACATCACCTGGAAGATCGGGTTGTACGCCAGACTGCGCGTGGGGTTCACCTGCTCGACGATCTGCTCGAACGGAATGTCCTGGTGTCCCTGCGCCTCCAGCGCGCAGGCTTTCACCTGTCGGAGGAATTCGGCCACCGACGGCTCGTAGGAAAGATCCAGCCGCAGCGCCAGAGTGTTGACGAAATACCCGATCAGCCCCTCGATCTCCGTGCGCCCGCGGTTCGCCGTCGGAGTCCCGACGACGATGTCTTCCTGTCCGGAGAAACGGGACAACAGGATGGCCCACGCCGCGAGCAGCGTCATGAACAGGGTCGTTCCGTGACGCGTGCTCAGGTCCTGCAAGGCTTCGGTCAGCGAAGGGTCCAACGTGAAAGGCAGCGTGCCACCCTCATAGCGCTGCTCCGCCGGGCGCGGATGATCCGTGGGCAGCGTAAGCAGCTCCGGCGCGCCGGCCAGCTTCGCCTTCCAGTACGCCGACTGCGCCTCCAGCATGCGACCGGCCAGGTGCGTCTCCTGCCAGATCGCGTAGTCGGCATATTGCACGGGCAACGGCGGCAACGGATCGGCGATCTCCTTCGCATACGCGCCGTAGAGTGCGCTCAGCTCGTCGGCGAACACGCCCATCGACCACCCGTCCGAGACGAGGTGGTGCACGGTGACCAGCAGCGTGTACAGCTCCTCGGCTTCGTGCACCAGACGACCGCGAATCAGGGGGCCCCGTTCCAGATCGAAGGATGCCGCCTCTTCCTCCTGCGCCAGCCGGGCAACGTCGTCCGGGGTATTCGCCTCGCATTCGATCAGCGGAAAACCGTGCGCCTCCGCAGGCTCCACGCGCTGCACGGGTTCGCCGTTCAACAGCGTGAAAGTCGTGCGCAACGCCTCGTGTCGCTCCAGGATCCGGTCCAGGGCACGACGCAGTGCACGCGTGTCGAGAGGCCCGCGCAAGCTGAGTTCGAAGGGGATGTTGTACGCCGCGCTGGCGCCGTCCATCTGCGCGAGAAACCACAGTCCCCGCTGCGCGAACGACAGCGGAATCCGCGCTTCCCGCACCACCTTCCGGACCGCGGGCAAGCGCGCCGGCGCCGCATCCTCCACCTCGCGCGCGAAATCGGCCAGCACGGGCGACGCGAAGAGCGCATTCAGCGGCACATCGACCTGCAACGCCTCGCGCAGTCGCGCGACCACCTGGACGACCAGCAGCGAATGGCCGCCCAGCGCGAAAAAGCTGTCGCGGCGACCGATGCGCTCCACGCCCAGAAGCGACGACCAGATCGACGCCACCACGGTCTCGACCGCATCCCGGGGGGCTTCGTACTCACCCGTGGCATAGGCATCCTCTTGCGGGGCCGGCAGGGCCACGCTGTCCAGCTTGCCGTTCGGCGTCCGCGGCAGAGCCTGAAGGCGCACATAGGCACGCGGCACCATGTACTCGGGCACGCGCTGCGCGAGATGACTGCGCAATGTCTCGACCCGGAGGTCCTCGCGGCCCACCGCATAGGCGACCAGCTGTGGCTCGCCCGACCCGCTCTGCCGCGCGATCACCGCCGCCTCGCGAATGGCCGGGTGCTCCAGAAGCGCCGTCTCGATCTCGCCGAGCTCGATGCGGAAGCCGCGGATCTTCACCTGGAAATCATTGCGCCCCAGGAACTCGATGCTGCCGTCCGGCAGCCAGCGTCCGAGATCGCCGGTACGGTACATGCGCGCCCCGGGTTCGGCGCTGAACGGATCATCGACGAAGCGCTCCGCCGTCATCGCGGGCTGATGGAGATAGCCGCGCGCGACACCGGCACCGCCGATGTGGAGCTGCCCCGTCACGCCGATCGGCACGGGGCGTTCCTGTGCGTCCAGGATGTAGACCCGCGCACCCGCGACCGGACGGCCGATGGGCACACTGCGTCCGGTGTCTTCTTCGCCACAGGCGTGCATCGTGGCCCAGACTGTGCCTTCGGTCGGACCGTATTCGTTGAACAGGGAAGCCCGCGGCGCACGCACAGCGGATTTCGCCACCAGCGCCGGAGGGCAGGTCTCGCCCGCGACGATCACCTTGGTCAATGAGTCGTGCCTGCCCGCGTCACCGGCGAATTCCAGGTAGTTCGCGTACAGCGAGGGCACGCACAGGAGCGTGTCGATCCGGTGACGTTCGAGTACCTCGCCCAGCCGCGAAGGGTCCCGGATCGCGGCCTGCTCGGCCACTACGAGGGTGCCGCCAGCCGTCAGTGTGCCGAAGAGACCCGCCACGGAACTGTCGAAATAGATGGGCGACAGCAGCAGGAAACGGCCGACATCTCCGTATGCGGCGTGCCGCGCACGCGTCGAGGCCACCAGATTGCGATGCTCAACCATCACGCCCTTGGGCTTTCCGGTGGAACCGGAGGTGTAGATCACGTACGCGAGGCTCTGCGGTCCCGGTTCGTCGCCGTTGGCATCGAGCGGGGTATCTGGACAGGACTCGAGCGACCGGGACAGGTCCACTCTGGCCATTCCCTCAATGTCCACGGCCGAGAGCGCTTCCGGCCCCGTACCCTGGGTCAGCACCGCCACCGGGGCGCAATCGTCCAGCATCTGGTGCAGACGTTCCACGGGGGACGCCGGGTCCAGCGGCACGTATGCGCCGCCAGTCTTCAGCACGGCCAGCGGCGCCACCACCATGTCGAGGCTGCGCTCGACACAGATCGCCACCGCGCGTTCCGGTCCCGCGCCGAGCGCGCGAAGCCGGTGCGCCAGACGATTGGCGCGGGCATCGAGTTCCGCATAGGTCAGCGTCTGATCCTGATGCATCACCGCGATCGCATCGGGCGTCCGGCGCACCTCATCCTCGAACAGCACATGGATGCAGGACCCATCCGCATGCGGCAGATCGGTCGCATTCCAGGTCCGCAGCACCCGTTGACGCTCGGCCTCGGAGAGCACCGGGATGTCCGTGATGCGCCGGGCGTGATCCGACGCCATGCCGGCCAGCAACGTCTGGTAGTGCCCAATCATCCGCTCGACGGTTTCCCGCTCGAACAGCGCCGTCGCGTATTCCAGCTCGCCTTCGATGCCGGCCGACGTCTCGCGCATGGTCAGGATCAGGTCGAACTGCGCAGTCCGCTGCGCGATCTCGATTGGCGAGGCGTCGTCCAGGCCGGGGAACTCAATACGCAGCCCGTCATCGTCCTCCCACGCGAACATCACCTGGAACAACGGGGTATAGGAACGGCTCCGCGCCGGATTGACCCGTTCCACCACGCGCTCGAAAGGAATGTCCTGATATTCCTGCGCTTCCAGCGCGCGATCGCGCACACGATGGAGAAGCTCGGCGACCGTGGGATTGTTCGATACGTCCACCCGCAGCGCCAACGTGTTCACGAAGAAACCGATCAGCCCCTCGAGCTCGGCACGACCGCGATTGGCGGACGGCGTGCCAATGACGATGTCCTCCTCACCGGAAAGCCGGGACATAAGCGCCGCCCACGCCGCCAGGAAGGTGACGAAGCGTGTCGTGCCCTGCTCCCGGCTCAACGCGTTCAAGGCCTTCGCCTGTGCGGTGTCCAGGGTGAACCCGACGCGTGCGCCGGCGTAGCATTGCTTCGCCGGACGGGGATGATCGAGCGGCAGAGCCAGGCATTCCGGCGCACCGGACAGAGCCTCCTTCCAGTAGTCCTCGCCGGACCTGAGCGCATCATCCGAGTGCCCAGTGTGCTGCCACACCGCATAATCGGCGTACTGGACCTCCAGTGGTGGCAGGCAATCGCCTCGCCCGTCCATGAACGCTGCGTAGAGGGTGTTCAGTTCCCGCATGAACACCCGCATCGACCACCCATCGGACACGATGTGATGCATCGTGACGAGCAGCGTGTGGCGATCCGCATCCTCGCGAACCAGGCGCGCGCGAATCAGGGGGCCGTGCTCCAGATCGAAGGGATGCGTCGCTTCTTCGTCGGCCAGGCGCACGACATCCTCGGCCGAAGCCGCCTGCTGCTCGACGCATGCCATGCCGCCCGCTTCCTCGACGGCGGCGATGCACTGCATCGGTTTTCCGTCGACCTCGACGAAGGTGGTGCGCAGACTCTCATGACGCGCCACGATGCCGTCCAGAGCCCGGCGCAGTGCTTCGGCGTCGAGCGCCCCGCGCAGTTTCCAACCGAAAGCGAGATGGTACGCCTCGCTCGCGCCCTCCACCTGCGCCAGAAACCACAGGCGCTGCTGCGCGAACGAAGGCGTTTCGTACGCGGCCCGCACCCGGGCGCTGATCGCCTGGCGCTGCGTCGGCACCGCCTCGGCCACCGTGCCGGCGAACTCGGCGAGCGTGGCGTCGAGGAAGAGCGCGCGTAGCGGTACGTCCCGCTCCAGGGCATCACGCAGACGCGCGACCACCTGGATGCTCAGCAGCGAATTGCCACCCAGGTCCAGGAAGCGATCCTGCCTGCCGACCCGATCCAGTTGCAGCAGCTCGGACCAGACCCCCGCAATCGTCTTCTCCAGTTCGCCCTGAGGCGCTTCGTACGCGTGATGCACGAAATCCTCGTGCCTCGGCGCAGGCAGGCTGCGGCTGTCGAGTTTGCCGCTCGACGTCAGAGGCAACCGGTCCAGGCGCACGAACGCAGCCGGCACCATGTACTCGGGCATGCGCTCGGACAGATAGCGGCGGAGCATCGCGACATCCAGCTCACCGGTCCCGGCACAGTACGCCACCAACCGTTTGCTGCCGGGCGCATCCTCCCGCGCCAGCACGGCCGCCTCAACGACTTCCGGGTGCTCGCCCAGGCAGGCCTCTACCTCACCAAGTTCGACGCGGAAACCGCGGATCTTCACCTGGAAATCGTTGCGTCCCAGAAACTCGAGGTTGCCATCCGGCAGCCACCGCACGAGATCGCCCGTCCGATACATTCGTGCGTCAGGCGTGTCGACGAACGGATCGTCGACGAACCGCTCCGCAGTCAGTGCGGACTGGTTCAGATAGCCACGCGCCACGCCTGCGCCGCCAACGTAGAGCTCCCCGGGCACGCCCACGGGCACCGGCTGACGCTGTCCGTCGAGTACATAGGCACGCGTGTTCGCGACCGGGCGGCCGATGGGCGCGTTGCGATGCCGGTCGGCGATGTCCTGGTAGGCCGTGCAGAACACGGTAGTTTCCGTGGGACCGTATCCATTCACGACCGTGAGTCCGGGCGTGACACTTTGCAACCAGTACAGGTCGGCCTCGGAAAGCGGCTCCACGCCCACCAGCAGATGCTTGAGGGGCAAGGTCTCGCCCGTCTTTTCCAGCAACCCTTTCAAATTACGCACGAAAAATGGCGGCAGATAGCCGAATTCGACCCGCGTTTTCACGAGCCACTCCAAAAGTGCGGAAGGATCGGACCGAACGGTGTCGGGCACGATATTCAGGGTTCCGCCATATGAAAGCGTCGCGAAAATCTCGAAAACAGAAACATCGAAACAGAAGCTGGTCCACATCGAGGCCTGGAAAGAGTCAGCTCGATGAAAATCCTCGAATCGAGCCTTCCAATCGAAAAGCAGGTTGACGAGATTTTTGTGCTCCACCACCACAGCCTTCGGCGTGCCGGTCGATCCGGAGGTGTAAATCACGTAGGCAGGTGTGCCGGATGCGTCATCTGCGTCAACAGGATCCAGGTTCGTGCCTGGCTGCTCCTCGAAATCGCTATCGAGATCGAGTACGGGCACGTCATGTGCCCACGCAGAGGCCTCCCCCTCCTGGGTTAACAGCGCGACCGGCGCGCTGTTCATCATCATGAAACGCAACCGATCCTCGGGATAATCTGGGTCAAGCGGCACATAGCAGCCTCCCGCCTTCAGGATTCCGAGAAATCCGACCACCATCTCGAGACTGCGCTTCCCACAGACCGCTACGCAACTGCCCGGCTTTACACAGAGATGTCGTAGCCGGTGCGCAAGACGGTTTGCACGAACGTTCAGTTCACTGTAAGTCAGTCGCTCGTCGCCGAATACCACCGCCTCACGTTCTGGATTGCAGGCAGCTTGCTGTTCGAATAGTTCGTGGATGCACCAGCCTTTTGGAAAGGACACATTCGTTGCATTCCACGTTTCGACGACACAACGACGTTCTGCATCGGAAACAATGCGTAGACGCTGGACGCACTTCGTCTCATCTGCGGCCATGTCTTCCAACAGAAGGCGGTAGCTATCTGCGAGACGCTGCACGGTTTCATGCTCGAACAGAGCCGCGGCATAGGAGAACTCGCCCGCAACTCCTTCCTCGGATTCTCGGAACGACAGAACCAGGTCGCAATGGGCATCTTGTCGTCCCGATTCAGGCTGGTTCACTACCCAGTCGGACGACTCTTCTCTCTCATCGTCACAACCCAACACCAGCATGGTCTGGAACAAGGGATGATGAGAAGCATTTCGAGTCAGGCCCGCCAGTTCCACGACCCGATCGTAAGGAACGTGGCCATTGGACCGAATGGCACGCATTTGCATCTTCGCGTGATCGAGAATCTCAGCCACTGTCGGCTGTCCGGAAAGACGCATTCTCACCGCGAGCACGTCAACCGGTGACTTGCCTGTCCCGACCGGCTGCACGCGCTCAGCAAGCGGCATGGCCATTCCGATCACTACATCGTCCTGCCGCGAAAAACGCGCCAGCAGCGCCGCCCACCCCGCCAGGAGGACAGTATGTTGCGTTACGCCATGACCCCGCCCCATCTTTTCAAGGGCCACCTTCAGGGTCCTATCAAGAGTGAACTTGACTACACCCCGGTCAAAACCCAATGCTGCTGGCCGCGGATAATCCGCATAAATCGTCGAAATTTCAGGAATATCCAGCAACTCGACTTCCCAGAAAGCTTCCTGCAACTGGAACGAAGCATTTTTCTGATTCTTGTAATTATTCAACGTCTACCCCCACACTTTCTTGTGATTATGAGCTTTTGTCCTTAGCCGATCAGGATAATTCTTGAACAAGCATCCCCGCAACTTGATTTCCAGCTTTTTTTATGTTGGCACCAATCACCGCTTATGCAGCACCATGAATCCATGCCGGAACAAGATTGCGTCGCCTTGCCCCCCCCACATACAATTCAAAGCAGACCATTGCCGCCCCGATATGAAGCGCACAGGACATTGACGCATGCATCAAACCTCCCCCGAACCCACAAAATGCGCCAACCCGGATATGCATCCATCATCTTCAGCAGTCGCGCATGACGCCATGCTTCGCACCATACGTCGGCTTGATCTAGGCAATCAGGATTCGCGATTGCCTCCCGCCATCGTGATCGAATTTTTCCCAGAGGCATTCTCTCTATCGGCGTGCGAGCGATATCGCATTCCGCTCCCCGAGCAACTTCACCGCTCCGTTGCAAAGCGACAGGCCGAATTCATCATGGGGCGCCTCGCCGCCCACCAGGCCATCGAACGACTGGGTATCGCCGCCTCCACCCCCGGCATCGGCGCCTCGAGAGAACCGCTGTGGCAAGCAGGCGTGACCGGAAGCATCTCGCACACCGATGACATCGCCGCCGCGATTGCTGTCCCAGCGCCAACCGTGACCGGAGTCGGTATCGATATCGAGAAGGTCCCTAACGCCGAAACGCGCGACGCCATTCGTGCGCTCGCGCTAACGCCCGACGAGCAGCGGCTAATGGAAGCCCGACGTGGACACCTGACCACCAACATGCTTCTCATCACCGGCTTTTCCGCCAAGGAGAGCTTCTTCAAAGGCGTGTTCGCTGTCGTGGGTCGCTACTTCGACTTCGACGCCGTGCGCGTTTCCGGCCTGGATACCGATGCAGGGCGCCTCACGCTGACACTCATGCAAACCCTTTGCCCATCTCTTGTCGAAGGGCGCTCGTTCGAAGTCGGCTTCAAGACACTGGCCAGAGATACGGTAGCCACCAGTTTCGTGTGGTGAATCATTTATACAGGCCAACATCCACGCACACATGACTGGATGGGGAATTTCTGACTGAACTCGAAATCGAGACGCCGTTCAGAGGCTGCGTCCGGAATCGACGCCAGAGTCGTTCATGTCCACCGTAGTAAATCAAACCTTTCCGACCTGATTTTTAGCCAGCGATCGAGGCTCGTACCTCTGTCCCCGTGCTGAACTTCGGTCCTTTCGCTCGCGGCCTCGACGAGGGCGATGTCCACCGCAATCCCCGCTCATCGCTGCACCCGCAGCGACATAGCAACCTGCCTGCATTCGATCCAAGCGCGATTTTTTACGCTGCGTTTACGCCCGAGCGACGATGCGCTATCCGCGCTTTACGCCACCGCGCCTAGAGTGCCGCCTCGCCCATCACGGACAGGCATCAAGACATGGTCTCGACCTCGCTGGCCCGACGCGACGCTCACGACGTGAATCCGGTTCATCGAAAACGCTTCGCGACGCTGGCGCTTAGCGCCATCGGCGTGGTCTACGGCGACATCGGCACCAGCCCGCTGTACACGATCAAGGAAATCTTCGGCACCCAGGATATCGCCACCGCGCCGCAGAACGTGCTCGGCGCACTGAGCCTGATCTTCTGGTCGCTGATCGTCGTGGTATCGGTGAAGTACCTGCTGTTCATCCTGCGCGCCGACAACAAGGGCGAAGGTGGCATCGTCGCCCTGATGGCGCTGGCGCAGCGCTGCGCGCGCAGCCGCCCGCGGCTGGTATCGGCGATCGCGATCCTGGGCTTGTTCGGCGCGGCGCTGTTCTACGGCGATGGCGTCATCACCCCGGCGATGTCCGTGCTGTCGGCGGTCGAGGGACTGGAAGTCGCCGCGCCGCGCCTGGCCCACTGGGTGGTGCCGATCACGCTGCTGGTCATCGTCACGCTGTTCGCGCTGCAGAAGCACGGCACCGAGCGCATCGGCGCGGTGTTCGGACCGATCTGCGTGCTGTGGTTCCTGTGCCTGGCCGCGCTCGGCGTGCACGGTATCGCGCAGGAGCCGGGCGTGCTGCGCGCGGTGTCGCCGACCTACGCCGTCGACTTCTTCGTGCATAACCGCGCGCAGGCGTTCTTCGCGCTGGGCGCCGTGGTGCTGGCCGTCACCGGCACCGAGGCGCTGTATGCGGACATGGGCCACTTCGGCAAACGCCCGATCCAGAGTGCATGGTTCGCGGTGGTGCTGCCGGCGCTGCTGCTGAACTACTTCGGCCAGGGCGCGCTGCTCATGCTGCACCCGGCAGCCGTCGCCAATCCGTTCTACCACCTGGTGCCACGCGCGCTGCTGTACCCGATGATCGCGCTGGCCACGGTCGCCACGGTGATCGCTTCGCAAGCGGTGATCTCCGGCGCGTTCTCGATGACGCGCGAGGCGATGCAACTGGGCTACCTGCCGCGCATGCGTGTGGTGCACACCTCGCGCAGCATGTCCGGCCAGATCTACGTGCCGTGGATCAATCGCATCCTGCTGGTGCTGGTGATCGGCGCGGTGATCGGCTTCCGCTCCTCGGACAACCTCGGCGCGGCCTACGGCATCGCCGTGACCGGCACCATGGTCATCACCTCGCTGCTCGCGCTGGTCGTCGCGCGGTTCCGCTGGGGCTGGCGTTGGCCGGTCATCGTGCTGATCGGCGCGGGACTGCTCAGCGTGGATCTGGGCTTCTTCAGCGCCAACGCGATGAAGATCGCCAGCGGCGGCTGGTTCCCGCTGGCACTGGGTCTGTTCGTATTCGCATTGATGACGACCTGGCGCCGGGGCCGTGCTCTGGTCGCACGCACGATCCGCCAGGGAGGCGTGGCGCTGGAGCCGTTCCTGCAAAGCCTGGCCGAACATCCGCCGCACAGCGTGCCGGGTACGGCGATCTTCATGACCGCCGACCCCGGGCAGGTACCGAACTCGATGCTGCACAACCTCAAGCACAACAAGGTCCTGCACGAACGCAACGTGCTGCTGACCGTGGAGACGCTGGACACGCCCACCGCCGACGCCGACGAACGCATCGCCCTACACGACCTCGGCCACGGCATGTACCGGTTGCAGCTGCGCTACGGCTTCGACGAGGACCCGGACGTGCCCGCCACGCTGCTGCAGTGCGGGACCGTGGGCGCGAGCTTCGACCTGATGGACACCACCTTCTTCCTGTCGCGCGAGACCGTTGTCTCCGGCCATCATGCCGGTGGCATGGCGACCTGGCGCGACCGCCTGTTCGCATTCCTGTCGCGCAACGCGATGACCGCCACAGCGTTCTTCCGCATCCCCGGCAACCGCCTGATAGAGCTGGGCGCACACGTGGAAATCTGAGTCGTGCGCCGCTCCCGCATCACGCCTGCGACAGACCGATATCCGCAGCCTCACGGATGCATTAGGCTTACGCACCAAGCATGAGCGCCCACGCTTCCGACGCCGTCACCGAACCACTGCCGTCCCGCCGGCACAGCGGTTTCGGCGCGTATGTCTACGCGACACTGGCGACGGCGCTCGCGTTCGTGCTCGCCTTCCTCGCCGACCACTATCTCAGCGTCGCCAACCTGGCGCTGATCTTCCTGACCGCCGTCCTCGCCGTCGCCGTGCGTACGCGCATGCGCGTGGCGGCCTACACGGCGGTGCTGTGCTTTCTCGGCTACAACTTCTTCTTCACACCGCCGCGTTACACCTTCACCATTGATTCCGCCGACGATGTGCTTACCGTCGGTCTGTTTCTGATCGTAGCTTTGGTGTGCAGTCGACTCGCGACGCAACTGGCCGACAAGGTCGCCTCCCTGCGCGCGGCGCAGGTACGCGCCGGCGCACTGCTGGAGCTGGGACAGCGACTGAAAGCCGATAGCGACGAAACCTCCCTGCACAGGGTCACGGTCGAGATCGCCGCACGCACGCTGCAGACCACGACCGCCCTGCTCGTGCGCGATGGCGAACCGCCCACCTGGCGCGTGGCCGCATCCGCGCCGCAGATGCCCACGCTGTCCCCGGAAGACCTCGCCGCCGCCGACTTCTGCGACCGCCTTGCCGCACCGGCCGGACGCGGCACCCGGCGCGCCTCGCGCGCGCGCGGCTGGATGATCCCGCTGCATGCCGAAACCCGACGTCACGGCGTGCTGGCGCTGTTCGACGCCGAGAGCCGCGACCTGCCAGACAACGAGCAGCGCCACCTTGCCGAGGCATTCGTGCGCACGATCACGCAGGCGCTGGAACACGCACGACTGACCGAGGCGCTGGAAAAAGCACGCGTGGAAGGCGAGACCGAGCGCCTGCGCAACGCCCTGCTGTCGTCGGTCTCGCACGACCTGCGCTCGCCGCTCGTGTCGATGATCGGCGCCGCCGACACCTTGTCCAACTACGACCGGGACCTTCCCGAACCGGAACGCCGCCAGCTGCTTGAGGCCATCATCGAAGAAGGCAAGCGACTGGATCGCTACATTCAGAACCTGCTCGACATGGCGCGGCTCGGACATGGCGAGTTGAAGCTGCATAGAGACTGGGTCGATGCCGCCGAAATCGCCGTGGCCGCCGTCGCGCGTCTGCACCGGATGCACCCGGAACAGACGGTCGAATCGCGACTGCCACGCGACACGGTGCTGCTGTACGTGCATCCCGCCCTGGTCGAACAGGCAGTGTTCAATATTCTGGAGAACGCAGCGCACGTCTCGCCACCGCATAAGCCCATCGACATGGATATCACGCTGCACGACGATTGGCTGCACATCGACATCATTGATCGCGGCCCTGGCATTCCCGACGCCGAACGCGAACGCATCTTCGACACCTTCTATTCGGTTGCACGCGGCGATCGCCAAGCGCGCGGCACCGGGCTTGGACTGTCGATCTGTCGGGGCCTGATCGGCGCACACGGCGGTCGCGTCGAAGCTTTATCCACGCCACACGGCGGCAGCATGCTGCGCATCAGCCTACCGCTGCCCGACCGACCGGAGATGGACGCATGAACGCCATCGCGCCGCGCATCCTCGTCATCGACGACGAGCCGCAGATCCGCCGCTTTCTGGACATCGGCCTGCGTGCCGAAGGCTATCGAGTGCTGCTGGCGGCCAGCGCCGAAGAAGGCCTGAACCTGGCTGCTACGCAGGAACCCGACGTGGTGGTCCTTGATCTCGGACTGCCCGATCGCGAGGGACACGAGGTGCTCGCGGAGCTACGGCAGTGGAGCTCGACGCCCGTGCTCATGCTCTCCGTGCGCGATGCCGAAGCCGAGAAAGTTCGCGCACTAGACCTTGGCGCCCACGACTATGTGACCAAGCCTTTCGGCATCCAGGAACTCATGGCGCGACTGCGCGTGCTGCTGCGCAACCGGGTCGAGGGAGATGGCGAGAACGCGCCCCTGTATGACGATGGCTGCCTGCGCATCGACATGCTGCGTCGCGAAGTTCACCTGGACGGACAACCCGTCGAGCTCACACGCAAGGAGTACGCGGTGCTCTTGATGCTGCTCGCGCATGCCGGCCGCGTGGTCGCTCAGCAATTGCTGCTGCGAAAGATCTGGGGTGCAACGCATGTGCACGATACGCACTATCTCCGCGTCGTGATCGGCCGCCTGCGCCAGAAGCTCGGTGACGACCCGTCCTCGCCGCGCTGGCTGAAAACCGAACCCGGCGTCGGCTACCGCTTCATCATGGCGGAACCGGCCACCGATTAGACGCGCCCAGGGATGCGCAAAGGAGACGTCGAGCGCATTTCAAACATGCTGACCGCTCTCTCGCACCATGCCGTGAGAGCGACATGGCGCGAGATAATAGATAGAAGTTTATACGTCCAAAATAGTGATACGTTGCACAAAAAAGGCCTCTCCCGGTTAATTTAAATTTTCATTAAAATATAGATAAATCAACCTCTTGTGATTTATGACCAAGGAAACAATAAAGAAAAACGATCGAATCGTTTGCCACTGCGGCGCACAGCGGAGTATGTTTTTTATCGACGCAGGACGATCCCCTCGACCTGCGCCTCCAGTCCGCGCAGGCTCGCAGCCTTGCCCGTCAAGGAGGACATATGAATGGCAATCGCGCGCCACGCGGCTCCGCTCACACGGAGGATATTGCTATGAGAATCACCAAATCCCTGACGTCAATGACCGCCCTGGCCTTGTGCCTCGCCGCCGTGCCGGCGTTCGCTGCTCACGCAGCGGGAGCTTCCGTCAACATCGCGCAATCCACGCCGCAGACCACGACGGACGCCTCGTCTTCCCGCATCGTCGTGACAGTTCGCAAGGTGTATTTCTTCGATCAGCTGGATCGCAACCACAACGGCTTGCTCAGCCGCGCCGAGCTGCCGCTCGACCTGCGTGATCTGCGCCGGAACTTCCTGCGCGCCGACTTCGATCACAACGGGCAGATCTCGCCGATGGAATATGTGCTCTTCACGCGTGGCCTGGCGCCGCAGTATGCGGGCGTCTCCCATGCCTATATCTACGTGTATGGCCGTCCCCACGAATACCCGCGACGGATCAGCACGGAAGAAATGTAGCCCTCTACGCGCGGGACCTTCATCGCCCGGAAGGTTCCGCGCGCATCGCGCCGGAAGCGGCTTCAGGACGTGATGCCGTCCCTCGCAGCCGCAACACATGAACGCGCTGCGGGAGTCATCGTCCCACCATCAACGGGTATCGTTCGCGACCGCCTGGTCGCTCCATTCGCGCGCCAGCAGCGCGAAGACCAGATCATCCACCCACTCGCCGCGGAAATACAGGCTCTCCACGTGATGCGCCTCCTTGCGAAAGCCGAGCGCGTGAAGCAACGCGACACTGGCGTGATTGCGCGGATCGACCGACCCCACGATGCGCCGATAACCGAACTCGCCGAAGAGATGTCCGATCACAGCCCGCATGGCTTCGCGCGCATAGCCGCTGCCCTGGTGTGCCGGCATCAGTGAAATACCCAACTCGACGGCATCCTGCTGGCTGGGCGGAAAATGGATGCCCAGGTCGCCGATCAGCTCCCCGCTTTCACGCAGACGAATCGCCAGCTGATTCCAGCCATCGGGTTCGGCGAATCGCCGTGTCGACTGACGCGCAATGAACGCAGCGGCGTCCTCCACGGCATCCGGACGCCAGCCCTGGTACCGCGCGATGCGCGGATCGCTGCGGTACGCGAACAGATCCTGCGCATCCTCTTCGCGCAGCGCATCCAGGCGCAGACGCGCCGTGTGCATGGGGAGATGGGATTCTGCTGGCATGCGGCATCAGGGCATCAGGAACACCGCCCCATTATGCGGCACGTCACCCGACACCGCAGCCGAACACGTCCGCGCACCGTTCATGCGCCTCCGGACGGCTGCACCGCATGCTTGTGCGAATACATGTCGCGATCGGCCGAGGCATACAGGCGCGAGACATCGTCCCCGTCATCGGGGTAGACGGACACCCCGATGCTGGCACTGGCCTGCAACGAGAACGACTCGACCTCGATCGGCGTCTTCAGCACGTCCCGCAGTTTCTCCGCGACCCGCGCGGCAGCGTCGCGGTTTGGCAGGTCCGTCAGAATGACGGCGAACTCGTCCCCACCCAGGCGCGCCAGCATGTCACGCTTGCGCATGCAGGCCGCGAAGCGCTGCGTGATGCCCTGCAGCAGAAGATCCCCGACTGCATGCCCATGCAGATCGTTGACCTGCTTGAAACCATTCAGATCGATGACCAGCACGGCCAGTTTCGATTTCCGCTCGCGGCTCTCGCGCACGGCCTGCAGCAGATAGCGCAGGAACAGGCGCCGGTTCGGGAGATCGGTCAGCGCATCATGCAGGGACGCATGCTCGGCCTTGTTCATCTGCTCTTCGAGCAAGGTGAAGATCAGGCCGGTCGCGACCAGGAACTTGGGCAGGTTCCAGACTTCGTGCTCCACGTGAAGATGCGGCCAGAAGATCCGAATCACCACGCTGACCGGGAACGCCAGCGACCAGGCCAGAAAGCTGAGCGTCGTGAAGCGCACGCCCACACCGGGCTGGTCGCTGGCCATGCGGAAAAACACTGCGGCCGCCAGGTAGTGCCAGAACAGCGACCAGTTCAATGCCATCCCGCCCTGTTCCAGGTACAGCAGAACGGCCTGCACGGCATAGACCAGCACCAGAATCGCGCCACGCATGCGGCGCTCGGTCCGGTCGTCAAGACGTCGCCCGCTGCAGAACACCCACAACGATGACGCCAGGCCGGCCGCGGTCAGAACGTAGTAGAGCGCTCCCTGCTCCACGCCGTAGATCAGCCCGACGTAGAACAGCGCATCCGGAATCGAGGACAGCAGCGTGAGCGGCAGATCGTGTGATCCGGCATCGCGCCGCATGTCGTTGCCGGCCCAGATGAAGGCCAGACTGGTCAACAGCAGCATGACCACCGAGATCGCGCTGGCCGACTCGGCCACGGCCGGAACGTTCTGGCTGACGAACTGAGCCGCGATATGGATCAGGATCAGCACCCAACCCACCAGCCAATAGCGCAGTCGGGTCTGCTGTGTGCGTTTGAGCAGGGACCAGAAAGCCGCAACCAGACCGCCGATCGCCAGAAAATCCGGTAGAACCGTGAAATTCATTTCAACCCACGCACCTGCAACCCGAACACGCGAGATAGGCGGGACGCCGGCCGGGTCTGCATCGGCAAGCGCGCGCATGACACGCGTGCCGACGAGTATAGGGCACGATATCGCCCCACCGCCCAGCGGCTTCCCGCGCGCGGCATCTCAACGATCCCGGATCTTCAGACCGCTCATCAGCAGCTTGAGTTTCGCTGCCATCTTCGGCTGTGGCTGGGCGCCCTCGCTGTGATAGTAGACCGGATACAGCACCTGCGGATCGGCTTCGGCCACCGGCCCGGCCACCGACGTGATCTTCATGATGTCGTCGTCGTTGCGAGCCACGCCGTCATAGGGATGCCGACGATGCTCGACCTTGTGCCAGGTGCTCTTGAAGCTGTCCTCCATGTCCGCGGTCGGCTGCGCCACCCGCGCCACGTTGATGGCGTCGCGATCATAGGGATTGGGCGCGGCCCACACATCGGCCACGTCCCACACCACCTTGCCGTGGTCTTTGAAGAAACTGAAACCGAGGGTGAGCATGCTCTCCGGATCGATCTTCTGCAGTTTCGGCGTCCACGAGAGCTGGAGCTGCTTCGAACGGTAGTCGAAGCGCTTGCCGTAGTCGAAATCGATGTGAATGTGCTTGAACGCATCCGGCAGCAGGTCGCGCTGCGTCAGGAAAGTCTTCCACTGCTTGAGCATGCCGTCGTAGGTGACGTACATGAAATCGCTCAGCGCCTCGGCATTGATCAGGTAGTCGTAGGTCTGGGAGGCCTTGGCGAATTGCATCATGCCGACATAGCCGTCCGGCACCGGCAAAGTCATCAGTACCACGTTGGTATTGGCGTAGGGCATCGGCCAGATGCGGATCTGCCAGCGTCGATGCCATTTGTCCTCGTGGACGAAATCGCGCACCGGTTCGCCCATCGAGGTGATCTTCACCCGGTCGTTGCCCACCCGGCGCTTCATGTAGCCGGTACGCAGGATCAGGTCCATCAGCGTCTTCGGATCGTGGTACAGCTTGGTCGCCGACAAGCTGTCCGGCTTGCGCAGGTGCATCAGGAGGTTGTTGCGGAACGAGCCGACCTCGATGTAGCCGTTGTCGGACAACGTGACCTTGCGCTGCCGCTTGGCGGACAGATCCCACTGCCCGTTGTTGTCGCGCGCGACGACGCTGGGGAAGTTGCTCATGCTGGGCACTTCGTGCAGCAGCTCGTTCGATCCCTCGCCGTTGGGGAACATCTTCGCCGGATCGTGCGCCAGCAGCTTCGCGAGCTGGTCCTTCGAGTAGGCACGCTGCAGCTTGTCGTAGGCCTTGAAGAAACCGCTCTGACTGAGCGGCAGCGCGAACGTGCCCTTGAAGATGTTGTGCAACGTGGTGTCGAACACATCGAACTGGTAGGACACACGCTCGTCGATGACGGCCTTGTCGTCCGGGGCATTCAGCACTTCGCCGATCGGCAGCGCGTAGTTGAGATTCTCGTTGGCCGACTTCATCAGCACCACGCCCACCACCTTGCCGTGGGTGTCCAGCAGCGGCCCGCCGCTGTTGCCGGGCGAGGCCGCCGCCGAGAAGCGCATCCACTTCCAGCTGCCGGCCTGCTGCTCGGGCGTGTCGGAGGTGTACAGGCCGTCGCGAATGACGATACCGGTGCCCAACGCATTGCCGACCGCGTAGACCACCTTGTTGAGCTGCGGGTGGATGTTCACCGGCAGCGATGCCTCGCTCGGCGGGTTCTTCAGCGAGAACATCACGAAGTCCTTGCGCAGCGAGAACTTCAGGATCTTGTCGATGGGATAGACCTTGCCGCTGGCGTCGCGCAGCGCCAGCGGACCCCACAGGCTGTCCAGGCCAACCATGAGCACATGGCCAGCGGTAACGTAGCGGTTGTGTCCGATCGCGAACGCGGTGCCGATCGAGTAGTACTTGTCAGTGCGCTGCTGGAACGGGAGCAGCTCCATGGGCAGCTTGCGCGCGTAGGTCAGCGGATCGTGCGTGGGCTTGTGCGCGACCACCTCGAAGGTGGAGGCCTGCACGTTGGGCAGAAGTGTCGGTTCCATGCTGGCCGCATGCGCAGTCGCCTGCATCCCCAGCCCACAGAGCATCAGCAGCGCCAGCGCAGCGCCTCGCATCCTTCGCATCATCGTATCCGCCTTTGTCATTCGCATCCGTTGTGTTCCTGTTCCGGTCGCCGTGCCGTCCTTGCGGCGTGTTCTCCGAAACATGCCACAAGCCGAGCCGGGACGCACCGCCCGATTGGCTGCGCCCGACGGCCCGCGTAATTGCTACCCTGTGGGTTCTCCCGCCACCTTCCCCGACCGGACACGCCATGGGCTGCTTCCCGCTGATCCTGACCTTCGTGCTTGGCACCGGCATCGGCTACGCCATCGATGGCCGCGCCGGCGCGCTCTGGGGCGCGGGCATCGGCCTGCTCGTGGGCATTGTGTCCGGAGTGGCCTTGATGAACATGATGCGCCGTCGGCACTGAACGGCCGCGTCACCGCATCGAAGCGCCCGCCGGCACCCCGTCATGCCGCGATACCCGAGCCGGCGCGATTCCCAGATTCAACTGGAGTACTCCACCATGCAACGTATCGAGCAACACGCCAGTTTCGACGGTTCGCAGGAAGTGTGGTCGCACGACTCGGCGACGCTCGGCTGCACCATGAATTTCGGCGTCTACCTGCCGCCGCAGGCAAAACAGGGCCCCTGCCCCGTGCTGTATTGGCTGTCCGGTCTGACCTGCACGGAGCAGAACTTCATCACCAAGGCCGGCGCGCAGCAGTACGCCGCCGAGCACGGCATCGTGGTGATCGCGCCGGACACCAGCCCCCGCGGCGAGAACGTGGCCGACGACGAAGCCTACGACCTCGGCCAGGGCGCGGGCTTCTATCTGAACGCCACGCGCGAACCGTGGGCGAAGCACTACCGCATGTACGACTACGTCACCCGGGAATTGCCGGCCCTGGTCGCCGAACATTTCCCGGTAACGGACGCCCGCTCGATCTTCGGCCATTCGATGGGCGGCCACGGCGCACTGGTCATCGCGCTGAAGAATCCGGGCATGTTCCGCAGCGTGTCGGCATTCGCACCGATCGTCGCGCCCACGCGCGTGCCATGGGGCGAGAAGGCCTTCTCGGCCTACCTCGGCGACAATCGCGAAGCATGGAAGGCCTGGGACGCTTGTGAACTCGTCGCGCAAGCCGGCGAGAAGCTGCCGCTGCGGATCGACCAGGGCGAGGCCGACCCGTTCCTGGCCGAGCAGCTGCGCCCGCAATGGCTCGAGGACGCCTGCGCCCGCGCGGGCCATCCGTGCGACGTGCGCCTGCGCCCCGGCCACGACCACAGCTACTACTTCATCGCCAGCTACATGGGCGAGCACTTCGCCCATCACGCCGCGGCACTGAAGGACTGACCCGCGCCTGCGCGACGAAAGCGCGCGGCCGTTCGGGTCGCGCGCTTTCCGGGAGCCGGCACCCGCCGCGCGCCCGACCGTCGGCCACGGTCGCGCAGCGGGAACCAGGGAATCAGTCGCTCGAAGCGACCTTCAGGTGGCCGGCCTCGACGGCCTTCACGCCCTTGACGCCTCGCGCGTCGCGAATGGCCAGCTGCTTCTCGGCCTCGCTGTGGACGGTGCCGGTCAGCATGACCACACCGTCGGTGGTATCGACCGAGATGTCGGTCATGTGCACGGCCTTGGCCGTGGCGAAGGCGGTCTTCACTTTGGTGGTGATCCAGGTATCGGTGACCTTCTGACCCATACTGGTGCCGCTGCCATCGGTGTCGGCGGTCCGGTCATCGTCCTCGCCGACCTTCAGCTTGTCGGCCTGCACCGCCTTCACGCCCTTGACGGAATGCGCCGTACGGATCGCCATCTCGCGTTCGGCCTGCGACGGCACCATGCCGGTCAGC
The DNA here is from genome assembly GCF_003267965.1 of Oleiagrimonas sp. MCCC 1A03011. Taxonomy (NCBI): domain Bacteria; kingdom Pseudomonadati; phylum Pseudomonadota; class Gammaproteobacteria; order Lysobacterales; family Rhodanobacteraceae; genus Oleiagrimonas; species Oleiagrimonas sp. MCCC 1A03011. Next base: position 249,240 of record NZ_MSPY01000005.1, on the reverse strand, counting down.
ATGACCACGCCATCCTTGGTGTCCACCGAGATGTCGGGGAAACGGACGCCCTTGGTGGTGGCGAACGCGGTCTTGACCTTGGTCGTGATCCAGGTGTCCGAAGCCTTCTGGCTCATCGAATCGTGGCCGGCATGCATCGCGGCCGTCGCGCCCTCGTCAGGCGCCGGGCTGGCCAGGGCCGGACCGGTGCTGAAACCGAAAGCAGCCACGAAGCCGGCCGCGATCATCGTCGTGCGAAGCGTCTTGGTCATCATGTGCTGTCTTCTCCTTGTTGAGGATGAGTCGGCGTGCCTGCCGGATAAGCGAACGTCGTGGGGGAGGCACGTCGTTCGGCACAGGACTCAGACAAACATCGTGAAAATGAACAACACATGCACGAATGTGGACACGGCCGGTCGTTCAGCCCACAGCACCCTGCGCGACGGGTCGTGCAACCCACTGCCCATATTGAAAAATTTTTTCCGCGTTCAGCGAAGACTCGATTAGCTGAACGTGATGCGCGCACCCCGATTCCGGGATCTCGCCCCCTGAGACCAGCACGCCTTAAGCTTTTCGTTCCGCTGCCTTCCGGCGCAGCGGGTATCCTGGACACGTGGCGCATGCCCGACCAACAGCCATGCCTCTAGAGCACTTCCATCCCGCTGTCGCTGCCTGGTTCGAGCGCAGCTTCGAAGCGCCGACGCCGGCGCAGGTCGCAGCGTGGCCGTCGATCCGTGCCGGCCAACACACACTGGTTGCCGCGCCGACCGGATCGGGCAAGACCCTGACCGCCTTTCTCGCCGCCATCGATGCGCTGGTGCGCGAAGGGCTGGAGCACGACGGCACGCTGCTGGACGCCACGCAGGTCGTCTACGTCTCGCCGCTGAAGGCACTGTCCAACGACATTCACCTGAATCTGGAGCAGCCGCTGGAAGGCATCCGCGCCGAACTCGAACAGCGCGGCCTGCCCGACGTGGTGATCCGCACTGCGGTGCGCACCGGCGACACGCCGCAGCGCGAGCGCACGGCGATGCGCAAGCAACCGCCGCACATTCTGGTCACCACGCCGGAATCGCTGTACGTGCTGATGGGCTCGGAATCAGGCCGCGCCACGCTGGCCACCGCGACCACGGTCATCGTCGACGAAATCCACGCCATCGCCGGCTCCAAGCGCGGCTCGCATCTGGCGCTGACGCTGGAGCGGCTGGAAGCGCTGTGCCAGCGACCGCTGACGCGCATCGGCCTGTCGGCGACGCAGAAGCCGATCGAGCGCGTGGCGCGGTTCCTAGTCGGCGCGGGTCGGCACGCCGCCCTGCCCGTGGACACGCCAACGCAGGAACCGCGCGACGCGACACCGGACTGCGCCATCGTCGACGTCGGCTACACCCGCAAACGCGACCTGGCGCTGGAACTACCGCCGCTGCCGCTGGACGCGGTGATGTCCGGCGATGCCTGGACGCTGGTGTACCACCGCATCGCCAATCTGGTCGAAAGCCATCGCACCACGCTGGTGTTCGTCAACACGCGGCGCACGGCCGAACGCACCGCGCGCGCGCTGGCCGAACGGCTGGGCGAGGATGCCGTCGCCGCGCATCACGGCAGCCTGTCCAAGGAACACCGCCTGGCCGCCGAGCGGCGCCTCAAGCAAGGCGACCTGCGCGTGCTGGTCGCCACCGCCTCGCTGGAGCTGGGCATCGACATCGGCGACGTCGAACTGGTCTGCCAGCTTGGTTCGCCACGTTCCATCGCCGCCTTCCTGCAACGCGTAGGCCGCTCCGGCCATAGCGTCGGCGGCACGCCGAAAGGCCGCCTGTTCCCGAGTACGCGCGACGATCTGATCGAATGCGCCGCGCTGCTGGACTGCGTGCGCCGCGACGAACTGGATGCCCTGCTCGTGCCACCCGCGCCGCTGGACGTGCTGGCGCAGCAGATCGTCGCCGAGGTCGCCTGCCGCGACTGGGACCAGGACGCCCTGTTCGACACCCTGCGCCGCGCGCAGCCCTACGCGGACCTCAAGCGCGACACCTACGACGCCGTCGTGCGCATGCTGGCGGACGGCTTCACCACCCGCAACGGTCCACGCGCGGCCTACCTGCACCGCGACGCCGTGCACGGCCGCCTGCACGGTCGCCGCAACGCGCGCCTGACCGCGCTGACCTCGGGCGGCACCATTCCCGACACCGGCGACTACTTCGTCGAGCTGGAACCGCAGGCGCAGATCATCGGCACGGTGAACGAGGACTTCGCCGTCGAGAGCATGGCCGGCGACATCTTCCAGCTCGGCAACCAGAGCTACCGTATTCTGCGTGTCGAGCGCGACCGCCTGCGCGTGGAGGATGCGCGTGGCCTGCCGCCCAGCATCCCGTTCTGGATCGGCGAAGCGCCCGGTCGCACCGATGAACTGTCGGCCGGCGTGGCGCGGCTGCGCAAAACTGTCGACGAGCGCCTGCAAGCGGGCGGTAGCGATGCGACGCGCGCCTGGCTGCAGGGCGAACTCGGCCTGCCCGAGGTCGCCGCCGTGCAGATCATCGACTACCTCGGCGGCGCGCAGGCCGTGCTCGGGGCGCTGCCGACGCTGGACACGCTGGTCATGGAGCGCTTCTTCGACGAATCCGGCGGCATGCAGCTGGTGATCCACTCGCCCTACGGCAGTCGCATCAACCGCGCCTGGGGCCTGGCGCTGCGCAAGCGCTTCTGCCGCAGCTTCAATTTCGAGCTGCAGGCCGCCGCCACCGAGGACGCCATCGTGCTGTCGCTGTCGACCAGCCACAGCTTTCCGCTGGACGAGGTCGCGCAGTACCTGCACTCGAACACGGCCGAGCACGTGCTGGTGCAGGCGCTGCTGGACGCGCCGCTGTTCCCGGTCCGCTGGCGCTGGAACGCCACCAACGCGCTGGCGCTGCCGCGCATGCAGGGCGGCAAGAAGGTGCCACCGCAGCTGCAGCGCATGAAGAGCGAGGATCTGCTGGCCAGCGTGTTCCCGGACCAGGTCGCGTGCCTGGAGAACATCGTCGGCGAGCGCGAGATTCCCGACCATCCACTGGTCGCGCAGACTCTGCACGACTGCCTGCACGAGGCGATGGATATCGATGGTCTGCTCGACGTGCTGAAGGGCCTGGAGTCGGGCACCATCCGCATGCTCACACACGACCTGCCGACACCCTCGCCGCTGGCCGCCGGCGTGCTCAACGCCGCGCCCTACGCCTTCCTCGACGACGCGCCGCTGGAGGAACGTCGCACCCAGGCCGTGCAGACCCGCCGCTGGCAGGACCCGGACAGCGCCGACGATCTGGCCGCGCTCGATCCCGAAGCCATCGCCGCGGTGCGCGAGGAAGCCTGGCCCGACGTGCGCGATGCCGACGAAATGCACGAGGCGCTGACCGGCCTCGGCACGATCACCGCCGCCGAAGCCGATGCGCACGATGGCTGGAATGACTGGCTGCGCGCGCTGGCGAAGGCTTCACGCGCCACGGCCACACGCGACGCCGACGGCCATGTCCGCTGGGTCGCTGCCGAACGCCTGCCGGTCTGGCAGGCGCTGCATCCCGACGCCACGTTGCAACCGGCCATCGCCGCGCCCGCCGAATACGCCGCGCAGGACTGGACGCCCGAGACCGCGCTAGTGGACCTGCTGCGCGGTCGTCTTGGCGGCCTCGGCCCGACGCCGGTCGCCACGCTGGCCGCCGATCTCGGCGCCGGCGAAGGCGACATCGCCATCGCCCTGGCCGCGCTGGAACGCGAAGGCACGGTGATGCGCGGCCGCTTCACCTCCGACACCCAGGCCGAGGAATGGTGCGAACGCCATCTGCTGGCGCGCATCCACCGCTACACGCTGGGCCGCCTGCGCCGCGAGATTCGTCCGGTGCCGCGGCGCGACTTCATGCGTTTCCTGTTCGCCTGGCAGCACGTCGCCCCGGACGCGCGCGTGCGCGGTCCGGACGCGCTGGCCGGCGTGCTGACCCAGCTGGAAGGCTACGAAGCTGCCGCCGGTGCGTGGGAAAGCGAGATCCTGCCCATGCGCGTAGCCGACTACGAAGCCGGCTGGCTGGACGCGCAATGTCGCGCCGGTCGGCTAGTGTGGATGCGCCTGCGCGCACGCAGCGGCGAGCACGCCGCCGCCGGCCCGGTGCTGGCCACGCCGCTGGTGCTGCTGCCGCGCCGCGAACGTGCGCTGTGGACGTCCATCGCCGCCAGCGACACTAGCGAGACGCCGAAGCTGTCTTCCCGCGCCCAGGCCGTCGCCGAGGCGCTGGCCGAGCACGGCGCGCTGTTCTTCGACGAACTCACCGAACACGCGCGGCTGTTGCAGGTCGAGCTGGAGGACGCACTCGGCGAACTGGTCGCCACCGGCATGGTCACCGCCGACAGCTTCGCCGGCCTGCGCGCGCTACTGATCCCCGGCAGCAAGCGCCGCCAGCACAAACGCCGTCGCGTGCGCCATCACGCACTGGGCGAGATCGCCGATGCCGGACGCTGGTCGCTGGTGCGCGCGTCCACGGCCGAACCCGATCCGGACGCGATCGAACACATTGCCCGCACCCTGCTGCGCCGCTATGGCGTGGTGTGCTGGCGCATTCTGCAGCGCGAGGCGCCGTGGCTGCCGCCTTGGCGTGCGCTGCTGCGCGTGTATCACCGACTGGAAGCGCGTGGCGAGATCCGCGGCGGCCGTTTCGTGGATGGCCTGGTCGGCGAGCAATTCGCCCTGCCCGAAGCCATCGAGCTGCTGCGCCAGACGCGACGCCGCGAGGCCGACGGCACGCTGGTGTGCGTGTGCGGCGCCGATCCGCTGAACCTGGTCGGCACCCTGCTGAGCGGACAGCGCATTCCGGCCGTGACCGGTTCGCGCATCCTCTATCGCGACGGCATCGCCATCGCGGCACAGGTGGCCGGTCAGTTCCAGGCGCTCGTCGAGCTTTCATCGGCCGAACAGGCCGCCGTGCGGCAGATCCTGCTGCGCCACGATGCGCGAGCCGAGCCACCCGCACCGTTGCCCGCACCCGATGCGCAGGCGCCATCGGGCCGGCGTTCGTCGGGCTGAAGCGCCCGAACCGGAGAGATCATGCGCAGGCTGCCGGAACCGACCGGCAGCCTGCGCAAAGGACGCCGATCAGCCGTGATCGGTCGAGCGGATGAACGCGGCCACGTTGTCGTGCAGTTTCTTCAGCGACGGCAGGTGCGCGTAGACCATGTGGCCCGACTGGTACAGGTGCACGGAAATGTTCTTGTGCAGACGCTGCGGAATCGGCAGATGGTCCAGCTCGTACTCGGCGGCGAAGAACGGCGTGGCCATGTCGTAGTAACCGCCGTTCATCATCACCTTCAGGTCCGGGTTGGCCTTCATGGCCTCGGCCAGGTCGGTCATGACATTGAGCGACTGCTGGTTGTGGTCATGCGTGAAGTCCCAGTGATCAAAACCGGCGAACAGGCGGTAGTGCTTGTTCTGGCCGAACTTCAGCGTCTTGCGCACGTAGTTGTTGAAGGTCGCCACGTAGGCCGAGCTGATGGCCGAGGACTGCGGATCGTACTGGATGGTCTTGCTCATCGGGTCCATGCTCGGACCGGCGAAGCGCGTGTCCAGACGACCGGTGGAATCGCCTTCCTTGCTGAGCAGCTCGTGCTCGAACATCGGCCCGCTGACGCGCAGGTCCGCCTTCACCAGATAGGCCACCGGCAGGCCGGTGTACTGGTGCAGTTTCTCGGCCACGGCCTGCTTGCGCGCCGGGTCCAGCATGGAGCCGGCGGCCAGCGCCTGGCTGTATTCGCCGGTCGCGAAGGACTCGACCTGCTTCATCAGGGTCGGCAGATCGGCCGGCGGCTGCGGCAGTTTGTGGTGGTACCACGCGGTCGCGGCGTAGGTCGGCAGCGCCAGCACGTACGGTTGATCGACGCCGGGGTTGTCCGACGGGCTGTCCGGGCTGTTGTCGAAGCTGAGGATCTGCGACAGCAGCACCACGCCATTGAGGTCGACCGAATCCTGGTTCTCCAGAATGTTCGAGAGTACCGCCGAGCGCGTGGTGCCGTAGCTTTCGCCGAACAGATACTTGGGCGAATTCCAGCGCCCGTAGGTCGACAGGAAGCGGGTGACGAACTGCGCGAACGCCTGGCCGTCGCCGTCTACACTGTAGAACTGCTTGGCGCGCTTCTTCATCAGCGCGTCGCGCTTGTCCTTGCCGGTCTGCGCGATCAGACGCGAAAAGCCGGTGCCCGGTGCGTCGATGAACACCAGATCGCTGGCGTCGAGCAGGCTGTAGTCGTTGTTGACCAGCTTGTACGGTGCCGCCGGCGTGTGGGTGTGGTCGCTGGTCTGCACGCGGCGCGGTCCGAACGCGCCCATGTGCAGCCAGACCGAGGCCGAGCCCGGACCGCCGTTGTACAGAAACGTGACCGGCCGCTTCGACGGGTCGGCGCCCTTCTTGAAATAGGCCACGTAGAAGAGACTGGCGGTCGGCGTGTTCTCGTCGTCGCCCTTGCCATGCAGGACGATGGTGCCGGCCACGGCGGTGTACTGGATGCGTTTGCCTTCGACCGTGACGCTGCCGCTGGACACGGATTTCTGCGGTGTGGCGAGGGCCGCGTCGGGCGAAGACGCGGCGTCCGATGCCTTGTTGGCGTCTTTGGCACTGGCGATCATCGGCGTCGCGCACAGGCACAGCGCGGTCAGCGCGGCCCAGGATGCGAATTTACGCATGAGGTTCTCCTACGAGGAACGGGGGACGGCCGCGAACGCGGTCATCCCTTCAGCATACGCCTGAACCACGCGCGCCCCATGGGCATGAAGTCACGCTTCGCTTGCGTATCGGCGGCGCAGACCGCATAACCCGTGCATGCCCGAATTGCCCGAAGTCGAAACCACCCGCCGCGGCATCGCCCCGCATCTGACCGGCCGCCGCATCGAGACCGTGACGCTGCGCCGTCCCGACCTGCGCTGGCCGATCCCGGCCGCGATCGGCGAATGCCTGCCCGGACGCACCGTCGACGCCATCACGCGCCGCGCCAAGTACCTGCTGCTGGAAACCGAAGCCGGCAGCGCGCTGCTGCATCTGGGCATGTCGGGCATGCTGCGCGTGCTGCCGCCAGACACGCCGGTCGGTCGCCACGATCACTACGACCTGCTGCTGGATTCGGGGCAAGCGCTGCGTTTCACCGATCCGCGCCGCTTCGGCTGCCTGCTGTGGCAGGCGCCGGGTGAGGTGCACCCGCTGCTGGCCTCGCTCGGTCCGGAACCACTGTCGGATGCCTTCGACGGCGACCTGCTATGGCACCTGTCGCGCGGTCGACGCAGCGCGGTGAAGACCTTCATCATGGATCAGGCCGTGGTCGTCGGCGTGGGCAACATCTACGCCAGCGAGGCGCTGTTCGCGGCCGGCATCCACCCGGCGCGAGCCGCGGGTCGCGTGTCGCGCGAACGCTACGCCGTGCTGGCCGACGCCATCCGGCGCATTCTCGCGCACGCCATCGAACGCGGCGGCACCACCCTGCGCGACTTCCTCGCCCCGGACGGCGCGCCGGGCTACTTCGAACAGGAGTTGGCCGTTTACGGCCGTGCCGGCGAACCCTGCCGGCAATGCGCGACGCCGGTGCGGTCCGTGACCCTGGGCCAGCGCACGACGTTCTACTGCCCGCGCTGCCAGCGCTGAAATCAACCGGCCGGAATGCCGAACACGACGACGGCAAACGCCAGCACCGCGCCTAGCGCGAACAGCACGCGGCGCAACGGCCGCCCTTCGGCGAGCACGAAGGCCAGCAGGCACTGCATCGTGTAGTACACCGCAAAGGCGCGGCTGGCGAAGGCGATGAGGCCGAAGATATCGACGCTCCAGGTCAGAATCAGTGCCGCCACCGTGATGCCGAGATACGCCATGCGCGGCGACACGCGCTGACTGGTGACTTCGTGCAGCAGGCCGCCCGCGCCCCCCATGTCCGCGACCGCGGCGGACAGTTGCGAGGCCACCGCGGCCAGCACCAGCAGCGGACCGAGCACGGCGGCGACACCGCCGACAATATCGACGATCTGTGTCTCCGCGCCCAGGCCCAGCGCGCGCTGCGGCACATGCGGCAGCACCAGTGCAATGAAGGCCACGTAGATACCCGTGGACAGCAACTGCGCCCAGCGCATGCTGCGCACACGCGTGGTCGCGTCGTAGTGTCTGCCGAGGAAGCGCGACGTCTCGAAGCCCTGCACCAGAATCACCGTGCCCAGCAGCACGCGCGCGACGTGCCAGCCGGTGCCGTCCTCGGCGGCCGGCGCATGGCCGTGCACGTCGCCGAGCGCCAGCACCAGGGCCAGCGCCACCAGCAAGCCGCCGATCACCGCCAGCTTGAAGCTGACCGCGAACACTTCCACGCGCTCGATGGCCTTGAAGCCGCGCCAGTATCCGAGCACGCCCAGCGCCAGCACGATCACACTGGTCGCCACGCGCTCCCAGGTCGGGTCGACCACGCCGAAACCCTTGAGCAGATACGCGCCGAGCAGGTTCAGGTAATAGGCCACGGAGATGAAATAGGCGAACGCCAGCATCACCTCGGAAAGTCGGTCCAGGGCCTGCAGGTGCGGACGCGTCTCGCTGTCGCGCAATGGTTCGGCATGGACAATGTTGAAGCGGATGGCGGAACCGAACAGCCAGGCCAGCACGCACAGCCCGATCATCGCGGCCGTGGCCCAACTTCCGGCGACGCCGGCCAGCACCGGCCCGACGACGAGAAAGCCCGAACCGATGATCGAGGCCAGCGGCGTCACGGTCGCCCGCCAGGCAGGTCGCCGACGCACGGTCGGCCACAGCAGCACGCCCAGCGCCACCGCGGCGACCACCACCGTCAATGCATTCAGCGCAGGCGCGTGCGGACCCATCAACCTCTTCCCTGAAGCGGTGTGGCGATCACTTCGGCCAGACCAGCTCGACGTGCGTGTTGTTGAAATGCGGATCGTCCAAACTTCCGCCTCGCCGCGCCTTCAATACATCCGGCAGGCCCTCGATCTCCAGTTCCTGACCATCGCTGAAATGCGTGCCCATGACCTGCATCTCGACCAGGCGCAGGCACAGCTCGCCAGCGGCGTCGGCCTGCTTGTGCGGCACGCCGCGGATGCTGATGTCGGGGCGACCGAACTTGCGCATGCCGCGCGTGCGTACCCAGGCCATGCCGCCCCCCGCGTCTTCGTCCTCGTTGCACAGGATCAGTACGTGATGGCGCGGCGGCGCGCCGCCCTCGACCATGAAGCGATCCTGCCAGGTTTCCTGGTCGAACAAGCTCAGGATCTGCGGATCGGCCACAGCCACGCCGCCGATATCCATCAGCCCGGCAATCACGCCCAGGGTGTCGCGCAGGTAGTCGAGGCTGGCTGCATCCTCCAGCCGACCGCGCACACTGAGCACTTCCGGCGCCGCCATCGCGGCCTCGAACGCGGTCGGATGATCCTGCCGCAGCATCTCGCCCAGCGCGCCGTGCAGAGGAAAGCCCTCCCACTGCTCCAGCGTCTCGCGCGGATAGCGGAACAGCTCGACGCCCGCGGGCAGGCCCTTGCTGCCGTGCCGCGCGGCGGGAATGCGCAGCTCCTTGGCGAACGTGCCGAAGACGAAGAACAGCAGGACCGCATGTTCGTCGCCGGCCGACCAGTTGGGACGCGGCCATTCGCTCGCGGTGGATCGCGTGTCGCTCATCAGTCGGCTCCGTGTACGTGAAAGGTCAGTCGTCGGCCCGGTCGCCCAGCGGCAGCACATCCTGCTGCAACTCGACGCGGCCCTCGCCGGCCATGATCTTCTTGAATTCGGCGCGGCTCACGGAGACATAACGATCGTTGCCGCCGATCTCAACCTGCGGGCCGTCGCTGACCACCCGACCCTGCTCGTCCACACGCACCACCATCGTCGCCTTGCGGCCGCTGTGGCAGATGGTCTTGATCTCTTCCAGGTTGTCGGCCCAGGCCAGCAGGTGCCGGCTGCCCTCGAACAGATCGCCGCGAAAATCGGTGCGCAGGCCGTAGGCCAGCACCGGGATGCCGAGTGCGTCGACCACGTCGGTGATCTGCCACACCTGCGCGCGGGTCAGGAACTGCGCCTCGTCGACCAGCACGCAGTGCAGGTCGCCACGCTCGGCGATGTCCTTGCGCACGGTGGCCAGCAGGTCGGCGTCGCCGGCGAAGCGCCGCGCGTTCGCCTTCAGACCGATACGCGAAGCCACCACGCCCTCGCCGTAACGGTTGTCCAGCGCTGGCGTCAGGATCAGCGTGCGCATGCCGCGCTCGTGGTAGTTGTACGCGCTCTGCAGCAGCGTGGTGGTCTTGCCGGCGTTCATCGCCGAATAATAGAAATAGAGTTTGGCCATGATCGCCGAAATGTCGTTGGACGGTGCATCGCGCGGCGATGCGTGGACGGCACAGTGTAGCGCGCGCAAAGACCACACTCAGGCCGCCGGTTCCTCTGGTTCGGCATAGCGGCTGCTCACCTGCACGCGACGATCGCGCCGCGCTGCGTGCCAGCGGCGCAATCCGGTCAGCACGAAGGCCGCGTGCATCAGCTTGAACAGCAGCAGTCGACCGCGTACCGGACGCGAATCGAACACGTCGCCGGCCAGCATCGAGATCACGCCGCGCTCCACGCCGAGGATGTCGCGCGGCGCACGGAACATTTTCTTGATCGCAGGCGTGTTGAAGCGGTGTATGAACCAGGCCACGCGCGCCATGCCGCGGCGCATGCGTCGTTCCAGCCGCCGCTGCAGACGCCGCTCGCAAGCGGGATCGACAAGCGCACGGTCCACAACCTCGGCGGCCTGCTCGGCGCCATCCATGGCCAGGTACACGCCGGTCGAGAACACCGGATCCAGAAACGCGAAGGCGTCGCCGATCAGCATCCAGCCAGGGCCACCCATGCGGCGCGAGTCGTAGGAATAGTTGCCGGCGGCATGCACCTTGCCGTCGATCAATTCGGCGCCGCGCATGCGCTCGCGCGTAATGCCGTGCATGTCCAGCGTATCGCGCAGAAAGGCGGTGCGTCCGCCGCGTCGTTGCTTGAGATAATCCGGGCGGCACACCGCGCCGACGCTCGTCACGCCGTCGGGCAGCGGAATCATCCAGATCCAGCCATGCTCGAAGTGGTAGATGCCGATGTTGCCGGCCTCCTCGCCTTCGCGCCGACGCACGCCGCGGTAGTGGCCGAACAACGCCGCGGTCTGGTGCACGCGACTGCGGCGCACCAGCTTGCGCGCACGGCCCAGCACGGCGTCGCGGCCGCTGGCATCGATCACATATCCGGCACGGATACGTATCTCGCCCTGCGCAGTGGCCGCATGCACCCACGATTCACGCGGGCCGCGCTGGTCCACCGCCTTTACACAGGCCTCCTCGCGCGCATCCACACCTTCGGCACGGGCATGCTCGAACAGCATGCAGTCGAAATCCTCGCGCCGCACCTGATAGGCATGCGGCGGATTGTCGCCAAAACTGCGCTTGAACTCGAACGTGTTGTAACCGCGCTCGTTGTCGGCCTCGAACTCGGCACCGTTCTTGTGCACGCCCAGCGCGCGCACTTTGTCCAGCACGCCCAGGCGCTCGAAGATCGGCAGATTCATCGGCAGCAGCGATTCACCGATGTGGAAGCGCGGATGACACGCCTTTTCCAGCAGCATCACACGGTAGCCGCGCCGCGCCAGCAACGTGGCAGCCGTGCTTCCCGCCGGCCCGCCACCGATCACCAGTACCTGACACGACATGGTCGTTGTCGCGCTGCTCGCCTGCACTTCGTCTGTACTCCCCGGAACGGCCTTCACGACCGGGATGCTCCACCCCATTCAACGTTGCCGGCATGATATCCACAAAGCCCGTTTCCTTGTCCGGGACACCGTGCAGACTGACTGCTCGTGCGAACGGCAGACAGCGCGCTGCGGGTTTTACGAAAATCAGCGCTCCATGCCGGACCCCGCGCTCGGGAACGATGCACCCGTGCCGAGCCCGCTTCCGACAGACACCGATTCACCTTCTTCGTCGTCCCCATGGCCGGGACATCACTGGTGATCGCCGCGGAAAACCCGCTTCCCACCGACATCTTTGCGAACCGGCTTGCATCGCGCGGCACGCCCCGCGATCCTTTGCGCCTGCAGTCCCGCCCGGTTTCCCATGCTCAATCCGCAACAACACGCCGCCGTCGAATACGTGGACGGCCCGCTGCTGGTGCTCGCCGGCGCCGGCTCGGGCAAGACCCGCGTCATCACCGAGAAGATCGCCCACCTGATCGCGCGCCGGAACCTGGCGCCGCACAAGATCGCGGCCATCACCTTCACCAACAAGGCCGCGCGCGAGATGCGCGAGCGCGTGGCGAAGATGATCAGCGCCGAGGCGGCGCAGGCGCTGACCGTGTGCACCTTCCATGCGCTGGGCCTGAAATTCCTGCACATCGAGCACGAACGCGCCGGTCTGCGGCGCAATTTCTCGGTGCTGGATGCCGACGACAGCGGCGCGCTCATCAAGGAACTGGCGCCGGCCGGCATCAAGCCGGACGCACTGTGGCGACTGCGCAACCTGGTCTCGCAGGCCAAGAACGCGGGCCTGACGCCGGAGCAGGCCGCCGATGCCGCGCGCGGCGCGCCGGAACTGGAGGCCGCCAGCATCTACGAGCGCTACCAGGCCCGGCTGGCCGCCTACAACGCCGTCGATTTCGACGATTTGATCCGCCTGCCGCTGCAGGTACTGGAAAGCGACGCCGAGGCGCGCGCCGGCTGGCAGGAGCGCCTGCGCTACCTGCTGGTGGACGAATACCAGGACACCAACGACGCCCAGTACCGCCTGCTGAAGTGCCTGATCGGCCCGCGCGGCGGCATCACCTGCGTGGGCGACGACGACCAGTCGATCTACGCCTGGCGCGGCGCCAACCCGGAGAACATCGACCAGCTGGGCCGCGACTGGCCCAATCTGAAGGTCATCAAGCTGGAGCAGAACTACCGCTGCGCCAAGCGCATCCTGCGCGCCGCCAACACGCTGATCGCCAATAACCCGCATCTGCACCAGAAGAGCCTGTGGAGCGAGCTGCCGGACGGCCCGCCGATCCGCGTGCTCGAATGCAACGACAACGACCACGAGGCCGAGCGCATCGCCTCCATCGCCTCGCACCTGGCCGAGAAGCACAAGGCGCGCTGGAACGAGTTCGCGATCCTCTACCGCGGCAACCATCAGGCCCGGGCACTGGAAAAGGCGCTGCGCCTGGCACGTGTGCCGTACCACTTGTCCGGCGCGCTGTCGTTCCTCGACCGTGCCGAGGTCAAGGACGTGCTGTGCTACCTGCGCCTGATCGCCAACCCGTCGGACGACGCGGCCTTCCTGCGCGTGGTCAACTGCCCCAAGCGCGAGATCGGCGCGACCACGCTGGAAAAGCTCGGCACGCTGGCGCAGACGCGCCACACCTCCATGCTCGACGCCGCCCGCAACGACAGCGCGCTGCGTGCGCTGGCCTCGCGCCCGGCCGCCGCGCTGGCCGGCTTCGTGCGCCTGATCGACGGTCTGCGCCAGACCGCCGCGACCTCCAGCGCCGCCGATCTGGTCGAAGCCGTGCTCGAACGCACTCACTACGGTGCCTACCTCGCCGCGCAGGCGCCCGATCCCGCGCAGCGCGAACGCCGCATGGGCAACCTGCGCGAACTGGTCGAATGGTTCCGCGCCATGGGCAAGGACGGCGGCCGCGCCGGCGACCTGACGTCGCAGCTGGCGCTGCTGACCCACGCCGACCGCGACGACCCCGGCAACGCGCTGCGCATGATGACGCTGCACGCGGCCAAGGGGCTGGAATTCCGCTTCGTGTTCATCGTCGGCTGCGAGGACGGCACCCTGCCGCACGAGGGCGCGATGGACGAAGGCCGCGTCGACGAGGAACGGCGCCTGATGTACGTCGGCATCACCCGCGCCAAGGAACTGCTGACGCTGTCCTTCAGCGCGCGTACGCGCCGCTTCGGCGAACTGCTGACCAACCAGCCCAGCCGCTTCCTGAAGGAACTGCCCGAGGCCGAACTGCACTGGCAGGGCCGAGACCCCAACGCCGACGCCGAGGTCGCGCGCGAAACCGCCGAGTCACACATCGCCAAGCTCGCCGCGCTGCTGGGCGACTGATTCCGCAACAGAGACCGCCTGCGGCCGCGCTACACCAGCGCGGCCTTTTCCAGCTCGCCCTTCAGATAGGCATAGAAAATCGGCGCGGCGATCACGCCCGGCAGGCCGAACGCGGCTTCCATCACCAGCATCGCAATCAGCAATTCCCAGGCGCGGGCGCGGATACGCGTGCCGATGATGGTGGCGTTGAGGAAGTACTCGAGCTTGTGGATGCCGATCAGGAACACCAGCGCGGCGATGCCCGTGCCCAGCGACACCGACAGCGCCACCACCGTAATCAGCGTGTTGGAGATCAGGTTGCCGATCACCGGCAGCAGCCCGGCGATGAAGGTCACCAGCACCAGCGTCTTGGCCAGCGGCAGATGCACGCCGAACAGCGGCAGCACGCCGAGCAGGAACGCCCCGGTGAACACCGTGTTGACCAGCGAGATCTTCACCTGTGCGAAGACGATGTCGTGGAACGCGCCGGCCAGCCGCTCGGCACGCTCGGCCAGCGCCTCCGCCAACGGTCCGCCTTCACCGTGCGGACGCACGTGGCTCAACGCCACCACCGCGCCCAGCACCAGTCCGATGAGAATGTGCACCAGCACGCGCGCGGCCTCCTTGCCGGCCAGCTGCAACGTGCCGGCGTGGGTCTGCAGCCAGTCCAGCGTGGAGTTGCGCAAGTCGTCGACGCTGTCCGGCAGATGGTCGACCACCCAAGGCGGCAGCTGCTGGCGCGCCTTGTCGACCAGCGGCATCAACTGGTCGCTCCAGAAGTCCTGCGGATTGCCCAGTTCGGCATGCAGTATCGAGACGATGCCGAGCACGGCCAGAATCAGCAATCCGACCAGCACCACGGCCAGCACACTGACCACGACCCAGCGGGCGCGGGCGCGGCTGCCGATCCAGCGCCGCTGCAGCATGTTGGTGGAGATCACGATCAGCTCGTAGACCAGCAGTCCCGCCAGCAACGCCGGCAGCAGGTGCAGATAGAGCGTCAGCAGCAAGCCGGCCGCAGCCAGTACGTAGCTGGTCAGGGTCAGGTTGCGGGACGAGAAGGCGATGGTGTTCATGGGGCGACGCGCGGCCAGGGAACCGGCAGTCTGTCAGCGACCGCCCCCGCGTGACCAGCCCCGTCGGTCACGCCCGTCTGTCACGACGCTGTCGTACACTTCGCCGAAACTTGCGCCTTTGGCGTGCACTTTTCCCACGGAGAGATTGATGAGGATCGCCCTGCCCCTGTTCGCCGGTCTGCTGCTGGCCGGCTGCGCCGCGACCGCGCCGCAACCCAAGCCCGTTCTCGCACCCGCCCCGGCTCCGGTCACAGCACCCGCGCCCCAGCCGGTCGGTCCGGCGCCCAACGATCTGCTCAACGCGACAGCCTGGACGCAGAACGCGGTCGAGCATGACCTGGTCTTCCGCGAAATCTATCGCGATGCGCAGGAAAAGCTGCTCAAGGCGCTGAAGAACAAGCACTGGGACGCGCTGCCGCACAACGAGCGCACCGGTCCGGTCGCCAAGCTGAAGCCGGCGGTGATTCTCGACATCGACGAGACCGTGCTCGACAACTCGCCCTACGAAGCGCGCCTGATCCAGAGCGGCAAGGCCTACAACGAAGCCACCTGGGGTGCCTGGGTGAAGGAAGCCAAGGCCAAGGCGCTGCCCGGCGCGCTGGCGTTCACCAAGTTCGCCGACAAGCACGGCGTGCGCGTGTTCTACATCTCCAACCGCGCGCAGGATCTGGACCAGGCCACGCTGGAGAACCTGCGCAAGGCCGGCTTCCCGGTCCACGGCAAGAACGCGTTTCTCGGCCTGGGCACCTTCGTCAAGGGCTGCGAGCAGATCGGTTCGCAGAAGACCTGCCGCCGCCAGCTGATTGGCGAGCACTACCGCGTGCTGATGCAGTTCGGCGATCAGGTCGGCGACTTCATGACTGTGCTGAACAACACCACCGAGGGTCGCCGCAAAGCCATGGCGCCCTACGCGGCCTGGATCGGCGAACGCTGGTACGTGTTCCCGAACCCGATGTACGGCTCGTGGGAGCCGGCCATGTTCGGCAACGACTGGGAGCAGCCGGCCAACGTGCGGCGCAAGGCGAAAATCGACGCCTTGCACGCCGATAACTAATAGGAACATGAAGTTATGAGCTAAACCTAGTGTATTGCATCAGGTTTGAGGCCTCGCTATGCTGAAACCGCCGGTCCCGCCGCACGCGCTGCCCGATCGGCCATTTCCCTACCGGCATGTTTCCGGATCGCCCCGCGTCGGGATCGACGCGGGGCTTTTTCATGCCGATGGTGCCGCCAAGGCATGACTTCCGACCGTGTGTCGATCCACACTTGCCTGCGATCGGACACGCCTCTACGCTGCCGGTCCACACCTTTTCAGGAGTTCGCCCGCATGCTCAACGTCCGATCCCGATGGCTGGTCGCGGCCTTCGCCTTCGCCCTGTTGCCGGCCTGCGGCAAAAGCGACAAGGCGGCGCAGCAGTCGGCTACGGCCAGCACTACGCCGGCCAAGACCGTGCTGACCAGCATCGAGCTGCTGAAGAACGGCCAGTTCGACCCGCTGCTGCAGCACGTGCTGCCGCCCGCGGACTACAAGGAAATGCGCGCGCAGTGGACGGCGCAGCACAGCAAGATGAAGCAAATCAGCGAACACGACCGCCAGCAGTTCGCCGAGAACATGGCCAAACTGACCGCGCCGGACGCCGAACAGAAGATCTGGGCCGAGACGCAGCCCAAGCTCCAGCAGCTGGACAAGAAGTACAAGACCCAGCTGCCGATGATGATCGGTGTCGGCCAGATCATGCTCGACACGCAGATCAGCAACGCCAAGAACCTGACGCCGGACCAGAAGAAGCAGGCCACCGACGTGGTCAGCGCGCTGGGCCAGTGGGCGCAGAAGGTGCCCTGGACCGACCCGGACAAGCTCAAGCAGGCCATCGGCGTGCTGACGTCCACGGCGCGCAAGCTCGACATCAAGACGCTGGATCAAGCCACTTCGATGGGCTACGACGAGTCCATGAAGAAGTACGGCGTGGTCTGGGGCGGCGTGAAGAAGGCGCTGAAGGTGTACGGCCTTTCCCTCGACAAGACCCTGGATTCGGCCAAGGCCAAGACGCTGACCAGCGATGCGCACACCGCCACGGTGAAGGTCGACTACACCTTGCTGGGCCAGCCGCAGAGCATGACCCTGGATCTGGTCAAGGTTGACGATCGCTGGTACGACAAGGACTTGCTGGACCACTGGCGCAAGGCGCTGGACAGACGTGCGCCCGCCGCAGCCTCCAGCACCGCGACTGCAGGCAACGCCCCCGCCGCGCTGCCCGCCGATTCGGCCAGCAGCGCCAAGTAAGTGCGTTCACGCGATCCGGCATGCCTTGATCACGGCATGCCGGATCGCGACCGTTCCCCGGTACAATATCCGGCATGAACACCCCCGATTCTCCGGCCGAGCGCGGCATGCCGCGTGCGGGCCAGCGCTGGCATCGCTCGCTGCTGTCGCGCCTCATGGAACCCTGGGTGCGCATCAAGCGCGATCCCGCCGAACCGGCCGCCCTGCTGCAGCCGGACGTTCCCGTTTGCTACGTGATCGAACGCCACGGCCTGTCCGATGCGCTAATCCTCGACCGCGCCTGCCACGAAGCCGGCCTGCCCGATCCCGATCAGGCCATCGCCGGCCTGCCGCTGCGCCGCCAGCGTGCGATGTTCGCGCTGAGTCGCCGCTACGGCTGGATCTTCGGTCGCCGTCGGCGCGTCGCCCATGCACCGCTGACGCAGCTGCTGCAGGCGCTGAAGCAATCGCCCGACCGGGACGTGCAACTGGTGCCGGTCTCGATCTACGTCGGCCGCGCGCCGACGCGCGAGAGCGGCTGGTTCCGCGTGCTGTTCTCGGAAAACTGGGTCGTGGTCGGCCGTTTCCGGCGTCTGTTGGCGCTGATGCTGAACGGCCGCGACACCGTGGTGCATTTCTCCGCACCGATCAGCCTGCGCCAGAGCCTGGCCGAGGAATCGCCCGAGGACGTGGTCGACGTCGAGCGGCTGTCGCGCAAGATCGGCCGCGTGCTGCGCACGCATTTCCGCCGCATCCGCGCCGCCGTGATCGGGCCCGATCTGTCGCACCGCCGCACGGTGCTCGACAGCGTGCTCAACGCCGAACCGGTGCGCGCCGCCATCGCCGCCACCGCCACGCGCGAGAAGATCGCGCTGGCCAAGGCCGAACGCCGCGCCTATGCCATGGCCCGCGAGATCGCCGCCGACTACTCGCATCCGGTCGTGCGTTCGGCGTCGTTCCTGCTTTCGTGGTTCTGGAACAAGCTGTACGACGGCATCGCCATGCACCACTTCGACAAGGCGCGCGCCGTCGCGCCCGGTCACGAAGTGGTCTACGTGCCCAGCCACCGCAGCCATGCCGACTACCTGCTGATGAGCTATCAGCTGCACGTGTCTGGCGTGGTGGTCCCGCACATCGCCGCCGGCGCCAACCTCAACCTGCCGGTGCTCGGCAGCTTCCTGCGTCGCGGCGGCGCGTTCTTCCTGCGCCGCAGCTTCCGCGGCAATGCGATGTACTCGACCATCTTCAAGGAGTACCTGGCGCAGCTGGTCGATCGCGGCGTGCCGATGGAGTACTTCATCGAAGGCGGACGCTCGCGCACCGGCCGCCTGCTGACGCCGCGCGCCGGCATGCTGTCGATGACGGTACGCGCGTTCCTGCGCGCGCCGCGCCGCCCGGTGCTGTTCCAGCCGGTCTATATCGGCTACGAGAAGCTGATGGAAGGCACCTCCTACATCGGCGAGCTATCGGGCAAGCCGAAGGAGAAGGAATCCTGGTTCAACCTGCTGCGCGGCGCACGCCAGGTGCTGCGCCAGCACTTCGGCCATGTCGCGCTGAGCTTCGGCGAACCCATCGAGCTGACACCGATGCTGGACGCGGCCAGCGAAGACTGGAAGAACACACCGCTGGACCCGGAAGCCAAGCCCGAATGGCTGTCGCAGGTCACCGATCAGCTGGCCGAGCGCATCCAGGTCAACATCAACGCCAGCGCCGACGTCAATCCGATCAATCTGCTGGCGCTGACGCTCCTGGCCACGCCCAAGCACGCGATGGCCGAGACCGACCTGCTGGCGCAGCTGGAGCTGACCACGGCCCTGCTGACCGAACTGCCCTATTCCGACCGCGTCACCGTGACCCCGTCCACACCGGCACAGATCATTGCCTACGGCGAGGAAATGGGCTGGGTGCGCCGCGTGCAGCATCCACTGGGCGACGTCATCGTGGTCGACGACGAGCAGGCCGTGCTGCTGAGCTATTTCCGCAACAACGTGCTGCACCTGATCGCCTGCGCGGCGTGGGTCGCCACCTGCTTCCTCAACAACAAGCGCATGAGCCGCCCGTCGGTGCTGCGGCTGGGGCAGATCATCTACCCGTTCCTGCGCGGCGAGCTGTTCCTGCGCTGGGACGAAGACGGTTTCCGCGAGCAGCTGCAAGCCACCATCGACTTCTTCCTCGGCCGCGGCCTGTTGGAACCGCAGGGCGACGAGCGCAAGCTGAAACGCGGTCGCGGCGGCGACGACAGCGCCTTCCAGCTGCGTGTCATCGCGCGCAGCCTGATGCAGGCCTTCGAGCGCTACTTCATCGCCATCGCCGCACTGGTGAAGAACGGCCCCGGCACCCTGACCATGGGCGAACTGGAGAAGACCTGCATCCTCACCGCACAGCGGCTGGGCCTGCTGCAGGAATTGACCGCGCCGGAGTTCTTCGACAAGTCGCTGTTCCGCGGCTTCATCCAGAAGCTGCGCGAGCGCAAGATGCTGTGGACCGACGACGACGGCAAGCTGGACTTCGACCCGGTGCTCAACGACCTGGTGCGCGACGCGCGCGTGGTGCTGAGCCGCGACATCCGGCACTCGATCCTGAAGATCACGCCCGGCGGCGACGAGAACGACGGCGAAACGCCCGCGGACGCGTCGCCACCCGGCAAGGATTCGAGCGCCTGAGAGGCCGGCTTCGTGTAGCATGCGCGGCATGAATAAGCAGTCATCCACCACCCATTTCGGCTTCCGCGACGTCCCCGTCGAAGAGAAGCAGAAACTGGTCGGCCAGGTCTTCACCTCGGTCGCGCGCAACTACGACCTGATGAACGACCTGATGTCGTTCGGCGTGCATCGCCTGTGGAAGCGCCACTTCGTCGCCGTCAGCGGCGTGCGCAAGGGTGACCGCGTGCTGGATCTGGCCGGCGGCACCGGCGACATCGCCGCACTGCTCAAGCCGGTCGTGGGCGAAACCGGCGAAGTGGTGGTCGGCGACATCAACGCCGCCATGCTGTCGGTCGGCCGCGACCGCCTCACCGACCGCGGCCTGGTCCGCGGCCTGCGCTGGGCACAGATGAACGCCGAGGCGCTGCCGTTCCCGGACAACAGCTTCGATGCCGTGACCATCGCCTTCGGCCTGCGCAACGTCACCGACAAGGACAAGGCGCTGGCCGACATGTGCCGCGTGCTCAAGCCCGGCGGACGCCTGCTGGTGCTGGAGTTCTCCCGGGTCCACAACGAGACATTCGGCAAGCTGTACGACTTCCATTCGTTCCAGGTGCTGCCGCGCCTGGGCCGCCTGTTCGCCGGTGACAGCGACAGCTACCGCTACCTCGCCGAATCGATCCGCAAGCACCCGGACCAGGAAACCCTGAAGGGCATGATGGAACGCGCCGGCTTCGGTCGCGTCGACGTGCGCAACCTGACCGGCGGCATCGTCGCGATCCATCGCGGCTACAAGTTCTAGGCGACCGGCCCGACCTTCGTCACGCGAAGCCGTTTGGGCAGCGATGGCATACTGGCGCACCTGTTCCCGCCGGATGTCTGCCATGCGACTGCTCGCCACCCTGGCTCTGACCGCCCTGCTGCTGCCGCTGACCGCGCAGGCGGGCGACCCGCATTCCTACGCCCAGCCCGACAAGGTCGTGGTCACCCACCTCGATCTCGACCTGCACATGGATTTCGCGCACAGGGAACTGCGCGGCGATGCCACCCTGTCGCTGCACTGGAAGGACCCGAAGGCGCGCGACCTGGTACTCGACACCAGCGATCTGAAGATCGCCAGCGTGAAAGCGGTGTCCGAGGACGGCACCACCCGCAAGCTGTCGTACGTGCTGGCACCGCCGCAGAAGAACATGGGCCGCAAGCTGACCATCGCCGCGCCGAATCATCCGGGCATGGTGCGCATCGCCTACTCCACCTCGCCGGACGCCGGCGGCCTGCAGTGGCTGCCGCCGGCGCAGACCGCGGACAAGAAGCATCCGTTCATGTTCTCGCAGTCCGAGTCGGTCTACGCGCGTTCCTGGATTCCGCTGCAGGACTCGCCGGCGGTCCGCTTCACCTACGACGCCCACATCACCGCGCCGGAGAACCTCCGCGTACTGATGAGCGCGCCCAACGATCCCGAACATCCGCTCGACGGTGACTTCCGCTTCGAGCAGACGCATCCGATCCCGTCCTACCTGATGGCGATCGCGGCCGGCGATATCGACGTGCGTCAGACCGGACCGCGCAGCGCGGTCTATGCCGAACCGTCCGTAGTCGCCAAGGCGGCGCACGAGTTCGAGGACACCGAGAAGATGATCGCCACCGCGGAGTCGCTGTACGGCCCCTACCGCTGGGGCCGCTACGACATCCTGGTGCTGCCGCCGAGCTTCCCCTACGGCGGCATGGAAAACCCCAACATGACCTTCGCCACGCCGACTGTGCTGGTCGGCGACAAGAGTCTGGTGTCGCTGGTCGCGCACGAGCTGGCGCACTCGTGGTCGGGCAACCTGGTCACCGCCGCGACCTGGCGCGACATCTGGCTCAACGAGGGTTTCACGACCTACGTGCAGGGCCGCATCACCGAAGCGCTGTACGGCAAGCGCCTGGCCGATGAGGAAGTGCTGCTGTCCGCGCGCGCGCTGCAGAAAAACATCGGCCACATGCCGCCGAACAGCCAGAAGCTGGCGCCCGATCCGCGCGGCGTCGGTGCGGACGACTCGCTGTCCGACGTCGCCTACGACAAGGGCTCGTGGTTCCTGCGCACGCTGGAACGCCGCTTCGGTCGCGCACATTTCGACGCCTACCTGAAGGGTTACTTCGACCACTTCGCCTGGCATTCGATCACCACCGAGCAGATGCTGGCGTACCTCAAGCCCCATCTCATCGACAAGTACCCGGGCAAGATGAGCTGGGCCGAAGTGAAGCAATGGGTCTACGGCACCGGCATCCCCAAGGACGCCAAGCTGCCCGATTCGCCGCGCTTCGACGCCATCGACACCGAGCGCGCCGCGTTCCTCGCCGGCACCCTGCCCGCCGCGAAACTGGACGCGAAGGACTGGAACACGCAGGAATGGATGTACTTCCTCGACCGCCTGCCCGACGCACCGCCGTTGGCGAAGATGAAGGCGCTCGATGCCGCCTGGCACCTGACCGGCACGCCGAACGCGGAGATCGGCATGCGCTGGTACATCCACGCCATCGCCGCCGGCGACAAGGCCGTGTGGCCGGCCGCCGCCGAGCACATGACGCGGATCGGCCGCCTGTATCTGACCCTTCCGCTGTACCGGGCCCTGGCGAAGACACCGGACGGCCTGGCGTTCGCGCGGAAGGTCTACGCCCAGGCCCGGTCCGGCTACCACCCGCTGACCCAGGAAGCGGTGGAGAAGCTGTTCGCCCGCGCCGACCGGCGCATGCATCACTGAACTTGCACGACCCTGCGGGGTCTGCGTTCGCGCATACGGCCCCCGCACACTCCGACACACGAGACTTCCGCCCGTCATGAATCATTCCGTCCCGACCGACCGACCGCTGTGGAAATACCTGCTGCTGCGCCGCCTGAAGATGCTGCTGGCGCTGGCGGCGCTGATCGCGGTGGTCGGCGGCGGGTTGTACTTGTTCGCGCCGCAGTGGCTGATGCAGGTCAACACCTGGCGCAAGGCCGAGCAGGCGGGGCTGAGCACGCACCACGTGCAGATCGGCGACACCGACTGGGCCTACTACGAAGGCGGCAAGGGACCGACCATCGTGCTGCTGCACGGCTACGGCGCCGACCGCAACGTATGGCTGAAGGTCGCACCGACGCTGACGCGCAACTTCCACCTGATCATTCCCGACCTGCCCGGCTGGGGCGAGTCCACCCGCCACCCCGGCGACAACTACGACATCAGCCACCAGGCCGAACGCCTGCAGGCGTTCGTGCATACCCTGCAACTGCAGCGCTTCGTGCTGGTCGGGCACTCGATGGGCGGTGCCATCGCCGGCGTCTACGCCAGCGAGCACCCGAACCGGGTCAGCGCGCTGGCCCTGGTCAGCAGCTTCGGCCTGGACTTCGTGAAGAACGATTTCGCGCGCCAGGCGCTGAGTGGGCACAACCCGTTCGCCTACGACAGCCGCGCCGGTTTCGAGCGCATGATGCGCCGGGTCTTCGCGCAACCGCCGAAGATGCCCTCGCGCTTCGCCGACGTGATGGTCCAGCGCGAGCGTGCCAGCAGCGCGTTTCTGAACAGGGTATTCAAGGAACTGGTGCAACCGGACCAGTACACGATTCTCGACAAGCGCCTGGGCAAACTGACCATGCCGGTGCTGGGTCTGTGGTGCCGCCACGACAAGATCATCGACGTGTCCGCGCTGAGCACGCTGCGCAACGGCCTGACCCACGCCCCGAGCATCAGCGCCACCGTGCTCAACGGCTGCGGTCACGTGCCGGAACTGGAAAAGCCCGACGAGACCGCACGCATCCTCGCCGGTTTCGCCGTCGCGCATTGAGCGGCACCGTTGCAGCGATGCCGCACCTCCCCCGCACGTGCGGGGTGAGCCGACCCGCCGGTCCTACGCTTCGTCCTTCAGCAGTTCCTCGATCACCTGCTGCGCCAGCACGTCGGGCGCCGTGTCGGCGGTGTGCAGATGCACCTCGGCGTGCTCGGGCAACTCATAGGGCGAATCGATACCGGTGAAGTTCTTCAACTCGCCGGCGCGGGCCTTGGCGTACAGTCCTTTGGGATCGCGCCGCTCGCAGATCGCCAGTGGCGTGTCGACGAAGACCTCGTGGAAGTCGCCCGCGTCGAACAGCGCGCGCGCCATCTGGCGTTCGCTGCGGAACGGGCTGATGAAGCTGACCAGCACGATCAGTCCGGCGTCGGTCATCAGCTTGGCCACCTCGGCCACGCGGCGGATGTTCTCGACGCGATCCTCCTCGGTGAAGCCGAGGTCGCGGTTGAGGCCGTGGCGCACGTTGTCGCCGTCCAGCAGGATGGTGTGGTAGCCCATCGCGTGCAGGCGCTTCTCGACCAGATTGGCCACGGTCGACTTGCCCGAACCGGACAGGCCGGTGAACCACAGGCAGGCCGGATGCTGACCCTTGATGCGGGCGCGGGCCTCGCGGTCGACGTCGACGTGCTGCCAGTGGATGTTGTCGGCACGGCGCAGGGCGAAGTCCAGCGCACCGGCCGCCACCGTGGCGTTGGTCTGACGATCGATGAGGATGAAGCCGCCCAGCTCGTGGCAATCGGCATAGGCCTCGAACGGAATCGCGTGATCGACGCTGACGTTGATGTAGCCGACTTCGTTCAATTCCAGCCGCTTGGCGGCCAGATGATCCTGCGTGTTGACGTCGATCTTGTGCTTGATCTCGGTGATCTGCGCGCTGACCGTGCGGGTGCCGATCTTCAGCCAGTAGGGACGCCCCGGCAGCAGCGCATGGCCGTCCATCCACAGCAGATGCGCGGCGAACTGATCCGCCACCTGCGGCGGCGAGGCCGTGCCGGCGATGACGTCGCCGCGACTGATGTCGCGCTCGTCCTCCAGCGTCAGGGTGATCGCGTCGCCGGGCTGCGCGACGTCGAGATCGCCATCGGCGGTGACGATGCGCGCGATGCGCGAACGCGCCCCGCCCGGCAGCGCCACCACTTCGTCGCCGGGACGGATGGTGCCGGCCGCGACCTGTCCGGCGTAGCCACGGAAGTTCTGGTCGGGACGGCAGACCCACTGCACCGGCATGCGGAAGCCCAGGGTCTGCGCGGGACGCTGGATCGTCACCGTCTCCAGATGCTCGAGCAAGGTCGGGCCGTCGTACCACGACATCGCACCGGACTCCGCGCTGACGTTGTCGCCCTTCAGCGCCGACACCGGGATCGCGGTGACCTGCGCGATGCCGAGCTGGTCGGCCAGTTCGCGGTAGCCGGCCTCGATGTCGGCGAATACGTCCTCGGCATAGTCGACCAGATCCATCTTGTTCACCGCCAGCAGCACGTGACGGATACCCAGCAACGCGCAGATGTAGCTGTGCCGGCGCGTCTGGGTCAGCAGACCCTTGCGCGCATCGACCAGCACCACGGCCAGATCGGCGGTCGAAGCGCCCGTGGCCATGTTGCGCGTGTACTGCTCATGGCCCGGACAGTCGGCGACGATGAACTTGCGCCGGTCAGTGCCGAAGAAGCGGTAGGCGACGTCGATGGTGATGCCCTGCTCGCGCTCGGCGGACAGGCCGTCCACCAGCAGCGCGAAGTCGAGCTCGCCGTTCTGCGTGCCGTGACGCTGGCTGTCACCCTCCAGCGCGGACAGCTGATCGTCGAACAACAGCTTGGTGTCGTACAGCAGCCGGCCCAGCAGCGTGCTCTTGCCGTCGTCCACGCTGCCGCAGGTGATCAGGCGCAGCAGGCCCTTGGTCTCGTGCTGGCGCAGGTAGGCGTCGATGGCGGCAGTGGCGGAATCGGTAGCCATCAGAAATAACCCTCCTGCTTCTTCTGTTCCATGGACGCGCCGGCGTCCTTGTCGATCACGCGTCCCTGGCGTTCGGACGTGGTCGCGACCAGCATTTCCTGGATGACCTTGGGCAACGTGTCGGCCCCCGACTCGATGGCGCCGGTCAGCGGGTAGCAGCCCAGCGTGCGGAAACGCACCGTGCGCATCTGCGGCGTCTCGCCATCCTCGAGCGGCATGCGGTCGTCATCGACCATGATGAGCGTGCCATCGCGCTCGACGACCGGGCGCTCGGCCGCCAGGTACAGCGACGGCACCTCGATGTTCTCGCGGTAGATGTAGAGCCAGATGTCCAACTCGGTCCAGTTCGACAGCGGGAACACGCGCACGCTCTCGCCCTTGCGAATGCGCGCGTTGTAGAGATTCCACAGCTCCGGGCGCTGGTTCTTCGGGTCCCAGCGATGCTGCGCATTGCGGAACGAGAACACGCGCTCCTTGGCGCGCGACTTCTCCTCGTCGCGACGCGCGCCACCGATGGCGGCGTCGAACTTGTACTGGTCCAGGGCCTGTTTCAGGGCCTGGGTCTTCATGATGTCGGTGTGCACCGCCGAACCGTGCGTGAACGGTCCCACACCGTCGCGCAGACCGTCCGGATTGGTGTGCACGATCAGCCGCGCGCCGATCTCCCTCGCGCGGCGATCGCGGAAGGCGATCATCTCGCGGAACTTCCAGGTCGTATCCACGTGCATCAGGGGAATCGGCGGCGGCGCGGGATGGAACGCCTTCTGCAGCAGATGCAGCAGGACCGAGGAATCCTTGCCGACCGAATACAGCATCACCGGATTGGCGAACTCGGCCGCCACTTCGCGCATGATGTGGATGCTCTCGGCTTCCAGGCGCTTGAGGTGGGAACCACGCGCCAGCGTGTCGATGTCCGTCATGGGTCTTCCGTTTCGCATATCTTTGCAAGTGTACCGCGCTTGGGCCCGCCGGACCCGGCGAAGGTCGGCATTTCGTTCAGTGAAAAGGCCACACGTGCGGAATCACCCACAGGACCACAGCGCCGACCAGGATCGACAACGGCGTACCGACCTTCACGTAGTCCATGAACCGGTACCCGCCCGGTCCGTAGACCATCAGGTTGGTCTGATAGCCGATTGGCGTGATGAAGGCAGCCGAGGAACCGACCATGACCGTCATCACGAAGGGCATCGGCAGCACGCCCAGCTGCGCGGCCGCCGCCATGCCGATCGGGAACATGAGCACGGCTGCGGCATTGTTGGTCAGCAGCTCGGTGAAAATCACCGTGCAGACGTACAGCAGGATCAGCGTGCGGAACGGATCGCCGCTCGCCCCCTGAAGCAAAAGGTGAGCCACTTCATTGGCCAGACCGGTGGTTTGAGTGGCTTTTCCAATAGCAAATGCGCATGCAATAACCACGATCAGTGGGAAATCCACCGATTTTCTCGCATCGCGTAACGGCAGGCAGCCGCTCACCAGCATCGCCAGCCCCGCTGCCAGTGCGGACACGAAGATGTCCACGCGCAGCAGCGTGTTGGCCACGATCATCGCACCCAGGATGCCCAGCGACAGCAAGGCTTTGCGCGGCTGCACCGGCGGCGTGTCGTCGAGCAGGTTGACCATGGCGAACTCGTGCGACTGCGCGAAGCGGTCGGTGAAGCCCGGCGTGGTCTCCAGCAGCAGCGTGTCGCCGGTCTGCAGCACCGCGTCGCCGGGCTTGTCCGTCAGCTGGCGCCCGTGACGGTTCACGGCCACCACCACGGCGTCGTAACGGTGGCGGAAATTGCCCTCACGCAGCGAGCGCCCGACCATCGGCGACAGACGCGAAAGCACCACCTCGACGAAGTGCCGCCCGTCGACGCCGCCGATCTTGAACACCTGATCGTCGGCATGACGCAATCCGGGCCACTGCCGCACTTCGCGCAGGCGCTCGGCGGAACCGACGATCACCAGTCGATCATCGCCACGCAGGCGGGTGTATGTAGCCAATGCCGGAAGCAGGCGCCCGTCGCGCTGGATTTCGGCCAGAAACAGCCCCGGCACGCTGCGCAGCCCCGCGTCCTCCAGGGTCTGCCCATTCAGCGGGCCATCGGCCTCGACGCGCATTTCCAGCACGTATTCCTTGGTGTCGCGCGCCTGCTCCATCGCGCCGCGGCGGTCGGGCAACAGCCAGCGCCCGATGGTCAGCAGGTAGACGAAACCGACCAGCGCCGCCGGCACACCGACCCAGGCCGGATCGAACATGTGCAGGTGCGGCAGGCCGGGATAGTTCTGCGCCAGACCGTCGACGATCAGGTTGGTGCTGGTCCCAATCAGGCTGCACAGCCCACCGAGGATGGTCGCGTAGCTCAGCGGCAGCAGCAGCTTCGACACGGAGATGCCGCTCTTGCGCGACCAGTTCTCCACCGCCGAGGTCAGCATCGCCACCACCGGCGTGTTGTTGATGAAGGCGCTGAGCGTCGACGAAACCCCGATCAGCCGGGCCTGCGCCAGGAACGCGCCTCGCGGCTTGCCCAGTACCCATGCACCGACCCAGCGGATCGCACCGGTGGCGCGCAATCCGGCGGCGACAATGAACAGGACGGCCACCGTCAGCACCGCCGTGTTGGAGAATCCGGCCAGGGCCTCCACCGGCGTCAGCACGCCGAACAGCAGCAGCACGGCCACCGCGCCCATCAACACGAATTCCGGCGCGAAACGCTCCCACACCAGCATCGCCATGGTGCCGACGATCACCGCGACCGTCAGCCAGGCGTCGAGGCCCAGACCGCTCATCGCGCAGGCTCCAGCCGGGCCACACGGATATGCCGCGGCATACATGAGTGCCGGTTCGACGCCATCACGGGCACGCGGCCCTCCTACGGGAAACGGCCCGTGAACATGCCATACCCGGATACTGCAGAGCTAGTGCGTAGCGGCCTCGTCTCCGCCGCCATGGGCCAGACGCAGACCCACGAACACGGCCCGGCCCGGTCCGGCCTCGTAGAACCGTCCCTGTGCCTGGTTGACCACCACGGCGCCGACGTAGCGACGGCCAAAGATGTTGTCCAAGCGCGCGAACGCGGTCAGCTCGACCTCACCGAATGACCACGTGCGACCCACATGTGCGCCCAACAGCGCGTAGCCGGGCGCACGCTGACTGTCGGCGTCGCCCACCGGCACCGCCGACAGTGCCTCGGCCTGCAGACCGGCGCGCCAGCCGTGCGCGCCGGACCAGTCCAGACCCAGCTGCAGGCGTTGCCGTGGCACCCCGGGCAGTAGTGCGCGCCGGCCGTCGGACTGGCGCACCTTCGCGGTCAGCGCGGTGGCGGCCAGACCCAGCCGCCAGTGCCGCACCAATGGCCAGCGCGCGGACAGCTCGACCCCGCGGCGGCGGCTGGTGCCGATGTTGTGGTAGGTAGTACGTCCGCCGCTGGAGCGGTCCACGCCCAGGGTATCGGCGGTGGCGGCAGCAAATAGCGCCAGATCGAAGCGGGCACCGCCGCGACCGCGCCACTTGGCGCCCAACTCGAGCTGCGAGGTTCGTGCCGGGTTCAGCGCGAGGTTGAGTCCAGCGCTACCGTCGGCGCGGTAGGCCAGTTCGGCGACGGTCGGAGTCTCGAAGGCACGTCCCCAGGATGCGTACACGTGCCAATCGCGGCGCAAGCGAAATAGCAGTCCGACCACCGGCGTCGTCGCGGCATAGGTGATGCGACCGCTGTCGTCGGGATTGACGGCGTTGACGAAACCATCACGCACGCGAAAACGCACCTGGCTACGGCGCAGGCCCGCGCTAACGCTCCAGCGCGGTGCCGGACGCAACGTGCCCAGAACGTACAGGCCGCGTGAGACGACGATGTCGTGCTCATCGCGGCGCAGCGTCCCGCGCACGCCCAGGACGTCGCCGACAAAGTTGTCGTAGCCGCGCCGGTGTACATCCTCGACCTCGTCGTTCAGACCCGCAGTCACACTCAGTGGACGGCCCAGTGCGCGACTGCACCACTGCCAGCGCAGGTCGACGCCGTGAAAGCCACCGTCGAGGTCGATCACACCACCGGCGCTGAACGGACTGGCCTGCACGAACACGGGCACCGACAAGTACTGGCGTACCGCACGGCGCCCCGCATACGCCGTGGCGCGCACGGCCTGATGCGTGCCAATCGCCTGATGCAGGGTCAGGCCTGCCTGGGTCTGGCGCACGCGCTTGCGGGTGTTGTAGGCCAGGGCGGACGGCGCCGCCTGCTGCGGGTCGGCCCGGAACTGGGCTCGGGTGAGACTTTGCGGATCCTGCGCGCGGGGCTGGTCGAACACGTTCATGGCCAGCGTCCAGCGCTGACGCGTGCTGCGCCGCCAATCCAGGCGCAGGTCGGCCCCGCTGCGGTCCGCGCGGGCATGACCGCGCTGGCCGTCGATGTGGGTACGGTCCAGATTGAAGTTGTAGCCAATGGATCCGGCTCGACCGCTGGCGCCGACTTCGGCATGGCCGGTCCCGTGGCTACCGCCGCCCACTTCGACCCGCTGGCGCGCGGGCGTGTCGCCCGCAGCGGTTATCACGCGGATCAGCCCGCCAGCGGCGTTGGCATACAGTGCGGCGAACGGCCCGCGCAGGACCTCGATGCGTTCGGCGGCGCCGAACATCGCGTTCGAAAGCTGGCCCTGGCCGTCCGGGCTGGTAGCGGGAATTCCGTCCACGACCAGGCGCACGCCACGGATGCCGAAGGCGGCCCGGGCGCCGAAGCCGCGAATCGACACCGGTGCATCCTGGGCCAGGTTCTGGCGCTCACCCACGAACAGGCCTGGCACACCACGCAGTGCCTGCCGCGCGCCGATGCCCGGCACGTCGCGACCCGGGCCGGTCAGATCGATCAGGTCGACCGAGGCCGGCAGGTCGAAGGGACGCGGCGAAGTGGCGCGCGCCGTGACCACCTGCACCGGCAGTGCCTGCACGGAAACGGAATGTGCCGGCGGCGGCACCGTCGCGGCCGGGGCCGCGGCGGCCAGTGCCAACAAGCGCAGCACACCGCTCATTGCGGCAGCGCGAAGGCGACGATGGCATCACCACTTCCGGTCCCGAGCTTGCCGTGGCCGCCGGCCGCCACCACCACGTACTGGCGCTGGCCGGCCACGTAGGTCATCGGCGTGGCCATGGCCGGCGCGGACAGGTGGTAGCGCCACAGCACCTTGCCGGTCTTCTGGTCATAGGCGCGCAGGTAACCGTCGGTACTGGCGCCGATGAACAGCAACCCGCTGCGCGTGGCCAGCGGACCGCCCATGTTGGGCACGCCCTTGAGGAACCAGAACGGCCAGGGCGCCTGTCCGCGGCTGTTGCCCAGTGGCTTGCTCCAGGCGATGCGACCGTGCGCCAGGTCCAGCGCCACCAGGCGGCCCCACGGCGGCTTGATGCAGGGTGCGCCGGTCGGTCCGGTCAGGGCGCGGCGCCGCATGCCGTACGGTGTCTTGTCCTGCGGCGCATATTCCCAGCCCGGCGCGCCGCCGGCCTTGAGCTGACGGTTGTATTCGGCGCGCGGCAACAGTTGCACCTCCATCGGCAGATCGTTGACGTTGGCGAACAAGGTCTGCGTGGCCGGGTTCCAGGCGCCGGCGCCCCAGTTGCTGCCACCCGCGTAGCTGGGCATCTCGATGCTGCCACGCAGCGTCTGCGGCGTGAACATGCCGTCGCTGCGCAGATGCCTGATCTTGTCGCGACAGGCGTTGCGGCTCCAGAAGGTCAGACCCCAGGCGTCGGACGGCTTGACCGGGCCCTGACGGATCAACGCCGGCAGCGAGGAATACGGCTGGGTCGGGCTCAGGTGCTCGCCGGGCACGCCGTCGGTGGGCACCGGTTTCTCGGTGATCGGAAAAAGCGGCGTGCCGTCGGTGCGATCGAACACGAAGGCCTGGCCGTTCTTGGTCAGCTGCACCACCGCGGGAATGGCCTTGCCGTGGCGATGCAGGGTGATCAGCATCGGCTGGGCGGCCAGGTCGTAGTCCCAGGTGTCGTGGTGGATCAGCTGCCGGCTCCACACGCGCTTGCCGGTCCGCGTGTCCAGCGCCACCAGCGAGTTGGCCCAGTGGTCGTCGCCGGGCCGATCGCCGCCGTACAGGTCCGGGCTGGCCGAGCCGGTGGGGATGAAAACCAGGTGACGTTGGACGTCGACCGAGAACACGCCCCAGGCATTGGCCGCGCCGTTCCACTTCGAATACGGCTTGCGGTTCGGATGCGAGGCATCGGTGCGCACGATCGGGTCCCAATGCCAGCGCGGCACGCCGCTGCGCGCGCCGAAGGCGCGGACCACGCCCAGCGCCTCGGCAGCGGTGCCGTTATCGCCGATGGAAATACCGGTGATGACGGTACCGTCGGCCACCACCGGCGGCGAGGTCAGCTCATAGTCGAAACGATGGGTTCCGCGCAGGTGCGTGGCCAGGCGGATCTGGCCGTGGTCGCCGAAGTCGGCACAGGGCTTGCCGGTGGCCGCATCCAGGGCGATCAGGCGTGCGTCGATGGTGGGCACGAAGATGCGTGCGGCGCAAGGGCTGCCCGCCGTGGCCTGCGGGTCGCGCCAGTAGCTGACGCCGCGCGAGGTCAGTTCCGAGTACCAGCCCTTCGGGTCGACGTGCGCGTCGTAGTGCCACCGGGCCTTGCCGGTGGCGGCGTCGAGCGCGAACACCTGGCCGGTGGCGGTATCGAAGTACAGCGTGCCGTCGACAAACAGCGGCGTGGCCTCGAAGGTGAGCTTGCCGGACACATTCCAGCCCTTGGCCAGGGCGCCGGTGTGAAAGGTCCAGGCCGGTTCCAGGCCGGCCACGTTGGTCTTGGTGATCTGTTCGATGGGTGCGTAGCGATCGCCGCCGGCGCTGCCGCCCCAGTGCGACCACTGGAAGGCGCGCGCGGTGGCGGAGGGCGACGACGGCGGAGCGGACGGCGCGCTGCAGGCAGCCAGGCCGGCGACGAGCACGGCGACGAGCGGTATGAACACACGCATGGGCACTTCTCCCGATGAGGTTGTCCTCGATCCTCGGTTGCGTCCTGCGTGCGCTCAACGCATTTGTGACGGCCGGGACATGCGGCGACGCGTACGGCTTGCCGGCACCTTTTCAGCGCCCGCGCAGCGCCTCCGGCAGGGCCTCGCGGTAGCGCCGGCTGACCAGCACGATGCTGCCGTCGCGCAGGGTCAGTTCGGCATCGCCATGGGCGCGCGGGGCCAGCGCGGCGATCTGGTCGGCGCGCACCAGGTGCTGACGGTGCACGCGCAGGTAGCGTGCCGGATCCAGCCGCTGAGCCAGCCGGGTCAGCGTGGTGCGCATGAGGTAGCGACGTTCGGCGGTATGCAGCTCGACGTAGTTGCCGCAGCTGGCCATGCGGACGACGTCCTCCAGCGGCACCACCACGCGGCGGCCGCGATCGTGCACCACCAGCTGCGGCGGCTCGGGCGGATCCGGCATGGCCGCCTTCACACGGCGCACGTCCTCGTCGGCGGGCAGCGGGTCGGTCTCGGCCAGGCGCTCGCGCAGGCGGTCCAGCGTGGCGGCCAGTCGGCGGTCGTCGAAGGGCTTGAGCAGGTAGTCGACCGCGGCTACGTCGAAGGCGCGCAGTGCGTGCTCGTGGTAGGCGGTGGCGAACACGATCAGCGGCCAGGGCTCGGGCAGGCGGTCGAGCAGGTCGAAGGCGGTGGCGTGGCCCAGGGCGATATCCAGGAACACGGCATCGGCACCCGATTGCGGCAGACCGTTCAGGGCCTCGCGCAGGCCATCGACCTCCAGTACCAATTCGACATCGGGGTGCATGTCCAGCAAGCGCTTGAGCCGCGCGCGCGCCGGCGCCTCGTCCTCAACGATGGCCAGGCGCAGCGTCATCGGCGTGCTCCAGCGGCATGTCGACCACGACCTCGGCGCCACCGTCGGCACCCGGCCGGATCGTGAAATCATGATCGTGCGGATACAGCAGCGCCAGGCGCTCGCGCAGGTTGCCCAACCCCAGCCCCGGTTCGGCATCCTCGCCCACACCCACGCCGTTGTCGGCCACGCTGCAGCGCAGGCGGTCGTCATGCGCCTGCACCCGAATCGTCAGCTTGCCGCGACCATCGCGCAGCCCGTGTCGGAACACGTTTTCCACCAGCGGCTGCAGCAGCAGGCGCGGGATCAGCGCCCGACGCGCGCGTTCACCGATGTCGAGTTCGACCTCGAGCCGACCCGGCTGACGCTCGGTCATCAAATGGCAGTAGGCCTCCAGCCAGCGCACATCCTCGGCCACCGGCACGCGATCGGCGCCGTCGCGCGCCATGGCCGCGCGCAGCAGGTCGGCCAGCGCCACCAGCATGCGATCGGCGGCGGCCACGTCCTCATACATGCGGTTGGAAATGGCGTTGATGGTGTTGAACAGGAAATGCGGCTCCATTTGCGCCGTCAGGTGCGCCAGGCGCGCGTCGCTGGCGGCCTTGCGCAGTTCCAGCTCACGCAGTTGCTGGCGACGGCGCTCGCGCACGGTGCGCAGCAGCGCGCAGGTGATGAGGATGCCGGCGTAAGTGACCAGATCGCGCTGGAATTCGTAGAAGAAACCCTCCACGACCGGGCCGAAATCGTAGTGGTCGCCGCCGATCGCGTAAGCCAGCTTGCGCAGCCAGACCATCAGGGTCACGTGCACCACCGAGAACACCACGGCGCCGACCGCATGCAGCGGCAACCGGCGCAACACCCCCAGTCCGGTCACCCGCCAGCGATCCTCGATACGCGCCACCACCAGCGCCAGCAGGCCGACCACCAGGGCGCTGCTGATCTCCCACACGTATATGTGCCAGTGCGGCGGCGGATGCATATCGCTGCGATGGCTGATCACGCTCTCGGCGCCCTGCCACAGACCCAACAGCAGCCAGGCCAGGAAGTACACCAGCAGGAAGCGGACCCGTGGCCAACCGTCCGCGCGCGCCTCGTGCGGCACGTCGGGCGTGGTGGATGGGCAGGGTTTCGACGTCATCGCGTCCATTGAACCGTGATGGAGGGCCGGCGTCGACTCCGGTCGTCACGGGGGCAGTCCCGCTGGTCACATGGGGTGGCGTGTCACCGGCCATGCATGGCAAGAGGCGGGAATGTCACCAACGGCCCACGACGGACGGGCGACGCGTCAGTCGGCGATGTCGTCCACCAGGCGCTCGATCTGCAGCTTCAGCTCCGCGCCGTGATCGCGCAGCCAGGCGCGCTGCGCCTCCCAGCCCGGATCGAGCTCGCCGACCTGTCGCCAGAAGCGCGGCGAGTGATCGCGCACTTTCAGGTGACACAGCTCGTGCACCAGCACGTAGCGCAGCGCCGCCGCAGGCGCCAGCGCCAGGGAAAGATCCAGATTGATGCGGTCGCGCGTGTCCAGGCTGCCCCACTGGCTCTGCATGGGTCGCACACGCAGGGCCGTCGGCGCATGCCCCAGCTGCGGCACGTAGCGCGGCATCCAGCGCCCGACATCCCGGCGGATGCGGTCTTCCAGAAAAGCGGCCAGCAGCCCGCGCGCTACCGGCAGGAACCGCGGCTGCAGGCGCGGCAGCACCAGTACCACGGCATCGTCGGCGTCACGCTGGATACGCGGATACGGCCCCTCACTCCAGCGCAGCGGCACTTGCCGACCGCGCAGGGGCATCTCGGTCTCGCGTCCCACGTTCAGCCGGGACAGGGGCTTGAGCCGCTGACGCTGCTCGCCCAGTTCGCGTTCCAGCCAATCGGCGTGCTGACGCAGGAACGCCGATACGCGGGCTGGGTGCGTGCCCTGCGGATAACTCACGCGGGCGCCGCCGGGCGTGATGGTGAGCCGCAGTCGCTTCGAGCGCGGATGCGCGTTGCCCAGCACCTTGATGCGGGCGCCACTGGCCGTGGAGAGCTCCAGCCAGTTGTCCGTTACCCGTTCGCGAACCATCGTTTGTGCATGCCCGTTGTCAGGCCCCGTCGGGACGGGGCAGGCCGAACCATTCGTCCAGTTTCGCCAGCAGGCGCTCCAGCTCCAGCGTCATCAGCGCGAAGCGCGCATCCATTTCCTCGGCGGCCGAATCGGCCTGGGCATGGTCGAGCTCGTCGGTGATGACGTCGAAGAATTTCAGCTTGCGGATGACCATGTCCTCGCCGAGCACGAAACCGATGCGCTCGTCGAATTCCAGGCCCAGCTGGAACACCTGCTTGCCACCGCGAAGATGCTCCCGAATCTCGTCCGATTCAAGCTCCTGATGACGACAGCGGACCACCGCGCCGCCGGCGTTGGCCGGATCGCGCAATTCGCACTCGTCGGACAGCGTCAGACCGGCCGGCAGATCACCGCTGGTCAGCCAGTCGGTCATGATCTGGCGCGGCGACTTCTCCGGCGCCAGCGGCAGCGCTGGGAAGCTGCCCAGCGCCTCGCGCAGGTTGGTCAGGCCCTGCTCGGCGGCCTTGCGACTGGAACTGTCGAACACCACCCAGCCGAGCTTGCGCTGCAGCCAGACCTGCATGCGCGACGGGCGCGAGAAGGCGCGCGGCATCAGCTGGTCCAGGATTTCCTGCTTCAGCCGCTTGCGCTCGCGGCCGCCGACGCGGCGGCCTTCGTCCTCGGCCACCTTGCGCACCTTGCGCGACAGCTCCTCGTTGACCACCGAGGCCGGCAGCAGCTTGTCTTCGCTGCCGACGGTGACCAGCAGACTGTCGCCAACGCCGTGCGTCAGGGCCTCGGCATCCGGTCCCAGCGGCGACACGAAGCCGTGCGTGGACATCTCCATGGCCCCGCAGGGGCGCAGGCGATGCTCGTCGAGCGCGGCTTCCAGTTCACCGAGATTCTCGGCGACGGCGGGCGAAAAGCGGAACAGCGTGAGATTGCGGAAGAACATGGGCAGTCCGTGATCGGGACAGCCCGGCCGTGCGCCGGGCCGTGGAAACAAAGATCACGATCATACCCGAGGCCGCCCCGGTCCAACCGGTATCCGTGCAGCGCGATTCAGCGACCGACCGCCGCGATGGCACCGGCGACGGTGTCGAGATTGCCTTCGTTCAGCGCCGCCACGCAGATGCGCCCGGAGGACACCGCGTAGATACCGAATTCCTCGGCCAGACGAGCCACCTGCGCGGCGTCGAGGCCGGAATAGGAGAACATGCCGCGCTGACGCTCGATGAAACCGAAATCGCCGGTGGCGCCGTGCGCGGCCAGCCGCGCGACCAGGCCGCGACGCATGGCGCGGATGCGCTCGCGCATCGCACCCAGCTCGTCCTCCCACATCGCGCGCAGCGCCGGCGTGTGCAGCACGTGACTGACCAGCGCGGCGCCGTAGGTCGGCGGGTTGGAATAGTTGGTGCGGACCACTCGCTTGAGCTGCGACTGCACGCGCCGCGCCTCGTCGTCGCTGGCGGCGACGACGGACAGCGCGCCCACACGTTCGCCGTACAGCGAGAACGACTTGGAGAACGAGCTGGCCACGAACATCGGCAGCCCGCTGGCCTCGAACAGACGGATCGCGGCCGCATCGGGTTCGATGCCGTCGCCGAACCCCTGGTAGGCGATGTCCAGGAACGGCACCAGCTCGCACGCCTGCATGCGTTCGACCACCTGCCGCCATTGCGCGGTATCGAGATCCACGCCGGTCGGGTTGTGGCAGCAGGCATGCAGCACCACGATGGTCCCGGGCGCAAAACCGTCCAGCGCGGCGAGCAGACCGTCGAGATCGACCGCCTGGCGGGCGGCGTCGTAGTAGGGATAGTCGATCACCTCGAAGCCGGCGTTCTCGAAGATGCCGCGGTGGTTGGCCCAGCTCGGCGTGCTGATCGCGACCTTCGCGGACGGATCGAGCGCATACAGGAAGTCCGCGCCGACCTTCAGCGCGCCCGTGCCGCCCAGGCTCTGCACGGTGACCACGCGGCGCTCGGTCACGGCGGCAGCCTCGGCGCCGAACAGCAGCTGCTGCACGGCCGCGTCGTAGGCGGCGATCCCGTCGATGGGCAGATAGCCGTGCGCAGTGGGCGTCGCCAGACGCTCGCGCTCGGCTTCGCGCACCGCGCGCATCAACGGCAGCTGGCCTTCGGCGTCGTAGTACACGCCGACGCCGAGATTGACCTTGCCGGGCCGGGTGTCGGCGGCGAAGGCCTCGTTGAGGCCCAGAATCGGATCGCGGGGCGCCAGCGTGACAGAGCGGAACAGGGACATGGCAAAACTCGTGCGAACCGGGGGATGGAGAACCCCTAGTGTACGGCTTGTTCGCACACGCGCTGGGCGTCGATTTATGACGATTCGGCGTGAGCGCCGGGATCGGCCCGCAACCCGGCAAAATCGAACAGCGACGGATCGGCCAGGTGCGAAGGCGTGACGTGGCCCAGCGCGCGCAGGATATTGTCGACGCGGCCGGGATGTTCGCGATCCCAGGCATCGAGCATGCCCTGCACGGCCTGGCGCTGCAGGTTGGGCTGGCTGCCACACAGGTTGCAGGGAATGATCGGGAAGCCCTGCTCGGTGGCGTAGGCCTCGATATCGCGTTCGCGGCAATAGGCCAGCGGACGAATCACCACGTGGCGGCCGTCGTCCGAGCGCAGCTTCGGCGGCATGGACTTCATCGAAGCCTGGAAGAACAGGTTCAGGAACAGCGTGGCGACGAGGTCGTCGCCGTGATGACCGAGCGCGATCTTGGTGATGCCGTTGGCGGCCGCCCAGGTGTACAGCGAGCCGCGCCGCAACCGCGAACACAGCCCGCAGGTGGTCGCGCCCTCGGGAATCACCCGCTTGACCACGCTGTAGGTGTCCTGCTCGATGATGTGGAACGGCACGCCCCTGGCACGCAGGTAGTCCGGCAGCACGTGCTCGGGGAAGCCGGGCTGCTTCTGGTCCAGGTTCACCGCGATCAGCTCGAAGCGCACCGGTGCACGCGCCTGCAGCTGCAGCAGCATATCGAGCAGGGTGTAGGAATCCTTGCCGCCGGACAGGCAGACCATGACCTTGTCGCCGTCCTCGATCATGCCGAAGTCGGCGATGGCCTTGCCGGTCAGCCGACGCAGCTTGCGGTTCAGGGACTCCCCGCGGCGTGCGCCGCGCAGGCCGTCGAGCGGGATGGCAATTTCACGAGCGTTCATGGCGAGTCATTGTACCGACGTCGACGGCGCTACACTTGGCACTTGGAGATTCCGCCACGGAGCATCCCGTGCATCCGCCCGATCCGGTCGAAACCGCCCGCCAACTGGAAGCCTTGCGTCTGGAGCATCGCGACCTGGACGACGCCATCGCGCGTCTAAGCGCGAACCCGCTGTGCGATCAGCTGCGCCTGAACCGCATGAAGAAGCGCAAGCTGCTGCTCAAGGACAGCATCGCGCGGCTGGAAAGCCGAATGATTCCCGACCTCGACGCCTGAGCGGGGCGCGACCGTCGCCGCGCCCGCGCGATCAGTTGCCCTGGACCGGATAGGTCTGCGCCGAACCGCTCTGCGGTTGCGCATCGGTGTTCGACGTGGCCGCAGCCGGCGTCATCTTCGCCTTGCCGCACTGGTACGCGCCCCACGCCTGCTGGCCATCGAGCGGCTCACCCAACGGCTTGACGGTGTCGGCGCCCATGCTGGCGGCCTGGTTGCGCGCCATCACTTCCAGCTCGTCACGCACCTTGATGTCGTTGCGGTCGATCGGACCGACGCGATCCATCACCGACACCGTGACTCGCCCGAGTTGCTTGCACTGGGTGACATCCTGGTTCCAGGCCGTGCGCACCTGCTTGCCGCCTTCGTTGAGTTTGATGCCCCAGGTGCAGCCGGCGACCGTCAGGGTCAGCACGGCCAGCGCGAGCAACGGAATCTTGTGCATGGAATTCTCCAGAAAGGAAACGCATCCAGTGGATCAACGCGCATCGTACCGCGCGAACGTGACTTGCGGCTTAAAGTCCGCCGCCGGAACCGGGCAGGCATGCGTAATCCCGCAGCGCGCCGCGCATCCGCACGCGGTCGGCACGCGTAGCTGAAGAGAGTGACGCCGCGATCGACGCGCGCACACCCGATTCGCACACGGAGCCGCCATGCTTTCCGCCCTGCTGCTGTCCCTGGCCGCGCTTTCCGCCGGCACACCCACCGGCCCGATCCGCCAGTACACGGGCATCGCCCGCGCCGCACCGGACGCCAGGGTGCTGTACCGCGAAGTGCACTACCTGTTCGACAGCGCCGACGGCCCTCGCGAAATGGTCCTGTACCGCTGCCCGGACGGACGCCCGTTCGCGAGGAAGTGGCTGGACACACGCACGCCGCAAGCCCCCGACTTCGCCTTCCGCGATGCACGCAGCGGCTACCGCGAGGGCGTGCGCACGCAGGCCGGCCAGCGCGTGGTCTACGTGCACAAGGTCGGCGCGAAGAAGACTCGCAGCGCACCGCTGCCGATGGTGCCGACGCCGGTCATCGACAGCGGCTTCGACGCCTTCGTGCGCGCGCACTGGGACGCACTGGCGGCGGGTCAGACGCTGAAGCTGCGATTCCTGGTGCCCAGTCGCCTGAAGTTCCTCGATTTCGCCATCGCCCGGCGCCACGACCCCGATGCGGCCCGTCAGGGCCTGATGGTGCTGCGCCTACGGCTGGACAGCTGGCTCGCCTTCGCCCTGCCGCACATCGATGTCGGCTACGCGCGGGACACGCACCGCCTGCGCTGGTTCCGCGGATTGTCGAATCTGCGCGACATCCACGGCGAGAACCTCACGGTCGTGCTGCGCTATCCACCCGACCTGCGCGAGACGGACGTGCCAGCCGAACGGCTGCGGACAGCGCGCGAAGCGAAGCTGGACGGCCGCTGTCGCCTGCGCTGAGGACCTCAGGCCGGCGCGTCGAGCTCGATCCGCCGACCGCTGTCGCCTTCGAAAAAATGCATCTGCGCCGGATCGTAGGCGACCCGCACACGGCGCCCCGGCTCGGGCAGCGCCTGCGGCGGCACCCGCGCCACCAGCACGTGTGCGCCCAGACGCATGTTCAGGAAGGCCTCGTTGCCGACGTGCTCGATCACGTCCAGATCGGCGTCCAGACTCGCCGGGACCACCGCGCCCGCAACCGCCATGGTCAGGGCCTCCGGGCGCAGCCCGACGACGATCTCCCGGCCGTCGAGGGCGGCCAGCGCCCGGCGCACGCGCGGCACGTCCGGCAAACTCAGACGACCGGCGCCGTCCACGTGCACACAGGCCGCGGCGCATTCCAGCCGTCCGCGCAGCAGATTCATCGACGGACTGCCGAGGAACCCGGCGACGAAGAGATTGGCGGGCCGCTCGTAGATGCGCATCGGCGTGTCGTCCTGCTGCACGCGGCCGCCGTCCATCACCACGATGCGCTGGCCCAGCGTCATCGCCTCGACCTGATCGTGGGTGACGTAGACCATGGTCGCGCGGACCGCCCGATGCAGACGCGCGATCTCCATGCGCATGCTGGCGCGCAGCCCGGCATCCAGGTTCGACAGCGGCTCGTCGAGCAGGAACACGCGCGGCTGGCGCACCAGCGCGCGCCCCAACGCCACGCGCTGTCGCTGACCGCCGGACAGCGCACCCGGTCGTCGATCCAGCAACGCCTCCAACCCCAGCATGGTGGCCGCTTCCTGCACACGCCGGGCGATCTCCTTGCGCGGGCGACGGCGCAGCTTCAGGCCGAAGGCCATGTTCTCGGCCACGCTCATGTGCGGATACAGGGCGTAGTTCTGGAACACCATGGCGATATCGCGATCCTTGGGCTCCACGTCGTGCACTTCGCGGCCGTCGATCAGAATGCGTCCGCTGTCGACCGAATCCAGTCCGGCGATCATGCGCAATGTCGTCGACTTGCCGCAGCCCGATGGCCCCAGCAGCACCAGCAGCTGCGCGCCGTCGACACGGAAACTGACATCGTCGACCGCGCACACGCCTTCGCCGTATGCCTTGGTCACGTTTTCGAGTACGACACTCCCCACAGCTTGTCCTCGTCGTGTCCTGCCGGCTGCCATCGAACGGGCGGTTGCGCTATTCTGCCATGTAATCGTTTTCAAACCCGGTCGCGCACGTCCAGGGGGCTTCCCGAATCATGCCGGAAAACACGCGCTTTCCCGAATCCTTTCTCTGGGGGTGCGCCACCAGCGCCTACCAGATCGAAGGCTCGCCGCTCGCTGACGGCGCTGGCCCCAGCATGTGGGAGCGGTTCGCGCACACCCCGGGCATGATGCACAACGACGACAACGGCGACATCGCCTGTGACCACTATCGCCGCTTCCGCGACGACGTGCGTCTGATGCGCGATCTGGGCCTGACCAGCTACCGCTTCTCCATCGCCTGGTCGCGCATTCTTCCGTCCGGCACCGGCGCCATTAATCAGAAGGGCCTGGACTTCTACCGTCAACTGGTCGACGCGCTGCTGGAAAGCGGCATCACGCCGATGGCCACGCTCTACCACTGGGACCTGCCCGAGGCGCTGGACGACCGCGGCGGCTGGCTCAATCGCGACAGCGCCGACTGGTTCGCCGAGTACGCCTCGACCTGCTTTGAAGCGCTGGACGATCGCGTGCCGCGGTGGGTGACGCTGAACGAACCGTGGGTCGTCACCGACGGCGGCTACCTGCACGGCGTGCTCGCGCCCGGCCATCGCAACCCCTACGAGACCGCGCGCGCTTCGCACAACCTCATGCGCGCGCACGGCGCAGCGGTACAGGCCTATCGCGCCGTCGGCGCGCACCAGATCGGCCTGGTGGTGAATCTGGAACCCAAGTATCCCGCCAGCGAAAGCGCCGAGGACCGCGCCGCCACGCAGCGCGCCGACGCTTACATGAACCGGCAGTATCTGGACCCGGCACTCAAGGGCACGTACCCGCCTGAGATGCGCGAGATCTTCGGCGACGCCTGGCCCGACTGGCCGGCGCCCGACTTCGAACAGATCCGCCAGCCGATCGACTTCCTGGGCATCAACTACTACACACGCGGACTCACCGCGCACGATCCCTCGGCCTGGCCGCTGTACGCCCGCACCGTGCGCGTACCGCAAGCGACCTATACCGAGACTGACTGGGAAGTCCACGAAGAGAGCTTCACCGACATCCTGCGCTGGGTCCGCGACCGCTACGGCGACATTCCGCTGTACGTCACCGAAAACGGCGCCGCTTTCTACGACCCGCCGGTAGCCGCCGACGACGGCGTGCACGACCCGCTGCGCATCGACTACCTGCGCCGCCATTTGCGCGCCGTGCACACCGCGATCAAGCAGGGCGTCGACGTGCGCGGCTACTACCTATGGTCGCTGCTCGACAATCTGGAATGGTCCCTCGGCTTCGCCAAGCGCTTCGGCATCGTGCACGTGAATTACGAGACCCTCGAACGCACTCCCAAGGACAGCGCGAAATTCTACGCCGAAGTCATCGCCAGCCACGGCGAGTCGCTGGGCGACTGAGGCCGTTCAGCCCTTCACGCTGCCCAACAACAGTCCCTGCAGATAATGCCGCTGCATCATCAGGAACAGCGCCAGCACCGGCAACATGGTCACCACCGCGCCGGCCATCATCTGTTCGCTGTCCTGCGCGTGCTCGCGCGACAGCGCGGCCAAGGCGACGGGCAGGGTGTAGTGCTGCTGGCTGGCGAGCACGATCAACGGCCACATGAAGTCATTCCAGCTGGCGAGGAAGGTGAACACCGCCAGCGTCACCACGATGGGTTTGAGCAGCGGCAGCACCACCTGCACGAAGATGCGGCCCTCGCCGGCGCCGTCGATGCGCGCGGCCTCCAGCAGCTCATCCGGGATTGAGCGTGCGTACTGGCGCACCAGGAAGATGCCGAAGATGGTCACCAGCATCGGCGCCATCACGCCCAGGTAGGTGTCGACCAGCCCCATCGACTTCAGCAGCAGGAACAGCGGCATCATCGCCACCTGCGCCGGAATCACCAGCCCGCCGATCAGCGCCTGGAACAGCCGCTCGCGACCGGCGAAGCGCAGCTTGGCGAAGGCGTAGCCGGCCATCAGATTGAACACCAGCGAGACCAGCGTCACCGACCCCGCGATCAGCAGGCTGTTGAGGAAGTACTGGCCCATGCCGGCCTGCGCGAACAGGGCGCGGTAGTTCGCCAGGGTCGGATGCGAAGGCAGCAGCGGCGGCGGCAGCGTGCTGGCCGCGCCCGGCTGCATGAACGACACCGACAGCATCCACAGCAGCGGAAACAACGCCACCAGCGTCATGCCAATCAGCGCGCCGTTGACGCAGGCGCTGGCAAGACGGCGGCTCATGCGTGCCCCCGTCGCCGCGCGAACAGCAGCAGGCCGCTGGTGATCGCGAACATCAACACGAACAGCATGAAGGCCACGGCCGAGGCCATGCCCAGGTTCCACCATTTGAAGCCGTCCTCGTACATCAGGTACAGCACGCTGACGGTGCTCTGCAGCGGTCCGCCTTCGGTGATGACATACGGCTCAGTGAACATCTGGAAATAGCCGGACAGGGTGAGGATACCGACCATCAGCGTGGTCGGTCCGAGCATCGGCAGGGTAACGTGCCAGAACGTGCGCGGCGCCGACGCGCCATCGATGCGCGCCGCCTCGTACAGCTGGGGCGGAATCGCCTGCAGACCGGCCAGGAACAGGATCATGTTGTAGCCGAGGTTCTTCCACACCGCGAACAGGATCAGCGTCGGCATCGCCCAGCGCGGATCGCCCAGCCAGTCGACCGGGTCCAGCCCCAGTCCGGAAAGCAGACCGTTGACCAGCCCAAAGCGGGTGTTGAACACATAGCGCCACACCACCGCCGCGGCCACCAGCGTGGTCACCACCGGAGCGAACAGCGCGGTGCGGAAGAATCCGCTCCAGCGCGTCAGGCGATGATTGAGCAGCAGCGCGGCGCCCAGCGACGACGCCATCGACAGCGGCACGCCGACCAGCACGAAGTACAGCGTGTTGCCCAGCGCCGACCAGAACTCCGGCCGCTGCAGCAGCGCCAG
Source organism: Oleiagrimonas sp. MCCC 1A03011 (assembly GCF_003267965.1). NCBI lineage: Bacteria > Pseudomonadati > Pseudomonadota > Gammaproteobacteria > Lysobacterales > Rhodanobacteraceae > Oleiagrimonas > Oleiagrimonas sp. MCCC 1A03011. The sequence goes on along the minus strand of NZ_MSPY01000005.1, from coordinate 204,602 downwards.
ATAGTTGCCCAGCCCGATGAAGCGCAGATTGTGCAGATGGGCCAGCGCATAGGGGTCGAAGTCGGTCAGGCTCAGGGCGAAACCACCCAGCACGGGCAGCACGAAGAATGCGCCCAGCACCAGCAGCGCCGGCGCCAGGAACACCCAGGCGGCCATGCGCCGCGGCTTCACGGCGAAGGCTCCCGCTGCGGCGAACGCCCATGCGCCAGCACCCAGCGGCGCTTGGCCAGGATCGCGTCGGCGCGTTCGTCCAGCGTCCGTGCCGCCTGATCCACGCTAAGGCGGCCGTGCGCCATGCGCTCCTCGACCAGCGCCAATTGCGCCGCGATGCGCTCCCACTCGGGCACCTTCGGCACCGGGCGCGCGCGTTCCAACTGCACACGGAAGGCGCGTGCATGCGGGTCGTCGGCCAGCGCCGAATTGTCCCAGGCCGAACGCCGCGGCGGCATGTCGCCGACCAGCTGGTAGAACTTCCGCTGCACATTCGGACGCGACAGGTACTCGATCAGCGTCCACGCCGCCTGCTTGTGCTTGGACGCCCGAAAGATCACCAGCGACGCGCCGCCGGCCAGCGACGCACCCGGACCGTCGGGGCCGGGCAGAGGCGCGGTGGCCCAATCGTTCTGCTGGCTGGCCGGCAACCGGTTCTTGAATTCCTCGATGTTCCACGGACCCGAGACGTAGAACGTGAAATAGCCGCGACCGAACTCGGCCCACGGATTGGACACCTCGGTGTTGGTCACCTTCGGCGCCCAGTCCTTGCGGAAAATCTCGTCATAGAACCGCAAAGCATGCTTGAAGCCCGGCGACTGGAAATTGCCGTAGCGACCGCCGTCGCGCAACATCGACTGCGTCTGCTGCAGACCCAGCGATTCGAGCTGCTCGAATTCGTTCAGCGGCAGCAACACCGCGTAGCGCTTGGGGCCAACCATGGCCTTGACCGCCGCCATCTGCCGCGCCCATTCGCTCCAGCTGCGCGGCGGATGGTCGAAGCCGGCCCGGGCCAGCAGGTCCTTGCGGTAGAACAGCAGCCGGGTATCGACATACCAGGGCACGCCGTACAGCGTGCCGTCGATGCGATTGGTGTCCCAGATGCCCGGGAAGTAGTCGCCCGGCTCGATGCGCTTCGAACCGCGCACGCGCGCGCCCAGCGGCTGCAGCGCACCCAGCGCGGCCAGCTCGGGCACCCAGGTGTTGCCGAGCTGGCACAGGTCCGGCGTGACGTCGCCGGCGAACGCGGTCAGCAGCTTCTGATGCGCGGCCTTCCACGGCAGGATCTCGACACGCACGTGGATGTCCGGATGCGCGCGCTCGAACGCGGGCATCAGCTTGCGCACGCTCTCGCCCTCGCGTCCCATGGCCCAGAAAGTCACGGTCTGCGTCGACGGCGGCGCGTCGTGACGGCACGCGCACAGCAGCAGGGCGACGGCCAGCAGGGCCGTGCGATGCCAACCGCGCGCGCGCCGGACTTTCATGGCCTAGGGAGCGGTCCCGGCCTTGTCCAGCCAGCCGCCGCGGAAGCCGGCGCGGAGCAGACCGCGCCGAATGTACGGGTTCTTGCGCATGACGCGCCAGACGAATCCGCTGCGGTAGTTCTCGATCATCAGAAGAATCGGTCCCTGATCGATACCCAGGTAGGCATCATCGACCCATCCGGCGCCCGGGATCAAATCGCCGTGCTTGGGCTTGGCACCCTTGATCGCGAAGCTGGGATTGAACGCGTCGACGAACCCGTACTGACGGTAGATCGCCTTGCCGTAGCGCTTCAGCAGCGTGTCCAGCACGGCCAGCGAACGCTTCGGCGTGAAGGCGATCGAACCCAGCGCAGCGGTCGGCGCCAGGGTGCCGTCGTCGAAGGCGCTGCCGGACAGACCCGCGCCACGCGCGGAGTAGCCGCGGAAATGCACGGTCTCGCCGTTGTGCACCCAGGTGAAGTGACCCGGACCGTCGCTGGCGGTCAGACCCCAGACGTTCTTGCCGTAGCCCTTGAAGCCGTGTGGATTGGCGATGGCGTAGGCCTGATGCGCCAGCGCGGCGCGACGACTGTTGATGAAGTAGTCGATGCCCTTGCCGCGCATGTAGTCGTCCTGGATACCGCGGAAATCGACCCAGGCATGGCTGTACTGATGACCGAACAGCGGCGCGAAAGCCAGATAGGTCTGCCCCTGGTAGGTGCCCCAGCTGCGGCTGTAGGTGTCGGTCCAGGCCTTCCACGCGTCCGGCTTCACCGGATGCGTCGGCGAACCCAGCGCCAGGATGTAGATCAGCATGCCTTCGTCGTAGCCGGTCCAGTCGTGCGGAATGAACTTGCCGCCCGGGGTCCAGCCCATGCTGATCAGAGGCGGACGCGCCTGCGCCCAGGTCCAGTCCACGCGCCGGTAGATGGTGTCGGCCAGCTTGCGGATCTCGCGTTCCTGCGCAGTATCGCGATCGAAATAGGACTGGCAGAACAGCACGCCGCCGAGCAGCAGCGTGGTGTCGACTGTCGACAGCTCCACCCAGCGCCCGTAACGCTTGCCGGTGCGCATATCGAGGAAGTGGTAGAAGAAGCCGCGGTAGCCCGTATCGCCGTCCTCGGACGTGCCCTGCGGCGCGTTGGCGAAGAACTTCAGCGTGGTCAGCACGCGCTGGATGGCCTGCTCGCGCGTGATGTAGCCGCGTTCGACGCCGATGCCGTAGGCGGTCAGTGCGAAACCGTCGGCCGCGATGCTGGCGAACGGCTGTTCACGCAGCGGAAAGTGGTCCGGCGCCAAGCCGTTGCCGGGATTGGTCGTCTTCCAGAAGAACTCGAACGTGCGGCGCTCGAGATCGTCGAGCTGGGCCTGGGAACTCGCCGCCGCCAACGCGTGCACGGGGACGGTCTCCGGGGTCTGGTCCGCAGCGGCCGTGGCCGGGAACTGGATGCCGACGATCAGCACGAACAGCGCGAGCAATGTCTGCGCCGCGACGGAATGGAGGGGGTGTGCCTTGATCATCAAAAAACGGGGTCCTGCAAGTCGATGGGGATCATGCGGCGGATCGGCGGACCGTCCGTGTGCTACCCGCCGCGGCGGGGGAAACTAGGCGCCCACGGCGCAATGCCGGTCGATGAAGGCCTGGTGCGGAGGCATCAGGTCGACGCAGCTGTCGATCACCTTGGCCGCGCCGTCCATGAACTGGCGCAGATCAGCCTCGGGCAGCTGATCGACCAGCGGGTGGTAGCTGCGCGGCATCAGGCCCTGACCGATCATCACCTGCACCCAGCTGACTTCGGCGAACATCTCTTCGGCGGTGCGGAAAAACCGGCCGCTGTCGCGGAACAGCTCGATCTTTTCGCGCAGCGTGTCGGGGATGGACATCGTCCGGCAGTCGTTCCAGAACGCGCTGTCATCGCGCTCGGTCAGTTTGTAGTGCAGGATCAGAAAATCGCGGATGCGCTCGAACTCGAACTGCGCCTGGGCGTTGTACTCGTCGACCAGCACCGGGCTGAAACCGGCTCGCGGGAACAGGTTCAACAGCCGCGCGATGCCCGACTGGATGAGGAAGATGGACGTCGATTCCAGCGGCTCCATGAAACCGCTGGAAAGACCCAGTGCGACCACGTTCTTGTTCCAGAACTTGCGCCGCATGCCGGTCACGAAACGCAGCACGCGGGGATCGCCCAGCGGCTTGCCATCGAGGTGCGCCAGCAGGGTGGCCGCCGCCTCGTCGTCGCTGAGGTGCGGACTCGCATACACGTAGCCGTTGCCGATGCGGTGCTGCAGCGGAATGCGCCACTGCCAGCCGGCCTTGCGCGCGGTGGCGCGGGTGAACGGCGGCGGATCGCCGGCGCTTTCGCAGCCCACGGCCACGGCGCGATCGCAGGGCAGCCAGTGCGTGTAGTCGATGTAACCAGTCTTCAGGGCCTGCTCGATGAGCAGGCCGCGGAAGCCGGAGCAATCGATGAACAGATCGCCGGCGATCGTCTCGCCGCTTTCCAGCACCACCGATTCGACGAAGCCGCTTTCCGGATGCTGTCGCACTTCGGCAACACGACCCTCCGTGCGCTGCACGCCGCGCTTTTCGGCGTATCCGCGCAGGAAGCGTGCATAGCTGCCGGCATCGAAGTGGTAGGCGTAGGGAATATCGGCCAGCGGCGAATGCGCCGGTGCATCCTGGGCCGAGGTCATGAACTTGCCGCGCGGCGCGGCGGCGGTGTGGATCGCGTACGCACCGAGATCGGCAGCGATGCCCTTCTGGCGCGCCTTGATCCAGTACTGGTGGAACGGCAGCAGTCCCACCTTGTGGCCGAGACTGCCGAAGCCGTGAATGTAGGAATCGCCGAGGCGTCCCCAGTCGTTGAACTGGATGCCGAGCTTGAAGGTACCCGAAGTGTTGCGCACGAACTCGACGTCGCCGACGCCGAGCAGGTCGTTGAACAGCTTCAGATGCGGCACCGTGGCTTCGCCGACGCCGACCGTGCCGATGGCCTCGGACTCGACCAGGCGCACCGAGACCTGGGATCCCAGCACCTTGGCGAAGGCCGCTGCGGCCATCCAGCCCGCTGTGCCACCGCCGACGATCACGATGTTCTGGATGTGTCGGTCGCTCATGAAAGACGTCGCCACGACGTGTCGATGGGTTCAAAGCATGGCGCACGGGTGCCCCGGAGGACACCCGCCGTCTTGCCTACAGCTTGTCGCCCGCCCGGAAAAGCCGGTGGGATGGGCGGGGAGCCGCATCCCACCGCCGGGGGGATCGATCAGAACCGTGCGCCGATCTCGAACTTCACGGTGCGCGGGTAGTACTGGATGTTTCCGGACGTGTTGTAGCCCACCGTCTCGGCGCCGGGTCCACCCGTGATGTTGATCTGGTTGGTGTCGACCAGATTCTTCCAGTTGAACACGTTGATCAGGTCGAAACGCGCATACATCGTCACGCCGTGACCGATGTCGAAGTTCTTGGTCGCCTGGAAGTCGACGTCGCGATAACCCCAGATCTTGCCGCCGACCAGGAACCGACCCTCGCCCTGCGGCTTGACCGCCACGGTGTGGCAATAGCTACCGTTGGCGAAGGTCACACCATCCGGGTACTGGTCGTTCGGGTAGTAGCAGACATTGCTGTTGAGCGGCGTCGGCGTGGCCAGCGTCAGCTTGGCGCCCAGCACGATGCCCCACGGACCGCTGAACGTGCCCGTGGCCACGATGCGATGCTTCGGCGTCGCATTGGAGGTCACGAACGGGTAGTCCTGGATCGTGGCGTAGTCGAACGAGTAGTGCTCGGTGACGCTGCGGTTCTGGTGCGCGTTGGTCATCGTGTACGCGAACGTCGCGCCCCAGCCGGACTGCTTGGTGTACGGCTTCTGCGCCGAGACCAGAATCTCGTTGTTGCGGGTCTCAATGCCATTCGTTCCCAGGATCAGACCACCAAAGCCCGGCACGCCGTCGCCCCAGGGCTGGCTGTGGTTCTGGAAGAAGTCGCCGTTCGGATAGCGGTTGCCCAGAACGAACGCGAAGCCGTTGTGGTACTGAATGCGAGTGAAGGTGACGTCGGTCTGCCAGTCACCGATCTTGTTCGACATGCCCAGGCTGGCCTGATCGGAGTAGGGCACCTTCAGGTTGTTGTTGAGCAGATCGACCTCGCCGCCGTTGCCCGCCTGCACAAGAGCCTGCAGATTGGACAGGCCGTTCAGGTAGTTTGGATCCCAGGCATAGCAAGGCGTACCGCCATTCAGGCACTGACCGTCGGCAGGATTCTGGAAGTACACCGTGAACTGCGGCAATGCCGACTTGGTGGTCTCCAGCTGCAGGTAGTTGTACAGGTTGCGGTCGTAGGAACGGCCCCAGCCGCCGTGGAACACGTGCGCCTCGTCGTCGAACATGTCGTACGAGAAGCCCAGTCGCGGCTGCCACTCGTTCTTCTTGTTGGAACGCTGATGGCCGTTGCTGATGTAGTCGTTGACGTTGATACCGCCACGGGCCAGTGCCTGCGCGTAGGTCTCGCCTTCATACGGCGTGCCCACGGCATACGGGTTGGTGCCCTGCAGGGCGGCGACCACGTTGGATGGCGTGACAAAGCCGGTGTACGACGGGTTGTCCTCATAATCCCAGCGAATGCCGAGGTTCAGCTGCAGCTTGTCGGTGACATCCCAGTCATCCTGGATGTACGCACCGTACTGTTTGTCCTTGCTGGTCACGACCGGCGACAGACTACCCAGACCTGTGACCGGCTTGGTGAAGAACGCCTTGTACGGCGTGCTGTAGGTGCCGCTATTGGTGACGTAGTAATAGAACTGCGGGTTGATGTCGGAGGCATCCGCCGCCGTCAGCGTCAGGTCACGGTAGGTCACGCCCATCTTCACGACGTGGTTGCCCGCCCACTCCAGGTCGTTCAGCGTCAGGTCGTCCTTGAACGACCAGCCCTTCTGACCCTTGTTCTGTGCCGCCAGTGGCGAAGCCGGTCCCGTGTCGATGATCTGCGCGTCGTTGGCGCCGCCGTAGGTGTAAATGGAGCCGTTACCGAAGTTCAACGGCGTCGGCTGGAAGAACGTGCTCTGGTGCGAGACGGTCATCTCGTTGTACCAGGCGTCCGCGCTGTGCGCCCACTTCAGCGCATAGCGCTTGTCGTCGTTGATCTGGTTCACGCCTGCCGAAGCGGCTGTGCCGTTGCCGATGCCGCTGTTGGTGTGTTCCTTGCGCACGCGCGCGGTCAGCTCGAAGCGGTCGCGGTCGGTCGGCTCCCAGTCGATCTTGCCGAAGTACAGATTCTCCAGGAACGGATTGTTGGCCGGCCCGAACTGCGCCTGTACGTCGGCGGGGAGATACGGCACCGCCTCCACCGTCGTGGATGTGGGCGTAACCGCGGTCGGCGAATTGAAGCGCTTGCCTTCATAGGTGAAGAAGAAGTGCATCTTGTCCTTGATGATCGGACCGCCGACGGCCACGCCGTATTCCTTCTCCTGTGACGTCGTCTTCTTGTTGGCCGCGTTTTCGGACGGGGTGCGCGCGCGGAACTTGTCGCTGGTGTAGCGGCTGAAGACCTCGCCGTGGAACTCGTTGGTGCCGGACTTGGTCACCGAGGTCACGGCGGCGCTGGTCACCTGGTCGTACTCCGCCTTGTAGTTGGAGGTGATGACCTTGTACTCGCCGATGGCCAGCTGCGGGAACGGGTTGCCCTGGCTGGCGTTCTGGCCGGCGATGCCGCCGCCCATCACGTAGCTCTTCTGGCTGACGCCGTCGATGTAGACGTTGACGCCATTGGGGCTCTGCGCACCGCCCTGCAGGGAGGTGTTCTTCGACGTGCCGGCGACGGAGAACTGCATGCCCGGCACGATGTCCGCGAACTCGAGGAAGTTGCGCGAAGCCTGCGGCAGGCTCTGGATCTGCTGCTGGGTGATGGTCGTGCCGACTTCGGACGTCTTCACTTCCGGCAGATTGATCGCACTGACCTGCACCGCGCCCAGCTCGGTGGCGTTGGCCGTGCTCGGCGTCTTGGAGGCGCCGTTCTTGGGGAAATTCAACGAGGTCGTGGAAGCCACCGACAAGGTCAGCGTGCGTCCCGTGCCGGGACCAGCGTCGATCTGGTACGTGCCCGGCGGCAGACCCACCAGCGCGTAGTGCCCGTCCGCGTTGACCTGGGTATGACGCGTGGTGCCGGTGGCGACGTTGAACGCCGTCACGGTCGCGTTCGGCGGACCGTCACCGCGCACGGTGGCATTGACACTTTGCGCCCAGACCGCGGTCGGTGCAGCGACCGACGCCGCCACGGACGCGGCGATCAGGCTCGCGATCATCCGGCGCTTCAGGCGCATGGTCGCCGCGTGGGAGCGGCCTTGGAACTTGCTTGAACGTTGCATGGTGGGGTCTCCCTCAAACTTTGCTTGCATGGGCGGTCTTTCGCCGCGTCTCTTGTGCGCTGGTTCCGCTGGAGGCCCGCAGCACCAGTTCGGACTGAAGCGTCTTTTCGCGCTCTGCGTCCGCGCTGGGGTCCTCGATGGCCTGCACCAGACGCGCAAGCGCCTGTTCGCCGAGTTCGGCGATGTGCACACGCACCGTGGTCAGCTTCGGCGTGATGTAACGCGCCAGCGGAATATCGTCGAAGCCCGCCAGCGCGATGTCCTCGGGGACACGCAATCCTGCTTCGTGCAAGGCGGACAGGCAGCCGATCGCCATCATGTCGTTGGCTGCGAATACAGCATCGGGGCGTTGCTCCAGTTGCAGCAGATGCTGTCCTGCCAGGTAGCCTGAGTTGTCCGTGAACTCGCCCTCCAGAATCTGGATGGGCACCCCGGGCAGGAGCGCGGCCATCGCATCGCGATAGCCGTGCAGTCGGTTCTGGGCCTCGAAGTTGTCTTCGGGACCGCTGATGAATGCAATGTGCCGATGGCCCAGCGAGGCCAGGTGCTCGACCATGGCGTACGCGCCGGCGTGGTTGTCCACGCTCATCGCCATGCAGTTATCCGGCGTGTGCGGCGTATTGATGAGCACGGTGGGCAGGGCAGGAGGAAGGTTGTCGGCAAGGAAGTCGGCGTCGGCGTACGGCGACATCACCAGCAGGCCGTCCACCTTTCCACGCATGGTGCGCAGCGCGGCCGCGGCCTCATCGACATCGCCGTGCGAACTGGACACCAGCAGGTGCAGTCCACGGGCGCGGGCCGCGATATCGATGCCGCGGATCAACTCGGAAAAGAATTCGCCGTGAAGGTCGGGCAGCAATGCGCCGAGCGTGTGCGTACGACGGGTGATCAGGCTGCGCGCGGCGCCGTTGGGCATGTAGCGCAGACGGCGCACCGCGGCGAGGATGCGCTTGCGCGTCTCCTCGTTGACATTGTCGCGTCCGTTGAGGACCCGCGACACGGATGCCACGGACACATTGGCCGCTTTCGCAACGTCTTTGATCGTGACCGACATGTCGGTACACCCCGCCCCTCGGTTGATAGACGGGCGCAACTGTAAACGTTTTCATAATCCAATGCAAAGCCTTTTCGAAGGCTTTTTGAAGCGACCGCACCCGCCCCATGACTCATGGCACAGACACCGCCGCCTATCATGCCGGCCCGGCGCATTTCACGACGACGGCGCGGACGTCCGCAGTGTCCGACCGCGTGCATCTGTCCGTCCGCGGACATTTGCATGCATCGACATGCAATCTGACAAGCATCATGAAATCAGTGACTTACTTGTCACTACAGGCTTGGCACGCGACTTGCGAGTGTATCCATGCAGGGACTCCCCCCTTCGCTGAATGGAGAACACTCATGAAATTCGAAAGCTTCCTGTTACGCGGCCTGTTCGTCGTATGCATGATGTTGTGCGCCGCCACCGTCGGCTCGATGCTGTTCGGCACCTCGGTCGCCTCGCAGGTGGCCGCGCAGACGTCCACGCAAGCGCAGGCCCGCGTGGTCGAAGCCAGCGCCATCACCCCGCTGGCCTGCCCGCTGCTTCCGGACGGCGTACTGTGCGTCCGCGCGAACTGACGCGGACCGCAACGGCGGCGATAATGGACGGATGCTGCACGTCATCCTCCACTGTCCAGAAATCCCGCCGAACACCGGTAACGTCATCCGCCTGTGCGCCAATACCGGCGCGTCGCTGCACTTGATCCGCCCACTCGGCTTCGAACTGGACGACAAGCGCCTGCGACGCGCCGGCCTCGACTATCACGAGTACGCCTCGCTGCGCGTGCACGACGATCTCGACGCCTGCCTCGACGCACTGCGCACACCGCGCGTCTTCGCCCTGACCACACGCGCCACGCGCTCGCCCTACACCACCGCGTTCGCCGACGGCGACGCACTGCTGTTCGGGCGCGAAACCGCCGGACTGCCCGACAACGTGCTCGCACGCCTGCCCGAAGCCCAGCGCCTGCGTCTGCCGATGCAGGCCAACAGCCGCAGCCTGAACCTTTCGAACGCGGTCGCCGTGACCGTGTTCGAGGCATGGCGGCAACTCGGCTTTCCCGGTGCGGCGTGACGCCACGCGGACGGCGTCTGGCAACAGGTACAATCGGCGCATGAACGAAGCCTCACCGCTGCTGCCGCGACCGATGCGCAAGCTCGCCGGTCGCGCCCTGGAAAGCGCGCTGAACCGCGCCGTCGATCTCGACCCGGAGACGCGCGACCGCATGCGCGCGCTGGAAGGGCGACGCGTGATCGTGCACATGCGCGGCCCGGAACTGACACTGTCTGTGCAGGTCGAGGACGGCCGTCTTCGTGTCGGCCCGGCACCGGAGACGCCGGACGCCGAGCCCGCACTGCGCGTGACCGCCAGCCCGGGCAGCCTGCTGGCCATGGCCGCGCAGCGCGGCGAGGACGGCATCGCGCCGGGCAAGGTCGAGATCGCCGGCGACGCCGGTCTCGCGCGCCAACTCGAAAAGCTCGCGCGCGGTTATGCGCCGGACGTCGAAGAAACCTTCGCACAACGTTTCGGCGATGTGCTCGGCGTGCCGCTGGCGCGCACGCTGCAGCGCGGCGTCCACCACCTGCGGCGCGGCGCGAAGCATGCCGTGGAAGACACTGCCGACTGGCTGCGCGAGGAATCGCGCCTGACCATCGCGCCCGCGGAAATGGATGACTTCCTCGACGACGTCGATGCCCTGCGCGAACGCGCCGAACGCCTCGATGCGCGCCTGAAACGCCTGTCCCGCACGCTGGAGCCGAACGCATGACGCCGCTCCGTCTTGCCCCGCGGCTGCTACGCGTGGCCAGCGTGCTGCTGCGCTATCGCCTCGACGAACTGGTCGACGCCGCGCACCTGTTTCGCCCGCTGAAACTGATCCGCGCGGTGCTGCCGCGCGCCCGTGCCGACGTACGCGACCTGCCGCGCGGCGCACGCCTGCGCCTGGCCATGAACGAGCTGGGGCCGATCTTCGTCAAGGCCGGGCAGGTGCTGTCCACGCGCCGCGACCTGATTCCCGAGGACATCGCCGACGAGCTGGCGTCCTTGCAGGACCAGGTACCGCCATTCCCCGGCACCGAAGCGCGCGCCATCGTCGAAGCATCGCTGGGCCACCCGGTCACCGAACTCTTCGCCCGATTCGACGAGGAACCACTGGCCTCGGCCTCGATCGCCCAAGTGCATGCAGCGGAACTGCACGACGGCACCAGCGTGGTGGTCAAAGTGCTGCGCCCCGGCATCGACAAGCGCATCCGCCGCGACGTCGACCTGCTGCACGCGCTGGGCGAACTGGCGCAGCGCTGGCATCCCAACGCCGACAAGATCCGGCCGATGGACGTCGTCGCCGAAATCGAGAAGACGCTGGAAAACGAACTCGACCTGCAGCGCGAAGGCGCCAACGCCAGCCTGCTCGGCCGCAACTTCGAGCACTCGTCGGAATTGAAGGTGCCGGCGGTCTACTGGGACCACTCCAGCGCCCGCGTGCTGACCCTGGAGCGCGTGCACGGCGTGCCGGCCGACGATGTCGAGGCCATCGAGGCCGCCGGCATCGACCGACGCGCGCTGGCGGCGATGGGCGTGCGCCTGTTCTACGAGCAGGTGTTCCGCGACAACTTCTTTCACGCCGATGCACACCCCGGCAATATCTGGGTCGACCTCTCCAGTCGCGAGCCGCGCTTCATCGCGCTGGATTTCGGCATCATGGGCTCGCTGCCCGAAGCCGACCAGTACTGGCTGGCGGAGAACTTCATCGCCCTGTTCGAGCGAGACTACCGACGCATCGCCGAACTGCACCTGGCCGCAGGCTGGATGCCGCGCCACGTGCGCGTGGACGAACTGGAAGCCGCCGTGCGCACGGTGTGCGAGCCGTACTTCACACGGCCGCTGTCGCAGATCTCGCTGGCCGAGGTGGTGGCCAAGCTGTTCAACACCGCGCGCCGCTTCGAACTGACCTTGCAGCCGCAGCTGATCTTGCTGCAGAAGACTCTGCTCAACATCGAGGGCGTAGGCCGCATGCTCGATCCGGAGATCGACATCTGGTCGGTAGCCCATCCGGTGCTCAAGCGCATCCTGCGCGAACGCTACAGCCCGCGCCGTGCCCTGCACACGCTGCGCCGCCGTCTGCCGGAGTGGCTGCACGCGGCACCGCGCATGCCCGATCTGGCGCGTGAAATGCTGGAGCAGAGCGTGGCCGGACAGACACGCGTGCATTTCGCCTCCGAGGATCTGCAGCGCCTGCACGTCGAGGCGCGCCGCTCGCGCCGCCTGCTGGCGGGCGGCCTGATCGGCGCCACACTGGTGCTCGGCGCGGCCCTGGTCTGGTCGCTGGCGCCGCAACACGGACCGTGGATTCCCGGCATCGCCGCCGGCCTCGGACTGCTCGCCTTCGTGTTCAGCTGGCCACGCGGCCGCTGAACGGCTGTCGGCGAACTGCAACGCCTTCCCCGCTACACTGCCCGTATGCTTCGCGTGAACCGCTCCATCGCCATTCCCGAATCGGAACTGACCGAGCGTTTCGTGCGCGCGGCGGGGCCGGGCGGGCAGCATGTGAACCGCACGGAAAGCGCCGTCGAGCTGCGTTTCGATGCAGCGCATTCGCCGACGCTTCCGGAAGCGGTGCGCACGCGTCTGCTGCATCGCCATGATCGCCGCATCACCGCCGATGGCATGGTGGTGATTCAGGCCCGCCGTTTCCGCGACCAGGCGCGCAACCGCGAAGACGCGCGCGAGCGCCTGGCAAGCCTGGTGCGCAGCGCCACGCAGGCGCCGAAGAAACGCATCGCCACACGCCCGACGCGCGCATCCAAGGAACGCCGCCTGCAGGCCAAGCAGCAGCGCGGACGCATCAAGCAGACGCGTTCGCGTGACTGGAGCCGCGAATGAGTCCACCCATCCTGCCCGAGATGCCGCCGCAGGCACCACGCACGCGTCGCGGCCTCGGCTCGCGACTCAGCCGACTGCTGCTGCGCATGGCCGGCTGGCGCCTGGCCGGCACGCTGCCCAACGTGCCCAAGCTAGTCATCATCGGTGCACCGCACTCGTCCTACTGGGACGGCGTGTGGGGGCTGCTGATGAAATCCGCGCTCGGCCTGGACATCAACATCATGATCAAGCGCGAAGTCATGGACGGCCCACTGGGACCGATCCTGCGCGGCTTCGGATTGATCCCGATCGACCGGACGGCCGCCATCGGCGTCGTCGAGCAGATGCAGCAGCGCTTCGCCGGCCGCGAACGCATGTGGCTGGGCATCACGCCCGAGGGCACGCGCAAGCACGTGGAGCGATGGAAGTCCGGCTTCCTGCGCATCGCGCATGCGGCGCAGGTACCGATTCTTCCAGTGCTGATCGACTTCCCCAGCAAGACCTTCACGCTGGGTCCGCTGCAGCACACCAGCGGCGACATGGATGCCGATCTCGCGCGCATTCGCGCGCTCTTCCAAGGCGCGCGCGGCAAGCACCGCGGCGCCTGAAATCCCCTGCAAATTGCGGAATGCGTGCACGCGGCCACCGCGCGCACGCGCTATGCTATGCAAAACGGCCTATTACTTAGGCAAGACAGGAACGTCAACTGTTTTTCTGTGATGGGATTCACAAATATGGTACATATTGACCCCCGCCGCGCGAGAAGTCCCGCACCATTGCGGCCATGGATCGCCGGCGTTGGATACAGGGGTCGGATATGCATGTGCTGATTACAGGGGGTGCGGGCTTCATCGGCTCGCATGTCGCGCAACGTCACTTGGCGCGAGGCGACAAGGTTCATGTGGTCGATGACCTGTCGACCGGCAACCGCGCCAACATCCAGCTCCTCGAGGGCTATCCCAATTTCCGTTTCGACCATGCCGACATGCTGGTATGGGACGGACTCGAGCGCGCGGCCGCCTGGGCCGACCGCATCTACCACCTGGCCGCCGTGGTCGGCGTGTACCGCGTGATCGCCGAGCCGACACGCGTGCTGGCCACCAACATCGCGGCCTGCGAGCGTCTGTTGCGTGCGGTCACCGCCAGCGGCTGGAAACCGCATGTGGTCATCGCCTCCAGTTCCGAGGTCTACGGCCACCGCCTGGAAAGCGAACTGCACGAACAGATGGATCTGTCGGTGTCGACCCGCGCCGGCACGCGCTGGAACTATTCGGTCAGCAAGATCGCCGACGAGGCGCTGGGACTTTCCTACGCGCAGAAGTTCGACATTCCGACCGTCATCGCACGCCTGTTCAACACCACCGGACCGCGCCAGACCGGCCGCTACGGCATGGTGGTGCCGCGCTTCGTCGAACAGGCCGTCAAGGGCGAAGAGATCACCGTGTACGGCGATGGTCTGCAGACGCGCTCCTTCTGCGACGTGCGCGACACTTCGCGCGCGCTGGACATGCTCGCCGCCAAGGCGACCGCCGAAGGCCTGGTGGTCAACGTCGGCAACGACCGCGAGATCTCCGTCAACGACCTCGCCGAGTTGGTGCGCGAACGCGCCGGCAGCGACTCGATCATTCAGCACGTGCCCTACGTCACCGCCTACGGCGAGGATTTCGAAGACATCCGCCGTCGCCGCCCGGTGCTCGACCGCCTGCGCCAACTGACCGGCTTCGAGCACGAACACACGCTGGAGGACACGCTCGACGAGTTGATCCGCACGAGCCGCGAAAATCAGTCGAAGGAGAACGGACATGGCCACCGCTCCATGGTTTGTCATCAGTCCTAACGCACTGCTGAGCGCCATCGGCCTGCTGCGCGGGCCGGACAAGACGGTTCCGACGCCGGCCGAGGACTGGCGCACCGCCGTGGTCGACGTGGTCATTCCCGCCTACCGCGAGACCGAGAATCTGCCGCACTGCCTGGCCTCGCTCGCCCGGCAGACCGTCAAGCCGCGCCACATCATCGTGGTCGACGACGGCAGCGGCGACGACACCGCGGGCCTGGCCGAACGGTCCGCCGTCAAGCTCGGCCTCAAGATCACGGTGATCCGCCGGGCCAGCTCGATCGGCAAGACGCCGACCATCAAGCGTCAGGCACGCGAATTCGACGCCGATGTCGAGTTCATTCTCGACGGCGACACGTTCCTGGAATCGACCACCTACATCGAACGCTGCGTGCAGGAGCTGTACCAGGGCGTGGGCATCGCCAGCGCCTGCGGCACCATCCTGCCGATGCGCCTGAGCGATCGCCGCAAACTCGCCGAGACCCCGGAATTCGCGCCCCTGCTCGCCGACGGCGACTGGCACGACCCGATGGAGAAACGCGGCCGCATGCACCTGATGTGGTGGGGCCTGACCAACATGTACCGCGATTGCCTGTACCGCTTCCTGCAGGGCTTCGTGTACCACGGCCAGATGGTCTTCTTCGGCGGCATCACCAACCCGGTCGGCTGCGCCGTGGCCTACCGCCGCAAGTACATCAAGAACCTGTTCGACCACTACGAGCCGCTGCTCGGCGACGACCTGACCACGTCCGAGGACATCTTCATCGGCTTCGCGCTGAACAACGAGGGCTACCGCAACATCCAGCTCAACGACGTGATCGCGCGCTCGGAAGAACCCGAAGCCACGCGCCTGCCGCGCCAGGTGTTCCTGTGGTCGTCCTCGTTCCTGCAGAGCTGCTTCTACTTCGACGACCTGATGCGCAGTCCGTTCAAGGCATTCCGTCGTTTCGCCAAGCGGATGCACGAGAAGAAGGCCAGCGAGCAGAAACGCATCCGCGAGATGCGCAAGATTCAGGAACCCTACCGCCAGGCGTTCGGCGAAGAAGTCACCAAGAAATACGGCCGCCCGATCGGCTGGGTGATCTTCATGGGCGCGGTGGAGAAGCTCGGATTCCCGACCACGCTCATCATCATGCTGCTGATGCAGTGGTGGGAACCGCTGTGGGTCACGGTCGCGGTGGAGGTCCTGCTGTCACTGCTCATCCTTGGCGTGGTCTCGCCCGGAAGTCGTCTGAAATCGATGGGGAAAGGCCTTCTGATCACGCCGCTCCGCTACTTCCTGATGGTCGCCGAGCTCTACACCATCGGCGTGTTCACCGTCCACCTGTGGATCACGAGGAACCGCAAATGGCGCAAATGACCTCCCATCGCCGGGCATGGGCCCGCGCTTCGGCGCTGGGTCGGATCAGCCTGTTCACCTGCGCGCTTGCTTGCTCCCTTGCCCTGAAGCCGGCTTTCGCCCAGAACGCGGTCGCCTATCAACCGGCACTGAACGCATCCTGGGCCGGCCACACCGGCAAGGCGCTTCGCCTCATCGACGCCTACCTGGCCAAGCATCCTGGCGACCACGCCGCGCAACTCGACCGTGCGCGTTTCCTCGCCTGGATGGGCGACTACGCGAAGGCGGAAGACGCGCTCGCCCGATTCGGCCCCGATGACGAGGAAGCCACCGCATTGCGCGCTCGCGTGCTGGCCTGGGCCGATCGCCGCAATGCCGCGCTGGCGCTCAACGCTCCGCTGTATGCCGCCGATCCGTCCGATTACGACAACGCCTGGACCCAGGCACTGATCCTTCGTCAGGGCGAGTGGCCGCATCAGGCACTGCCCGCGCTGGCCACCGTGCAGGCGATCAAACCAGACAGCCGGGACACCATGGACCTTGCCAAGGCGGTACGCCTGCCGCTGTTTTCCTGGGTCGGCCTGACTCCCTCGGTATACAGCGACTCGGATGACATCGAAATACGCACCACCACGCTCGACAGCATGTTCTGGCTATCGGACCGCTGGCGGTTGCTGGCCAGTGTCTCGCACCGCAGGCACTCGGCCACGTTCGGCGGTCCATTCGCTCCGCTGATCGGCGACAACCACGTCAACGAGGATCGTGTCGGCACCGGCCTGCGCTACGCGCCTTCGCCCGACACCGCACTGGAACTGTGGCTGGGCAATTCGCGGATCGACAACGGCTCCGGTAGCGACAGCAAGGTGATCGGCCATCTGCAACTTTCGCAACGCACCAGCGATGCCTTCCGCTATGCGATCACGCTCGATCGGGACCGCGTCGATGCCTCGCCGCGCGCACTGCCCTTGATGCGTAATGGCCTTGCCGTCGACCTGCACTGGACACCGACGCTGCGCGACCGCTTCGACGCGCGCATCGCCGGCGACGATTTCGCCGACCACAACCAACGCACATCCCTGCTGGCCAGCTATGCCCGCGCGGTGTACCGCGGCGAGCGGGCAATGATCGATGTCGGCCTGCAGGCGGAAGGGCAGCACAATTCCCGCAACACCAACAATGGCTATTACAGCCCCAGTCGCTACCGCCGTTTCGCGGCCACGGCATCCACCTACATTCCCTTCGGTCAGGAAGTCGGGCTGTACCTGTCGGCGGCACTCGGCCGACAGAAGGACGAGACTTTCCGCACCTGGAAACGCGCCATCGACGCCAACGCCGAACTGACTCTGGGCATCTTCACGCATTGGCAGCTGGTCGGCCGCATCGGCTACAGCCAGCGCCTGAATCAATCGGGGTACTACGAGGGCACCAATATCGGTTTGCAGCTGCGCTACCGCTTCTGCGAGTTCCGCGCCGATCGCTGCCCATCGGTGCATTGAGCGAGGAGCTTCGGAACAAGACGGTGCCGCACGCGCGTGCGCGGCATCCGCGAACACAGGTTGCGCATAGGAGCGCTCCTGGCACACAGGGGAAAATCATGAAGCGGTTGTTGCAACGTGCCTGCATGGCTTGCGCTTGTCTGCTTCCATTCACGGCCGCGATGGCACAGTCCGCGACCACCGCCACGGTCGCCAAGCCCCCGGACCGCCGCATCGCCATCACCTTCGACGACCTGCCCTGGGCCACGCTCGACCCGGACACGCCCCTGCCGGCACACGGAACCGTGCCGCCGCGCATCGCCGCCGAATTCACGCGACTGCTGCAGGCCATCAAGAATTCGGGTGCGCCCGCCATCGGATTCGTCAATTCCGCGCGCCTGCTCGTTCACGGCCAACCGCAGCCGGACCGCGTGGAGATGCTCGATGCCTGGCTCGATGCAGGTCTGGAACTGGGTAATCACACCGCCACGCATGTCGACCTGCACGCGGTCGGCACACAAGCCTTCGAGAACGACATCCTCGCCTGCGACGCCGTGTTGCGTCCGCTGCTGGCCAAGCGCGACCTGCAGCCGCACTGGTTCCGCCACCCCTATCTGCGTACCGGACGCACCCTGCAGGACAAGGCAGCGATCAAGACGTTCCTGACTCGACACGGGTATCGCATCGCACCGGTCACGATCACCGATTCCGACTGGATCTGGGCCGCCGCGTACGCCAAGGCGCTCGACCGCGGCGATACCGCCTTGCAGGCGAAACTCCGCGCGCAATACGTCCCCTACCTGCTGCGGATGGTCCACTATTTCGAGCACCGTTCGACCAAACTGCTCGGTTACGCATTGCCACAAGTAATGCTGCTGCACGCCAATGCGCTCAATGCCGACACCTATGCCGACTTCGTCTCCCGACTGCATGCGCGCGGCTATCGGTTCGTCAGCCTCGACGAGGCCATGCGCGACCCGGCCTACCAGCGTGCGGACACATTCACCGGCGCGCTCGGCACGAGCTGGATCCACCGCTGGGCGATTGCCGCGGGCTGGTCGTGGAAGTTCTACGACGGCGAACCGACTTCGCCGAAATGGGTAATCGATCTTGCTGGCGTACCCGCGTATTCCGAGTAGTGTCCGTTGCCGGCAATGACTTGAACACCTCGCGCCGGATCGTATTGCCGAAAGCCCTCGCTTCGTTCAGCGTGCTGAGTGCCCGGACTCGTCGTACTCGCGATGGGTCAGCAGCCCCGGCTTGATCAGGTCGATGAAGGCGCGTGCCTCGGGGCTCAGATACTTGCCCTTGCGCATGACCACGCCATAGCTGCGCTGCGGGAAGTAGCGCCGCATGTTGCGCACGGCCAGATGTGCGTGGTCCTCCTCGGTCAGGCAGATGCCGGTGACGATGGAGATGCCCAGCCCCATCGCCACGTAATGCTTGATCACCTCCCAGCCGCCGACCTCGATGGCGACGGTGTAGGGCACCTGGCGCTGCTGGAACACCAGGTCGACCAGGCGATAGGTGGTCAGCCGCTGCGGCGGCAGGATCAGGCCGTAGGGCGACAGGTCCTCGATGGCGATGTCGTCCTTCGCCGCCAGCGGGTGATCGGGCGGCATGATGAGCATCGGGTCGAAGTGGTAGACCGGCGCGTAGGCCAGATCATGCGGTACATCCAGCATCGATCCGACGGCGAAGTCGGCACCATCCTCGCGCAGCAGAGCCAGGCCGTCCTTGCCGGTGACGTTGGCCAGCTCCAGATGCACTGCCGGCATCTGTTCGCGGTAGGCCTGCACCAGCGGCGGCAACAGGTACTGGATGGTGGAAGCGCCGGCGGCGATGGTCAGCGAACCGCTCTTCAGGCCCTGCAAGCGGGCATGGAAGTCACGGTCCAGCGTTTCCCAGCCTTCCACCAGCGGCCGGGCCAGTTCGTACAGCGCCTCGCCGGCGTCGGTCACGGTGATGCGTCGGCGCGTGCGTTCGAGCAGGGTGACGCCCAACTCGCGCTCCAGCGCCTTGATCTGCAGACTCACCGATGGCTGCGACAGGTACAGCGCTTCTGCCGCACGCGTGAACGTGCCCAACTTCACCGTGTACACGAAGGCGCGCAGCTGCTTGTGCCGGTTGCCCTTGTAGTAGAACCGCTGCTCCGACGCGCCGGTTTCGCGTCTGGCGGCTTTTTCGGGACTCTTTCGTGCCATGCACCTGCCCCAATCGAGTGATTTAGCAATGCCGCATCAATGACTTGCACATAACATTGAACATATCAATGTTATGGATTGAAACATTTACTTTGTCAAATAAATATTCCGGGCGCAGCCTGAACCTCCGAATCGTATTGCCGGAGATGGCCCATGTCTGTGCTGCAGGAATACGTGCCCGAACGCGGCACCATTGAAATCAACGGTCCGATGACGCCCGAGCGCGCGGCCATCCTCACGGACGACGCGCTGGATTTCCTGGCGCGCCTGCATCACGGCTTTGACGCACGCTGCCTGGAGCTGCTGGCCTGCCGCAAGGAACGCCAGCGCGATTACGACGCCGGGCAACTGCCGGACTTCCGCGAGGACACCCGCGCCATCCGCGAGGGCGACTGGCGCGTGGCGCCCATCCCCGAAGCGCTGCGCGATCGTCGCGTGGAGATCACCGGCCCGGTCTCGCGCAAAATGGTCATCAATGCGCTCAATTCCGGCGCACGCGTATTCATGGCCGACTTCGAGGATTCCAACGCCCCGACCTTCGCCAACGTGGTCGACGGTCAGATCAATCTTCGCGACGCCGTCGACGGCCGTATCGCTTTCACCAACCCCGACGGTCGCGAATACCACCTTGTCGACAAGCCGGCGGTGCTGATCGTGCGCCCGCGCGGCTGGCACCTTCCGGAGTCGCACCTCACCCTCGACGGCCTGCCGCTGTCCGCGGCGCTGGTCGACTTCGGCCTGTTCGCCTGGCACAACGCGCGCGCCCTGCACGAACGCGACCGCGGCCCGTACTTCTACCTGCCCAAGCTCGAATCCATGGAAGAAGCCGCACTGTGGGACGAGGTCATGGCCTTCGCCGAGCACGAACTGAACCTGCCGGCAGGCTGCATGAAGGCCACCGTGCTGATCGAGACACTGCCCGCCGCGTTCCAGATGGACGAGATCCTGCACGCGCTGCGCACTCGCATCGTGGGCCTGAACTGCGGGCGCTGGGACTACATCTTCTCCTACATCAAGACCTGCCGGAACGACCGCTCGCGCGTGTTGCCCGAGCGCGGACAGGTCGGCATGACCGTGCCGTTCCTGCGCGCCTATTCGCAGTTGCTGATCCGCACCTGCCACCGCCGCGGCGCGTTCGCCATGGGCGGCATGGCCGCGCAGATCCCGATCAAGAACGACCCGACCGCCAACGAGGCCGCGCTGGAGAAGGTCCGCGCCGACAAGCTGCGCGAAGTGCGCGACGGTCACGACGGCACCTGGGTCGCGCATCCCGCACTGGTGCCGGTGGCGATGGAGATCTTCGACGCGCACATGGACGGCCCCAACCAGCTCGACCGTCCGCTCGACAACCTCGACATCGGCCGCGACCAGCTGCTGGCGCCGTGCGCCGGCACCATTACCCGCGAGGGCTTCGACAACAACGTCGAGGTGGCGCTGCGCTACACCGCCGCCTGGCTCGACGGCCTGGGCTGCGTGCCCATCCACCACCTGATGGAAGACGCCGCCACCGCCGAAATCGCCCGCGCCCAGCTGTGGCAGTGGCTGCACCACGACGGCCTGGAATTCACCGACCACGCGCCGATCACGATGACCCTGTTCGACCGCGCCCTCGCCAGCCATGCGCACCGCCTGCGCGATGCCGACGTGCCCGGGGCCGCGCGTATCGACGAGGCCGCCGAGCTGCTCACTGAACTGACCCGCGCCGACACCCTGGCCGATTTCCTGACCCTGCCCGCCTACGCGCGCCTCTGACCGCGCCCGCACCGCACCCGGAGAACGATCATGAACGCCACCATCACCCGTCCGACCACCGAACAGCTGACTCGCGAGTGGAATGAAGATCCGCGCTGGAAGGGCGTCACCCGCCCCTACGACGCCACCGAAGTCGTGCGCCTGCGCGGTAATGTCCACGTCGAGCACTCGCTGGCCCGCCAGGGCGCCGAGCGCCTCTGGGGTTCGCTGCACTCGCTGGACTACGTCAACGCACTCGGGGCACTGACCGGCAACCAGGCCATGCAGCAGGTCAAGGCCGGCCTGCAGGCCATCTACCTGTCCGGCTGGCAAGTCGCCGCCGACGCCAACTCCGCCGGCACCATGTACCCGGACCAGTCGCTGTACCCGGTCGATTCCGTGCCCGGCGTGGTCCGTCGCATCAACAACACGCTGCTGCGCGCCGACCAGATCCATCACGCCGAGGGCAAGGACGACATCGACTGGATGGTGCCGATCGTGGCCGATGCCGAGGCCGGCTTCGGTGGCGTGCTCAACGCTTACGAGTTGATGTCGCATATGATCGAGGCCGGCGCCGCAGGCGTGCACTTCGAGGACCAGCTGGCCAGCGCCAAGAAGTGCGGCCACATGGGCGGAAAGGTGCTGGTGCCGACGCAGGAAGCCGTGCAGAAACTGGTCGCCGCGCGCCTGGCCGCCGACGTCGCCGGCGTGCCGACCCTGATTGTGGCACGCACCGACGCCATGGGCGCAGGCCTGCTGACCGCCGACGTCGACCCGGTCGACCAGCCGTTCTGCACCGGCACACGCACCGTCGAGGGTTTCCACGAAACCCGCAAGGGTATCGATCAGGCCATTGCCCGCGGGCTGGCCTATGCACCCTATGCCGACCTGATCTGGTGCGAAACCGCCACACCGGACCTGGAACAGGCGCGCCGCTTCGCCGAGGCCATCCACGCCAAGTTCCCGGGCAAGCTGCTGGCCTACAACTGCTCGCCCAGTTTCAACTGGAAGCAGAACCTGGACGAAGCCACCATCGCCTCGTTCCAGCGCGACATCGCCGCCATGGGCTACAAGTTCCAGTTCATCACGCTGGCCGGCTTCCACGCGCTGAACTATTCGATGTTCGAACTCGCGCGCGGCTACAAGGCGCGGCAGATGGCCGCTTACGTGGAGCTGCAGGAAGCCGAATTCGCCGCCGAGAAGGATGGCTACACCGCCGCCAAGCACCAGCGCGAAGTCGGCGCGGGGTACTTCGACAGCGTCAATCAGGCCATTTCCGGCGGCTTGAGCTCGCTTTCGGCCCTGTCCGGCTCCACCGAAGAGGAGCAGTTCAAGGCCTCCACACACGCCGACGCCGCCTGAATCCCACCCAAGCCCTTGCCAGCGCGGAATTTTCCGCGCTGGCACTCTTGCCGAAAACGCGTGTGCGGAACGCCCGAAGTTGCTAGGATGAAGCCTCGGAAATTGTCTTCGTGAGGAACAGGCCTGTGGTCACGCCCCATGCCGAAACCAGCAGGAGCGTCTCGGGTTACTTGTCCGACGACGCCTACATCCGACGCCTGTCCGGCGCCGAAATGGGTTCGTTCTGCTCCGTGGGCACCCGCTGCACCGTCGCCGCCGGCCAGGTCCTGTTCCGCCGCGGCGAGATCGGCCAATGCATGTTCATCATCGACAGCGGGCAGATCCGACTCGATTTCTCCGGCCACATGCAGAACAAGACGCTGGGCGAGCGTGAGTTCTTCGGCGAACTGGCCCTGTTTATCGGTCATCACGCGCGCATGGCCGACGCCGTCGCCGTGACCGACTGCGAACTGTGGTCGGTGGACCAGCCCGGTTTCGACATCCTGCTGCAGAGTCAGCCCGACCGCATGGTCCAGTTCATGCGCCGCTCGTTCTCCTACCTGGTCGCCAGCGAGCAGCAATTGGTGCTCGGACTGCAGCGCCGCAACGAGGACCTCATCCGCGCCATGGAATCGCTGCGCAAGACGCGCGGCGAACTGACCCGCGCCGAGGACCAGGTGCGCACCGACGACATGACCGGCCTGTGCAACCGCCGCGGCCTGTACGCCTATCTGGACAACCTGTCGCCACCCAGCGGCGACCTGCAGCTGGGCCTGTTGTTGATCGACCTGGATCGCTTCAAGCAGATCAACGACCAATGCGGCCACATGGTCGGCGATGAAGTGCTGTGCGCCGTTGCCCGGGTAGTCAGCGACGCCACACGCAACTGTGATCTCGCCTGCCGCCTCGGCGGCGACGAGTTCGCCCTGTTGTGTCACGTCAACACGTCCGGCGAACTGTGCGAACGTGCCAACCAGATCCTCGAGGGCGTGCGCCGCCTGGGCTTCGCGGAAGTCGATCAACCGCAGCTGCTCGCCAGCGTCAGTATCGGCGGCGGCCTGTGCCGCTACATCGACGGCTGGTCGGTGTGGTACAGCGATATCGACCGCGCGCTCTACAGCGTCAAGGCCATCGGTGGCGACGGGTGGCACGTAGCCGGACTCACCGACGCCGAAACCTGAGACCATGTCTGAGTCCCTGGACACCGGCCTTCACTGGCGTCACGCCACGGCCGCCGGGCAACCCGTACTGCGCACCATGGTGGTGTGCGATCTGGCCGACTCCACGGCGCTGGTCGAGCGCCTCGGCGACCGCCGTGCCGCCGCGCTACTACGCAAGCACGACCGCCTGACGCGTGCGCTGATCGACGAACACAACGGCCGCGAGATCGACAAGACCGACGGCTATCTGCTGCTGTTTGAACGCCCGACCCAGGCCGTCAGCTTCGCGCTGGCCTACCAGCGCGGCCTGCGCTTCATGTCCGAGGCCGAGGAAGTCGAGGTGCATGCGCGTGTCGGCATCCATGTCGGCGACGTGGTGATGTGGGAGAACAGTCCCGAAGACATCAGCCGCGGTGCCAAGCCCGTCGAGGTCGAGGGCCTGGCCAAACCGGTCGCCGCGCGCCTGGCCGCGCTGGCGCGACCGCAGCAGATCCTGCTTTCCGGCGTCGCCGCAAGCATCGCCCGTCGCGGCCACGAGGAGATCGCCGAGGACTGTCCCGAAGCCGAATGGCGCTCACACGGTCTGTACCGCATACGCGGCGTCGCCGAAGCCACCGAAGTCTTCGAAGTCGGCGAACCCGGCATCGCCGATTTCACCATCCCCGCGCAACGTTCCGTGGCTCGCCGCATCCTGCCGTGGTGGCGGCGCCCGTCCACGATCAGCGGCGCCAGCCTGCTCATCGCCTTGATAATCGGCACGTCGATCTGGGCCATAGTGCGGCAACCGCCAACCATCGACTTCTCTGCGCGTGACTGGGTGGTCGTTGCGGCCACTCAGAATCAAACCGGACAGGATAATTACGACAATACGATCACAGCCGCGATTCGCATGAGTCTTCGGCAGTCGCGCTTTGTCAATGTCATTTCTGCCCAGCAAGTTGCACAGACGCTGAAGCGCATGAAGAAAGATGCGTCTGCACCACTCGACCGAAAAACTGGCGTAGAAGTAGCGTTGCGAGACAATGCCTCTGCGCTCATTGTCCCTCGCTTGGCCAACAATGGCCACGAACTTGTTCTCAGCGCAGAGATCGTTGACTCGAACACCAACAAAATTGTCAAAACAATTTCCACGAAAATTCAGAGCCAATCCGAAATTGTTCCCGCCATCGACGACCTCACGCGCAGTTTGCGCGCGAGCCTCGGCGAGTCGATGGCACAAATAAAATCCACAAGCATCCCACTCGCCAAAGTCACCACATCCAACCTCGACGCACTTCGGGCATATTCCTTGGCCGACCAAGCCGCGGGACGCGGCGACCTGAATCTTTCCGTGGACCTGCTCAATCATGCCATTTCACTAGATCCGAAGTTCGCATCCGCTTACGCTGCTCAAGCTTCTAACTATTTTGCGACCGGCAACATGACCCAGGCTCGCCGCGAAATTGACAAGGCGATGAAGTTCAAACAGCACCTGACTCCACTCGAGCTATTGAAGCTGAAAGCCATGGCGCTCACGGCACGTTCCTCCCGTACCGCCGCAACGGCAGCATGGAAGATGATCGCGGATCTTTATCCTGACAATGCTGCTGGTGCGAATAATGTTGGCCTCAACTATGCAGCTGAATTGAATGACTGTGACTCCGCTTTGCCCTATCTGCAACACGCCGCGAACTTGCCCCAGCCACTTCAACCCGTTTCCCTTTACATTCTTGCCTCATGCCAACTTGCGCTTGGTCACGAGGATCAAGCTATTCAGAACTTCAAACGCTCCTATGCCGAAGGCTTTCGCGGACGCTTCCTCGCACTGGCCGATGCGTATGTCGCTACACGTCAATATACAAAAGCCTCGACATTCCTAACCAATGTTCCGAGCGACATAGACACCATTGTCAGCCTTTCCACGCGGCGTGCGCTTCTCGTTGCCGACCAGGGTGACCTAAGCAGCGCTGAAAACAATATTCGGCACGCCCTTCAGACCATTCCGAAGCCCATCTATAATTCATACGGGTGGTCTTTACGACTCGAGTACATAGGTATCTTGTGGGCACAGGGCAAAGAACAAGATGCCCTTGATCAGACGCGCCACGGCTTGAAACAGCTTTTGTCGATTCCGGTAGACAAGCGCGACGACAATCCCTACGACTTTCCTGTGTTAGTTGCCCTATTCAGCCGCTGGGCTGCAAGACTCGGAGATGTTCAACTCGCCAAGCAAAGTATTAAAATCATCAATACCGACAAAGGTCTTCGCGGCTTTCCTATTCGGGCACAATTAGTCACAGTGACCCAAGCGGAAATTGCCCTCAAGGAAGGCGACCCCGAGAAAGCCGTTCGCATTGCTACTGGCGCGGACACACACCCTCTTTGGGAACTACTAGAGGTTATTGCGCGCGCCAAAGCAGCTGCCGGAGATCCCGGAGCAGCCGCCGCTTATAAGCGTGTTATCGCGCAACGTCCGCTGGCATTCGGGGAATTGTTTGAAAATGAACTAGGCATCTGTACTCGCGCCATCCAATGGAATTTTGCGGTACTCGACTACGCCAAGGTGCTATCGAAAACAGACCCTAGCGCTGCATCCAGACAAGCCAGCATATTTCTGGACTATTGGCGCATAGCGCCCAGCGACTTACAGGCTGTGATCACAGCCAAAAAACTTATGCAATGGAGCAGCAGCGAAAACTTGAAGTCTTCCAGATCATTATCAGATCGCCCGTGATCCTCGAATAGTTAACTGGAACAGAAATAAACGCATGGAACCCGCCTCATGGATTCCATGCGTTAAAAAGCTTCTTCGCACCCATTTATTTGTCGATAGTTCAGATTCGAAAATATTTTACCGGCACTGCGGATTCCGCAATCTTGCGCGCAATCGCATCCAGGTGCTCGCAGAGAACTGTCTTCGACGGCAACACGATGCCACCCTCCGGCACCTCCATGCCACGCATATCGAAGCCGTACTGCGCAGCTGCGGCTATCGGATTGGCTTCCGTATAGGCGCGGAATTCATCGTCTCGCGAAAGTCGCTCGATGAATGCATGAACCAACGCCTTCTTGCTCGAGTTTGCGGTAGCGGCGCCCATGGTTTCGTTGTTCGTAGCGAAATCAAACATGATCCTATCCTCGCAGGTGTTAGAGAAACTGCTCTTGCTTAACCCAAGTGATTCAAAGCCAGACTGCAGTCTTTTCGCCTCAGAAAATTGATCCAATCAAGCCACAGGCGCCATTGACCCCGACTCCTTTTCCGACCCAACGATGCCTCGTGCGTCGCGGACGGAATCTGGAGGTTTTCGGAGGTGTATCTCCCTATGTGCACAGCGCGACTGCTACGTCGTGCACATTCCGATACTCAACAAGCCTCTTCACAACTCAGCGAATTCGTGCTGACATACCCTTGTGCTGCTATCTTGGACCCGTTGTTTCTTTAAAGTCAATAACATGATATAACTTTATGATTATAATAGATTTTATTTCGGAGCAAATGGTTCTGGATTGAAATGCAATGCATGGTTCTCCTCGGAGGCCTTGACCCCTAGACCGCTGATCCCGATGGGTGCCGCTTCGATCGGGTCCAATCCGAGACATGCCCCCAGATCCGCATCATTGATGGCTGCCGTATAGAAGGCGCCAAGCTTACGTTCCGTTGCCAGAAGATAGAACGTCTGGCTCAGGTGTGCGGAATCCATCAGGAGCGCCTTGTACGCCTTGACATGCTGTCGGTATTTCCAATGGTGGCGATTGAAGCGCGCCACGTGCACGACGGCTGCCTGCATCTGTGTGAAGTAATCCTGCCCCGCCGTCATTTCCAGCATGAAATCGCGCAGCTCCTGCTCTGTCTTCTCGACCAACAGCTCCAATGCATGCCGCCCCATGTCGTAGTGGTAGATGCCGCTGCGCAACCCTTCGACACGCAGGATGATCGGATAGGGATCGATGGGCGTGAGTCCGCCGCCCGAAGCACTGGTGCGTTTCACAGCCGTGACGCCGGGCGCAAGATCGCGAATACCTTGCGCACCGAAACAACCGTACAAGACGTAGGAAAGCTCCTTCTGCGGCAGAACTTCCTCGGCGATGAAAGCCCGCGTCGTCCGACGTGCCTTGAGAATTTCAGCCAGACACGAATCAAATGCAGGAAGCTCCATGGCATGCCGAGCGATAGCATCTTCGCGCTGCGGGAAATGCGTTACTAACGCACCGCGCTCCTCCACCCACTCATTCAGACGGTCGCGATGAGCCTCCGGCGTATGCTCCACTTGCGACTCGTCATTCGCCACGTTTTGCCAACGCGTCATGGCGTGATACATCGCCGTCAAATCAAGCCAACCAACTTGCTCGAAATGCTCTTCCTTCTCAATGATCTGACGGCTGAGCACATCCTCCTTGTGATCAGACAGCACTACATGACGTTGCAATAAGTCGCGGAGATCTTCGGGATCGACATGCGTCTGCGCAAGAAACGACTCGGCATCCACCCACTCGCCTGCAACCATCTGCGCCAACAGGGCCAGTTCGCGCGGGGTAACCCGTAAACGCTCGCCGCTGATGGGACAAAGCAGTTCCGCGGACGGCTCGGATTCCAGTCTCAGATCACCACTGAACAGCGCACTCAAATCGGGCACGAGTTCGTCGGCGATCTGAATGAAGCAGATACGACGACGGCGGATACGCATATGCAGGACTCCTGTGCGATGTAACGTCTGAACCCACCAAGCAAGCTCGCTAACCTATCACGCCACCGCTTCATCCTCGTGTTCACGTGGCGGCACCAGGACGATCACGGTCCAACCCGGCTTCGGATCGAGCTCGCGCTTGCTGGACACCACCCGCAATACGCCACGCTCGCCGATGCCGAACAGCAACACCGAACCGGAACCGTACTGTTCCACGAAGTGCGGCCAGTCGAAGGTCTCGGTGAGTTTGGTCGACTTGATGCGCCAGCCCTCGCTCATCATCTCGGCGAAGCGCGCATGGGTCATGTCCTCGCCGAATAGCGCCGGCGCCAGCAGGTTGCCGGCGAAGTTGCGGCGGTCATGGCGCTCTTCGGGCGCCAGGTTGCGCAAGCGATAGACACGTTCGCGACCGAACTCCTGGCGGTAGTGGACCACGGCCAGCGAATTGAGCTCGCGCCGTGTCGACATCGCCAGCAGGCGACCGATGCCGGTGAGGTCCATGTGATGATCGGCATGCTGCGACGTCGGGCTGCCGAAGAAGGTTTCCAGGCCCTGCATGCGCGCGGCGCGGATGCCGTCCCAGTCGTCGTCAACGACCAGGACCCGGAAATCGGCCGCCGCCAGCGCGGCAGCCACCGCGCGCGCCACCGGATCGGCGCCGAAGACCAGCACGCCGTCGGGCTCGGGTTCGGCCACACGCAGCCAGCGCGCGAATTGGCGCGAGGTGGCGCTCTGCAGGATCACCGTGCCGATGATCAGACTGAAGACCAGCGGCACCAGTCCCTCGGCGCCCGGCACCTTGAGTTCCTCCAGCCGCAGGGCGAACAGCGCCGAGACTGCCGCGGCCACGATGCCGCGCGGCGCGACCCAGGCGATCAGCGCGCGCTGGCGCCAGTTCAGCGTGCTGCCGAGCGTCGCCAGCCACGTCGATACCGGCCGCACCACGAACTGCGCGGCCAGGAACACCAGCGCTCCGCCCAACAGCATCCCGTCCGGGAGCGGCCACTTCAGCCGCGCCGCGAGAATCACGAACAGCATTGATACCAGCAGCGTGGACAGATCTTCCTTGAAGTCCATGATGTGATCGATGTGCACGTCACGACGGTTACCGATGACGATGCCCATGATGGTCACCGCCAGCAGGCCGGATTCGTGCGTGATGGCGTTGGAAGCCGAGAACGCGCCCAGCACCGCGGCCATGGTGCCGAAATTCTGCAGGTACTCCGGAATCAGGTGGCGACGCAGCAGGAAGGCCAGCACGATTGCGCCGACGACGCCGATGACCACGCCGCTGCCGATGGTCGCGGCGAACACCCCCAGCGAATGTCCCTGCTCGCGCGAGACGATGGCCTCGAACACCAGCACCGCGAACAACGCGCCCAGCGGGTCGATGACGATGCCTTCCCAGCGCAGCGTGTTGGCGATCTTCGCGTCCGGTCGCAGGGTACGCAGCATCGGCACGATCACCGTCGGCCCGGTCACGCAGCCCAGTGCGCCGAACAGGAACGCGATCGGCCAGTCCAGCCCGGCGATCCAGTGCGCGGCCGCCGCCAGCATCAGCAGCGCGGTCACGGCACCGTAGCTGACCAGGCCGCGCACCGCCCGACCGATGCCACGCAGTTCGTGGAAACGCAGCGTCATGCTGCCCTCGAACAGGATCAGCGCCACCGCCAGCGACACGGCAGGGAACAGCCATTTGCCCAGCAACTTGTCCGGCTCCACCAGACCGCTGACCGGACCGAGCAGGATGCCCGCCAGCAACAGGAAGAGAATCGCCGGCAACTTGACCCGCCACGCGAGCCATTGCGCAGCGAAGCCGATCACCAGCAAAAGGGTGAGCATGAGCGCGAGATTGACGATCACGAGTGGCAGCGTCCGCAGTGGTCGTGCCGCCGATGGTACCGGCAATCGCCGGCAACATGTCCAGGCATTCGGCCGCATGCACCCACCGCGGCAACCGATGATCGCAACGACACTGGAAGATGACCGAGAGCAAGAGGAAGAGAGGCCGATCCCCGGTATCGGATGCGGGGGAGGGGGAGGGGAATCCGATACCGGGGCGGCGGGTCAGATATTTTGCATACCCGACAGTTCAATTATCCGCCCGGCATGAAAGCCGGTCAAGCGCAGAACCGTTCGCGGACGTGAACACAGTGTCGCAGCCAGCCACTCAGACATCGATACGGCGAAGCTGCAGGGCCTCGGCCAGATGCTCACGATTGACGCAACCGGCCGAACCATCGAGATCGGCCAGGGTGCGCGCCACGCGCAGCACGCGGTGGTAAGCGCGGGCGGACAACCGCAGGCGCTCGAGCGTGTCCTGCAGCCAAACGCGCTCCTTCGCGCCCAGCGCGCAATCGCGTTCGAGTTCGCGCACGCTGATCTCCGCATTCGGACGCCCCGCGCGCAGCAACGCCTGGCGCCGCGCCGTGATGACCCGTTCACGCACCGTGGCGCTGTCCTCGTCGTAATCGCGTCGTGCCGTAGTCAGCTCCTGCAACGGCACGCGCGGCACCTCGACCTGCAGATCGATGCGATCGAGCAAGGGGCCGGACAATCGCCCACGATATCGTGCGACTTTGTCCGGCGTGCATCGGCAGCGTCCACCCGGGTCGCCGTGGTAGCCGCACGGGCAGGGATTCATCGCGGCGACCAGCTGGAACTGAGCCGGAAACGTGTTCTGCCGCGCGGCACGCGAAATCACGATCTGTCCCGATTCCAGCGGTTCACGCAGCACTTCGAGCACGCGACGCTCGTATTCGGGCAGTTCGTCGAGAAACAGCACGCCGTGATGGGCCAGCGAGATCTCGCCGGGGCGCGGTCGCGAACCGCCGCCGACCAGTGCTACCGCAGAGGCCGTGTGGTGGGGTGCACGAAAGGGACGCCTTCGCCACAACGCCGGATCAATGACCTCGCCGGCCACCGAGCGCACGGCACAGGTCTCCAGGGCTTCGGATTCGCCCAACGGCGGCAGAATCCCCGGCAAACGCTCGGCGAGCATGGTCTTGCCGGTACCCGGCGGGCCGACCAGCAGCAGATGATGACCACCGGCCGCCGCGACTTCCAGGGCACGACGCGCCTGCAGCTGGCCGCGCACATCGACCAGGTCCGGCATGTCCGGAAGCACCGAGGTGGTGACCGCCGCCTGCGGACGCTGCAGTTCCTCACCACCGCGCAGCCATGCGCAGACCTCGGCCAGCGAATCGGCCACCAGCACATCGGCATCGGCAATCAGCGCCGCCTCGGCCGCGTTGGCGCGCGGCACTACCACGCGACGTCGGCGCTTGCCGGCATGCAACAACGCCGGGAGCACGCCGGCCACGGCCCGCAACTCACCTGACAGGGCCAGCTCGCCCAGGAATTCGCAATCGTGCAGACGCTTGCGCGGGACCTGATTGGCCGCGGCGAGAATGCCCAGCGCGATGGCCAGATCGAAGCGGCCGCCATCCTTGGGCAGTTCGGCCGGCGCCAGATTCACCGTGATGCGCCGGCTGGGGTATTCGAATGCGGTGTTCTGGATGGCCACGCGCACACGATCGCGTGCCTCGCGCACGGCCGCCTCGGGCAGACCGACGATGAAGGTGTTGGGCAGACCGCCGGAAAGATTCACCTCAACCATGACCTGGGGCGCGCTGACGCCTTCCTGGGCACGGCTGAGAACCACCGAGAGACTCATGCGCGCCGCGCCTCCGTCGAACGGAAGCCGGGCGCGCCCGGAAATGCGATGTGCATGCTGCTCAGCTCCTTGCACCAGACACATCGCTCAGGGCGAAAAAAAGCCGCCCCCGATCGTTGACTCGGGGTGAGGTGACGGATCGGAGGCGGTCTCCCGGGAGGCGGTTGTGTGGTGCGGTCAGCGGCCGTTTTCGGCCAATCGCGCTTCGAGCTCGGCGATGCGTTGTTCGCACTGTTCCACGCGCTCGCGGGTGCGGGCGAGGACCTGGCGCTGCACGTCGAACTCTTCGCGTGTCACCAGATCGAGGCGGCGCAATCCCTGCGCCAGCACGTCGCGGAAGTTCTCCGCAAGGTCCTCGCGCGCCTGCGCGAGACCGGGCGGAACCGCATTCGCGAGCCGCTGCGCGATGGCGTCAATGGACTGGACATCAATCATGCGGCACCTCGAACTCTTGCGGTTAGTGTGAGACGTGCAGGATAGCCACGCCATCGGCGGAATGCATCACAAGGTGTAGGGTTTTGCCTACGCGGCGTGAAAAAGGTGTGCAGCCCCTTTGTGCCGTACCCCCGCTGCACGCAGGCCGCCGCACAGTCGGTATAGTGTGCGCCCAGACGCCACGACGCCCGCCGGGAACCTGCATGAAGTTGATCACCGCCATCATCAAGCCGTTCAAGCTCGACGACGTGCGCGAGGCGCTGGCCGAGATCGGCGTACAGGGACTGACCGTCACCGAGGTCAAGGGCTTCGGCCGGCAGAAGGGCCACACCGAGTTGTATCGCGGCGCGGAATACGTGGTCGACTTCCTGCCGAAGATCAAGATCGAAGCGGCAATGGCGGACGAACTGCTCGATCGCGCCGTGGAAGTGATTCAGCAGTCGGCGCGCACCGGCAAGGTCGGCGACGGCAAGATCTTCGTGCAGACGCTGGAGCAGGTAGTGCGCATCCGCACTGGCGAGCTGGACGCCGACGCGCTGTAGCACCGACGCCCGTCGACACGGGTCTCAGCCCTTGGCCTTGCCCTGATTGGCCACGGCCTGCATCTTCGCCTTCAGCGCTTCGGCATCGCCCAGGTAATAATGCTTGACTGGCTTCATGTCGGCGTCGAATTCATACACCAGCGGCACGCCGTTGGGAATGTTCACACCAGCGATGTCGTCGTCGGAGATGCCGTCCAGGTACTTGACCAGCGCGCGCATGGAATTGCCATGGGCGGCGACCACCACGCTGTGCCCGGCCTTCACCGTCGGCGCCAGAGTTTCGTGCCAGTACGGCAACACGCGCGCCACAGTGTCCTTCAGGCATTCGGTCAACGGAATCTGCGACGAGTCGAGATCGGCATAACGCGGGTCGGTAGCAAAGGTGTTGTCCTGCGGCTCCATCGCCGGCGGCGGCGTGTCGTAGCTGCGCCGCCAGATGTGCACCTGCTCGTCCCCGTACTTGGCCGCGGTCTCTGCCTTGTTGAGTCCCGTCAGCGCACCGTAGTGGCGTTCGTTGAGACGCCAGTCGGTGTGCACCGGCAGCCACATCTGGTCCATGGCGTCCTGCACGTGCCACAGCGTGCGCACCGCGCGCTTGAGCACCGAGGTATGCGCCAGGTCGAAGCGGAAACCGGCCTCGGTCAGCAGACGACCGGCCTCGCGGGCTTCGGCAATGCCCTGTTCGGTCAGGTCGACGTCGGCCCAACCGGTGAAACGGTTTTCCAGGTTCCACTGCGACTGGCCGTGGCGGATCAGGACGAGTTTGTGCATGGGGAAGAAATCCGACGCGCGAAAAGGCTAAGCATGCGAGCCTCGGCACGAGCCGTCAACGCAGGTATTCTGAGCGGGTTTGACCCCGCACGTGCCGTAGGTCACGCGCGACTTCCAGCACACGCGGGGACGCAGGGAAGATAGGCAAACTCGCTACGATGAACTTTTTCGCGCCCATGATCCGCCGCCCGATCGGCATCACGCTGCTGGCCATCGGCCTCGTGCTGGGCGGCGTTGTCGCCTACCTGCGGCTCGGCGTGGCCGCGCTGCCGCAGCTGGACATCCCGGCGGTCTTCGTAGTGGCCTCGCAACCGGGCGCCAGCGCCAACACCATGGCGACCACCGTGGCCGCGCCGCTGGAGCGCCACATCGGCCGTATCGCGGGTATCAGCGACATGCGCTCGACCAGCAACGCAGGCTCGACCTTCGTGCTGGTCCAGTTCGACTTCAACCGCAACATCGACGACGCCGCGCGCGAAGTGCAGGCGGCGATCAATGCGGCCGCGCCGGACTTGCCCTCGAACCTGCCCACGGCACCGCAGGTGCTGAAGTTCAACACCGACCAGATCCCGATCCTGCTGGTCGCGCTGACTGCGCGTGCACAGACGCCGGCCAAGCTCTACGACATGGCCAACAGCCTCCTGCAGCCGCGCATTGCGCAGGTGCCCGGCGTCGGCCGGGTGCAGGTGTTCGGCAGCGCGCCGCCCGCGATCCGCGTGGACATGAATCTGGATGCGCTGAGCGCGAAGAATCTGTCCACCGACGACGTGCGCAACGCGCTGACCGCCGCCAACGTGAATGCACCGCTGGGCACGATCACCGAGGGCCAGCGCCAGTTGATCGTGCAGGCCAACGACCAGTTGCATACGGCGTCGGACTTCGCGCATCTGGTCATCGCCGTGCGCAACGGCACGCCGGTACGCCTGAGCGACGTGGCGCACGTCTACGACGGTGCCGAGGACATGCATCAGGCGGCCTGGCTCAACGGCCAGCGCTCGGTGATGCTGCAGATCAGCAAGCGCCCGGGCGCCAACGCACTGGCCACTGTCGACGCCATCAAGGCGCGCCTGCCTCAGCTCAGCGCGTGGCTGCCGGCCGACGTGCACATCCAGCCGATCTTCAACCTGACCAACACCACGCGTTCATCGATCCACGAGATCGAGATCACGCTGCTCATCAGCATCGCCCTGGTCATCATGGTGATGCTGGTGTTCCTGCGCCGCACCGGCCCGACCCTGATCGCGGCGCTGAGCGTGCCGCTGTCGCTGGCCGGCGCCTTCGTCACCATGGCTGCACTGGGCTACACGCTGAACAACCTGTCGATGATGGCGCTGGTGGTGTGCATCGGCTTCGTCGTCGACGACGCCATCGTCGTGATCGAGAACATCGTGCGGCACATGGAGGCCGGCGAGACGCCGATGCAGGCCACGCTGCGCGGCGTGCGCGAGATCGGTTTCACGGTGATCTCGATCACTGTCTCGCTGCTGGCGGTGTTCGCTCCGCTGCTGTTCGAGAACAGCATGCTGGGCATGCTGATGCGCGAATTCTCGGTGACGCTGGCCGCTGCCGTGATCATCTCGGCCGTGGTGTCACTGACGCTGACCCCGGCGCTATGCGCACGCTACCTTCGTCACGCCAGCATTCCGCATGCGCACGAACGTACCCGCTGGCAGCGCCTGCTGGAACGC
This sequence comes from Oleiagrimonas sp. MCCC 1A03011, assembly GCF_003267965.1. Classification (NCBI taxonomy): domain Bacteria; kingdom Pseudomonadati; phylum Pseudomonadota; class Gammaproteobacteria; order Lysobacterales; family Rhodanobacteraceae; genus Oleiagrimonas; species Oleiagrimonas sp. MCCC 1A03011. The sequence continues at coordinate 169,029 of NZ_MSPY01000005.1, read as the reverse complement.
TTCGACGACGCCGTGCTCGGCCTCTATCGACGCAGCCTCGACTGGGCGCTGCATCATCGCCGGCTGATGCGCTGGCAGCCGGTGTTGCTGCTGGCGCTGACCTTCGGCCTGATCTTCGCCACGGTGAAACTGGTCGGCGGCACCTTCATGCCGGCCCAGGACACCGGCCTGCTACGCGTCAACGTGGTCGCCGACGCCGACGTATCACCTGACGAAATGACCCAGCGCCTGCAACAGGTCGCCGTGATCGTGCGGCACGATGCCGCCGTGACCAACGTCGCCACTCTGCTCGGTGGCGGACCTACAGGCGCCACCAGCAACCAGGGCAAGCTGTTCGTCGACCTCAAACCATTCGGCCACGGCCCCGGCGACCGACCGCTGAAGTCAAAGGCCATCATCGAACGTCTGCGCAAGCGCCTGGACACGGTTCCGGGCGTGCAGTGCTACGTCAACAACGTGCAGTTTCTCGGCGGCGGCAGCGGCGGCGGCGGCCAGGGGCAATACAGTTTCCAGCTGCGCGGCGATGATCCCATCGTCCTGCAGACCTGGACGCTGCGACTCGAGAACGCCATGCGCAAGCTGCCGCAGCTTCGCGACATCGGCAGCGACTACGACGATGTCAGCGTGCAGCAGACCGTGCAGGTCGATCGTGCCCGCGCCTCGCGTCTGGGCGTGAGCATGGCGAACGTGGACGCCGTGCTGTTCGGCGCCTTCGGCCAGCAGCCCGTGTCGACCATCTATTCCGAGACCAACAGCTACCGCGTGATCCTCAGCGCCGCCGCGCAGCAAGTGCTGTCGCCGGCCTCGCTGCTGGACCTGTACGTGCTGGGCAGCGGTGGCGGCCTGGTGCCGCTGTCCGCGCTGGCCCACATCCAGCCGACCGTGATTCCGCCGCAAGTCGTGCACGAGTCGCAGCAACTGGCCTCGACCATCAGCTACGGCCTCAAGGACAAGACGCCGCAAAGTATCGGCATCGCCCTGATCAAGGCTCAGGCGCAAGGGCTGGGATTGCCCGCCAGCGTGCACATCGACTTCACCGGTGACAATCAGCGGCTGCAGCAGCTGCAATCGAACATCGGCACACTGTTCCTCGCCGCCATCCTCGCCATGTATCTGGTGCTGGGCATTCTCTACGAGAGCATGCGCCACCCACTGACTATTCTTTCCACGCTGCCGGCCGCCGCGGTCGGCGCGGTCGCGGCCATGCTGGCCACGCGCACGCCGCTGTCGCTGATCGCCGCCATCGCCGTGCTGTTGCTGATCGGCATCGTCAAGAAGAACGCCATCTTGATGGTCGATTTCGCTCTCGACGCCGAGCGCAATCGCGGACTGACGCCGCTCGACGCCATCCGCGAAGCCGCTCTGACCCGCTTCCGCCCGATTCTGATGACCACGCTGGTAGCCATGCTCAGCGCCGTGCCGCTAGCGGTCGGCTTCGGCGTCGGCTCGGAGCTTCGTCAGCCGCTCGGCATCGCCTTGATCGGTGGCCTGGCCATCTCGCAGTTGCTCACGCTGCTGTCGACACCGGCCATCTACATGGGGTATCACGATCGCCAGGTGCGCAAGGCGGCCCGTCGCGCCCGCAGGGCCGAACGCAAGCGCCGCAAGCAGTTGGCCAAGGCGCACTGAGTACCGCGGCAAGCACGACGGGGATTTCCCTTCCATGACAATGTTTGCCTGAACAGCTAAAATGGCGCTGCGGGAAAACCGAGGGGTGTTCGACCACAGGAAGGAGTCGCCATGCTTCATCGCATGCACCTCATGCTCACGCTGCTGCTCAGTGCATGCAGCTTCATCGCCCTGACCCCGGCCGCACACGCCAGCGATCAAGGCACCACGGTGGCCATCAGTGTCGGTCGCAGCGCGACGTCGGGGCACCGCTGGACCAACGTCGGCTTCGTCGATATCACCACAAGCACCCACGATTTCCATGGTGTGCACTGGAAGCCGGCCTATGCCCTGGGCTGGATCGACGGTCGATCCATGCACACCGAGCGCCTCGATCACAACGTCGTCGTCGGCGCAGCGGGCGTTCGCCTGGTGGATTGGTGGCGCGGTGCGTTCTTCAGCTTCCAGCTCGGCGTCGCCGGCGGACGCACCGATGCGCTCAGCAGCAGCGAGCAGTTCGTCAGCAGTCTCGGCTGGCAGGGGCATCGCTGGCAGATCATGCTGCGCCACATTTCCAACGGCGATTTCTTCGGCGGCAAGAATCTGGGCGAGACCATGGTTCTGGTCGGCATCCGACTGCATTAGCATCGAACGGATGAGTCGTTACCCGGATCACCACGACCTGCAGCGCGGCCGCATCGGCGACATGGATGCGGCCGCCGCGTTTTCCTTGTGCGGTCGTTACCGCTACGCACTGTGGCGTCGCTGGGACGACGGTCCGACGGCGCTGTTCGTGATGCTCAACCCGTCGACCGCCAGCGCCACGGCGAACGACCCCACCATCCGCCGCTGCATCGGCTTCGCCCGCGCATGGGGCTACGCCGGGCTCGCGGTCGGCAACCTGTTCGCCTGGCGCACGCCCTCACCCGACAAGCTCAAGCGGGCACGCTCGCCCATCGGGCGCGACAACGACGCCTGGCTGAGCTCTCTGCAGGAAGAGGCCGGACTCACCGTCGCTGCGTGGGGCCATCACGGCGTACTGCGCCAGCGCGACGCCTTCGTGCGCAATCTGCTCGTCGAACCGCACGTACTCGGCCTGACTCGCAATCACGCGCCACGGCATCCGCTGTACATGCGCGCAGACACGCAGCCGCAGCCGTGGGATATCACCGTCGCCGCGGCACCCTGAAGGCATGTCATGCATGCCTGCGTGCCAACGCGGACTTGCCAAGCTCGCCGCCGCCACCGACACTGACCGCATGCAAGATCAAGCTCAACAGGTCGAAGCGTTCCTGCGCGACTTGCAGGATCGTGTGTGTACCGCGCTGGAAGCGGTCGACGATTCCGATGGCGATGGCGTGCGCTTCGTCGAGGATGCCTGGCAGCGCGCCGAAGGTGGCGGCGGCCGTACACGTGTGCTGAAGAACGGCGGCGTGTTCGAGCAGGCTGGCGTGAACTTCTCGCGCGTGTCCGGCAATCGCCTGCCACCCAGCGCCACCGCGCACCGGCCCGATCTGGCCGGCGGCAGTTTCATCGCCACCGGCGTGTCGCTGGTGCTGCATCCGCACAGCCCGTACGTGCCGACCACGCACGCCAACGTGCGCTATTTCGAAGCCAGCAAGCCCGGTGCGGAACCGGTGTGGTGGTTCGGCGGCGGCTTCGATCTGACGCCGTTCTATCCGTTCGACAACGACGTCAAGCACTGGCACCGCGTCGCCCGCGACCTGTGCGCACCGTACGGCGAGAACGTGTACGCCGAGTACAAACGCTGGTGCGACGAATACTTCTATCTGAAGCATCGCAACGAGACCCGAGGCGTCGGCGGGCTGTTCTTCGACGACCTCAACGAGGGCGGCTTCGACCGCTGCTTCGGTTTTCTGAAGGATGTCGGCCAGGGCTTCCTGGACGCCTACCTGCCCATCGTCGAGCGCCGTATGCACGAACCCTGGGAAGAACGCGAACGCGATTTTCAGCTGTACCGACGCGGGCGCTATGTCGAGTTCAACCTGGTCTACGACCGCGGCACGCTGTTCGGCCTGCAGTCGGGTGGACGCACCGAATCGATCCTGATGAGCCTGCCACCGCAGGTGCGCTTCGAATACGCCTACGAGCCCGAGTCCGGCAGCCCCGAGGCGCGGCTGGCTTCCTACCTGAAGCCGCAGGACTGGCTGGCCGAAGACGATTGACGTCATCCGCGCCTGATCCGGTAAACAGTCGTTCCCGGAGCCACCGCAACCGGCAGGCAGCAACTTACGGCTGTGAATCGGCCGTGATGCGCTTGGCCGCCGCCGCACGTGGCGCGTATTGCGCGTGCACCACGGCAATGCGGTCGCCGACCCGCACATAGCGATTCGGACCGAACGGCGTCATCACGCCGTAGTCCAGCTCGTGCCCGTTCAGACGCAGAATCAGCTGCGGCGGTTTCAGGCCCAGGTTGTGCAGATCGGGCTGCGATTCGTCGAGCCAGCGCTGCACTGGCGCGGCGGCAAGGGCGGCCATTCCGTTCACGCGCTCGGCATCGGCCACCTGCTGCTGCGCCGCGGGCGTCTGCCGCCACCAGTGGCCATCGTGTCGTCGATAGTTCACGGGTGAATGCCCCGGACGGATGACCTCGATCTGCCGCACCTGTGCCGGATCGATCTTCAGCAAGGTGCCCGGCGCGGCGGCGACGTCGCTGCGCCACTGCAGCCAGGCCAGCCCGACCAGTGCGATCAGCGCCGCACCGCCCAACCAACGGGACAGGCCACCGCGCATGCGATCAGCGCCGACGCCGGCGCCAGGCAATGCCCGTGCCCAGCAATAGCAGAAGCAGCGGCAGGCCGATCATGAACACGGCGGCCATCATCGTCAGTCCGCCGCGTGACAGATGCACCACGCGATCCGGCGCAGCCGCGCGATCGACCCCGATCAGGGCATCGTCGCCCAGCAGCCACTCGAACACCCGCTCGCCCAGCGCGCGATTGCCGGCCTGGCCGAGAAACGCGTTGGAGAGGAAGTCACCGTCGCCGATGACCACCGCACGCTGCTCGTTCTTGTCCGGGCTGGGCGACAGCCGCGACAGCGCGAAGCCGAAGTCCAGCGGACCGCGCAGCTCGCCCTTGGCGGGATCGAAGCGGATGGTCGAAGGATGCCGATCGTCGATGGGCTGCAACTCGGTCCAGCTCTTCGGACTGGAGCGCAGCAATGGCCTGGCGGACCATTCGGTGTCCGAGATGCTGGCCAGCGCCTGCACCTGCGCGAACACGGTGGTCTGTACCAATCCCTTGGTGATCGCGGTCGGCGGATAGCTGCCCAGCGCGACAATGCGTGGGTCGTTCAACCCCAGCGCCGCACCCTGACCGTCGACCAGCAGGCCGGGAAGCCGCTGCACGCCCAACGCATGCGCCAACGGATCGAGCTCGGGGTGGGCCTGACCGGGGTCGCTGAGCCACAGCAGGTTGCCGCCATCGCGCACGTAGTCGACCAGCGCCTGCACCGCCGGCTTGGGCAACGCCGACTGCGGACTGGCGAGCACCACCAGACGCGTGCCCTGCGGCACCTGTCCGACCTGACTGAAGTTCAACGGCACGGCGCGCACGCCGCGCGCAGCCAGTGGCTTGATGAAGAGTCCGAGATCGGCGCCGGCCGAACTGTCCGCACGGCGCTCGCCGTCGCCGGTCACGAACGCGACGATGCGGTCGCCGTCGCGCGTCAGCCGCTCCATCGCGTTGGTCAGCGCATCCTCACTCAGCGCACGCACATGCTGGGTTCGACCGTCATATCGCAGCACCATCTCGCCGGCGACTTCGATGCCGGCGGCGCGCATGGCGGCAGGATTCTTGTCCGGGTCGACGAAACGCACCGAGATATCCGGCTTCACCGCCTGATAGCGCTGCAGAAAAGCGGCGATGGTCGGCCGCAACTTACCGCCCGGCGCGGCATAACTGGTGATCTGCACCGGACCGTGCAACTTCTGCAGCACCGCGCGCGTCGGCGCAGTCAGGCTGGCGCGATCGCCCGAACTCCAGTCGAACACGCGCGCATGCCGCGTGCCCAGATAGCCGATGCAACCGGCCGCGATCAGCAGCAGCAGCGCGTACAGCCAGGTCGGCAGGCGTCGTTTCGTCATCAGCCCCGCGTCCTTTCGTCACCCACGCGACGGATCGCCAGCAGCAGCGCCACGCCAATCAGCAACGCGAACCACAGCAGATCCGCCGTACTCACCAGCCCCCGGCCCATCGGCTGCAGATGCGTGGACAGCGCCAACCAGTTGGCGATCCCGCCGAGCACGCCGTCGGCCAGCGAAAGCTTGTTGACACCGACCAGCAGCGCCGTGACCACGAATGCGCCCGCCGCGGCCAACGCCGGATGGCCGGCAAAGGCCGAACACGCCATGCCGATGGCGTTCAGCGAAGCCAGCGCCAGCATCAGTCCCAGCGCTGCCGCCGCCAGCTTGCCCCAGTCCGGGTGCGTGGTGAACGCCAGCGCCACCGGCATCGCCAGCAGCAACAGCAGGATCAGCAACTGCCAGATCAGCACCGCAAAATACTTGCCCAGCACCACCGCGGACGGCGACAGTCCGGAGGCGAACAACAACGACAACGTGCCGCCTCGACGCTCGCCCGCCAGTGCACTCATGGTCAACAGCGGCGCCAGCACGAACGCGGCAATCACGAACAGGGCCAGCCAGGGCAGGGTGACCAGATCGGTGAAGCCGCTGGCATTGCCGGCGGCCGCCAGACGAACCTGCAGCGCCAGATACTGGTTCAGCATCAGCAGGAATTCCCAACCCATGCCGGCCAGGGTCAGCGCGGCCAGCACCCAGCCCAGCGGACGGGTCCACAGGCGTCGCCATTCACAGCGCATCACGGCTCCCACACTCATGCGGCGTCCGCCTCTTCGGCCGGCGTCCGGGTGGCGATATGCATGAACGCATGCTCCAACTCGCCCGCGACGGGCTGCAGGCCGGCCAGCCGCATGCCCGCCTCGACCACGGCGCGCGCCAACGTGGGCGCATCGGTTCCGTCGCGCAGCGTGATCCGATGACGGCAGGCATCCTGCGTCTCGACCTTCGCCACCGGCGCCAGGGCGGCCAGGCGCGCCGCGTCGACCGGCTGCGCCAGCGTCAACAGGAGGCGTTCCTGCCCCGAGTGCAGAGGCGCATCGTGACGCAACACGCCCTCGTGCAGAATCGCAACGCGATCGCAGACCGCCGTGACTTCCGGCAAAAGATGCGTGGACAACACCACGCCGCTGCCGGCATCGGCTCGTTCGCGGATCAGTTCGCGCAGCTGCGCGGCCTGCAGCGGGTCGAGCCCGTTGCCCGGTTCGTCCAGCACCAGCAGCGGCGGCTCATGCAGCAATGCGCAAGCCAGCCCGACACGCTGCCGCTGCCCCTGCGAAAGGACCGCGACAAGTCGTCGCGCCTCGCGCGTCAGCTGCAGGCGTTCGAGCAGGCTGTCACGACGCTTGCGCACCGCCGCGCCGCGCAGGCCACGCAGCCTCGCCGTGGCGTCCAGATGCTCGACCACGGTCAGCTCCGGCCACAGCGGCGCGCGCTCCGGCAGCCAGCCAACGCCACCGCGAGCACACTGATATTCCTCTGCAAGATCAGTGCCTTGAAGTCGAACCCGACCTCGGTCCGGTCGTTGCGCACCGGCCATCATCGCCAGCGTGGTGGACTTGCCGGCGCCATTCACGCCAAGCAGTCCCAGCACCTGGCCGCGCGCCAGCGTCAGATTGAGCTCGCGCACGACATCACGACCGCCGAGACGGCGGCTGACGCATTCCAGTTGAAGCAGCGGGGAAGGGTCGTTCACTTGATGATTCTGGCCGGGAACCCATATTCAGGACAACAGGCATCGGAAAAAAGTGCGTAGCAACAATACTTTTGCAACATCCGATGTGGTTCAATGCGATTGACGCCTGACGCATTCCAGCTTCCCTCGCCATGCTGGCGGGTATGGAAGCGCAGCGCGTACACTGACCTCCCGATACTCCGAGACGTACTGATGTTCAACGCTTTTCTCGACTTCGCCGCCCGCGGCCTGACCGGCGCCGGTTGGGTTACCTGGCTGGTCTACGGACTGATCGTCACCCAGCTGACCATCTTCGCCGTCACCCTGTACCTGCATCGCAGCCAGACGCACCGCGGCGTGGACTTCCACCCCGTGATCGCGCATTTTCTGCGCTTCTGGTCGTGGCTGACCACCGGCATGGTGACCAAGGAGTGGGTCGCGATCCATCGCAAGCATCACGCCCTGGTGGAAACCAAGGACGATCCGCACAGCCCGCAGATCTACGGCATCAAGAAAGTGTTCTGGGACGGCGTGAGTCTGTATCGCGAGGCAAGTGAGAACCGCGCCGACATGGAGAAGTACGGTCGCGGCACGCCGGACGACTGGATCGAGCGTCATCTGTACAGCGCGCACCCGTACTGGGGGCCGACCCTGATGGCGATCATCAACATCGCGCTGTTCGGCGCGGTGGGTCTGGCGATCTGGGCCATCCAGATGATCTGGATTCCGTTCTGGGCCGCCGGCTTCGTCAACGGCATCGGCCACTGGTGGGGCTACCGCAACTTCGAGAGTTCGGACACCGCCACCAACCTGATCCCGTGGGGCTTCTGGATCGGCGGCGAAGAGCTGCACAACAATCACCATGCCTTCCCCAGCTCGGCCAAGTTCGCGCTGCGCAAGTGGGAGTTCGACATCGGCTGGGCGGTCATCTGCGGCCTGCGCGCCGTGGGTCTGGCCAAGGTGCTTCGCGTGGCGCCGTCGCTGGACGTGCGCCCGAACGTGAACCTGCCCGACGCCGACACCCTGAAGGCCGTGCTCACGCACCGCTTCCAGGCCATGACCGACTACTACCGCCAGGTCATCGTGCCCACGCTGCGCGAAGAAGCCGCGCACGCCGGCGAGAGCATCAAGGCCGTGCCCAAGCGCCTGCGCCGCGCGCTGGCCGACGGCGGTCGCTGGCTGGACCGCGACAAGCGCGCGCAGCTGGAAGCCGTGGTCGAGCATCGCCCGCGCCTGCGCGTGGTCTGCGATTACCGCGCCCGCCTGATGGCATTGATGGAACAGCGCGGCGCCGACGCGGCGTTGAAGGGTCTGCAGCAGTGGATCCGCGAAGCCGAGCAGAGCGGCATCCGCGCCCTGCAGGACTTCGCCCAGCGCCTGAAGGGCTACTCGATCGCCAGCCATCACGCCTGATCGAGGCAAGCGCGATCACGCAATGCGAAAAGGCCCGCTTCGGCGGGCCTTTTTCATGCCCGCGATCCGCGGGCGAAGCCGGTACCACCGGCTGACGACGTATACACCCCGACCGCGCATGGTCACCGGTTTCGTTTCCGCCAGCGCAGACGAAACAACAGGAGAACACGGCGACGCACGGAAAACGCTGTTTCGGCCACAGGTTCCGCGCACAAAAAAACAAGGCCCGCCGGTGAGGGCGGGCCTTGTCGGGAAGCATCGATCCCCGCCAGAGCGGGTAGATGGAAAGCCGCGCGGAACCGCGCGGCCCGGCATCACTTGATCTTGCCTTCCTTGTAGATGACGTGCTTGCGGACGACGGGATCGAACTTCTTGATCTCCATCTTCTCGGGCATGTTCTTCTTGTTCTTGTTGGTGGTGTAGAAGTGGCCGGTGCCGGCCGACGAAATCAGGCGGATCTTGTCGCGCTTGGAGGGCATGATCTTGTCTCCTTAAACCTTTTCGCCGCGGGCACGCAGGTCGGCGATCACGGCCTCGATGCCGTTCTTGTCGATGGTGCGCAGCGCTTTGCTGGACACACGCAGCTTCACCCAGCGATTTTCGCTGGGCACCCAGAAACGACGCTCATGCAGGTTGGGCAACCAGCGACGGCGCGTCTTGTTGTTGGCATGCGAGACATTGTTGCCGGTCTGCACACGCTTGCCGGTGACTTGGCATACACGGGCCATGATGACCTCCGAATACGGTGTGGACCACCCATTAGCCAGGGCGATTTCGGCCCAGCGACGGCCGTTCGGGCCGTTTGCGGCGTGCTGGAAACCTGCCTCTGCCTGCACGCAGCCGCGTCGCGCGAGGAGCGCCCGAAGAATCGGACACAGAAAGGCAAGCTCGCCATTATGGCAAACGAAGCAACTTCGCCGCAAGCACGCCCATCACCGCAGAGGCTTCGCCCGGTCGTACACGGCAAGGCAATCTATGGGACAATGCCGCTCTTTCGCATTCGATCATCGCAAGCAGAGAACATCATGGCAGAAGAAATCCAAGCGAACGGCCAGGACCAGGTCGAACTGATCCTGCAGAAGGTCTATCTGAAGGACGCCTCCTTCGAAGCGCCCAACGCGCCCGCCATCTTTCAGCAGATCGGCGAGACCGAGGAACAGCCGCAGGTGCAGCTGAACCTGGGCCACAAGGCGACCAAGCTGGACGAAACCAGCCGCGAGGTCGTGCTGACCCTGACCCTGACCTGCATGCTGGGCGACCAGACCGCCTACCTGGCCGAAGTGCACCAGGCCGGCATCTTCGGCATGGCCGGCTTCTCGGCCGAGGACGAAGAGAACATCATCGGCAGCTACTGCCCCAACGTGCTGTTCCCGTTCGCACGCCAGACCATCGCCTCGATGATCCAGGATGGTGGCTTCCCGCCGTTCCTGCTGCAGCCGATCAACTTCGACGCCCTGTTCGCCGAACAGCAGCGCCGCCAGGCCGCAGGCGAAGCGGCGCCGACGCTGAACTCCTGAGTCGACGCCCATGACGCAGGCGAAACCGCGCGTCAGCGTGCTCGGCGCCGGCTCCTGGGGCACGGCGCTGGCCGCGTTGCTGGCGCGCAACGGCACGCCCACCACCTTGTGGGGGCGTGATCCGGAGGCACTGACCGAAATGCAGGCGGCGCACCGCAATGTGCGCTACCTGCCGGATCTGGAGCTGCCGGCGGCGCTGTGCTTCGAGCCGGATCTGGCCGCCGCCGTGAAGCAGGCGGACATCGTGCTGATCGCGGTGCCCAGCCACGCCTTCGCGGCGCTGCTGGACCGGATCGCGCCGCTGCTGCCGGCATCGTGCGCGGTCAGCTGGGCTACCAAGGGTTTCGAGCCCGGCACCGGACGCTTCCTGCACGAACTGGTGGGCGAGCGCCTGCCCGGACGTCCGATGGCCGTCATCACCGGGCCCTCGTTCGCACGCGAGGTGGTCGCCGGTCTGCCGACCGCGGTCACCGTGCATGCCTCCGACGCCGATTTCGCTCAGCGGCTGGCCGACCTGCTGCACGCACCCGACTTCCGCGCCTACACCGGCAGCGACATGCTCGGTGCCGAACTCGGCGGTGCGATGAAGAACGTGCTGGCCGTCGCCACCGGCGTTGCCGACGGCATGAAACTGGGCCTCAACGCCCGCGCCGGCCTCATCACCCGCGGCATGTACGAAATGCTGCAGCTGGGCATCGCGCTCGGCGCACGCCCGGAAACGCTGATGGGACTGTCCGGTCTCGGCGACTTGGTGCTGACCTGCACCGGCGACCTGTCGCGCAATCGCCGCCTGGGCCTTGCGCTGGGTCGCGGCGTGCCGCTCGACGAGGCGATACGCGAGATCGGCCAGGTGGTGGAGAGCGTGGTCACGGCCGACGAAGTCGGTCGCCTGGCCGAGCAGCACGGCCTGGACCTGCCGATCGCCTTCGGCGTGCGCGCCGTGCTGCATGGCGACGTCACCCCCGGAGAAGCGCTGCGCACCCTGATGGCGCGCGAACAGAAACCCGAATACGCCAGCGAACTGTTCCCACCGAACTAGTTCGGTCGCAATTTTTCATCGAGTTGTGCGCCGGTGCTTGCACGCATGGGCGCGCAGGCTGCTAGTCTTGATGTTTTGATCCGCGAGCGAGACGGATGCAGCGACCGACCGGCGAACGTCGGGCCCCGCCCCGGCCACGCAAGGACAAGGATTCGGAACCGCAAGGCGCCGTACCCACGGCTTGGCGTCGACTGCTCGACGGCCGCCCGGCAAGCGTGCCGGAACCGGCCCCCAGCGGCGGCCCCACGCTCGGCCTCTTCCTGGAGATGGTCAACGGCGAGGACCATCCCGGCGCGCGCCTGGAAGTTGCGCCGGTACTCCTCAGCGTCGGCGAGCAGGGGCGCCTATATCACGCCGTGCCGCTGGACCCGCGTCGTCTCGCACAAACCAAGCTGCCACCTACCGAGCAGCGCCTGGCAACCAGCCTGCTCGGTCTGCCGCACAGCCAGCGCAAGGGCCGCAACTACGCTCACCTGCACGGCGCCGTCGGCGACGCGTTGCTGACCGAGATCCTCGACACCGCGCCCTGCTTCCTCGGCGGCGTGGCCGGACTGCGCCTTACGCGCGGCAAACCGCACCGACCGGAATGGGTCTGGCAGCTCGACGACAAGGGACTGCAGCACCTGCTGCCGAAACTACCGCATGGACAGCGGCTGCTGCGCATCGGCGCCCCCTGGTATCTGGACCCCGAGAACGCCGCGCTCGGCCTGCTCGAACTCGAGTCCGACGAAGCCCGCCTGATCGACGCACCCCCGGTCGCCCCCGAGGACGCCGCGGCCCTGGCCGCCGCCCTGGCCGCCTCGCCGCTGGCCGATCGCATTCCTGCGCCGCACGTCCTCAGCAAGGCCAAATCCGGCAGTCTTGCACCACAGCCCGTGCTGACCCTGCGCGCGCTGACCCGGCATGCCCGACTGGCCGCGGGTACGCCGCCGCTGGCGCACGCCTGTCTCAGCTTCGACTACGGCGGCGAGCGTCTACCCAGCCGCGGCGGCGAGCCGCATGTGCGCCGCGTGCGCGACGGCAAGCTGATCGAGATCACGCGCCAGCGCGCCGACGAACTGGCCGCGATGGAGCGCCTGGAAAACGCCGGCCTCACCCCCGCTGTCGATACCGAGGGACTGCCCTGGGATCTGACCGACACACTGCCCGACGACGCCTGGTTGTTCCCCGGCACCGGCCACACCGGCGCACTGGAAGTGAACACGCCTGCGCGCTGGATGGCGCTGCGCGGCAAACTCGAGGACGACGGCTTCATCCTCGATTACGACAAGAGCTTTCCGTTCGAGGTGCTGGAAGGTCCCGTGCACTGGTACGGCGAGGCCAGCGCCGGACGCGACGATGACCGCTTCGAGCTGGAGATCGGCATCGAGGTCGACGGCCAGCGCGTCAACCTGCTGCCGGTGGTGGCGCAGGCGCTGGGCGAGCAGCAGATCAGCCTGACGCCGGCCACCAACGAGGCCGAGGATGCGGTCTGGTACGCCCCGGTCGACGATCGCAAGCGCGTGCCCGTGCGTCTGCGCGAACTGCGCGCCATGCTGGCGCCGCTGGCCGAATACCTGGAGAAGCCACGCACCCGCTTGCGCCTGCCGCGCGTGCAGGCCGGACGCCTGGAGGAACTGGCCAAGGCCCTGCCCAGCGACGGCAAGCTGGAAGCGCCCCGCGCGCTACGCGGCTTCACCCGCCGCCTGCGCGAAGCCGCCGAGCGCGCCACCGACACCGTGCCCAAGGGCCTCAAGGCCACGCTGCGCGACTACCAGCGCGAAGGCCTGCGCTGGCTCAACGCACTGGACGAGGCCGATGTCGGCGGCGTGCTGGCCGACGACATGGGACTGGGCAAGACCCTGCAGTTGCTGGCGCATCTGCAGACGCTGAAGGAAGCCGACCGGCTCAAGCATCCCGCGCTGATCGTGCTGCCGACCAGCCTGATCCCGAACTGGCAGGCCGAAGCCGCACGTTTCGTGCCCAAGCTCACGGTGCTCACCCTGCACGGTCCACAGCGCAGCGACCACTTCGCGCGCATCGGCGAGCACGACATCATTCTCACCAGTTACGCCCTGCTGCCGCGCGACCTCGACACCCTGAAACAGCAACGCTTTGAAGTGGTGGTACTGGACGAGGCACAGCAGGTGAAGAACCCGCGCACGCAGGCTCGCCGCGCGCTGCTCAAACTCAACGCCGGACGCCTGCTGTGCCTGACCGGCACGCCGCTGGAGAATCATCTGGGCGAACTGTGGTCGCAGGTCGATCTGGCCGTGCCCGGTCTGCTCGGCGACGAACGCGCCTTCCGCCGGCACTACCGCGGCCCGATCGAGAAGCAGAACGACGCCGCCTGCCAGCAGCGCCTCAACCAGCGCATCGCACCATTCATCCTGCGCCGCACCAAGGCCGAGGTCGCCTCCGAGCTGCCGGCCAAGACCGAGATCACCCGTCGCGTGGTGCTCGACGGCAAGCAACGCGAGCTCTACGAGAGCCTGCGCCTGTCACTGGCTGACGAGCTGCGCGAAGTCATCGCCCAGCGCGGCATCGAGCACAGCGGCATCATCGTGCTCGACGCGCTGCTGAAACTGCGCCAAGCCTGCTGCGACCCGCGCCTGGTCAAGCTCGAAGCCGCGCGCGGCGTGCGCGAGTCGGCCAAGATGGAGCTGCTGCTGGACATGCTGCCGGCGCTGATCGCCGAAGGCCGCAAAGTGCTGCTTTTCAGCCAGTTCACCGAGATGCTGAAGCTGATCGGCCGCGAACTCGACCGCAAGCGCATCCGCTACGTCACCCTGACCGGCGAGACCCGCGACCGCGCCGAACCCGTGCGCCGCTTCCAGGAAGGCGAAGTGCCGCTGTTCCTGCTCAGCCTCAAGGCCGGCGGCGTCGGTCTCAACCTCACCGCCGCCGACACCGTGATCCACTACGACCCATGGTGGAATCCCGCCGCCGAGGCCCAGGCCGCCGACCGCGCACACCGCATCGGCCAGGACAAGCCGGTGTTCGTGTACAAGCTCATCACCAGCGGCACGGTGGAAGAACGCATCGAGACCATGAAGGTGCGCAAGGCCGAACTCGCCGCCGCGGTCCTCGAAGGCGGCGGCAGCCGCGATCGGTTGAAGTTCGACCAGGACGATCTCGACGCATTGCTGGCGGCCGAGGCGCCCAGCTGATCCTTTTCGGCGGACCGCCGGGCCGGAGAAATCGAACTCACGATCAGCACGCGAGAACGATGCTTGCCACCTTCTTGCTCGCCGGCTTCGCGGACACGATCCTCGATTCCAGCCCTCGCCACCTCGGTGGTTTGCACGACAACCTGATCGACCCTGACGGCATCTTCGTCACAGGCACTTTCCCAAGATGATCGAATCCTTCGCGAAAACGGGCTTCGCTCATGTTCCTTCGGTCCTCGACGCGTCCACGTGCAGGGCTCTGTGCGCACAGAGCCCATGGAAAAGCGGCGCAGGTGACCGCTCACTCCTGCGTCAGCCGTGGTGTGCAACGCTCGCCGCTTCACTGCGGGAACACCCCGCACTGTCTTCTCTGCTGGCCGAAACGCCGGTTGTCGTGCAATGCACGCGCTTCGCCAAGTCGGACAAGCACATCTGGCTGGTGCCCCTGCATCAGGATCTGAGCATTCCCGTGGCCGATCGCATCGACCACCCGGCATGGTCCGGCTGGTCGGAAAAGGACGGCTTGCTGTTCGCACAACCGCCGGTCGATGTGCTCGAAAAGATGGTCGCTGTACGCGTACACCTGGATGCCTGCACCCGGGAAAACGGACCGCTGCGGGTCGTTTCCGGTTCGCATCGTCATGGCCGGCTTGATGTCGCGACAGCCCGCCGGCTTCGCGACCGTATCGGTGAAACATACTGCACTGCAGACACCGGAGACGCCTGGGTCATGCGTCCACTGCTGTTGCACGCCTCATCGAAGGCCGACGGCGAAAGCCATGGCCAACGCCGCGTGCTTCATTTCCTGTTTGGACCAGCCATCCTGCCGCACGGCTTTCGCTGGAATCCCGCAGCGTAATCCCTCAGGGAGCGAGGGCGGACGACGTCCCCGTGGATGCATCTCCGCAATCCACCAGCGTCGGTGCATCGTGCAACCAGTCCTTGTCGGGGTAGTAGGCGAACACCACCGACTGCTTGCGAATGGTGTCGATCAGCGGCTTGGCGACAGACTTGCGCACAGCCGGGCAACCCCAACTGCGGCCGAGACGTCCTTGCGCCTTGGCGAACTGGCGGCTGACGTAGCTCGCGCCGTGGATCACGATGGCGCGCTTTTCGGCCTGATCGTTGAAGCGGCCGTCCAGCCCCTTCAGACGCAATGAGTAACCGTTGTGGCCGACGTAGGTGCCATCGGTGACGAAGGTGCCCAGGCTCGACATCAGGCTGCCTTCGCGGTTGGAGAAATGCTTCGCGTACTGCCCGCCGGTATTGCGGCCGTGTGCCACCAGCAGATGGAACAGCACGGAGCGCTGCGAAAGGTCGAACACCCACAGTCGCGGCGTGGTCGAAGGCAGCGAGTAGTCGATCACGCTGAGGGTGCGTACCGTCCTGTGCTTGCGCACGCAGGCCAAGGCGCGCGTGGCCAGCGCGATGACCCGCGGATTGGCCTGCGGCGCCGCCCTTTCCAGGGCCGCGGCCAGCGCATGGCCCGAACCGCCACCGGAGCCGGACGCCTGTGCAAACGCGCCCGTGCCCAGGAATACGAGCAACACGACAAGGCGACACCACGGGAAACGCGGGGAGGGGAAATTCATGTTGGGGCGCGACGGTACAAACGTACTTGTTGGTTATATTTTACCCAGTTCTGTATCAGGGGTGCGTGAGACGCTTCGAATCCGAGCGTTTTGTTCGTTCAGCGCGATCCGCCGGCTTCACCGATCCGGATTGCAGCAGCGCGCCGTAGACCGGGTGTGGCGCACGGCCATAACCGGGCAGATCGGTCACCAACACCGTAGTGCCCGGACGCAACATCTCGCGCAGACCGCGACCGAAGCTCTGCGACAATTGAACATGACGCGCCAGTTGATCGGGATCCGGTACCGGCCCGGTGCCCAGAATGCGATAGCCGGTCCAACGAGGCTGCGCGGACGCATCGCCCTCGCGATCGGCGCCCATGACATAGAGCAGCATCCCGCGCAGGGACAATCCCGGGACCAGCGTCACCGGCGCATGTGCGACCAGTCGACCATTGCGCAATACATAGGCCATGCCGTCCGTCGTGCTGACGACGATGCTCACGGGAGCATCCGCATCGGCATCCTGCTCCGGATCCGCCTCGAACGGGCTGCCCAGCAGCATCACGGGCTGCCCGGCCAGATCTATCGGCGCCACCGCAGACGGATGCACAACTGTGGCCGGCGAGACGCGCGCATCGGCCACGACTACCACGTCGCCACGCCGCGTGGCGCCGTACAGCCGGCTGGCGAACGCCGGCGGCAAGCGGACGCAGCCGTGCGAAGCAGCATGCCCCGGAAGCGAACCCGCGTGCAGCGCCACGCCATCCCAGGTCAGGCGTTGCATGTACGGCATCGGCGCGTCGTCGTAGAGATTCGAGTAATGCTGGCGTTTCTTCTGCAGGATCGTGTACACGCCGGTCGGCGTCTCGTAGCCCGGTTTGCCCGAGCTGATCGGACTGACGCCGATGGCCACACCGTTGCGGTAGGCGTACAGCTGCTGCTCGTCCAGACTGACCACGATCACCAGCGGCCCCGCGGGGGCCAGCTCGGGATGCCAGAAATAGTCGAGCGCGGCGCGATGCGCCACGGCAGGTCCGGCCAGCGCCAGCAGCAAGCAGAGCAGCACACCCTGCGCAACGGCCCGCAGCACGCTGGTCGGAGCGGTCATCGTTTCTCTCGAATGGATCAGACCCGGCTTCATATCTTCAGCCTACGCTCCTGCCGTTCCGGCGTCATGACGCGTATCGTGCCTCGCGAGACACCGGACATGCGAACAATGAGCATCGCAGAAGCTCCTTGTTCACCGAAGCTCGATCGCACCATGCATGCGCCCGACACGGCGCAAGAGAAAAGGTCGAACCGGGCATCGTTGCGCCCGCTCCATGCTACTCAACGCCGCGCGGCGACCTCGTCAATGTGCAGGAGCAGGTCGGCCGGGTCCTCGTAGACACGGAACGCGCCGGCGCTCTGCAGTTCCTCGGCGCCATAGCCGCCGGACAGCAGGCCCACGCCGAGCCCACGCGCACGCTTCGCCGCGAGCATGTCCCAGATGCTGTCGCCGATGATCAGTGCGTCCTGAATGTCCACGTCCAGCCGTTCGGCCGCGGCCAGAAACAGGTCCGGATCGGGCTTGGCGAAACGCACCTGATCGCGCGTAACCACGGGCACGCGCGCCGGGTCGACGCCCAGCGCTTCGAGATTGTGCGCCGCGGTCTCCATGCGACCGCTGGTAGCGACGGCCCACGGCAGTTCCTGCTCGGTGAGGTAGGTCAGCAGTTCACGCGCGCCGGGCAGCGGACGGATCGCGCCCTCGCCAGCCTGACGCTGGTAGGCCTCGGCATGGAAACGGCGCAGACGCTCTACGCGCTCCTCGGTGATGTCGACGCCGGTTTCGCGCAGCAGGATGTTGGTGAACAGGCCGCCGCTCATGCCGATCTTGCGGTGGATGCGCCACACGGACAGTTCAATGCCCTCACGATCCAGCGCCTGTTTCCAGGCCAGAACGTGCTGATAGACGCTGTCGACCAGGGTGCCGTCGAGATCAAACAGGAAGGCGGTATCGGGGCGGGGCATCATGCGACTCCGGGTTCGAGGGAACCCTCATGATCGCGCACTCTGTGCAAAGCGCAATCGCGACAGGCCGGCCTGCATCAACTTCGTTCAGGCGTTTACGGGACGCAATCATGGCCTCGTGACAACGAAGATGCTGGCTGCATGATCGAAGATTTTCAGCACTTTGATCGCAAGCCGGCATGCCCTTCGACATGCCGGCGGACGGCCATCCCGAGCGGATCGACTCAGAACTTGCCGTTGCGGAAGTCGTCGACGGCCTCGATGATCTGCTGCTTGGTGTTCATCACGAACGGTCCATAGCGCGCCACCGGTTCGCGCAACGGCTTGCCGGCCACCAGCAGCACGCGGGCCGCCTCGTCGCCGGCGGTCAGCACGACCGCGTCGCCGTCGTTGAGCACCGCCAGTTCGCTGCGGTCCAGACGCTCGTCGGCCACCTGCACGCCGCTGCCTTCGAACACGTAGGCGAACGCGTTGTGCCCGGCCGGCACCGGCACGGTCAGCGACGCGCCGGCTTCGAGCGCGATGTCCAGGTACAGCGGCTGGGTCGCGATGCCATTCACCGGGCCATCGACCTCCGCGAAACGACCGGCCACCACGCGCACCTTCACGCCCGCGGCCGGCTCGACCTCGGGGATCTTCTCCGGCGCGATGTCCTGGTAGCGCGGCGCGGTCATCTTGTCCTTGGCCGGCAGATTCACCCACAGCTGGAAGCCGCGCATCAGGCCTTCTTCCTGCTCGGGCATCTCCGAATGCACGATGCCGCGCCCGGCCGTCATCCACTGCACGCTGCCCGATTCGAGCAGGCCGCTGTTGCCCTGGTTGTCGCCGTGGCGCATGCGCCCGTCGAGCATGTAGGTGACGGTCTCGAAACCGCGATGCGGATGCTCCGGAAAACCGGCGATGTAGTCGTCGGCCGCGTCCGAACCGAATTCGTCCAGCAACAGGAACGGATCGAGCATCTCCAGCGTCGGCTGGCCGATCACGCGGGTCAGCTTGACGCCGGCGCCGTCGGAAGTCGGGCGACCGCGAACACGTTGCTTGATGGTACGAGTGGTCATGTGTGGCTCCTGATGGAACGTCGTTGCCGCACAAGATGCGCCCGGTGGCACGCCAACACCAGTCCCCGGACCTCGAACGCATTGTTCGCGATCCAAGACCAATTCAATGAGCGCAATCAGCTTTGTGCGTGAAACAGAACGACCGATCAGTGCAGGGAATGACCATCCCGCTGGCGCGGCGGCTTGTTTTCAGTGCGCGCCTCTTCCGGCTGGCGTTCGTGCGCGGCGCGGCGCTCGTCCTCGCTCGGAGCCTTTTCGTGCCAGTAGCGGGCCACGGACAGCAGCACCTCGGGCAGGCGCTGCAGGCAGGCTTCGTACTCTTCGTCAGAAAGCTTCTCGAACTCGGCGTCGCTGGCCAGCACGCCTTCGTCGACGGCCAGCGCCATGATCGGGCCGAGCAGCTCGATCAGTTCGACGTCCTCGGCCAGGCGGTGCTCCCAGAAGCCGGCGCGCAGGTCGATGCCGCGACTGAAGCCCTCACACCAGCCGGCGGCGCTCAGTGTCGGGCCCTCGATATCCTCCAGTTCGCCAAGGATCGGCTCGTAGGCGTCCACGTCCAGCTCGGCGCCAATGGAATCGTTGAGCTTGGCCAGCAACGCCAGCACGCGCTCGCCCTGCTGCGGATCGGCGAACGGCGCATGCAGGACCTCGGGCAGCCACTCGTCCGGCGGCGCCGGTTCCGGGCCGACGATCAGCGCCGTGAGCAGGCCGTGCACACCGTCCAGCAGCAGATCGCCCTCCTTGGCCGCGGTGCGCAGGAAGGTGTCGAGCTCGTCGAGTTCGGTGTTCGTGAGCGAGCTTGGCCAGTCGGTGGTTCTCATCGGTCCTCCAGCTCCAGCGTCACCGGCGTGTGATCCGAAGGCCGTTCCCAGGTGCGCGGCGTGCGCTCGATGGCGGCGGCGCGGGCGGCGGCCTTCAGCGCGTCGCTGATCAGAATCAGATCGATACGCAGCCCCATGTTGCGCCGGAACGCGGCCTGGCGGTAGTCCCACCAGCTGAAATGGCCGTCGCCGTCCTCGAACAGGCGGAAGCTGTCGGTCAGGCCCAGGTCGGTGATCGCCTTCAGCGCGTCACGCTCGGGCTTCGAACACAGGATCTTCTCGTGCCAGGATTCGGGGTCGTGCACGTCGCGATCGTCCGGCGCGATGTTGAAATCACCCAGCACCACCAGCTTCGGATGACGCGCCAGCTCGCCTTCGAGGAAATCGCGCATGCGCGACAGCCAGTCGAGCTTGTAGTCGTACTTCTCGTCGCCGACGGCCCTGCCGTTGACCACGTACAGATTGACCACGCGCACGTCGCCGACGGTGACGGCGAGGATGCGCCGCTGTTCATCGGTGAGGTTGGGCGGATCGGTGACGATCTCGGTCAGCGGCTCGCGCGACAGCACGGCGACGCCGTTGTAGGTCTTCTGCCCAGAGAAAGCGACCTCGTAGCCCATCGCCTTGATCTCGTCGACGGGAAACTTGTCGTCGGTGAGCTTGGTCTCCTGCAGCGCGACGACGTCGGGCTTGGACTCGGCCAGCCACTGCTCCAGATGGGGCAGGCGAACCTTCAGTGAATTGACGTTCCAGGAAGCGATTTTCATGCGTGCATTGTACGGCCTTGCCGAGCGGGACGCGTCTCAGGCGGCCAGTCCGTAGCTGCGCAGCAGCGCGGTCGGTTCCGGTGCTCGACCGCGGAAGGCGACGAAGCTCTCCAGCGCCGGACGCGTGGCGCCGACGGCGAGAATTTCGCGGCGAAAGGCTTCGCCGGTGGCGCGGTCGATCACACCGGCCTGCTCGAAGCGCTCGAAGGCGTCGGCCGACAGCACCTCGGCCCACAGATAGCTGTAGTAGCCGGCCGCGTAGCCGCCCGCGAAGATGTGCGTGAAGGCATGCGGGAAGCGCTGCCACGCCGGCGGATGCAGCACGGCGACCTGACGGCGCACGTCTTCCAGCACCGCCATCGGGCGCGCGCCGCGCTCGGGGTCGTAGTCCAGGTGCAGGTGGAAATCGAACAGGCCGAATTCCAGCTGCCGCACCAGGAACAGACCGGCATGGAAGTGACGCGCGTCGAGCATGCGCTGGAACAGCTCGTCGGGCAGGCGCTCGCCGGTCTGGTAGTGCCTGGCGAACAGGTCCAGCGCCTCGCGGTTCCAGGCGAAGTTCTCCATGAACTGGCTGGGCAGTTCGACGGCGTCCCACTCGACGCCATCGATGCCGCCGACGGATGGCAGGTCCACCTCGGTCAGCAGGTGATGCAGGCCGTGGCCGAATTCGTGGAACAGCGTCAGCACGTCGTCGTGGGTCAGCAGCGCCGGTGCATGCTCAGTCGGCGGGGCGAAGTTGCAGGTCAGGTAGGCGACCGGCAGCTGCAGCGCCTCGCCATCGCGGAAGCGCGAACGGCACACGTCCATCCACGCGCCGCCGCGTTTGCCCGAGCGGGCGTAGAGATCCATGTAGACGCCGGCGAAGACACGGCCGTCGGCATCGAGCACATCGTAGTAGCGCGCGTCGGCGTGCCAGGTGGCGACGTCTTCACGCGGCTTCAGCTCGATGCCGTAGAGCTTCTGGGTGACCGCGAACAGGCCGTCGATGACCGACGGCAGCGGGAAGTACGGCTTGATCTGCTCCTCGTCCAGCGCGTAACGCTCCTGGCGCAGCTTCTCGGACGCATAGCCGGCGTCCCACGGTTCCAGGTTGGCCAGATCCAGACGCTCGGCGGCGAAGGCGCGCAGCGCATCCAGCTCCTTGCGCGCGACGGGCTTGGCGCGCGCGGCCAGGTCGGCGAGGAAGTCGAGCACGGTCTGTGTCGACTCGGCCATCTTGGTCGCCAGCGATTCCTCGGCGGCGTTGGCGAATTCGAGCAGCTGCGCGGCCTCGTGACGCAGCGCCACCAGGCGCTCGATACGCTCGGAGTTGTCGTATTTGCCGGCATCCGGACCCTGGTCGGAAGCGCGTGTCTGATAGGCCCAGTAGACCTTCTCGCGCAGTAAACGGTCCTCGGCATAGGTCATCACGGCGTGCACCGCCGGCTGCTTCAGCGTGACCAGATAGCCGTCCAGATCCTGTTCCTTTGCGTACTGCCGCAGCACCGCGCGACCGGATGCCGGGATGCCGGCCAGATCGCGTTCATCGGTGATGTGGTGCTGCCAGGCGTCGGTGGCGTCGAGCACCGCGTTGGCGAAGCCGGTGCCCAGCTTGGACAACTCGTTGGCGATGGCGCGGAAGCGGCTGCGCGCCGGTTCCTCCAGCGCCACGCCGGACAGCTTGAAGTCGCGCAGGGCATGATCGATCAGCGCACGGCGATCGGCCGGCAGCGTCGCGCCCTCGGCGTCGGCCACCGCCTTCACCGCGGCGTAGAGCGCGCGGTTCTGGCCCAGCTCGGCAGAGAAATCGGTGATCTTCTCCAGCGCCGCGTCGTAGGCCTCGCGCAAGGCGGGGCTGTCGGCCACCGAGTGCAGGTGCGAAACGGGCGACCAGACCTTGCCCAGTCGCTGCTCGAGGCGCTCCTGCGCCAGCATCACGCGCTCGAAATCGTGTACAGCGCCCTCCGCCGTCATCGCCGTGACGGCGCTGCGGTACTCGGCGAGCACCGCCTCCACGGCGGGCAGCACGTGTTCGGCGCGGATGGCGTCGAACGCGGGCAGGGCGGACTCGACGAGCAGCGGGTTGGCGGTGGTCATGCGCGCATTCACAGGATCGGTAGGGAGATTCAAGCGTGGTGATGCGGCACGGGAAATTCAAGCTACGATGCACGGCATGGCGTCCGGATCCCTCGACACGATCACGCTGCTTCGGCGCACCCGGGTGTTCGGCGAACTGGAGGACGACGTACTCGCCTCCGTCGCCGAGCACATGGCGCCGCTGACCTTGCCCGGCGGCGCACTGCTGTACGCCGCGGGCGAGCCGTCCGACGCGCTCTACGTGCTGCGCTCGGGAAGCCTCGGCGTGTTCCGTCCACCGCGTGCCGGCGGCTCCCCGCACCTGGCCGGCGTGGCCGGCAGCGGCGAGACCCTGGGCACGGTCGGCCTGCTGCTGGACCAGCCCAGCGCGGTCACCGTGCGCGCGCTGCGCGACACCGAACTGCTGCGTCTGTCGCGGGCGAGCTTCCGCGCGCTGAGTGAGCGCTATCCGCAGGCGATCCTGGGTGCGGCGCAATCGGCCCTGCACGACCTGCTCAGCCGTGGCGGCGACGAGCCGCGCATCCTGCCGCGTACCTTCGCAATCCTGCCACACGACGCCTCCGTGCCCGTGCGCGACATGGCCGAACGCCTGCGCCATGCGCTGCTACCGTTCGGCAACTGCCTGTTGATCGACCAAGCGCTCGGCCGCGATCACGGACCGGCGTGGTTCGCCGAGCGCGAAAGCGAGATGCGCTTCGTGCTCTACGTCGACGAAGGCCGTGACGAACGCTGGCGTGACCTGTGTCGCCGCCAGGCCGACGCGCTGCTGCTGGCGGTGCGCAGCGACCGCGCGCCGAGCGCATGGCCGGACCGGACCGAACTGCTTCGACACGCCGACCTGGAACGTCCGCGTCATCTGCTGCTGATGCACCCCGGCTCCTTGATCGAGCCGGGACGCGCGCGGGGCTGGCTCGAAGCCATTGACGGCGTGTCCCAGCACCATCATCTGCGCGGCGCGGCCGACATCGAGCGACTGGCGCGGCTGCTGGCGCGACGCAGCCTGGGGCTGGTGCTGTCCGGCGGCGGCGCGCGCGGTTTCGCCGCCATCGGCATGGTGCGCGCGCTGCGCGAGCAGGGCTACGACGTGGACCGCGTCGGCGGCACCAGCATCGGCGCCATCGTCGCCGCCGGCGTGGCCATGCAGTGGGACCACGAGACCATGTGCGCGAACTACCGCAGCGCCTTCGTCGACGGCAAGCCGCTGCGCGACTGGACCCTGCCGCTGATGTCCCTGAGCCGTGGCGAGCGCACCTCGCGGCTGCTGCAGCGCTTCTTCGGCCGCATCGACATCGAGGATCTGCCACTGCCGTTCTTCTGCGTGTCGTCCGACCTCACCCGCGGCATGGCCACGGTGCATCACGGAGGCAAGCTGTGGCGCTGGCTACGCGCATCCAGCGCGGTGCCCGGCCTGCTGCCTCCGCTGCTGCACGACGGTCACGTCTATGTCGACGGCGCGGTCATCAACAACCTGCCGACCGACGTCATGTACGACCGCGGCATGGCCACCATCGTCGCCTGCGACATCCGCGCCGACGACGTGCTGACCAGCGCCGTCGACCGCGACTGGCAACCCGGCATCTGGCGGCAGTGGATGCAACGCGACCTGTACCCGTGCATGGGCTCCATCCTGCTGCGCTCGGGCATGGTCAATGCGGAAACCATGGCCAACCAGCGTCGCGAACTGGCCACCCGCGTGATCGCGCCGCACCTGGAAAGTATCGGCCTGCTGGACTTCAAATCCTTCGACCGCGCGGTCGAGGCCGGCTACCGCGCCACGCTGCAGGCACTGTCCGAACCGATCGGCTGACTCGCTACACTGCGCGCATGAACCCCCTACGCAGCTATCAGAACCAACGGCCCGTGCTGGGCGAACGCGTGTACGTCGACTCGGCCGCCACGGTCATCGGCGACGTACAGCTGGGCGACGACGTGTCGATCTGGCCGGGCGCGGTGCTGCGCGGCGACGTCAACGCCATCCGCGTCGGCGCGCGCAGCAACATCCAGGACGGCGCCATCGTCCACGTCACCCACGATGGTCCGTTCACGCCGGGCGGTTTTCCCTGCGTGATCGGCGCCGACGTCACGATCGGCCACGGCGCCGTGATCCACGCCTGCACGATCGAGGATGCCTGCCTGATCGGCATGCACGCCACGGTGCTCGACGGCGCGGTGGTGAAACGCCATGCCTTCGTCGGCGCCGGGGCGCTGGTGCCGCCGGGCAAGGTCGTGGGCGAGGGCGAACTGTGGCTGGGCAATCCGGCCCGCCATGTGCGCACGCTGGACGCCGAAGCCATCGAGCAACTGCACTACTCGGCCGCGCACTACGTGACGCTCAAAGACCGCTACCTGGAGTGACGCATCCACTCGCGCCACGCCATCGGGCGGCGTAGGATGCGGACACACGCACTCGGGGAGAGAGCTCATGCAACGACTCGTCGTTCTTGCTCGCACGGCCGTGCTGGCCGCCGCGTTCCTGTTCATCGCCGTTCCGGTGCGCGCACAAACGCCGACCCAGGCGCCGCCCGCCAGCTACTACGATCACAGCGGCTACCCCGACGCCTTCAGCGGCGGCGTGAAGATGATCCCGATCACCACGCCCGACGGCACCTTCCGCGTGTGGACCAAGCGCGTCGGAAACAACCCGCGGATCAAGGTACTGCTGCTGCACGGCGGGCCGGGCATGACGCACGAGTACCTGGAAGCCTTCGACAGCTACTTCCCGGGCGCGGGCATCCAGTACTACTACTACGACCAGCTCGGTTCGTTCTACAGCGACCAGCCCGAGGACACCAAGCTGTGGACGCTGCCGCGCTTCGTCGACGAAGTCGAGCAAGTGCGCAAGGCGCTGGGCCTGAATCGCGACAACTTCTATCTCTACGGCCATTCCTGGGGCGGCATCCTGGCGCTGGAGTACGCCCTGAAGTATCCACAGCACCTGAAGGGCCTCATCATCTCCAACATGATGGCCAGCGCGCCGGCCTACGACGCCTACGCGCACAAGGTGCTGATGCCGCAGATGGACCCGAAAGCACTGGCCGAGATCCTGAAGCTGGAGAAGGCCGGCAAGACCCACGATCCGAAATACATGGACCTGCTGATGTCGCACTTCTACGTCAAGCACGTCCTGCGCATGCCACCGCAACAGTGGCCCGATCCGGTGATGCGCGCGCTCAAGCACGCCAATGAGACCCTCTACACGCTCATGCAAGGTCCCAGCGAGATGGGCCTGAGCGGCCGCCTGGAGCACTGGGACGTCCGCCCGCGGCTCAAAGACATCGCCGTACCCACACTGACCATCGGCGCGCGCTACGGCACGATGGACCCGAAGGCCATGCAGCGGATGGCCGAGCGGGTGCAGCACGGGCGATCTGTACTGCCCGCACGGCAGCCATCTGGCGATGTACGACGACCAGAAGATCTACATGGACGGCGTGATCCGGTTCATCGAGGACGTCGACGCCGGACGCTTTCCGGCAAAGACGCCCTGACCGCCGCGTCTCCCTGCGGCCACGCACCGCCGGGACGTCGACGCGTTTCTACAGGCGAAACAGGATGCGGCTCTGCACCGCCTGCGCGACGGCCTTGCCGTCGCGCAGGGCCGGCTTGTATTCCCAGTAGCGCACCGCGTTGAGCGCGGCAACGTCGAAGATGTGGCGCGGTCGGGCCGCGACCACGTGCGCGTCGACGACATGACCCTCGGCGTCAACCGTGTAGCCGACATCGACCCAGCCCTGACGATGCGCGCGACGCGCCGCGACAGGATAGGCCGGCTGTACCCGGCGCAACAGCAGCGGCGGCGTGCGCTGTACCGGCGCCTCGGTCGGCGCGACCGGGGCTGCCTGGGCCATTTGCGGCGCGGGCGCCGCCGGTTTCGGCTCGACGGCGGGCGCGGACGCTTGTGCGGGCGGAGGCGGGGTCTGCGACGGCGCGTCCGACGGAGCCGTCGCCGTAGTCGTCGCGACGCGCGATCCCTCCGGCTTCGAACGTCCGTGCGCAGCGGGCGGAGGCGTCTGCGCCAGCTTGCGCTGCGCATCCAGCTTGGCGCGCAGGATGTTCAGCGAATAGTTCGTGGGATCGGCGCGATCGAGCAGGGCGATCTCGCGTTCGGCCTCGTCGAAGCGGCCCGCGTTGATGCTCTGCTCGGCCGATTCCACGGCGAACGGAAACAACTCGCGCAACGCCGAGGACACGACACGATTGTGCGGCTGACGCTTGCGCGCCTCCAGATAGTAGGCGAAGGCATTATCGCCCTCGGGCGCAAGCAGACGATGCTCGGCCAACGCACGGCGCGCGGCCGCGAGCAGCTGCGCATGGCCCATCGCGGTGACCGCCACTTCTTGCCGCGGTGCGCTGGACGCGACGGCCGGACCCTTCGACGCCGCACGCTCGGCGGCCTTGCGCTGCATCCAGCGATGCGTCAGCACGCCAGCGGCCGCGAGCACGATCACGAGCAGGGAAAGCAGGGGAAACGCGGCACGGCCGCGCATGCGACGGATTCGGCAGAGGTCGGACATGGATATTCGCTGCGAGGGGAAAACGGGGGACGAGGTGTCTCCGTCACGGAGACACCTCGTGCGGTGCGCGGCGATGGTAGGGCGGGCATGTTGCGCGAAGATTGCGCGGGGATGGCTCAGCCGTTCGACGCGTCCGAACGGCCATGCACTGCACAGATCAGGCGGTGCGCTGCTCCAGGTCGGTCAAGTACGCCAGCGCCTCGTCGCGATGACTGCCGCACATCGTCGGCTCCGGCCGCAGATTCCGGCACACCGCCGGACGACGCGGGTCGCCGAACAGTGCGCAGCGGT
Source organism: Oleiagrimonas sp. MCCC 1A03011 (assembly GCF_003267965.1). Taxonomy (NCBI): domain Bacteria; kingdom Pseudomonadati; phylum Pseudomonadota; class Gammaproteobacteria; order Lysobacterales; family Rhodanobacteraceae; genus Oleiagrimonas; species Oleiagrimonas sp. MCCC 1A03011. The sequence continues at coordinate 141,409 of NZ_MSPY01000005.1, read as the reverse complement.
AGTCGTCGGTCAGCTGCACGCAGGGGATGCCCGCCGGCTTGCCATGCGGCATGCCGGGGATCGGGCTGGAGATGGACGGCGCGATGCAGCACGCGCCGCACCCGGAACGGCAATCCACGACGTGTTCAGACCCCGTCCGCGCGCAGCGCGTCGTAGACCGGGTCGGCGTCCGGCCGCTTGCCATGCCACAGCGCGAAACTGTCGGCGGCGGTCTCGACCAGCATGCCCAGACCGTCCAGCGCGAAGCGCGCACCGGCCGCGCGCGCCCAGGACAGGAACGGCGTCGCGGCCTGGCCGTAGGACAGGTCGTAGCACAGCGCGCGCGCACCGACGATCGCAAACGGAAGATCCAGCGCCTGGCCCTGGACACCCGCCGACGTGGCGTTGACGATGAGATCGAAGCTGCCGATGGAAGCCAGGTCGTTCCAGTAGCGGGCATGCGCGCGCGCCGGTTCGCCGAGGCGGTCGGCCAGTGCCTCGGCGCGCTCGGCGCTGCGGTTGACGATGGTCAGTGTATCGACGCCGGCGTCGAGCAGCGCCCAGGCCACGCCCTGCGCCGCGCCGCCCGCGCCCAGCAGCAATGTGTCGTGACCGCGCAGGTCCAGACGATGACGCTCGGTCAGATCGCGCACCATGCCCACGCCGTCGTTGTTGTGCGCGGCCAGGCCGCCATCGGCCTGCGGGGTCAGCACGTTGGCCGCGCCGGAACGCGCGGCGGCTTCGCTATGCGTGTCGGCCAGCGCCAGCGCGGCGTGCTTGTGCGGCACTGTGACATTGGCGCCCGCGCCGCCGCCGGCGAAAAAGTCACGCACGGCGTTGGCGAAATCGTCCGGCGCGACATCGATCGTCTCGTACTCGAGCGCGATACCGAATTGCCGCGCGAAAGTCTGATGAATCCGCGGCGACAACGAATGTGCGACGGGATGGCCGAAGACGGCGTAGCGCGATGCGGTTTCGCTCATGCGTGCCCCTGCTTGCGAGATCGACTGCGCCAATTGTAGCCAGTCTTACTGGTAACCGGGTCGACCGACCTGCGCCGCGGTCTGCGGCACCCGCTTGAGCTGATCGACCGGGAACCCCTGCGCGCGGGCCTGCTCGACATACTGCCGGTAGACATCGTCCGGCATCGTCGTGCCGCGCGCCATGATCCACAGCAGGTCGCGGTCGGGCACGCCGACCATGACGTAGCGGTACTGCGGGTCCAGCGCCAGGATCAGGTAGTCGGATACGAACGGCCAGATGATACGCACCTTCCAGTGCGCGGCGTCCTTGGGGTCGGGCAGCCAGCCCTTACCGTGCCAGGCGTCCGGCGCGCGATCGAAGCCCTTGCGGAAATGGTAGGTAATGGCGATGTCGCCATCCTTGCGACGATGGTACTCGTCGGCCGTGGCAACTTTGCCCTTCTCCAGGAAATTGGGAATGTTGGCGATGACGTGCCAGGTGCCCATGTAACGGTCCAGGTCGACGTGGGCGACGGTTCTGGGCATCTGTGCAGGCTGCGAGGCGCAGCCGGCCAGCGCCATCAGCGCTGTCAGTGCAAGCAGGGTGGGGACGGATCGGATGCGCATGCGGGAATCTCCCTTGCGATGGGCCTGCTTGCAGATACGCGGCACACGGAGCAACGGATGCGCTGCTGTCGCAGACCGTGAGAAGCGTCCCGGGCAGGCTGTGTGGCAAGGAGGAGAAACCGCCATGCATACACCCATCACCCCGCGCCGCGCGCGCGCCCTGATTGCCCTGATCTGGATGGCCTGCGGCCTGCTTCTGCTGTGCACACCGCTGGCTTGGCCCAATCGCGTGCTCGGCTTCAGCACACTGTTCTGGCTGATCGGCGCCCCGGCCTGTCTGCTGATCGCGCTCCAGCCTCGCCTGCCTCTGCGTCTGCTGGCGCCGGCGCGCAATCGTCGGCTGCGCCGACCGCATTGATTGCAACGACGGGCAGCCTGCGAGATCGCGGCTGCCCGTCCGAACCGGTCAGTCGGTGACGCCCAGCCGCTTGCGCTCCAGCCGTCGCACGAATTCCTGGATGATGCGGCGATACAGGTCATCGCCGAGGTAGGCGTCCTCGACACCCGCGTCGATCGACGGATTGTCGTTGACCTCGATGACCACCGCGCGTTCGGCCGTCTGCTTCAGGTCGACGCCGTACAGCCCGTCGCCAATCGCGTTGGCCGCCTTCACCGCCAGACGCACCACGTCGCTGGGCGCCTCGCGTACCGGCAGGGTGCGGAAACCGCCGGACTTCGGCCCGGTGCCGCCGTGGTTGTAGATCTGCCAATGGCCGCGCGACATGAAGTACTGGCAGGCGTACAGCGGTTCGCGGTTGAGCACGCCGATACGCCAGTCGAATTCGGTGTACAGGTATTGCTGCGCGATCAGCAGCGCACTGTGCGCGAACAGTTCGGCCACCGTCTTTTTCAGCGCCTCGACCGTCTCGACCTTGACCACGCCGCGCGAGAACGCGCCATCGGGGATCTTCAGCACGATCGGAAAGCCGAGCTTGTCCGGCAACGCATCGAGTGAATCCGGATCGTCGCGGTACAGGATCTCGGTACTGGGCACAGCCAGCTTGCGCGAGACCAGCAGGTCGTGCAGGAAGATCTTGTTGGTGCAGCGCAGGATCGACGCCGGGTCGTCGATCACCACCATGCCCTCCTGCTCGGCGCGGTGCGCGAAGCGATAGGTGTGATGGTCGATAGCCGTGGTCTCGCGGATGAACAGGCCGTCGTACTCGGCCAGCCGGGCGTAGTCGTTCGGGCTGATCGGATCGACCTCCACGCCGAGCTGCTTGCCGGCCGCGATGAACGCCTTCTGCGCGCCGCGGTTGGACGGCGGCATGGCCTCGTCCGGGTTCACCAGCATGGCGATGTCGTAGCGGTAGCGGCGCCGCGCACGCGGCTTGCGCCACAGTTTGGTGGCGAAGTGGTCCAGCGCCTGCGCAAAGGCGTCCTCCTGCGCATCGTCCAGCGTGTGCAGGCCGACCGGGCGGATCGCGCCGATCTGCCAGGCACGCTCGCGGCGGAACTCGATGCGCAGCAGGGGACAGGGGAACAGCTCGAATACCTGCCTCGCCAGGTCCTGTAGCAGTGGATGCGCGGTCTGGCCGAAGTAGACCAGGATGCCGAAGTCGGTACTGTCGCGCTCGCGACCCTTGAGCACCTGTGCCAGCTTCTGGTTCAGATCCTCGATGTCCAGACCGTACAGCGCGCGCCGGCGCAGTCCGTTGATGGTGCGCACTGACGGAATCACACGGTGCCCGCGCGCCTCGGCCAGCAGCGACACGTAGTAACCATTGCCGAGGTACTTGTAGCTGCGGCAGAGGTTGATGACGTGCGTGCGTTCGCCGCTTTCCGGCGGTTCGCGCAGATAATCGCGCGCAGCGACCACTTGCGTGGACGGGTAGTACGCCCCCCAGTCCGAGGGGTTCTCGACGACAATCACCAGCCGGCTCATGCAACCTCGCCATGTCCACGCGCCGGAGGGCATCGGGCGCGATCCGGTCGCCAGCCGCGGATGCGGCCATTTCGCGAAGTGTGGCAGGACCGCAGACGCACGCAAGAGGGCACATCGCGCTCCGACAGCACCCGTTCAAGATGCTGGGCGCAGTCACCCGACCCGCGTAGAGTTCGCCCATGTCCGAACCGACGCCGCCCGTTCAAATCCGCCCCGCGCTGGACACCGATCTCGACGCCCTGCTGGCGCTGGAGGAACGCAGCTTCAACGGCGATCGGCTCAGCCGCCGGCAGTATCGTCGGCATCTGCGAAGCGCCACGGCCTGCATCCTGACCGCGTCTCGCGAGCATCAGCTGATCGGTTCAGCCTTGGTGCTGTTTCGCCGCACCAGCCGAGCGGCACGACTGTACTCGCTGGCCATCGACGCGGCCGCTCGCGGCCAGGGGATCGGTCGCCTGCTGCTGAATGCGGTAGAGCAGCATGCAGGCCAACGAGGCTGCGATCGGGTGCGGCTGGAAGTACGCGACGACAATGCCGCCGCGCGGGCGCTGTACGAACGAAGCGGTTACCGACGGCACGGACAGCGCGCGAGGTACTACGAGGATGGTGCTAATGCGATCCTGTACGAAAAATCACTCGAATGAATCACACACTAAAACTTCTTAATTTAACGCTATAATTAACATTTAAGGGGGAGCTAATCGCACAAAACCATCGATGAATAACCCAGTTTGAGGATATACTCAATTGTGACATTGTGGGCACATTTGCAAGAAAATCTTAGCTGCCTTTCCCACTCCAATTTTTGGGAATATATGAGCACTACCAACTGTTTGATTAAGAATTTCCCTCGCCCATACAGCAACCTTCTCCGACTCACCTCTATATTTTTCACCCTCAAGACCTGATGATAGAGAAAAGTAACGGCGCAAAAGAAATGCATAAAGATCCGCAACCTGAACCAAAGGAACAAGCTTTGAATCCACAAAGTGTGGCACATCAACAATTTGATCTAATTGTGCCTGCTTCCTTTTGCGGCTGTAGTATTCATCCGTCCAATCCGGGGGCGAAAGCAATATCTTCGTGAACCTCTGTTTTTCTTTAACCGCCTCATCAAAAACTAAAACGGTATTTCCTTTATTTTTAGACTCTGCTTGCTGTGAACGCTGAATCGCAAGCACTGAGTGCAAGGCAAGTGTTTTCCAGATCGACATACCTTTCAATTCAGAAATTTCTGAAACTTTTTTCTTGAATACAGCCTGATCGATAGCAGAATATACAATTTTATGCTTTCTTGCCTTCATCCATTTTATTATGGCAGCAATCAGGCTTGATCTTTCCTCTCCATCCAGCTCTTTCCAAACCCCCGATCCACTGTAGAAACGGTGAGCATGAAATTCTTGAAGCTCTTGGCCAACAAGCTTCGATAATTCGGTTAAAAGTTCTGACCAAGCTGCTTTGGTAAGGTGCATTCGTTGGGCGTCAGCGATTACGCCAACCATCACTGCAACTGGTTGACCTCCGGTCCCACTTTCATCGAGATAGCAAAATTTCATTTTACACCTCAGTTGTAACTTAAAGCCCCCATAAGCACTTTTATGTAAAACCACTTATTAATATAACCAATCATACAAAATAAAATCTTCAGTGCACATAGACATGCTCTAACGTCCACTTCGAAGCCGCATCCGCGTCGCCGCATCCGGCCGCGCAACCAGCGCGCCGGTCGCCATCAGACTGATGTGATAGACGCCACCATCGACCAGCGGCAGGTACACCCCGCTGCCGAATACGGTGTCGACCATCGGCAGGTAGTCCGGGTACTGCCGGCGCAGATTGAACAGGTCCAGCGCGCCGGCCTGGTTCAGGTCGATGATGGTCGAGCGCGCCTCGCGTGCCTGGCCGATGTCGTCGTAGCGACCGGACAAGCGGTCCAGCCGGTACAGCGGCGGCGCGCCGGACAGTACCGCCGGCATCTGCCATTTCACCACCACGGCTTCGAGCCGGAAATCGTCGCCGTTGAGCGGCAGGGTTTCGGTCTCGCCGTCCGGACGTTTCACGGACAGATGCCAGAACTGCGGCGATTCGCGATGCGCGACGATGGTCGCCACCGGCGTTTCCTGGCCCAGCACGCGGTAGCCGCGCAGCGCCAGTCCGCCTCCCGTGGCCAGCAGTGCCAGAACAAAGAACAGCAACAGCAGCAGCGCACGCCACGCCGCCGCCGCGCGGCGTCCCTCGCGCCATCGGCGACGGCAGGACACGCCATGGCCGATGGTCAGAAGCAACAACACGCCGGCTGCGATCAGCAGCAGCGTGGCAGGCCATTGCAGCATCTGGGTCCAGTTCACGCGACGGTTCCGGGCGACAGATCGACGCTCATCATACCCATGGAACGGTTGTGCGACGCGTATACTGGTCGCGGATTCCGAGGAAAATCGTCCATGCGTTCACTGCTGTTCATGCTCGCTTCCGGCACGCTGTGCCTGCTCTCCGCCTGCGGCAACAAGGGACCGCTGTACCGGCCGCACCCGCCTGCCGCCGCGGTCGCTCCGACCGCTGCCGCCACATCCGTAGCTCCGGCTGCACCCGCCAGCGCCGCGCAGCCGGCTTCGGCGGCCAGCACTGCGACCGACGACGACTGAGGCGGCATGCAGCTGTCCTTCACCAAGATGCACGGCCTCGGCAACGACTTCGTCGTGCTCGATTGCCGGCAGCGGCCGATGCCGTTGTCGACGCAAGACATCCGTGCGCTCGGTCATCGCCATACCGGCATCGGCTTCGATCAACTGCTCAGCATCGAGAACGCCGCCGAACACGATGACTGCCGCTACGCCTACGGCATCTGGAACCGCGACGGCGAGGCCGTGGGCCAGTGCGGCAACGGCGTGCGCTGCGTGGCCGCATGGCTGCATCGCGAGGGGCTGCTCGATCTCGACGAAACGGTCCGCCTGCGCAGCCCCTCCGGCCCGGTCACCGTGCGACTGATCGATGCGCTGACCGCGGCCGTCGACATGGGCGAACCGCAATTCGAGCCCGGCGCGATACCGTTCGACACACCGCAGCGCGCCGAACGCTACCCGATCGAACTGGACGACGCGTCGCTCTCCGTCGGCGTGGTCTCGATGGGCAATCCGCACGCGGTGGTCGAAGTCGACGACCTGCACGCGCCATCGCTGGAGCGGCTTGGCCCGCAGCTCACCGCTCACCCGCGTTTCGCCGAAGGCTGCAACGCCGGCTTCGCCACGGTGCTAGACATGGCCCACATCCGGCTTCGCGTGCACGAGCGTGGCAGCGGCTGGACCCAGGCCTGCGGCACCGGCGCATGCGCCGCCATGGCCGTGCTGCATGCACAGGGCCGCGTCGGCCGCGAGGTCGAAGTGCGCCTGCCCGGCGGACCACTGCAGATCGCCTGGAACGGCCCCGGCCACACCCTGTGGATGACCGGGCCAGCTGCCTTCGTGTTCGAGGGAAAGTGCACACGGCCCGAATGAATTTGCCGCGCGACTTGTTCGATGCCGCACGAACGTCGCACACTTGCCGCACGCCAACGCGGAGCACGACATGGCCGAAATGACCCTCAAAGACGGCTTACAGGCGATGGACATCGCCGAATACCTGCGCAAACACCCCCAATTCCTCAAGGATTTCCCCGACCTGGCGATGAGCCTGACGGTGCCGCGCGAGCACGGTCCGGCGGCCTCGCTGGCCAGCTACCAGCTGGACGTGCTGCGCGACAAGAACCGTGATCTGGAGCGCCGTCTGGCCGACCTGATCGAGATCGCCGCCGAGAACGAGCAGCTGATGGTCCGCGTGCATTCGCTGACTCTGGGTCTGGTGCGCGCCGACAGCCTGGCCGAGAGCGTGCGCAGCGTGGTCGCCGGCCTGACCGAGGATTTCGACACCGACCTGGTGCGTCTGGTGCTGCTTCGTGCGCACGAGGATCTGCCGGAAGCCGACTGGCTGCGTGTCGAGACCGGCGGCGCCGACGCCCTGCCGGCCTTCGCCGAATTCTTCGCGCGCAAGGACCCGATGGTCGGCCGGCTGGCTGCGGACAAGCTGGAGTACCTGTTCGGCGAACAGGCCGACAGCGTGCAATCGGCGGCGCTGATGCGCCTGGGCGAACACGGCATGCTGGCCATCGGCAGCCACGACGCCAACCGCTTCCATCCCGGCATGGGCGCGGTGTTCCTGAAGCTGATCGCCGAAAGCGTCACCGCCGCCATCCAGCGCTACGCGGACTGAAGACATGCCGCGGCCGGCCGAACAGGTGCACGCCTGGCTGGAACGCCTGCGCATCGAGCGGGCGCCGTCGCCGCACACGCTGTCCGCCTACCGTCGCGACACCGACAAGCTGCTGGCCTGGATGCGCGACCGCGACATCGACGACTTCGGCGCGCTGACGCCCGACCGCATGCGCACCTTCGTCGCCACCGAGCATCGCAAGGGCCTGTCGCCGACCAGTCTGCAACGCCTGCTGTCCTCGTGCCGCAGTCTGTTTCGCCAACTGATTCGCGAGGGCATGCTGGAACACGATCCCAGCGCCGGCGTGCGCGGTCCCAAGACCCGCCGCAAGCTGCCGCAGGTGCTGGACACGGACGACGCCACGCAACTGGTGGAGACGCCCATCGAAGGACCGCAGGGCTTGCGCGACCGCGCCATACTGGAGCTGTTCTATTCCTCGGGCCTGCGTCTGTCCGAACTGGTCGGCCTGAACTGGCGCGACCTGGACCTCGACGACGGCCTGGTGCGCGTACTAGGCAAAGGCAACAAGACCCGTATCGTGCCGGTCGGCCGCCACGCCATCCGCGCGCTGAAGGATCTGCGCGACAGCCTCGACGACGCACCCGAGAGTCCGGTCTTTCGCGGACGCAAGGGCGCGCGTATCAGCCCACGCACGATCCAGGCACGGATGCAGAAGCTGGCGCTGGAACGCGGTCTGGCCCAGCGCATCCACCCGCATCTGCTGCGCCATTCCTGTGCCAGCCATCTGCTGGAATCGTCCGGCGAGCTGCGCGCAGTGCAGGAACTGCTCGGCCACGCCGACATCGCCACCACGCAGATCTACACGCATCTGGACTTCCAGCACCTGGCCAAGGTCTACGATGCCGCGCATCCACGCGCCAAGCGCAAGCACGGCGATTCCTGAATCATCCGACCCACCGACGCGTCTGCGCCGGAAGTCACCCTTGGAAATGCCCGGCGACAACCCATGTTTCGTTTCTCCCCAGATACGAAACGGCTTGTCCATGGATAGTTTCCACGCCACCACCATCGTCTCCGTCCGCCGCCACGGCAAAGTCGTCATCGGCGGCGACGGCCAGGTGACGCTCGGCAATACGGTGATGAAGGCCAACGCGCGCAAGATCCGCCGCCTGGGCAAGGACGGCATGATCCTGGCCGGCTTCGCTGGCGCCACCGCCGACGCCTTCACCCTGTTCGAGCTGTTCGAGGACAAGCTGGTCAAGCACGGTCACAACCTGACCCGCGCCGCGGTGGAACTGGCCAAGGAATGGCGCACCGACCGCCGCCTGGGCAAGCTCGAGGCGATGCTGGCGGTGGCCGACCACACCAACTCCCTGCTGATCTCCGGCAACGGCGACGTGCTGGAACCCGAGGATGGTCTGATCGCCATCGGTTCCGGCGGCCCCTACGCGCAGGCCGCGGCCCGTGCGCTGATGGAAGGTTCCGATCTCGATGCGCGCACGATCGTGGAAAAAGCGCTCAAGATCGCCGGAGATATCTGCATCTACACCAACCACAACACTTCGATCGAAGAACTGGAGATCGGCGCCGAGGCCTGATCGTCCCCGATTCGGGATCGCCTGCGCGCGACCGCCTTCGACCCTCTTACGACGTACCCGACTGCTCTGCCGGCAAGAAGCCCATGACCGAACTGACTCCCCGCGAAATCGTCAACGAACTCGACCGCTACATCATCGGCCAGAACGACGCCAAGCGCGCCGTCGCCATCGCCCTGCGCAACCGCTGGCGGCGCATGCAGCTGGAACCGGCGATGCGCAACGAGGTGACGCCGAAGAATATCCTCATGATCGGCCCCACCGGCGTCGGCAAGACCGAGATCGCGCGGCGTCTGGCGACACTCGCCAACGCGCCGTTCGTGAAGGTCGAGGCGACCAAGTTCACCGAGGTCGGCTACGTCGGCAAGGACGTCGAGTCGATCATCCGCGATCTCGCCGACCAGGCCTTCAAGCTGACCCGCGAACAAGCCACCAAGCGGGTGCGCACGCAGGCCGAGGACCATGCCGAAGACCGTATCCTCGACGCCCTGCTGCCCCGCCGCCAAACCAGCGCACCCACCGACTGGAGCCAGGACCAGGCATCGCCCACGGCCATCGAGAGCGATACCCGGCAGAAGCTGCGCAAGCAGTTGCGCGAAGGCGCGCTGGACGATCGCGAGATCGAGCTGGACGTCAGCATGAACGTCGGTGTCGAGATCATGTCGCCGCCGGGCATGGAAGAGATGAGCCAACAGCTGCAGCAGATGTTCGCCAACATGGGCGGCGGCAAGACGCAGAAGCGCAAGCTGACCATCGCCAACGCGCGCCCGATGCTGATCGAGGAAGAGGCCAGCAAGCTGGTCAACGAGGAAGAGATCCGCGCCGCCGCGGTCGAGGCCGCCGAGCAGAACGGCATCGTGTTCCTGGACGAGATCGACAAGGTCGCGCAGCGTTCGGAGTTCGGCGGCGGCAGCGCATCGGGCGTCAGCCGCGAAGGCGTTCAGCGTGATCTGCTGCCGCTGGTCGAAGGCTCGACCGTGTCCACCAAGTACGGTCCGATCAAGACCGACCACATGCTGTTCATCGCTTCCGGCGCATTCTCGCTGGCCAAGCCCTCGGACCTGATTCCGGAGCTGCAGGGTCGTCTGCCGATCCGCGTGGAGCTGTCGGCGCTGTCGGTGGACGACTTCAAGCGCATCCTGCGCGAGCCGAACAACGCGCTGACCAAGCAATACGTCGCGCTGCTCGACACCGAGGGCGTGAATCTGGTGTTCGAGGACTCCGGCATTGACCGTCTCGCCGAGGTCGCCTTCCAGGTCAACGCCCGCACCGAGAACATCGGCGCGCGCCGTCTGCACACCGTGCTGGAGCGCCTGCTGGAGAACATTTCCTACGAAGCGACGGACAAAAGCGGCGAAAAATACGTGATCGACGCCGAATATGTCGACAACACGCTGGTAAGCCTGGTCGAGGACGAGGACCTCAGCCGCTACATTCTTTAACGAGCGCCGCCGCGTGCGGTGCTACAATCGTACAGCTATGGGAACCGTTCATCGCATGCAGAACCGGGGCCAGCGCGCCCGTCTGCGCCAGGCCCAACAACAGCGCCAGCTGATCCGGCTGTGGCGCGGCCATCTCGAGCACGGCAGCTTTTCCGGCTATGTCGCCGGCGTCGGGCGCGAGTTCTTCCTGCTGCACGTGATCGGCGACGGCATCAGCGACGACGGGCTGTACGCGATGCGTCACCGCGACGTCACCGAACTGGAGCTGCCCGATCGCCACGCGCGTTTCATCGATCGTGCCGTGGTGCTGAAGGGCATCGCTCCGCGCCAGCCGCTGGACTTCCCGCTCGACGACGTGATGCAGGTCATCAAGGCGGCCGCCCAAAGCGCGCCGGTGATCGGCGTGCACGTGGACAGCGAGGACGAAGCCGAGGTCTGCTACATCGGTCGTCTGCTGCAGAGCGACGACGACAGCTTCGGCCTGCAGGAAATCAGTCCCGACGCCGAATGGCTGCGCGAAGTCTCGCAGTTCGGCTGGGACGAGGTCTCCACCGTCAGCATGCACGATCCCTACGCCAGCGCCCTGCTGGCGGTCGCCGGTCCCGCACCGGCGCTGGAGCCGGGCGACGCCGGCATTGGGCATCTGTCCTAACCAGCGCCTGCAGCCAGCGCCCAGCCAAGAAACCAAGAAGCCGGGGCGAAATCCTTATCCCCGCGAAGCCATACCGCTCCAGTGGATGCATGTCGGTACCCTGGATTCGGCATATGTCATGGCATCTTGGATGCACACGTATCCACCGGAATCCACCCATGTCGGTGCTTCGAGGTGACCGGCCCGCCGGAATCGAACGTAGTACAGATACCCATCGGAACCCATCTGCTGCGGGGTTTCGTCCGGTTCCAACTGGTCATCTGCCTTGCCGATTTCGTACCAGAAGTCGTAGTCCAAAGCGATGATGTCGACGGGGAGAAAGACCGTATCGCCATACAGCCACTTTCCTGTCTGCGCGATATTCAGGTCTTGAGGGCGCTGATCGCTGCTCATTCCGCGCCAGCGTCGACCTCGGCCGCCGTCGGTTCCGGCGCGGCTGCTGGATCGCGATCCTTCACCGTGCGCTCGAAGAAATCGTCGATCAGGTGATACACATGCGCGCGCTGACCGGGCAAGTTCAGGCCGTGCTTGCCGCCGGGGTAGGTCATCAGACCGAACTGGATGCCGCGCTGCTGCAACGCCGACATCAGCTTGGTCGAGTTGAGGAACAGCACGTTGTCGTCGGCCATGCCGTGCACCAGCATCAGCGGCGCGGTCAGGCCGTCCAGCCACGCCATCGGCGAGCTGCGCGTGTAGCCGGCCTCGTTGTCCTGCGGACGGCCCAGGTAGCGTTCGGTGTAGAAGGTGTCGTACAGGGTCCAGTCGGTGACCGGCGCCACCGCCACGCCGCCGGCGAGGTCGGCCGAATCCTTGGCCAGCATCATCAGCGTCATGTAGCCGCCGTAGCTCCAGCCGAACACGCCGATGCGCTTGGCATCGACCCAGGGCTGCTGCTTGAGCCAGTCGATGCCGGCGATCTGGTCCTCGACCTCGGCGACACCGAGCTGATGGTAGATCGCGTCGCTGAATTTGCGCCCGCGCCGCGCCATGCCGCGGTTGTCCAGGGTGAACACGACGAAGCCCTGCTGGGCCATGTACTCGGCGAAGTAGTCGACCCAGCCACGCGTGACCTCCTGCGCATGCGGGCCACCGTAGAAGGTGTCGAACACCGGATACTTCTTGTTCGGATCGAAGTTCAGCGGTTTGTACACGCGGTAGTACAGGTCCTGGCCGTCGAGGGCCTTGATGTGGCCGTACTCCGGCGTGACATGGCTGTCCATGTACGGCCAGTACGGATGGTTCTCGTCGAGCTTGTTCTCCTCGATCCAGGTGACGAAGCTGCCGTCGGCGCGATGCACGCTGACCTGCGGCGGCGTGTTGGGGTCGGAGAAGGTGTCGACGTAGAAGCTGCCGTCCGGCGCGAACTTCACCTGATGCGTGCCGTCGCGTTGGGTGATGCGCTGCGGCGCATCGGCGTCACTGCCGTCCAGCTTCAACGCGTAGACCTGGCGGTCCGGCACGAAATCGCGATTGGAGCTGACGTAGACGAGCCCCTTCTTCTCGTCGACGGCGAGCAGGCCATCGAGATTCCAGTCGCCGGCACTGATGGGGTGCTTGAGCGTTCCGTCCAGTCCGTACAGGTACAAATGGTGATAGCCGCTGCGGTCGCTGCCCCAGATGAAGCTCTGGCCGTCGGGCAGGAAGCGCAGATCGTCGTTCAGGTCGATCCAGGTGCGACTGGTCTCGGTCAGCAGCACGCGCTGCTTCAGCGTGGCGGTATCGACCAGGCGCAGTTCCAGTTTCTGCTGGCTGCGCGGCATCCACTGGTAGCTCAGCTGCGTGGCGTCGGGCAGCCAGTTCACGCGTGTGAGGTAGCTGTCCGGGTCGTCGCCGAGATCGATCCAGCGCGTCGCGCCGCCCTTGGGCGAGACCAGGCCCAGCTTCACGGTGACATTGGGATCTCCGGCGAACGGATAGCGCTGATCGACCATCGCGGTGTGGTCGGCATAGATCTCCATGCGCTGCGTGACCGGCACCGGCGCCGCATCGTAGCGCTCGTAGGCGATGGATGAGTCGTCCGGCGCCCACCAGTAACCGGTGCTGCGCGCCATCTCCTCCTGCGCCACGAACTCGGCCTCGCCGTTGTGCACGGTGCCGCCGCCGTCCTGGGTAAGCTGTGTGCTCTGGCCGTTGGCCAGATCGATCACCCACAGGTTCTGGTCGCGCACGTAGGAGACATAGTGGCCCTTGGGCGAGATCTTCGGGTCGATGGCGTCGCCGCCGGTGTCGAGCTTGGTCACTGCCTTGTCCGCTGGTGCGGACAGGTCGTACAGATACAGTGTGCCGGCGACCGGAATCAGCAGCTTGCTGCCGTCCGGCGACCACTGGTAATCGAGAATGCCGTGCAGGCCGGCGGTGCGCTCGCGTTCGCGGCGCGCCTTCTCGGCGTCGGACAGGTGCTGATCGCCACCCAGCGTGCGCGAGTCGACCAGCATGTGCATGCGCTGGTCGGCAAGGTTGTATTCCCACAGATCGAAGGTGTGCTGATCGTCCGCCTTGGCGCGCAGGAAAGTGACGCGTTTGCCGTCCGGCGAGACCTTCAGGCCACGCACGGTGGCGCCGGACAGGCTGCCGCCGTCGTAGATGCGTTCGATGGTGAGTTTCTTGGCCATGACGGGAAATGCGGCAACCGTCAGCACGGCGGCGAGCAGGAATGCGCGCATCGGTACACCTTGCGTTGCGGGAACGAAGGCACGATTAAAACGCGAGCCGGGCGCGGAGACCAGCCCGAACTGTCCGCGCAGCCCCAACGCACCGCGTGACGAACGCCGCGAGGATGTCCGTCACGCCGCCGAACGATGCACTCAGCGCTGTCCGAACAGATGCTTCCTGGCTTCCGCACTGGTGGTGTCGGAACGATATTCCTCGCCCAGCGCATAGGCACGCTTCGTGGCCTCGCGCGTGGCGATGGTCTCGAACCAGCGCTTCAGATCCGGGAAGTCGGCCAGATCCATCTGCTGCGCTTCATGCGGCACGATCCACGGATAGGCGGCCATGTCGGCGATCGAATAGTCGTCGCCGGCAATGAAGGCGCGACCCTGCAGGCGCTTGTCCAGCACGCGGTACAGGCGATGCGTCTCGTTGACGTAGCGCTCGATGGCGTACGGAATCTTTTCCGGTGCGTAGCGGTTGAAGTGGTGGTTCTGGCCCAGCATCGGGCCCAGTCCGCCCATCTGCCAGAACAGCCATTCCAGCGTGACGTTGCGCGTGCGCAGGTCGTCGGACAGGAACTTTCCGGTCTTCTCGGCCAGGTACAGCAGGATCGCGCCGGACTCGAACAACGACACCGGAAGACCGCCGTCCGCGGGCTTGTGGTCGACGATGGCCGGCATCTTGTTGTTCGGCGAAATGGCCAGGAACTCGGGCGTGAACTGGTCGCCCTGACCGATGTTGACCGGATGGATGGTGTAGGGAAGACCGGTCTCTTCCAGGAACAGCGTCACCTTGTGGCCGTTGGGTGTCGGCCAGTAGTACAGATCGATCACGTGCGTCTCTCCTTGCCGGGGCAGGTCCCTCTCTGCCTACGACATGGCGGGACGAGACCATGGTCTCAAGCGCACAATGGGTGAACAGTCATTTTCCGATGCAGAACGATCCGAAAATCGCGCCCAGCAGATCATCGGCATGGTATTCGCCGGTGATCTCCGACAGTGCGCGCTGCGCCTGGCGCAGTTCCTCGGCGACCAGCTCGCCGGCGCGGGTGGTGGCGAGGGTCTCATCGGCCGCGGCCAGATGCGCGGCGACCGCTTCCAGTGCCAGCACGTGGCGGCGGCGTGCACTGAACGCGCCTTCGATATCGCTTCCGGCCTGCCGGCGCAGCAATCGGCGCAGGCCGTCAAGTCCGTCGCCGCTGCGTGCGGACAGCCACAGCCAGTGCGCGTCGGTGCGTTCCTCGTGGCGTGGCTCGCGACCGTCGCGATCGATCTTGTTGACGATCACCACACGCACTGCGCGTTCGGGGAGACCCGCGAACAAGGCCTGATCGGCGACCGCGTGTTCTTCGTCGGTGACCAGCAGGGCCAGATCGGCGCGGGTCAGATGCTCGCGTGCGCGGCGCACGCCCTCGCGCTCGACCGGATCGTCGCTGTCGCGCAATCCGGCAGTGTCGAGCAGTTCGATGTGGCTACCGTCGAGGTCCAGGCTTTCGCGCAGCACGTCGCGCGTGGTCCCGGCGATGTCGGTGACAATGGCGCGTTCGGCGCCGGCCAGGGCGTTGAGCAGGCTCGACTTGCCGACGTTGGGCCGTCCGATGATGGCGACGCTGAGGCCGTCGTTCAGACGCACACCGCGGCGCGCCTCGGTGAGCAGACGATTCAGGTGCCCGCGCACCGCGCGCATCTGTTCGGCGATGGCCGGATCGGCCAGAAAATCGATCTCTTCCTCGGGGAAGTCGATCGCGGCCTCGACGTGCACGCGCAGCGCGATCAGCGTTTCCAGCAGCGTCTGCACACGCTCGGAGAACACGCCTTCCAGCGAGCGCATCGCCGCTCGCGCGCCGGTCTCGGAACGCGCCGCGATGAGATCGGCGACGGCCTCGGCCTGGGCCAGGTCCAGCTTGCCGTTGAGAAAGGCGCGTTCGGTGAACTCGCCCGGCCGCGCCAGCCGCGCGCCGAGCGCACATACGCGTCGCAGCAGCAGATCCAGCAGTACGCGGCTGCCGTGGCCTTGCAGTTCCAACACATGCTCGCCGGTGTAGGAGTGCGGCGCGGGGAAGTACAGCAGCAGACCGCGGTCGATCAGGCTGCCGTCGGCCTCGCGCAGCGAAGCCAGGTGGGCATGGCGCGGTTGCGGTTCGCGACCGAGCAGGGCGGTGGCGATGGCTGGCACAGCGGGACCGGAAACGCGCACTACGCCGACACCGCCTGCGCCAGGCGCGGTGGCGATGGCGGCGATGGTGTCGGTCGTTTGCGTCAGAGTGTCCACGTCGGACGATGATGGCGCAGCACGAACGGCTGCGCCATGAGTCGGTCAGGCCGGCTTGAGCTTCTTGCCGCCGCCCTTGCCGCCCTTGTGGTGGTCGCCGGCGTCGAACTGACGCATCACCCACCACTGCTGCGCCACGCGGCACAGGCCGTTGACCAGGTAGTACAGCACCAGGCCGGACGGGAAGAAGGCGAAGAACACCGGGTAGATGATCGGCATCCACTTCATGATCTTGGCCTGCGTCGCGTCCATGCTGGCGGTCATCGGCATCAGGCGCTGGGTCAGCAGCATCACGCCCATGTACAGGATCGGCAGCACGAAATACGGATCGGCGGCGGACAGATCGTGGATCCAGCCGATGAACGGCGCCTGGCGCAGCTCCACGCTCTCGCGCAGCACGGTGTACAGGGCGAAGAAGACCGGGATCTGCACCAGCAGCGGGAAGCAGCCGGCGACCGGGTTGATCTTCTCCTTCTTGTACATCTCCATCGTGGCTTGCTGCAGCTTCTGCTTGTCGTCGCCGTAGCGCTCCTTGAGGGCGTCCATGCGCGGCTTGAGCTTGCGCATCTTCGCCGTCGAGCGGTGCTGCGCGGCGTTGAGCTTGTACAGCAGCACGTTGATCAGCAGCACCACCAGGATGATGGCCAGGCCCCAGTTGCCGGTCATGCGGTGGAACCAGGTCAGCAGCATGTGCATGGGCGCGGCGACCACGGTGAACATGCCGTAGTCGACCGACAG
The DNA here is from genome assembly GCF_003267965.1 of Oleiagrimonas sp. MCCC 1A03011. Taxonomy (NCBI): domain Bacteria; kingdom Pseudomonadati; phylum Pseudomonadota; class Gammaproteobacteria; order Lysobacterales; family Rhodanobacteraceae; genus Oleiagrimonas; species Oleiagrimonas sp. MCCC 1A03011. Next base: position 124,403 of record NZ_MSPY01000005.1, on the reverse strand, counting down.
GTCCAGACCCGGCGCAATGCCGCCCAGCTCGTTGCGCAGCTTCGGACCCACGTACAGACGCGACTGGGTGACGGCCTGCGCGCCCGGCGCGACCTGGAAGCCCGGTCCCAGCTCGCGGATCAGGTAACGCGGGTTGCTGCCGTCGACGACATGCGTGCTGAACTGCTGCGCCTTCTTCTCCTGCGGCAGCCACGCGGCCATGAAGTAATGCTGCTCCATGGCCATCCAGCCACCGGTGACCTTCTTGTTCAGCGCATCCTTGGCGAAATCGTCGAACTTGATCTTGTTGAACTTCGCCTCCGGCCCGTACCACGCCGCGCCGAAGAAGCTGTAACGCGACTGGTCCGACCACTTGGCCAGGAAGTTGTTGTGCACCGGTTCCGGCGGCACCACGCGCTGCAGCTGGCGATACGGCCAGCCGGTCCAGGCCTTGGCGCTGCCGTTGTCGACCTGCTGATCCAGACCAACCACGTAGCTGCCGCGCGTGAAGGTGTAGCGCTTGACCACTTTCACGCCGCTGGCATCGGTCCAGGTGAAGTCGACGCTCAGACTCTTCTGGCCCGGTTCCAGGGTGTAGTGGCTGCGCGCAGCGTGGAACAAGGCGCGCTGATCGGGCGCGGCACCGTCACGGCTGAGCAGACCGCTCTGCGCGACAAAGAAGTGACTCGCGCTGTCGCTGAACAGCTGCACCGAATCCTTGGACTTCAGCTTGGCCGGATACTTCAGCATCGCGCTGCGGATGATGCTGCCGCCACGGCTGTCGATGGTCAGGCGCAGCACGTCGGTGGTCACGGTGACCAGCGGGCCGTGCTCGGCCGTCGGCTTGGCGGCGGCCTTCGCGCCCACGACGCGCTGGTTCGGCGCGCTGGGCACGCCGGCCGACGAGGACGGCGCGGCCGGCATCGACGCGGATGCGGTCAACGCCGGCGCGCTGGCGGCGCTGGGCACGCTGGCATCGAGATCGGACGGCGTCGGCGCGGACGAGGCGGTGGCCGCAGCCGGCTGTGCCGGGGCGGGGGTGTGGTAATCATGTTGCCACTGGGTCCACAGCAGGTAGCCGACGAAGGCCAGCGCCAGGAGCAGGAACGAGCGCGTTTGGGGCATGACGAGAAGTCCGGTGTCGGCCGCGCAGCATCTGTGCGGCCCATGGGCCGATCATTCGGATCGGCAGAAACGTACAGGTCAGCCCGCGATTGTGCCGGGCGCGGGCCGGTGCATCAACGTGCGCGCCGCTGCAGCCGTTGCCAGAGACGGTCCAGATCAGCGCGCAGATCAGCGCGCGAGGCCGCCGCGGCCGCGGGATTGGCGATGATCAGCACGTCCACGTGCGGCATCTGCGCGCGGGCAAGCCGGAACGACTCGCGCACGATGCGCTTGATGCGATTACGGTCGACAGCGCGCTTGGACACACGCCGCGAAACAGCCTGACCCAAACGCGCAAAGCCGACCTGGTTGTCCCGGTAACGAATGCGGAAGCATTCGCTACTGAGACGTCCGGTCGGCTTTCGCAGTGCGGCAAAGTCCGCGGCGCGGCGTAGCCGCGACGAGGGCGGCATGCCGGCATCAAGCATGATCGACCCGCTTACGGGATCAGACGCTTGCGACCCTTGGCGCGGCGCGCGTTGATGATCTTGCGACCGTCGGCGGTGCGCATGCGGGCGCGGAAGCCGTGGGTGCGGGCGCGCTTGAGCTTGCTCGGCTGGTAGGTCCGCTTCATGGCGTGCTCCAGAACTGATATAGGGAAAAAGACGCGGGAGTATGCGAAGCAAAACGGCTTCTGTCAAGCTTTTCGGCGACCGCCAACCCACGCTTCGCACGCACGGAGCCGCGCGCGCATGCTGCTAGACTGGACGCTTGAACTGCGCGCTCCGGCGCATTCGCGAACGATGTCGGTGAAGCTTAGATGAGTGATTTGTGGCGGCGCTGCCTGGAGCGCCTGGAAGGCGAATTCGATGCCGAGGACCTCAATACCTGGCTGCTGCCGCTGCAGGCACGCGAGGATGAGGGGGCCTTGCGCCTGTTCGCTCCCAACGCCTACACGCTCGACGTCGTGCGCAGCGATTACCTGGAGCGTATCCGCGCCGTGCTCGAGCACATCCACGGCGCCGCGGTCACCGTCTATCTGAGTGTCGGCTCGGCCGGCGCACCGCGCGCGGAGAAGACGGCACCGACCGCCGCGCCCGCGGTCAACGGCCATGCCGTCGTGGAGACGCCCGCCCACAATCTCGATCCGCACTACACGTTCGAGACCTTCGTCGAGGGCAAGTCCAACCAACTGGGCAAGGCCGCAGCGATGCAGGTGGCGCAAAATCCCGGTCGCGCCTACAACCCGCTGCTGCTCTACGGCGGCACAGGACTCGGCAAAACCCACCTGATGCACGCCGCCGGCAATCTGATCTGTCAGCAGAAGCCGGGTACCAAGGTGCTGTATCTGCGCTCGGAACAGTTCGTCAGCGCCATGATCGAGGCGTTGCGTGCCAAGAACATGGATGCCTTCAAGCGCCGCTTCCGTTCGGTCGACGCGCTGCTGATCGACGACATCCAGTTCTTCGCCGGCAAGGACACCACGCAGGAGGAGTTCTTCCACACCTTCAATGCACTGTTCGAGGGCAAGCAGCAGATCATCCTGACCTGTGACCGCTACCCCAAGGAAGTGGACAAGCTCGAGCCGCGTCTGAAGTCGCGTCTGGGCTGGGGCTTGTCGGTGGCGATCGAGCCGCCGGATTTCGAAACCCGTGCCGCGATCCTGCTGTCCAAGGCCCACGACAAGGGCGTGGATGTGCCCGAGGACGTGGCCATGCTGCTGGCGCGGCGCATCCGCTCCAACGTGCGCGACCTGGAAGGGGCGCTCAACACGCTGGCCGCGCGCGCCAACTTCTTCGGCCGCGCGATCAGTGCCGATTTCGCCCAGGAGACGCTGCGGGATCTGCTCAGCACGCACGCACAGGCGGTGACAGTGCCGAACATCCAGAAGACGGTCGCCGACTACTATCAGGTGCGTCTGTCGGATCTGCTGTCCAAGCGCCGCGTGCGTTCGCTGGCGCGCCCGCGACAGCTGGCCATGACGCTGGCCAAGGAGTTGACCGAGCACAGCCTGCCGGAAATTGGCGAGGCCTTCGGCGGGCGCGACCACACCACGGTGCTGCATGCCTGCCGCACCATCCGGAGTCTGATGGACAAGGACATTCGCCTGAAGCAGGACTGGGATCAATTGATCCGTATACTCACAGGCTGAAAAGCTGTGGATAACCGGTGGATGCAGCCAGACGCGAAAGTTATCCACAGGTCAAACACAGCTTGCGAAACAAACGACGCACCGAAAGATTTTCCGTAACAAACTGAATGTAAAAGGCTTTTAAGGCTTTTCCCGTCGTCCACAGGACCAGCCACTACAGCCTTTTTCTTTAAATAACCCTTTTATAGGATTGGGGATAAGGGGCATAGACATGCAATTCGGGATTCAACGTGAAGTGCTGCTCAAGCCCCTGCAACAGGTCGTGGGTGTGGTGGAACGGAGGCAGACGCTTCCCGTCCTCGCCAACCTCCTGGTGCAGGCTCAAGACGGCAAGGTGGCCTTTACCGGGACCGACCTGGAAGTCGAGATGGTCGCGAACATCGCGGTCGAAGGCGCCAGCGACGGTGAAGTGACCATTCCGGCACGCAAGCTGTTCGACATCGTTCGAGCCTTGCCGGACGGCGTGCACATCGACCTGGCCCTCAATGGCGAACGCGTAGCGTTGAAAGCCGGTCGTAGCCGGTTCACCTTGGCTACGCTCCCGGCGAGCGAGTTTCCGACCATCGACGACATCGAGCTGGTCGAGCGCGTCCGTCTCCCCGAAGCGGTGCTTAAAGATCTGATGGACCGCACGGCCTTCGCCATGGCCAACCAGGATGTGCGTTATTACCTGAATGGCATGTTGCTCGATCTCAACGAGGACACGCTGCGCTGCGTAGCGACTGATGGTCATCGTCTGGCGCTGGCCGAGACGGCATTGTCGTCGGGGGTCGGTTCCCGCCGCCAGATCATCATTCCTCGCAAGGGCGTGATGGAGTTGATCGGCCTGTTCGAGGCCGGAGAAGGCGAAGTCGAGCTGGAATTCGGACGCAATCACCTACGCGTGCGTCGCGGCGAAGTGACGTTCACGTCCAAGCTGATCGATGGCCGCTTCCCGGACTACGAGGCGGTGATTCCCATCGGCGCCGACAAGGAAGTGCACCTGCAGCGCGATGCCTTGCGCGCTGCGCTGCAACGTGCCGCGATTCTTTCCAACGAAAAGTATCGCGGCGTGAAGCTGGAAGTCAGCCCGAACAAGCTGTGCATCATTGCGCACAACCCGGAGCAGGAAGAGGCCGTCGAGGAACTCGAAGCCGAGACCGGCGTCGACGATCTCGCCGTGGGCTTCAATGTCGGCTACCTGATGGATGCGCTCAGTGCACTGGCCGGTGAGAAGGTGCAGGTGAATCTTCGCGATGCGCAGTCCAGCTGCCTGCTGCAGTCCAGCGAGGACGATCGTATCCGTCACGTCATCATGCCGTTGCGCCTCTGATCGCGGATCCTCGTTCCGTATGATTCGACCCACGCCGGGCGCGTTCTTGCAGGACGCGCCCGGCGTTCTCTTTTCTGGAGCCGTTTGATTGCATATCCGCCGCCTGCAGATTCAGAGCCTGCGCAGCCTCGATGATGTCCGCATCGAGCTCGAGTCAGGACTCAACCTGCTGATCGGTCCCAACGGGGCTGGCAAGAGCAGCGTGTTGGAAGCGGTCTATCTGCTTTCACATGGCCGTTCTTTCCGCAGTGGGGCACGGGAAGCTTTGATTCAGCGCGGACGTGACGGCCTGAGTATCTTCGCCGAGGTGAGTGACACGGCGGAGCGGCATCACCGTCTGGGACTTGGCCGACAAGGTGGCCGATGGCAGGCCCATATCGACGGTGAGGCGGGTCGCAACATGGGCGAACTGGTGGCCCATTGCGCCGCGATCTGTTTCGAGCCGGGTTCTCATGCACTCATCGCTGGACCTGCAGAAGAGCGCCGTCGCTATCTCGATTGGGGTGTGTTCCACGTGGAACACACGTTTCTCATGCACTGGCGTCGTTATCAGCGTGCACTTCGACAACGGAATGCCACGCTCCGTGTACAGGGACGCATGCTCGATGCTTCAGCGCTGGAACCCTGGGAGGCTGAGATGAGTCGAGCAGGGGAGGCGGTGGAGTCGGCACGGCGCGATTACATCGATCGCCTTCGGCCGCACCTTGATCAGCATCTGCATGCCCTGGTGCCTGAACTTGGAGCGGTGCGCCTCGAATATCGGCGTGGCTGGAGCGAGGAACAGGCACTCGGGGAAGCGCTCGAGCAACGACGCGAGCGTGACGCTATGCGGGGGCACACCGCCACGGGTCCACATCGCGCGGATTGGCATGTTGTGTTCGAGCACGCGCCCCAGCGAGAGCATCTTTCGCGTGGTCAGGAAAAACTCTGCGCAATGGGTTGCATGTTGGCGCAGGGGAGCCTGTATGCAGAATCATCCGGTTCATGGCCGATTGTGTGTCTCGATGATCTTGCTTCAGAGTTGGATCAGGCGCATCAGCGTAGCGTGGCGGCTGCATTGGCTTCGGTGCAGGCCCAGGTACTCATCACGGGTACCGATTTCGTTCCTGCTCTCGATGGGATCGATGCGACTTTGTTCCACGTGGAACATGGAGACGTCCGCAGGCATCCGCCGACCTGAGCGCCCGCCGTTACGGTTACGCAGGCTCCACTGGGTGGCGCGAGACGCCTGCTATACTCGAGAGAATGGCTAATAGCCTCTGTATTTTCACGCCCGGCATGGATCGGGCTTTTGGCGGTCGAGCATGAACCAAACCTACGATTCCAGCAGCATCAAGGTCCTCAAGGGTCTCGAAGCGGTCCGCAAGCGTCCGGGCATGTACATCGGCGATACCGATGACGGTACCGGCCTGCATCACATGGTGTTCGAGGTCGTCGACAACTCTATCGACGAAGCGTTGGCGGGCCATTGTGATCGCGTGATCGTGACCATCCACGACGATGGTTCGGTCAGCGTGCTGGACAACGGTCGCGGTATTCCGGTCAAGCAGCATGCGGAAGAGGGCCGCTCGACCGCGGAAGTCGTCATGACCGTGCTGCACGCCGGCGGCAAGTTCGACGCCAATTCCTACAAGGTGTCCGGTGGTCTGCATGGCGTGGGCGTGTCGGTGGTGAACGCGCTCAGTGAGAAGCTGTGGCTGACCATCTACCGCGATGGTCAGGAGCATTATCAGGAATACGCCGACGGTGAACCGCAGTTCCCGATCAAGGTGATCGGTCCGGCCGACAAGAGCGGTACCCAGGTCCGTTTCCTGCCGAGCACCAAGACCTTCACCAACGTCGAATTCCATTACGACGTGCTGGCGAAGCGTCTGCGTGAACTGGCGTTCCTCAATTCCGGCGTCAGCATCGAATTGCACGACGAGCGCACCGATCGCCACGACGTGTTTGCCTACGAAGGCGGCATCAAATCCTTCGTGCAGCACCTGGCGCAGTTGAAGACTGCGTTGCATCCGAACGTCATCAGCATCAGCGCCGAGCAGGATGGCATCACCGTCGAACTGGCCATGCAGTGGACCGACGGCTACCAGGAAACGATGTTCTGCTTCACCAACAACATTCCGCAGCGCGACGGTGGTACGCATCTGACCGGCTTCCGCGCGGCACTGACGCGCACGCTGCAAACCTATATCGAGAAGGAAGGTCTGTCGCGCGGCAAGGTGAACCTGGCCGGCGATGACATGCGCGAGGGCATGATCGCGGTGCTGTCGGTGAAGGTGCCGGATCCGAAGTTCTCGTCGCAGACCAAGGACAAGCTGGTCTCGTCCGAGGTCAAGACCGTGGTCGAGCAGATCGTCAACAAGGAACTGGGCGACTTCCTGCTGGAGCATCCCGCCGAGGGCAAGGCGATCGCTTCCAAGGCCGTCGACGCGGCCCGCGCTCGCGAAGCCGCGCGCAAGGCACGCGAGATGACTCGCCGCAAGGGTGCGCTGGATATCGCCGGACTGCCCGGCAAGCTGGCCGACTGCCAGGAAAAGGATCCCGCGCTATCCGAGCTGTTCCTGGTCGAGGGCGATTCCGCAGGCGGTTCGGCCAAGCAGGGCCGCAACCGCAAGACCCAGGCTGTGCTGCCGCTGAAGGGCAAGATCCTCAATGTCGAGAAGGCTCGCTTCGACAAGATGCTGTCCTCGGCTGAGGTCGGCACCCTGATTACCGCGCTGGGCACCGGCATCGGCAAGGACGAGTACGACCCGGACAAGCTGCGCTATCACCGCATCATCATCATGACCGACGCCGACGTCGACGGCTCGCACATCCGCACGCTGCTGCTGACGTTCTTCTACCGGCAGATGCCGGAGCTGATCGAGCGCGGTCACGTCTACATTGGCCTGCCGCCGCTCTACAAGATCAAGCAGGGCAAGAACGAGTTGTACCTGAAAGATGACGCAGCCCTAGATAACTATTTGATTTCTAACGCAGTTGAGGGCGCGGAACTGCAATACACCCCGGATGCGCCGCCGATCAGCGGTGAAGCGCTGGAAAAACTGCTTCGCGATTACCAAGTGGCGCTGAACCATATCGGGCGTCTGTCCGCACGCTGCGATGCGCAGGTCTGGACGGCCATGCTGGAATACGCGCCGCTTGAACCGGAACAGTGGGACGACGCCAAGGCCATGCAGGCTTGGCTCGATGGACTCAGCTCGCGCCTGGCCGCGAGCGGCCTGGGCAAGCCGCGCTTCCGTCTGGCGTTGCGTCCTGCCAGCGGCGAACAGCCGGCGGCGATTGAGGTGGTGCGCAACCAGCACGGCCTCGAGCACACCTGGCTGCTGAATCAGCCGTTTTTCTCCGGACCGGAATTCCGTCCGATACTGCATATCGCCCGTGCACTGAATGGCCTGATACAGGAAGGCGCTGAAGCGCGTCGCGGCAATGCCTCGCGTGGCGTCCTGCATTTTGCCGACGCTCGCCAGTGGCTGCTGGACGAGGCCAAGAAGGGCCGCAGCATCCAGCGCTTCAAGGGTCTGGGCGAAATGAATCCCGAGCAGCTGTGGGAAACGACGGTCAATCCGGATACCCGCCGCATGCTTCAGGTCGGCATCGAAGACGCGGTGGCCGCCGATCAGATGTTCTCCATGCTCATGGGCGAGGCGGTGGAACCGCGTCGCGACTTCATCGAGAGCAACGCGTTGCGCGTGGCCAATCTCGATATCTGAGCCGTCCCCGCGCAGGAGTGCGCGGGTTCGCGAAGCCGCGGTCGTGCACGCATGCAGGCCGCGCGCAAATGTAAAATTTCAGTAAAAACAACACTCTGGGCATCCCGGAGCGCCGTACTGCTGACTTGAGCTGACGGCAAAAGACCGGGTACTCTTGAAGTCTTCGCTGCACGAAACGTGTGCAGCTACCGCAACGTAACGAGGTGGACGATGAAGTTGGTATCGTTTTCGAAGGTTCTGCTGGCAGGCGCCGTGGCGTTCATGATGGTCGGTGGTACGGCCATTGCGCACGGCAGCCAGTCGGCCAGCGAGAAACAGCAGTCGAAGTATCCCAATTCGGTCCGCAAGGCCCCCAAGCTGGACCTGAAAAAGCAGGACGACGCCGACACCATCAACAAGGCTTCCAAGGCCTACAACACCGGTGACTACGCCACGGCGCAGAAGCTGCTGCAGCCGTACGTGGACGGCACGGCAACCGATTCCAAGTACGCGCAGGTCGTCGCGCTGCAGATCATGGCCAACGTCACCTTCAAGCAGGGCGATGTGAAGAAGGCCATCGACATGCTGAAGAAGGCGTTGGCGCTGAACGTGATGCCGAACGACACCTACTTCGATCTGCAGTACGAACTGGCGCAGTTCTATCACGCCGACAAGCAGTTCCAGCAGTCGGTGGATACCGTCGAGAAGTGGCGTGCCGGCGGCAAGCTGGAGACGGCCGATTCGTACGGACTTGAAGGCATCGACTACTACCAGATGGGTCAGTATGAGAAAGCCATCGCGTCGATCAAGAAGGCCATGTCGATGACCGACAAGCCGAAAGACGTGTGGAACCAGGTCCTGGCCGCGAGCTATGCCGAGACCGGCAATTCGGATGAGGCGCTGGCCTCGGCCCGGGCGCAGCTGGCCAAGCACCCGGACGATATGACCACGCTGAACAATACCGTCTCGCTGCTGATCACCGCCGACAAGTACGAAGAGGCGATGAAGCTGCTGGAGCAGGCCAACAGCAAGGGACTGTTCACCGAGAGCAAGAGCTACATCACGCTGGCCAAGCTGCATCTCATGAAGGCGCAGGATTCCGACAATCCGAAGCCGGAAGCCAAGGCGGCCGTGGACGTGATCAAGGAAGGCATCGCCAAGGGTGTCGTGAAGCCGGGCTACCAGGCTTACAAGGTCGAGGGCGATGCGGCGTATCTGAGCGATGACATCAAGGGTGCACTGACGGCCTACGAGAAGGCATCGAAGGATGCCCCCAATGGCGAGATCGATCTGATCAGCGCGAAGCTTCTGTTGAGCGAGAGAAAGTACAGTGCCGCACGACTGAAGGCGCGTGGTGCCGTCAAGCGCGGCCTCAAGCATGAGGGCGAAGCGTACATGGTGATTGCCGAATCCGAGCGCGCCATGCACAACAAGTCGGCAGCCATCAAGGCCATGAAGAAGGCCGAGCAGGATCCGACCACGCGTGCCAAAGCACAGGCATGGCTTAAAAAAGCGTCACGTTAATTTTATCTAACGTGTTGAATCCAAAGGTATTTGACCTACATGAACCGGGTCTATACAAAACCGCTTCGCTGGTGTACCTTGGATGACTTCCGCTCCACGGATGGGGCGACACGCGGAACCTACCGCGCGTCGCCCTGTACTGCTGGACAACAAAATTTCGTTGGGTTTAGCAACTGACACAAATGGCCTCACAGACTGACAACTCCGGCCGCGTGCCGTTCAACTGGAGACGGACCTGGGCAACGGCGGTGACCATCGCCCTGCACGGTTTCGCGCTCCTGCTGCTGGCTTCGCCAGCGGCGCCGCCGGCGAGCAAGGAGAAGGCGAAGGACAAGGTGGTCCAGGTGACCTTCATCGAACCGCCGCCGCCGCCTCCCCCGCCGCCGCCGCCGCCGCCGCAGCCGCCGAAGATTCCGCCGCCGAAGGTGATCAAGCAGGTCAAGCCGCCACCGACGCCGCCGCCGCCGGCCCCGCCGCCGCCGGTCGACGAGCCTTCGACGATGGCTGTCGCGGCCCCGCCGCCGGCGCCGCCGTCACCGCCGGCGCCGCCGACCACGATCGCTCCGGGTCAGGATCTTTCCTACCGGCTGCGTCATCCGCCACGGTATCCGTCGCGTGCACGACGCATGCACCACGAAGGCACGGTGATTCTGCTGGTCCTGGTGGGTGTCGACGGTTCGCCGAAGGAAGTGAAGGTGGACCAGTCCAGCGGCTATCACGAGCTGGATCGCGCCGCGATCCAGGCCGCGAAGCGCTGGCAGTTCAACCCCGGCACCCGCGGCGGTGTTCCTTTCGAAGGCTGGGCGAAGATCCCGGTCGTGTTCAAACTTGGTGGCTACTGAGTTTCAGTAGACTTTTCGAATCCATAGCAAAATTTCACGCTTGACTTTCCAAGGGTAGCGTTATGTTCCAACAGACCACTCCGACCAATCCGCCGCCCAGCATGGGTGGTGACGCCAACGCCCAAGCCATTTCGCAGATGGGCTTCGACAACCTGATCCACAACTTCGACGCGCTCGGGTGGATCGTGTTCATCACCCTGCTGGTGATGTCCCTGCTGTCCTGGTACTTCATCATCGCGAACTTCATTCGCAACTCGATGATCCGTTCCCGTGCGGACAAGGTCATCGCCGCGTTCTGGAACAATCCGTCGGCGCAGGAATCCATCCGTGAGATGGAAGCCCAGCCGAGGTCGGAGCCGTTCTCCAAGATCGCTCTGGACTGCGCGTCGGCCGCGGCCCATCACCAGCGTTCGGACGGCGGTCGCCTGGCCGAGTCGCTGAACCGTTCCGAGTTCATCGACCGCGCCCTGCGTCAGGCCGTGGCTCGCGAGAGCCTGCGTCTGGAAGGCGGCATGACCCTGCTGGCCACCGTCGGTTCCTCGGCACCGTTCGTCGGTCTGCTGGGTACCGTGTGGGGCATCTACAACGCCCTGATCGGCATCGGCGCCAGCGGCGAGGCTTCCATGGCCGCCGTGGCCGGTCCCGTCGGTGAGGCCCTGATCATGACCGCCATCGGTCTGTTCACCGCTATCCCGGCCCTGCTGGCCTACAACTTCTTCACGCGTTCGAACCGCCTGACGTACGCCCAGTTCGACGAATTCGCGCATGACCTGCACGACTTCTTCGCCACTGGTGCGCGTGTCGACGCTCCGGCGCAGCCCAAGAAGTAAGTGGAGGACTGAATCATGGGGATGAGCGCTGGAGGTAATGATGGCGGCGTGATGTCGGAAATCAACGTCACGCCTCTCGTGGACGTGATGCTGGTTCTGCTGATCATCTTCATGATCACGGCACCGCTGCTGACCCACAAGATCAAGGTCGAGATTCCGAACGCCAATCCGAAGACCGAGACGAAAAAGGCCAATAACAAGCCGATCGATCTCGCAATCAAGTCGGATGGCAGCATGTACTGGAACGACCGTGCGGTCACGAAGGCTGAGCTGGTCGCGAAGCTGAAGGTTTCGGCCTCGCAGAGTCCGCAGCCGGAACTTCAGATTCGTGCCGACAAAGCGTTGAAGGTCGGTGACGTCAAGGCCGTGCTGAAGGATGCGAAGGACGCGGGAATCGTCCACACCGCATTCATTTCCACGGGCAAGAAGTGACCGGAGCTGTCTTCGGGCGGCAACGTGCGGGGCGTCATGCGGCATGACTTCATGCGCCCCGTTCTCCACTGAGCACAATCACAGTAAGTAGACAGACGCGGTCCGGGCAGCGGTAAGCTACGGGCAAGGCGAATCGAACGGGTTCGTGGCGTCGGAGGATGCAACATGGCTTTCAGTTCCAACGCAGGTTCGGGCTCGGCGATGTCGGAAATCAACGTCACGCCCCTCGTGGACGTGATGCTGGTGCTGCTGATCATCTTCATGATCACGGCGCCGCAGTTGACCCACCACATCAACATCGATCTCCCGCAGCCGAACCCCAACACCAAACCGCCGGAAAATCCGCCGGAACCCTTGCGGCTGACGATCCAGGCGGACGGTTCGCTGTACCTCAACGACGTGCCCATCAGCGAGGCCGGGTTGAAGCTACAGCTGGAAGTCTACGGAAGCAGGGAGCTAGACAAGCAGCCAGAGCTGCAGATCGCTGCCAATGACAACGCTCAGTACGATGTGATGGCGCACGTGCTGGCGGACGCGAAGAGCGTCGGTATGCAGAAGATCGGCTTCCGCGACATGGATCAATAAAGTACGACCCTTGATGCAATCAAGTTTGTGAGACGGGCGCTTCGGCGCCCGTTTTTTTATGGCAATTCAACGAGAAAAGCGAAGTGGTATTCAGCTGACGATCCAGGCCGGAAGCGGATATCAGGCCATGTCAGCATGTTTGGCGCGTGCTCTTGAAACCAGGCATACGGATCTTGGCCAAGCAAGAGATCCGATGCGCGGATCGGCGTTCAGCTGAGAATGTCCAAGTAGCGCCGTACCGTGGCATCGAGTCCGGCATAAAGCGCTTCTCCGATCAATGCGTGACCGATGGAGACTTCAGCCAGTCCGGGAATCGCCTGTTTGAAGGCGCCGAGATTGGCCTGACTCAGGTCGTGCCCGGCATTGACGGCCAGTCCGGCGGCATGTGCCCGGCGCGCAGTCTGTGCGCAACGCTCCAACTCGACTTGCGGCGTCCCGTCAGCGAAGGCTTCCGCGTAGGGGCCTGTGTAGATTTCCACACGCGCCACACCGGCTTTCTCGGCGAGCGCAAAACCCTCGTCGTCGTCGTGCCCGGCATTGATGAACAGGCTGCAGCGAGCGCCGGCTGCATGGATAGCCTCAAGTGCCGGCTTGAGCCGCTCCATGTCGTTGCGCAGATCGAAACCGTGATCGGATGTGATCTGATCGTCGGCGTCTGGCACCAGCGTGACCTGGGTCGGCCTGACCTCGCGAATCAATTCAAGAAAGCCCGGGTAGCCTTCGCGAGGGCCGGCAAAGGGATTCCCCTCGACATTGAATTCGACGCGGTCACGCGTCTGCGTGGCGAGTTGGCGTACGTCGTCGGGACGGACGTGGCGCTGGTCGGGGCGTGGATGCACGGTGATGCCACCGCAACCGGCATCCATGCATACGCGAGCGGCGGTCGCCATGTCGGGTTGATCGTGTCCGCGCGAATTGCGCAGCACGGCGATCTTGTTCAGGTTGACGCTGAGTACGGTCATGCCGGTATCCACCGCAGGACGGCCCCCTACTGTACGCAAAGCGATCGATGCTGAACAGAATCGAGGGTCGGGGAAAGGACGGCCGCGAAGGTCAAAAAAAAGCGCACGTGGGTCACGTGCGCTCGAATCGAGGGGAAACCAGAGAAGAGAGGACCACATCCCTGTGGTCAGCATTCCACGATGCAAGACAACAATGAGCTTGCAGAATTATGGACTGCCGGTATCGGGGAAAGTTCCCGCTAGATCGAATCGGTCGGTCTGAACCAGTACACACGGCGTGCATCGCCGCGCCAGGCCAGGCTGGCTGTGCAATCGGCATCCTGAATGGCATGGAGCTGCCAGGCATGCACAGGAGCGGCGGATCCGCTGAAGCTGCGGGCGATCGGAGCAGTGCGACCGAGGTCGAAGGTCACTCGGTGCAGACCGTACCGCAGACCCTCGCCGAGTGCCTTGAGTACAGCTTCCTTGGCTGTCCACAGCCGCAGGAAGGCGGTCTGCTGGCTGGCAGCGGGAAGGGCGACGAGTTGCTCATGCTCGGATGCAGCGAAGAAGCGCTGGGCCAGCTGCAGTGCGCGGGGCCGTGGACGCGACGCTTCCACATCGATGCCCAGTTGCGGCAACGACCGAGCAATGGCGATCAGGGCGATGTCCCGACTGTGCGACCAGTTGAAGTCGAGTTCCGCATGACCCGTGAGCGCGGGTCGACCATGCTCGCCATGATGGAAATGCACGTCGGCCGGATCGACATCGAGGTAAGCGGCAAGCATCTGGCGAAGCGGTGTCCGCCCTTGATCGTGACGATACGCCAACCGCCACACATGCACGTCATCCAGGCCGAGATGGCGCGAGGCGCGTGCAGGTGCGGCGGCGGTGTAGACGGGCACGCGCGTTACTGCGACAGACGTTCGTGCACCAGGGTGTCGACCACCGACGGATCGGCGAGCGTCGAGGTGTCGCCGAGCGCTTCGGGCTGATTCTCGGCAATCTTGCGCAGGATGCGGCGCATGATCTTGCCGGAACGCGTCTTCGGCAGGGCGTTGGCCCACTGCAGGAAGTCGGGCTTGGCGATCGGTCCGATCTGCTCACGCACCCAGCGGACCAGCTCGTCACGCAGCGCATCGTCGGGTTCGATACCCGACACCAGCGTGACATAGGCGTAGATGCCCTGGCCCTTGATGTCGTGCGGGCAGCCGACCACGGCGGCCTCGGCCACCTTGGCGTGCGCGACCAGCGCGCTTTCCACTTCGGCGGTGCCGATGCGATGGCCCGACACGTTGATGACGTCGTCGACGCGGCCGGTGATCCAGTAGTAGCCGTCCTCGTCGCGGCGTACACCGTCGCCGGTGAAGTAGTTGCCGGGGTAGGTGCTGAAGTAGGTGTCGACGAAACGCTGATGATCGCCGTAGATGGTGCGCATCTGGCCGGGCCACGAATCGGTGATGACCAGGTTGCCGTCGCAGGCGCCTTCGAGCGGTTTGCCTTCGGTGTCGACGACGGCCGGCTGGATACCGAAGAATGGCTTGGTGGCCGAACCGGGCTTGAGGTCGGTGGCACCCGGTAGAGGTGTGATGAGGATGCCGCCGGTCTCGGTCTGCCACCAGGTGTCGACGATCGGGCAGCGTTCGTCGCCGACCACGCGGTGGTACCACTCCCAGGCCTCCGGGTTGATCGGCTCGCCGACGGTGCCGAGTACGCGCAGGCTGCGGCGCGACGTCCGCGTGACCGGTTCGTCGCCTTCGCGCATCAGCGCGCGGATGGCGGTCGGTGCGGTGTAGAACAGCGTCACTTTGTGCTTGTCGATCACATTCCAGAAACGGCTGGCGTCCGGGTAGCTGGGCACGCCCTCGAACATCACCGTGGTGGCGCCGTTGGCCAGCGGGCCGTAGACCACGTAGCTGTGCCCGGTGATCCAGCCGACGTCGGCGCTGCACCAGTACACGTCGTCTTCCTTCAGATCGAACACGCATTCGTGGGTGTAGCTGGCGTAGACCAGATAACCGCCGGTGGTGTGCAGCACGCCCTTCGGCTTGCCGGTGGAACCGGAGGTGTAGAGGATGAACAGCGGGTCCTCGGCGTTCATCGGTTCTGGTGGGCAGTCCTCGGACTGGCCTTCGATCAGACTGTGGTACCAGCGGTCGCGGGGCGACTGCATGTGCACGCCAGCGCCGGTGCGCTGCACCACGACCACGGTTTCCACGCTGCGGGTACCGTCGCGTTCGAGAGCGGCGTCGACGTTCGCCTTCAGTGGGATCTTCTTGCCGCCGCGCACGCCCTCGTCGGCGGTGATGACCACCTTGCAGGCGGAATCGGCGATGCGGCCGGCGAGCGAATCCGGCGAAAAGCCGCCGAACACGACCGAGTGGATCGCACCGATGCGTGCACAGGCGAGCATGGCCACTGCGGCTTCGGGCACCATCGGCATGTACAGCGCGACGCGGTCGCCCTTCTCCACACCGAGATGGCGCAGGGCGTTGGCGAAGCGGCAGACCTCACTGTGCAGCTCACGGTAGGTGATGTGGCGCGCGTCGTCGGGTTCGTCGCCTTCGAAGATGATCGCGGTTTTGTCGCCGCGCTCGGTGAGGTGGCGGTCCAGACAGTTGGCGGCGACGTTGAGCACGCCGTCCTCGTACCAGCGAATGTGTACGTCATCGCGCGCGTAGCTGACGTCCTTGATGCGGGTGGGCGGGGTGATCCAGTCCAGGCGTTTGGCGACGTCGGCCCAGAAGGCTTCCGGGTCGCGCACCGAAGCCGCGTAGCGCTCTTCGTACTGCGCCTTGTCGATGCGCGCATCGGCCGCGAAATCAGGCGGCACCGGGTACAGCTCGGACATGGTTCTCACCTCCGTACGTGAAAGAAACGGATCCGCCGCGGGCATGCCTGCGGGCGGGCAAGCCGGTTCAGTGTAGCCGACCGCGTCGCGAGGTGAAGTGCATGTTCAGGCCGATGGCGGTTCACCCGCGTCGGGCTTGCGCACGGCCTTCTGCAGCTGCTCGACCTCGAAATCGTTGAGCTCTTCCTGCCGCGAACCGGCGCCGATGCGCACATGTGCAAAGGCCAGCACGGTGGCGACCAGGCCGAACAGCGCGCCGGCGATGCCCAGCGCCATCCAGCCCGGCGACGAGGTGAGGATCATCAAAAGGATCGAGGCAAGAGTCAGGAGCAGCAGGATCCAGCGTGTCATGGCGCGCAATTCCGGAGGAAGGACACGCTGCCGATCATAGCTCGGTCCGGGCGGGTGCTGCGTGCGATACAGCACAGGCCTGCCGTGCCGCGGATCGGGTATGGTGAGGAGCATCCGCGACGCCCGATACAAAGAGAGTCACCGCATGTCCGAGTCCGTCGTCTCCGGCCTGACCGATCTGTTGCAGCGCATGCGCCAGGCGCAACGTGAGCAACCACATCCCGATGCATCCTTGCGCCGAATTCGTCTGGATGCGCTCGCTGCGTTGCTGCGTGAAAATCGACCGGCGATCTGCGAGGCCATCGATGCCGATTTCGGGGGTCGTCCCGCCGAGGAGACCGACCTGCTGGAATTGTTTCCGTCCCTGCAGGCGCTGGCGCATACCCGACGGCATCTGCGGCGCTGGATGAAGCCGAAGCGTCACCTGGCCGGACTTTGGTTTCTTCCTGCGCGCACGCTGCTGGTGCCGCGTCCGCTGGGCGTGGTTGGCATCATCGTGCCGTGGAACTACCCGCTTTTCCTCGCCGTCGGGCCGCTGGTGGACGCGTTAGCGGCCGGCAATCGGGCGCTGGTGAAAATGAGCGAGTACACGCCACGCTTCTCCGCTTTGTTCGGACAGCTCGTCGAGCGCTATTTCCCGCAGGGCGAAGTGCGGGTCGTGAACGGCGATGCGGGGGTGGCGCGCGCGTTCTCGGCGCTGCCGTTCGACCACCTGCTGTTCACCGGTTCGACCGATGTCGGCCGGCATGTGATGCGCGCGGCGGCCGCGAACCTGACGCCGGTGACGCTTGAGCTGGGCGGCAAGTCGCCCGCGATCATCGGTCCGGGCGCGCGGTTCGAGTCCGCGGTCGAGCGCATCGTCTACGGCAAGTGCGTGAACGCGGGGCAGACCTGCATCGCGCCGGACTACGTCCTGCTGCCGCGAGGCCGTGAAGCCGACTTCATCGCCACCGCCCAGCGCGTGGTAGCGCGTATGTACCCGCAGCTGGCGACCGGCGGCCAGTACGCCAGCATCATCGACGACGCCAAGCATGCGCGTCTGATCCGGCTTCGCGACGAGGCCGTGGCCGGTGGTGCACAAGCCCATGCGCTGGCTGCATCGTCACCGGCCGATGCGGGACGCGTGCTGCCGCCGACCGTGCTGACGGATACGCCGGAAGATGCCGCCGTGATGGACGAGGAAATCTTCGGTCCGCTGCTGCCGCTGGTGCCCTACGATACCCTCGACGAGGCACTGGCCTATGTCGCCGCGCGTCCGCATCCGCTGGCGCTGTACCTGTTCGACGATGATTCCGCCGTGCAGCGACGTGTCGAGCAAAGCCAGGCAGCAGGCGGCATGTGCATCAACGACACGCTGTACCACGTCGCCCAGCATCATCTTCCGTTCGGCGGCGTGGGCGCATCGGGCCTGGGCGCGTACCACGGCGAGGCGGGCTTCCGCACGTTCTCGAAGATGCTGCCGGTGTTCCGGCAGGCGCGCCTGAACGGGGTCGGCCTGCTCAATCCGCCCTACGGTGCGCGTTTCCGGCGCATGCTGGATCTGCTGCTGCGAAGGTAGCCGGTGCGTCGCCGCTGCTGAGACGCCGCGGCGCTAGGCTGCGCGGCATGCACGTCTTCGATCCCGACCGACCGCAAGCCATCAAGGGACGCGGCGCCGCTTCCAATCCGGAGGGACGCTTCGAGACCGTGCGCCATCAGGTCGAGGATGATGGCTGGCAGAGCGCACTGCTCGACACCGACGCACCGCGTCCGCGCACCGAGGTCACGGCCGAGCGCGCGCGCAGCGTCATCACGCGCAACGATTCGCCGGACATCCATTTCACCCAGGCGATGAATCCGTATCGTGGCTGCGAGCACGGCTGCGTCTACTGTTTTGCGCGACCGTCGCACAGCTACCTGAATTTGTCGCCGGGACTGGATTTCGAGACCCGTATTCGCGCCAAGGAGAATCTGGCCGAGGTGCTGCAGCGGGAACTGTCGCGGCCCGGCTACGGCGTCAGCCCGATCAACATCGGCAGCAACACCGATCCGTATCAGCCGGTGGAGAAGCGTCTGCGACTGACCCGCGGCGCACTGGAGGTGCTGGCCGACTGCCGGCATCCGTGCACGATCGTGACCAAGAACGCGTTGGTCGAGCGCGATCTGGATTTGCTGGTGCCGATGGCGGAGCGGAGACTGGTGCAGGTCTTCATTTCGGTCAATTCCTTGGACAACCGTCTGGCCGCGAAGCTGGAGCCGCGCGCCAGCGCGCCGCATCGTCGTCTGCGCGCGATCCGCACGCTGGCCGACGCCGGCGTGCCGGTGGGGGTGCTGGTGGCGCCGATCATTCCCGCGCTCAACGACAAGGACATGGAGACCGTGCTGGCGCAGGCGGCCGAGGCCGGTGCGCGCTGTGCCGGCTACACCACGGTGCGCCTGCCGTGGGAGCTGAAGACGCTGTTCCGCGAATGGCTGGCGCTGCACGTGCCGCAGCGTGCGGAGCACGTGATGAGCCTGATTCAGCAAATGCACGGCGGACGCGACTACGACAGCGACTTCCGCACCCGCATGCGCGGCCAGGGCGTGTTCGCCGAGATGCTGCGGCGGCGCTTCGAAGTGGCCTGCCGCCGGCACGGCTTCGGTCGCGCGCGGGATCTCGAACTGGACCTGCGCCAGTTCCGGCCGCCGCGCGAGGCATCACCGCAGGGCGATCTGTTCCGCACCGACTGAGCGCGTTCAGCGGTGCATCGCGTTCCGCCAGAGAAGCGTCATGGCGGCCCAGCCGCTGCGGGCGAGCGACCACCACTGATCGCGGAACAGCAGCAGCTGCATGCCCAGCATCATCAGCAGGACATCAAGCACGGCCGCGTCGAGAAACACGCCGAGAAAAGCGAACTCGGGACTAAGTACGAGCACGGCAAGCACCGCGAGCGCGAGCGGAACCAGCAGTCGGCGCCACCACGGGCATGCCGTGGACGGCGTGGTCTCGACGGGTACTTTGCGTAGCGACGTCGACATCACCGGTCCCGGAGATCGCGCAAGTCAGGACGCACGAGATGGAGAAATGTATGCATCATCGTGGCGCCGTCGTGTCCAGCATCAGGAAGGCGTAGGCGCGATCCTGGAACCGCTTCATCCCGCGCCAGCCGAGCAGAAGGAGCATCGTTCCCATGCCGACCCACGCCGCGATCAGCACCCCGGTGAGGTCATTTGCGTAGGTCCACGAGTGGTGGCCGATCGAGGTCATCGGAATGAAGCACGACAGACTGGTCAGCAGCACGGTCAGCGTGATCAGGGTCGCCAGCTTCCAGGAGCGCATCGGACGACCGCCGAGCACGTCCAGCACCAGGGCGAACAGCAGTAGGCCGCAGCCGATCTGGCTAAGGGCCACGGCGACCATGCCCAGGGCGTGCATATGCAGCGCCCAGGACGCGACGAGCATCAGCGCCAGCACCACCGAAAGCGCGGTGGCGGGCGGGCGCAGGGCGGCGCGCAGAAGCGCGCGTTTGACCTGCGCGGGGTCGCCCAGACCGGGCATCAGGGCCAGCAGCGGAAGCTCGCTGTTGACTTGCGACCAGCGGCGACGAAGGGTCACGGCGCTCATGATCGCCAGCATGGCGGCGCCGAAGATGCCGACCCACCCGATCATGCCGACGCTGAAGCCGCGTACTAGGGCGGTCATGGGCTTGCCGCCGGCCTGCATCACCAGCAGGAAGGGAAGAATCACCACCATCGGCAGCAAAGCCGGCGCCAGGTTGCGCAGGTGGCCGATGAAGGTGCGCGGCACGTACCAGCCGCCCAACGCCACGCGTAGCGCGCGCGGCACGTTCTGCGGACCGACGTTGCGCAGGTCCACGCGCGGCAGCATCCAGTCCGGACGGTGGCGCAGCGTGCTGCTGCCGTCCTGGCAGGCCATGCTCCATTCGTTCCAGCCGGACTTGCGCCGGAACTGCATCACCATCGCGCTGCTCAGGCCCTGCTCCAGGCGTTTTTCGGCGCGCACCAGCCGTCGCCAGCGCAGCACGATCACCAGGGTCAGAAGCAGCAGTGCGGGACCTGCCCAGGCGAAGAACAGCGGCGAGGTCGGCCCCGGAATGGTGACGACGTGCTTCAGGGCGCCGTTCAGCGCCGGCAGAAAGGCGATCCACATGGCGATGTAGCGCGGCAGCGTGGTGAACGCCAGGCCGCCGACACAGAACAGCAGCAGCATCAGCGCGATCGCCAGGTAGTGGCCGCCGAATGCGCCCAGTACCAGCGTCGCGGGTACCACGCTGAGGATCAGGTAGAAGAGCAGGCTCAGGGTGATGCTGCGTGCAATGCCGGGCAGCCGAAGCTGATACGCGTCGACGGCCATCAGAAGCGTGCTGGCCATCAGGAACGCCCAGCCGTAGGCGAGACCGAAGCCGAGAATGGCGGCCGAGAGCAGTGGCCAGTCGGCACTGCCCGAGACGATGCCGGAGACGGCGGCGCCCAATGCGCACAGCACCAGCACTCCACCGCCGATCCAGCGCATCTGCGGCGGCGTGCCGCGCCATGGTGTGATCAGGATCGTGTTCATCGGCTCATCTCCAGACCTAGTCCGATCGCGGGCAGCAAAGCGCACCAGACCATCCAGGCGGGACCGGCGTGCAACAGCAGGGCGAGGCAGACCACGCACAACCCGATGAGTCCAATGCGCAGCGGCCAGTGGGATGCCTTGCCCTGCGAGGTCATCGGCGATCGCGCCGCGGAGGAAAAAACGCGCATGTTCATTCGGCGATCTCCACGAACAGGTCTTCCAGACCCAGCGCATCCACACGCGCACCGGGCAGGCGGGCGGCTTCGGGCCAGCTGCCGTCCACGGCGCGCTCGACCACCACGCTCAGGCTGCCGTCGTCATGACGATGGCGGCTCAGGGCGTGCGGCGGCGCGGCAGCGCTCTGGCCGGCGGGCAGCCACAGGCGCGCGTAGCGTTCCTTGGTCTCGTCCAGGCCACAGTGCAGCAGCAGTTGGCCGTCGTGCAGGAAGGCGATTTCGGATGCTGCACGTTCCAGGTCGGAGACGATGTGGGTCGAGAACAGCACCGTCGCACCAGCCTCGCCGGCACGCAGGGCCACTTCGCGAAGCAGGTCGCGGCGCGCCACCGGGTCCAGCGCCGCGGCCGGTTCGTCCAGCACAAGCAGATCCGGCTGCGAGGCCAGGGCGCGGACCAGATCCACGCGCTGGCGCTCGCCCGGCGACAGCTTGGCCATTACGCGGTTGGTCGGAAGTTCCCAGCGCTGCATGGTGCGTTCGACGAAGCGCTCGTCCCAGTTCGGGTAGAAGCGCGACAGATAGTCGAACATCTGCGTCGCGGTCAGCCAGGCCAGCGCCTCCGGCTGCTGCGGCACGTAGGCGATGCGTGCCTTGGCGGCGTCGGACAGGCGCAGGGCCGGTTCGCCGAACACGAGCGCTTCGCCGGCCAGCGGTTCGAGCAGGCCGAGCATGGCGCGTATCAGGGTGGACTTGCCCGCGCCGTTGCGGCCGATCAGGCCCAGCACGCTGCCGCGTGGCAGGTCCAGGTCGACGCCGCGCAGGGCGTTGCGTCCTTCGTAGGCATGGGCGACGCCGCGCACCGAAAGCGGCGCGTCCAGGGCGGGTTCGTCCATGTGCAGTACGGCGTTCATGCTTTTATTCCCCCAGCAGTCGTTGCAGCCGACGTAGAACCTCGTCGGCGGGCAGTTCCAGCTCGCGCGCCTGGCGCGCGGTTTCGTGTAGATGCGGTTCCAGCAGTTGCATGCGCTCGTCCTCGCTGCGGCTGATGCCCTGTCCGGTCGCCACCACCATGCCCCGGCCGCGCTGGCGTTCGAGCAGACCCTCGGATTCGGCCAGACCGTAGGCGCGTGACACAGTCATCGGATTGACTGCGTGGAAGCCGGCCACCTCGCGCACCGACGGCAGTTTCTCGCCGGGCGTCAGCTGGCCGCCGGCGATCAGGCGCCGCAGTTGTTCGACGATCTGCCGGTAGATCGGTTCTGGCGACGTCGGTTGAATGGAGAGGATCGATGCATCCATGTGTATTAATACAACAATACACTTGGGGTGAAGTCAAGTCCTTTGCACCGTCCCGGTGGCGGCGTACGATGGAAACGAGCCGCGGGACAGACCCGCGGTGACAACGCCACCGTGAGGGAGTCTCATGGACTACGACTATCTGGTCTTCATCGGCCGCTTCGAACCGTTCCACAACGGTCATGCCGCCATCGCCCGCGCCGCCCTGGGCCGCGCGCGCAAGCTCATTTTCCTGGTCGGCTGCGCCGACGCCCCCCGTACCATCCGCAACCCCTGGACTGTCGCCGAGCGCGAGATCATGGCACGCGCGGCGCTGGAGGACGTGGCCGATCGCCTGCTGTTCCGCCCATTGCGCGACCATCTCTACAACGAGGCGCACTGGCTGGCCGACGTGCAGCGCGCGGTCGCCGAGGTCGTGCAGGCCGACGGCGGCGTCGGCGACGCGCGCATCGGGCTGATCGGCCAGGACAAGGACGCCAGCAGCTACTATCTGCGCGAGTTCCCGCAATGGCCGCTGCAGGACGTGCAGCGCACCGAGACGCTGTCGGCCACCGAGCTGCGGCGCTACCTGTTCGAGGCCGCCGACGAGGACGGCAACGGCGCGATGCGCCTGCTGCAGGCCAACGTACCCGCGCCGGTGTTCGAGATGCTCGATGCGTTCCGCCGCAACACTCCGGCCTACACGCAGCTGGTCGAGGAATACCGCTTCATTCGCGACTACCGCGCCGGCTGGGCCGACGCGCCGTACCCGCCGACCTTCGTCACCGCCGACGCGGTGGTGGTGCACTCGGGTCATGTGCTGCTAGTGCGTCGCCGCGCGGCCCCGGGCAAGGGGCTGTGGGCGCTGCCCGGCGGTTTCGTGCAGCAGGAAGAGAGCATCCTCGACAGCTGCCTGCGCGAGCTGCGTGAGGAGACTCGCCTGAAGCTTCCGCTGCCGGTGCTGCGCGGGTCGCTCAGAGGCCGGCACGTGTTCGATCATCCGGAGCGTTCGCTGCGCGGGCGCACCATCACCCACGCCTTCCATTTCGACTTCCCCAGCGGCGAGCTGCCCCGTGTGCGCGGTGGCGACGATGCCGAGAAGGCGCGCTGGTTCCCGGTCGCCGAAGCGCTGGACATGGGCCCGCGCCTGTTCGAGGACCATCTGCATATCCTCGAGTTCGTCCTCGGTCGCAGCTGATGCGGTCGATCCCGCCGGCGGACAGACCGCCGGTTCATTCCCCGACGAGAAGGAGCTTTTCGTCATGCGCCATCTAGACAACCTCATCCTCGATACCGACAGCTACAAGGCCAGCCACTGGCTGCAGTACCCGCCGCACACCGACGGCACGTTCTTCTACGTCGAATCGCGCGGCGGCCGTTACGACCGCACGCTGTTCTTCGGCCTGCAGGCGATCCTCAAGGAACGGCTGTCATGGCCGGTCACCCATGCTGACGTCGACGAGGCGGCGGCGTTCTTCGACGCCCACGGCGAACCGTTCAACACGAACGGATGGCGGCACATCGTCGACGCCCACGGCGGGCGATTGCCGCTGCGCATCCGCGCTGTGCCCGAGGGCAGCGTGGTGCCGGTGCACCACGCGCTGGCGACCATCGAATCGACCGACCCGCAGGCGTTCTGGCTGCCCAGCTACGTCGAGACCCTGCTACTGCGCCTGTGGTATCCGGTCACCGTGGCCACCATCAGCTGGCACGTGAAGCGCATGATCGGCGAGTTCCTCGAGCGCACCAGTGACGACCCGCACGGCCAGCTGGACTTCAAGCTGCATGACTTCGGCGCGCGCGGCGTGTCGAGCGCCGAGTCGGCCGGTCTCGGCGGCGCGGCGCACCTAGTGAACTTCCTCGGTACCGACACCATCGCCGGCGTGCTCACGGCGAAGGCCTACTACCACGAGCCGATGGCGGGTTTCTCGATCCCGGCCTCGGAACACAGCACCATGACCAGTTGGGGCCGCGACCGCGAGGTCGACGCCTATCGCAACATGCTGCGCAGGCTGGGCCGCGAGGGTGGCCTGGTGGCGGTGGTGTCGGATAGCTACGACATCTACCGCGCGGTGCGCGAACACTGGGGCCGCACGTTGCGCCAGGAAGTCATCGACTCGGGCGCTACGCTGGTGGTCCGCCCCGACTCGGGCGACCCGGTCGAGGTCGTGCTGCGCTGCCTGCAGCTGCTCGACGAAGCCTTTGGCTGCAGCGTCAATGGCAAGGGCTTCAAGGTGCTCAACCACGTGCGCGTGATCCAGGGCGATGGCGTCGATCCGGACAGCATCCGCGCGATCCTGGAGCGGGTCACCGAGGCCGGCTACGCCACCGACAACCTCACCTTCGGCATGGGCGGCGGTTTGCTGCAGAAGCTCAATCGCGATACCCAGAAGTTTGCGCTCAAGTGCTCGGCGGCGCATGTCGACGGACGCTGGATCGACGTCTACAAGCAGCCCGTCACCGACCCCGGAAAGAACTCCAAGCGCGGCCGCCTGACGCTGCTGCGCCACCGCGAATACGGCACCTGGAAGACCGTCGAGGTGCCGCCGGAACTGACCCGCGTCGATGCGCTGCAGCCGCCGGTCGGCTGGGCGCACGCCATGGAGACGGTATGGGAAAACGGCGAGCTGTTGCGCGACTGGCGCTTCGAGGAGATCCGCGCGCGCAGCAACGCGGAGTGAAGCAAGCATTTGGGCGGTGCGCAGCGCTCTGTGCACCGTTCGGCCTGATGTTCAGCCGAAGCGCTTCAAGGTCTCACGAATGCGGGCGGCATTGGCCCCGGCGATGTCATGGAAAGAAGAGCTGATCCTGGAATCTTCGGCAAGCGTGCACCAATACCCTTCGGCCAAAGAGGCGGCTTCGCGCCAGACATCCAGAAACTCCGGAAGCGGCGAAGGCGGTTCCGTCACGTGACCGGGTAGCGCACCGCTGGTCTTCGGGCGATAAGCCATGGGCAGCATGTCGTAGCTGGGCGCCAATAGCAGTGGCAACGCGTCGTCCAGAAAGAAGCCGAGGTTGCCGAAATGCATGTCGTTGTTCGCGATCAGGCGGCCGAACCACCAGCGCAGGCTCATCTGCCTGGCGTCGTCCGGGGAGATCCAGTCGTCCCTTTGCAGTCGAAGTGCCGCATGTGCCCAGTCGTCACGTTCTCCGTAATGGGCATCGTCGAGGGCGGCGAGGGTGACGAATCCGCGACGCCCATGTGCTCCGATGCGATCAAAGCGGATCGATTCCAGATAGCGCCTGTCATCGGCATCGATGCAGTCGACGAGTGCGCACTCGATGCCGTGTGCGCTCATGAGACGTGCCGCGATGTACTCGGCATGCAGCAGGTCGGCCCATCGTCGAGCAACAGCGTCGCCGGTATCGAGACGCTCCGTGAATTTCACGATGGCGTCGCGCACGGAGCCGTCATCTGCAAGGATTCTGGTCGCGAACTTGGGTTGTTCACCGGCGGCCGAGGAACCGACCGGGTCGCCCCGCATCGCCGCTTGGGCAAGCTCGGCATAACGCGAGCCTCTTTGTGCGGCATCCACGGTTTGAGGCGGAGTTTCCAGGGCGCGTTTCAACGCGTTCTCGCCGACCACGAAGTTGCCGGGCGCATCGTCACCGCGCAACAGCAGCGCGGTGAGCGTGTCGGCGGCGTCCCACAAGTTCAGTTCGTTGCGCAGACCCAGTTCGTTGGCGTGTCGCTGTGCGAACGCGCGACCCAGAAAACCCTGTGCCCGCATGTCGTCCATGAACCAGGGAAGACCCGGGAACAAACCCCGGGAGAACTCCCCGCGCAGCCACGCGGGAGCATGGTCGGTTTCGAGATAGAAATGATCGTTGTGCAGCGCATGCAACAGTGCGAACCGATGGGGACGACCCTGCGTGTCGATGCGATAGAGCGGCCAGCGGCTACCCAGCCCGCGGACATCGCGCGCCAGCGCGTAACGCGTGGCGCGGGCGCGACCCATGTGCACGATGTGCTCGCCTGCATCCGCGATACGCCGCGAAAGAGTGGGCTGGCTGATCCCGAGTTCACGACTCAGGTCCGCCGCGGCGCTGGGGCCGCGGCGACGTAGGGTATTCAGCAAAGCCACCACCATGGCGTCCGTCTGTGCAGGCATACGCACTTTAGTGAATAGATAGATGAATTAACTTTTACAAGAAAAAACCTTTACAAACAACTAAGAATGAAAAAAATGAAACAAATAAGAATAGATACTTGAATAGATAGTTTGGGTGGTTACACGTCCAGATGATAGCGCTCAGCGGCCTCGACTTCGGCCTTCGAGCCCAGGAACACCGGCACGCGCTGGTGCAGGGCTTCGGGCTGCAGCTCCATGATGCGACCGTGGCCGGTGCTGGCTGCGCCGCCGGCCTGTTCGACGATGAAGGCCATCGGGTTGGCCTCGTACATCAGCCGCAGCTTGCCGCCCTTGGCGGCGATCTTGCTGTCCAGCGGGTAACTGAAGATGCCGCCGCGAGTCAGGATGCGGTGCACATCGGCCACCATCGAGGCCACCCAGCGCATGTTGAAGTCGCGTTCGCGCGGGCCTTCCTTGCCGGCCAGCAGGTCGCCGACGTAGCGCTGCATCGGTGCTTCCCAGTAGCGCTGGTTGGACATGTTCACGGCGAACTCGGAGGTCTCCTCGGGAATCATCGCGTCACGGCGGGTGAGGATGAAGCTGCCGACCTCGCGGTCCAGGGTGAACACGTGGGTACCGTGGCCGAGCGTCAGCACCAGCAGCGTGCTCGGGCCGTAGACCACGTAGCCGGCGGCGACCTGCTGCGTGCCCGGCTGCAGGAACTCGTTCACCGACACGTCCTGCCGATGGCCCTGCGGCCGGCGCAGCACCGAAAAGATGGTGCCCACGGCAATGTTCACGTCGATGTTGGAACTGCCGTCGAGCGGATCGAACAGCAGCAGGTAGCCGCCTTTGGGATAGGCGTCGGGAATCGGCTGCGGGTCGGCCATCTCCTCCGAGGCGCAGGCGGCCAGATGCCCGCCCCAGGCGTTGGCGTCGAGCAGGATCTCGTTGGACAACACGTCGAGCTTCTTCTGCGCCTCGCCCTGCACGTTGTCCGAGCCGGCCTCGCCCAGCACGCCGCCCAGCGCGCCCTTGCCGGTCGCCACGCCGATGCGCTTGCAGGCGCGCGCGACCACTTCCAGCAGCTGGGTCAGGTCGGTGCTGCCGTAGCCGGCGCGGCGTTCCTCGGTCAGGAACTGGGTCAGGGTGATGGACTTCATGGCGGGATTCCGTCGCGGAGAAAGGCGCTATTGTCGCGGACGCGGGCCGCCCCCGAAAGTCGCCGCCCCGTTCAGGCTGCTGACACCACGCTGGCAGCAGGCGCGGTGCATGATGCACGCATCGACCCACCGATCGAGGAGTGATCCCGTGAGCCCGACCCCGTACGTCACTTTTTTCCATGCCCCGCACAGTCGTTCCGGCGGTACCCGCGCCCTGTTCGAGGAGCTGGGCGTGGACTACGACATGCATGTGCTGAACCTGAAGACCGGTACCCAGCGCGATGCGGAATACCTGGCCATCAATCCGATGGGCAAGGTGCCGGCGATCCGCCATGGCGATGCGCTGATCACCGAGCAGCCGGCGGTGATGATGTACCTGGCCGATCTGTATCCGGAGAAAGGCCTGGCGCCGCCGCTGGGCGATCCGCTGCGCGGCCCGTATCTACGTTGGATGGTGTTCTACGGGTCCTGCCTGGAACCGGCGGTCATGGACCATTCGGCCAAGCGCGAACCGGTGCCGGCGATGCAGAGCGGCTACGGCGACTACGACTGCGTGATCCGGGTGCTGGCCGAACAGCTCGAACAGGGGCCGTACCTGCTGGGCGAGCGCTTTACCGCCGCCGATGTGCTGTACGGCTGCGCACTGCGCTGGTTCCTGATGTGGAAACTGGTGCCGGATCTGCCGGTGTTCCGGGCCTACGTCGAGCGCGTGACCTCGCGCGAAGGCATCCAGCGTGCGGATCGCAAGGACGAAGCGCTGGCGGCCAGCCAGGAGGGCTGATCCGTCGCGGCCGGCGGCGACATGCGCGATGATGCGCGCATGCGCCGCGCCGACCGCCTGTTCCAGATCATCCACGCCCTGCGCGGGCGGCGCACCGCCCTGCCCGCGCGCCAACTGGCGGAGCTGCTGGAAGTGTCACTGCGTACGGTCTATCGGGACGTGGCCGATCTGCAGCGCTCCGGTGTGCCGATCGAGGGCGAGGCCGGCGTCGGCTACGTGTTGCGCAAGGGGGCGGATGTGCCGCCTCTGATGTTCCGTCCCGAAGAGCTGGAAGCGCTGGTGGTCGGCGCGCGCTTCGCCCGCGCTTTCGCCGGCACGCGACTGGCCGCCGGCGCGGCCACGGCCATGCGCAAGATCGAGGCGGTGCTGCCCGAGAACCTGCGCGAACGCGCCGATCGCACGCGCATCTTTGCGCCTGTTTTCGAGGATCGGCATCAAGCCGATTTCGCCCGGATCATCGACTGCCTGCACGCCGCCATCGACGCACGGCAGGCGTTGCAACTGTGCTACCGGAATCTGGCCGAGCAACCCAGTGCGCGCGTGGTCGAACCGCTGTGCCTGGCATTCTGGGGCGGCAAGTGGACGCTGGGCGCGTGGTGCCGTATGCGCGGCGATTTCCGCAACTTCCGCCTCGACCGCATCAGCGTCATCGACGATGCCGACGAATGTTTCGAGGACGATCCGGCGCGCGGCCTGCAGGCGTATCTGGCCGCCGTCCGTCGCCGCCCGCACGCGCCGGGCTGAGCGCGACGAACCTTCGGCACGTGCCCGCGCCGGTCGGGTCTGCGATCATCGCCGAATGGGTGTTCACGCAGGCAGAAACATGATGAAGCAGTGGCTGGGCTGGATGATGGCGGGCGCGTTGCTGGTGGCGCCGCTGGCGCACGCGCAGGCGACGTCGCCGGATGCGCGCTTCAAGGCCATCTACCAGCAGGAATGGGCCTGGCGCAGCGGCGCCTCGCGCGGACCGGCCAGCATGGATCTGCCCGACAACAGCCGTCTGGACACGGTCGACGCCGCCGATCAGGCCAAGCGACTGGCGTACTGGAAGAAGGTGCTGGCCGAACTGGACGCGCTCGACGTGGATGCACTCTCGCCCGCCGAGCGCATCAACTATGCGGTCTACCATCGCCAGATCGCCAACTTCGTCGCCGACGGCAACTTCAAGGCTTGGCAGATGCCGTTCAACAGCGATTCGGCGTTCTGGTCGGACCTGGGCTATGAACTGAATGCCGGTCGCCTGCACACGCCGGCCGACTATCGCGCGTACCTGGCCAAGCTGCGCCAGGTACCGCGCTACTTCGCGCAGCAGGAAGCCAACATGAAGTTGGGGCTGGCGCGAGGATTCAGCGTGCCGCGTGCCGTACTGGACGGGCGCGACAAGTCGATCGCCTCTGTGGCCCACCTTACGGACCCGACCCGCAGCAGCTTCTACAAACCGTTCGAGCACCTGCCGGCGAGCCTGTCGGCGGACCAGGCGCAAGACCTGAAGAACCGTGCGCTGTCGGTCATTCGCGACGACGTGATTCCTGCCTACGCCGGACTGCTGAAATTCTTCGACGACACCTATGTGCCGAACGCGCGCACCACGCTGGCCGCCGAGGCGCTGCCGGACGGCAAGGCGTATTACCGTCAGCAGATCCGCGCCTTCACCACCTTGGATCTGACGCCGGATGCCATTCACGCGATCGGTCTGAAGCAGGTCGCGAAGATCCACGCGCAGATGCTGGCGACGATGCGCAAGACGGGTTTCCAGGGCGGTTTCGCCGAGTTTCTGACCTATCTGCGCACCAACCCGAAGTTCTACGCGAAGACGCCGCAGGAACTGCTCGACAAGACCGCCTGGGTGGCGAAGGAGGTCGATGGCAAGCTGTCGCGCTTCTTCGGCCACCTGCCGCGCGAGCGCTTCACCATCGAACCGGTGCCGGCCGATATCGCGCCGTACTACACCTCCGGTCGCGGCGGTCCGCACGTGTATCTGGTCAACACCTATGATCTGAAGTCGCGCCCGCTGTACAACATGCCGGCGCTGACCTTGCACGAGTCCTATCCCGGCCATGCCCTGCAGCTGGAACTGGCCGACGAGGCCAGGAACCAGCCGGCCTTCCGCCGCGACGGCTACATCTCCGCCTACGGGGAGGGCTGGGCGCTGTACTCGGAATATCTGGGCAACGAGATGGGCATCTACAAGACGCCCTACCAGCGCTTCGGCTTTCTGACCTACCAGATGTGGCGCGCTTGCCGGCTGGTGGTCGACACCGGCATCCATCATCTGGGCTGGAGCCGTCAGCAGGCTGTCGACTATATGCTGAAGAACACCGCGCTCAGCCGTCGCGAGATCGAAAACGAGGTCGACCGCTACATCAGCTGGCCCGGCCAGGCGCTCAGCTACGAGCTGGGCTATCTGGAAATCCGCCGTCTGCGCGCCAAGGCGGAAAAGGCGCTGGGGCCGAAGTTCGACCTGCGTGCGTTCCACGATACCGTGTTGTCGACCGGCTCGGTGCCATTACCGGTACTGGCGCGTCGCATCGATCGCTTCATCACCGAGGGCGGTCCGGAACCGGATTACGGTGCCGAGGGTACGCGCTGACAACGCAGGCAGCGCCGCGGCGCAGCTTTGCATGACTCAATCAAAGGTCTTTCGTGGACCCCTGCGGCAGCGCGTCGCAGGCTGCGTGTACTTGATCCTGGTCAACATTCGCCGGTCTGTCCGGACACACACTCCTCGCCGAAATCCAACGCTGCTACCGAGGAGTACGACAATGAAAAAGTTGATGGGAACCGCACTGGTCGCGGCCATCGCGCTGGCCGGCGTCGGTCAGGCGCATGCTGCCGACGGCGACTGGGTGGTGAAGGTCGGCGCCCATGTGGTGGAGCCGAAGTCCGATAACGGCACCCTCGCGGGCGGCGCCCTGAAGGCGGACATCGGCAGCTCGACGCGTCCGACCATCACGGCCGAGTACTTCTTCACCCCGCACGTGGGGCTGGAAGTGCTGGCTTCGACGCCCTTCCAGCACACGGTGCGCCTGAACGGCGTCAAGGCGGCAACCTTCAAGCATCTGCCGCCGACGATCAGCTTGCAGTATCACTTCCGTCCGCAGGCGACGGTGTCGCCGTTCGTCGGTCTGGGCGTGAACTACACCTACGTGTTCGGCGAACACACCACCGGACCGCTGGCCGGTACCCGCCTGAGCGTGAACGACTCGTTCGGCGTGGCCGCGCATGCGGGCCTGGACTTCCGTCTGAATCCGAAATGGCTGTTCACGGTCGATGCGCGCTGGATCAACATCGACGCCAAGGCCAAGGTCAACGGCGTTTCGGTCGGCACCGTGCATGTCGATCCGTGGGTCTACGGCGTGGCCGTGGGCTACCGCTTCTGAGCGCATCCGGTAGGGGACGGACCCGCGGTCGGCCGGAAACGGTCGGGCGCGGGTTTTTGCATGCTGCATGCACGATGCGGAAAAGCGCGCTCAATGTGCGGTCGCTGCGCGCGGACGGTCGCTGAAGCGCGCGAACCGCGTCACCTGTTCCGTGATGACCCGGTCGACGGCGGGGGCGACGTCGCTCAGCTGACTCAGGGACGATCCGTTGACGCGATAATCGACCTCGACGCGCGTGCCGCCGTCATGCGGGGTCAGGGCGAAACGCAGCACGCCCTCCACCGCCATCGTCTGCAGCGGCCCCAATGCGCCCTCCAGCACCAGTGCATGGCCGGGCAGTGCCGCAATGACGCGCGCATGCTCGACTGAACCGCCATTCCAGTGTTCGCAGAAGCAGCCACCGGCGCGTGCCTGCAGGGAAAGATTCTGGGCCTTGCCGGAGAAAGTGTGCGAGGAACTCCACCAGCGGTCGATGCGAAGAAGATCGGCGTAGACCCTTTTCGGCGCATGGGCCACATCGACCTGCACGTGAACGTGGAAACCGTCGGCTGCGTGTTGCACGACGTCGGCTCGGGCGGGTATCGCGAAGATCGGCGTCAGCAGACAAGCCAGTACGAGGATGTTTTTCATGCGCATGCCCGGTTGGCAGTTTGCCTGCCAGTGTACGCAGGAAAAACACGGCGTGAACAACCGGAGGCGCTATGCGCAAAAATTCCACAAATGGAGTAAAGTAGAAAATAACTTCATGTGGAGAAGTTCCATGTCCGCGCTTGCCGCATCCGATTATCCGCTGCATGAGCACGACGGCACCCTCGACGGCCCGGCCCTTCGCGCATTCTTCCGTCTGGCCGAAGCATGGAAACTGCGCGTGGCTGAGCAACGGCGTCTGCTGGGCGACCCGCCGCAATCGACCTTCTACAAATGGAAGCGCGAAGGCGAGGGCGCACTGGGGCGCGATACGCTGGAGCGCATCAGCTATCTGCTCGGCATCTGGAAAGACCTGCAGATTCTGCTGCCGAATCCCGAGCGTGCCGATGCCTGGGTCCGGCGCTCCAACGATGCCGCGCCGTTCGGCGGTCGCAGCGCGCTGGACCGCATGCTTTCCGGCAATGTCGCCGACCTCTACGTCGTGCGCGAGTATCTCGACGCCCAGCGCGGCTGATCCGGGCGCCGTTCTCGGACACTGAGATGCCGGCCAAGCAGACTGAAGTCATGGACGAACCCCCGAAGAAACGCGTGCGATGGACGCACGCCTACCGCATCGTATCCAGCCGTTTTCCGCCGGTCGGTGCCTTCGATCGCATCGCCGAACCGGGCGATCTGGAAGCGCTCTACGCCATCGAGGCGATGACCAATCCGCGACTGCGCCAGGAACTGGGCGAACTGTCGCTGGTGCCCGAGTCGCGCCGCATCAGCGGTCCGGGCAGCACGCCGGTAATGGCGGCCTTCACCCACCTCAACCCGGAAGGAAGCCGGTTTTCCGACGGCAGCTACGGCGTGTTCTACGCCGCGCACCGCGTCGCCACGGCGATCGAGGAAACCGTCTATCACCGCGAATGCTTCCTGGCCGCCACGCGCGAGCCACCGATCCATCTGCAGATGCGCTGCTACCGCACGTCGATCTCGGCCACCCTGCACGACCTGCGCGGCGGCTGGCCGAAGGCGCATGATCCGGACGATTACGGATATGGTCAGGCGCTGGGCAGGAGACTTCGCCGCCATGGCAGCAACGGCATCGTCTACGACAGCGTGCGCGATGTCGGAAGCCAGTGTGTGGCTGCGTTCTATCCGGATGTGGTTGCACCGTGCGTGCAGGCTGGTCACTACATCTACCGCTGGGATGGCACGCGCATCAGTGCCGTGCTGGAAGTGGCTTCGGTGACGCAGCGGGTCGACGGTTCCAGCGCCAAACCCTGAAT
Source organism: Oleiagrimonas sp. MCCC 1A03011 (assembly GCF_003267965.1). NCBI lineage: Bacteria > Pseudomonadati > Pseudomonadota > Gammaproteobacteria > Lysobacterales > Rhodanobacteraceae > Oleiagrimonas > Oleiagrimonas sp. MCCC 1A03011. The sequence continues at coordinate 90,504 of NZ_MSPY01000005.1, read as the reverse complement.
CGAACGCACGCTTCGCGTTCCGCTGCGTTGCAATGCATGGCCGCAGGGCGGAGGATGGGTGAGTTGAGCGCTTGCAGGATGCAGGCGAAAGCGGCCGCGCGGAGATTCGCGCTGAATGGATGTCGAGGAGGCAGGCGTGCGCAAGAACATCGTCATGGGGCAACGCGATATGGTGCGCGAAGCGCGCATCGAGGCGGGCATGGCCCTGATGGCGGTCGCGGTCGGGGTGGTCGCGGGGTTCGGCGCGCTGGCGTTCCGCGCATTGATCGCGCTGTTCCACAACCTGTTCTTCTTCGGGCGCTTCAGCACGGCGTTCGATGCGCTCAAGCACGCCGAAGCCAGTACATGGGGCGCGTGGATCATCGCCGTGCCGATCGTCGGCGCGCTCATCGTCACGTTCCTGGTCAAGACGTTCGCGCCGGAGGCCAAGGGCCATGGCGTGCCGGAAGTGATCGATGCGGTGCACTTCAAGCGCGGCTTCATCCGTGCGCCGGTGGCGCTGATCAAGGCGCTGGCGTCCTCCATTTCCATCGGTTCGGGCGGCGCGGTCGGCCGCGAGGGACCGATCATCCAGATCGGCGCGACCTTTGGTTCGATGCTGGCGCGCTGGACGCGCATTCCGGAATGGCAGCGCCTGGCCCTGATCGCCTGCGGTGGCGGCGCGGGCATTGCCGCGACCTTCAACACGCCGATCGGCGGCGTGCTGTTCGCCACCGAGATCCTGCTGGTCGAGATCAGCGCGCGCACGCTGATCCCGGTGATGATCGCGACCGGCACCGCCAGCCTGATCGGGCGCGCCTTCTTCGGTGATCATCCATCCTTCATCCTGCCGCCGCTGGTGCTGGATCACCCGGTGCTGGGTTCGGGCATGCCGGCGCTGGCCGCGTACGTGGTGCTCGGTCTGCTGACCGGCGTGGCGGCGATGGCGTTCACGCGCTCGATCTACTGGTTCGAGGATCTGTTCCAGCGCATGCCCGGTAACGACTACCTGCGCCACGTGATCGGCATGGCCATCGTCGGCGTCATGATGTACCTGCTGCTGCAGCATGCCGGGCACTACTACGTCGAGGGCGTGGGCTACGCCACCATCCAGGACATCCTCAACGGCGGCCTGACCGCGGGCGGACTGGTCCTGCTGCTGGCGGTGCTGAAGTTGCTGGCGACCTCGCTGACACTGGGCTCGGGCGCGTCGGGCGGCGTGTTCTCGCCGGCGCTGTTCATCGGCGCGACGCTAGGCGCGGCCTTCGCCGCCGGCCTGCATGTGCTGTTCCCGGGCGTCGACATCAGCCCCGCGACTACGGCGGTGATCGGCATGGCCTGCATGGTCGGCGCCAGCACCGGCGCGGCGGTTACGGCGGTGGTGATGATCTTCGAGATGACGCGCGACTACCACGCGATCATCCCGCTCATCATCAGCGTGTCCGTGGCCTATTCGGTGCGCCGTCTGTTGATGGTGGACACCATCTACACGATGAAGCTGAGCCGGCGCGGACAGCGCATTCCGGTGGCGATCCAGAGTCAGCTCTATCTGGCTCGGCGCGCGCTGGAATTCATCCGTGCGCCGTTCACGTGCCTGGATGCGGACGCCACGCTGGGAATGGCGCTGGACCTTCGCCGTGGCCATTACCGCACACCGCGCGTGGTGCTGGTGGAGAATGGCCGGCTGGTCGGCGTGGTGCCTGCGCGCATCCTGCGTGCGGCGCGGCGCGGGTTGGAGCGCGATCTGCCTCTGCGCGATCTGGCCGATACGCACGTGGCCGTGGTGCAGAGCGACATCCGCGTGTTCGACCTGATCGCCGCGTTGCGCCAGCAGCAATGCCGCAACGCCATCATGACCCGCGACGGCGCGATGGAGAACGCCGGTAGTGTGGTCGGTGTGGTGACGTGGGAAGACCTGGTCGAGAACACCAATCTGTCCGACTATCTCGATCACGGGCGCACGTCGGATACCTGACGATTCGAGCTGCAAGATCGCATCCGTCGCGATGGCGATGCGCTCGTCGGGGTGACGGTGGAACCCGCGTTCGTTCGCTGGAGTCTCGCAGCACGTTTTGGTGCGCTTACCTGGATCCGTGGCCGGGTCGCAGCGATTGCCGGTACGTGTCCCCCAAGAGGTGAGACGTCGCATGGACCGGATCGTGCGACGCGATGTCGGTTCAGAGCACGCGGCGCGTGACCGGTTCGCCGTGATCGCGGTCGTGGCGCAGGATGCCGGCGATCCAGGTGGCGCGCACGGCGCGGTCGTCGCCGAGGGTCATCAACACGGCGAGCGCCTCATCCAGACTGTCGACATGCTGCATGCGCGCGGCCATCAGCGGCGTGGCGCGCAGGTCGAGCACGGCCAGATCCGCTTCCATGCCTGGCGCAATGCTGCCGATCCGATCGTCCAGGTGCAGCGCGTGGGCGCCGCCGCGGGTGGACAGATACAGCGCGTGCGCCGGCGAGAGCGGTGCGTCGCGCAGCTGTGCCACCTTGCCGGCTTCGTCCATGGTGCGCAGCATCGAGAAGCTGGTCCCGGCGCCGAGATCGGTGCCCAGTCCGACCCGTACCGGCCGTTCCGCGCGTTTGGCGGCGGCCAGATCGAACAGGCCGCTGCCGAGGAACAGGTTCGAGGTCGGGCAGTGCGCCAGCGCGGTGTCGCTGTCGTGGCAGCGTCCGTATTCGCGCTCGCATAGATGAATGCCGTGCGCGTAGATTGCGCGCGGGCCGAGCAGGCCGAAGCGGTCGTAGACGTCCAGATAGTCGCGCGCGTCCGGGAACAGCTCGCGCACCCAGTCCACCTCGGCACGATTCTCGGACAGATGGGATTGCACGAAGCAGTCGGGATGCTCGCGCCACAGCGCACCGGCCGCTTCGAGCTGCGCCGGCGAGCAGCTCGGCGCGAAGCGCGGCGTGATGGCGTAGCCGAGCCGACCCTGTCCGTGCCAGCGTGCAATCAGCGCGGCGGAGTCGTCGTAGCCGGATTGCGCGGTGTCGCACAGCGCCGGCGGTGCGTGACGATCCATCAGCACCTTGCCGGCGACGAGCCGCATATCCAGTCCCTGCGCGATCTCGAACAGCGCGTCCACCGATTGCGGGTGCACGGTGCAGAACACTGCCGCGCTGGTGATGCCGTTGCGCAGGTTCTCGCCCAGGTACAGCCGCGCCATGGCGCGGGCGTGATTGATGTCGGCGTAGGCCTGCTCGGCGGGGAAGGTGTAGCGCTCGAGCCAGTCCAGCAGCGGCAGGCCGCGCGCACCAATAATCGGCAACTGCGGATAGTGCACGTGCGTGTCGACGAAGCCGGCAGTGATCAGCGCGTGCGGATAGTGTTCGATCGGCGTGTCGGCCGGCAGCCGCGGCAGCAGCTCGGCAGCAGGCCCGATGGCGTCGATCTGGCCGTCCCGCATCACCACCAGCGCATCGCGCTCGTACTGCAGGCTGGCGTCGAGACCGTCGACGAACGGATCGCCGCGGAAGCTGAGCACGTCGCCGCGCAGGGCCGTGCAGGGAGAATCGGAAGCGGGCTGGGTCATGGATTTGATGACACGGAAACTCGGCGCAAGCCTAGCAGCCCGGCGCGGGCATGGCGCATGGTGTGATCGATGTTCTTCATGCTGCGTCGCTTGCGCGGTCTGTCGGGCCGCGAACTGCGGTGAACAGGTCGCGCCATCGAAGCGTTCGTGCTTGGGCGAGTCTGTGCGTAAGCGGCGTAGCCGATGTGGGCATGCAGAGGCGTGATCGCCCAGGTTCAGGCGCAGCACGCGATCACGAAGGATTATCCGTCATGCGGCTTGCGTGTGCGCGAAGCGCCCAGTTTGCGCGTCAGCGTGTTGCGGCCCACGCCCAGCGCTTCGGCGGCGTGGCCGCGATGGCCTTCGTGCGCGGCCAGCGCGGTTTCCAGAAGTGTGCGGTCCAGCGTGTCGCGGGCGCGGGCGTGGATGTCCGCTTCGCCGTCGGCCAGCGCCTGCTCGGCCCAGGCACGCAGGCCCTCGCTCCAGATTTCGCCGGGTGGCGGCGCGGGTTCGTCGCGGCCGCGGCCGAGGTCGGCGGGGCGGATCTCTGCGCCGGGCGCGATCACTGCCAGTCGGCGGCAAAGGTTCTCCAGTTCACGCACGTTGCCGGGAAAATCCTGTCGAGCCAGCGCGCGCAGGGCCGAGGCGGCGAAGCGTTTCGGCGCGACTTTCAGTTCGCGTGCGGCGGCAGTGAGGAAATGCCGCGCCAGCAGCGGGATGTCATCGCGGCGCTGGCGCAGCGCCGGCAGGGCGATGCGCACCACATCCAGGCGATGCTTGAGATCGGCGCGGAAACGGCCCTCGCCGATCAGTGCGTCCAGGTCCTGATGCGTGGCGGCAACAATGCGCACGTCGCAGCGCAGCAGTTCGCGGCCGCCGACGCGGTAGAACTCGCCCTCGGCCAGCACGCGCAGCAGGCGTGTCTGCAGCGATGCCGGCATGTCGCCGATCTCGTCCAGAAACAGCGTGCCGCCCTCGGCCTGTTCGAAACGGCCGGCATGGCGACGAGTCGCGCCGGTGAAGGCGCCGGCCTCGTGGCCGAACAGTTCACTCTCCAGCAGTTCGGCGGGAATAGCGGCGGTGTTCAGGGCCACGAACGGCCGCTCTCGGCGCGTGCTTTCGGCGTGCAGTGCGCGCGCGGCCAGTTCCTTGCCGGTGCCGGTCTCACCGGTGATCAGCACGTTGAGATCGCTGGCAGCGACGCGTCCGATCAGGCGGAACACCTCGCGCATGGCGGCGCTTTCGCCGAGCAGGGCGTCGGCCGGTGCGTCGGGGACGACGGGATCTTCGGTCGGTGCTTCGGTTAGCGCGCGCGCGACCGCTTCCACGGCCTGATCCAGATCGAACGGCTTGGCCAGGTAGTCGAGGGCGCCGGCGCGGTAGGCGGCGGCGGTGGTGGCGATGTCGGTGAACGCACTCATCACGATGACTGGTGTCTCGCTCTGCGCGCGCAGTTCGCGCAGCAGGGTCAGGCCGTCCTCACCGGGCATGCGCACGTCGGTCAGCAGTAGCGCCGGCGCGCCGGCGGGCAAGGCGGCGCGCACCGCCTCGGCGCTGCCGAACTCACGCACTTCGTGGCCGGCGTCGCGCAGGGCGGCAGCCAGCACGAAACGCACGTTGCGGTCGTCGTCGGCGATCCAGATTTCACGGTTCATGGGCAGTCGCCACTCTATCGAGGTCGGGTTGCGTCAGGCATGTGCGTCGCCCAGCGGCAGGTACAGGGAAAAAACGGTGTTGCCGGGTCGGCTGCTGCAGCGCAGTTCTCCGCCGTGTTCGTGCGCAGTTTCGCGCGCCAGCGCCAGGCCGAGGCCGGTGCCGTCGGCACGGCCGGAGACCAGTGGCTGGAACAGCGTGTCGCGTAGCGTTTCGGGTACGCCGCCGCCATCGTCGATGACGTCCACGCGCAGCGCCGTACGCAGTATGCGGTCACCGAGGCGCAGGCCGTGTTCGATGCGGGTGCGGAAGGTGAGCGTTTGTGCGCCAGCCTCGACCGCGTTGCGCGCCAGGTTCAGCAGCAACTGCTGCAGGCGGTCGGCGTCACCGGTACCGGCGGGCAGGCTGGGGTCGTAGTCGTGGACGATGCGCGGGGCCTGGGTCTGGCCGTCCAGCACCGCCTCGACGCGGCCCAGCACCGCGTGTATGTCGACCGGACCGAGCTGCGGCCGGCCGCCGTGTCGCAGCAGGCGGTCGGCCAGCGTGGCCAGGCGGTCGGCCTCGGCGATGACCATGCCAGCGAGATCAGCCAGTCCGGCATCGGCGACGCGTCGCTGCAGCAGTTGCGCCGCGCCGCGCAGACCAGCGAGCGGGTTCTTCACCTCGTGCGCGAAGCCGCGCAGCGTGGCCGACAGCGGCGTGTCGGTGCCGGCGTTGTCGCTGAGCGCGTGGACTTCCAGCAGCAGCGTGTCCGGCGCGCGCACCTGCAGATCCAGATCCGCGCGCAAGCTGCCGCCGTGCAGCGTGTGCAGGGTGACCGCGCGCAGGCGCACCTGGGGCTGCTCGGCCAGCACGCGGGCCACCTGCCCGGCGAAACCCGGTTCGGCCACCAGCGCGGAGAAGTCCTGTCCACGCAGGCTGCGCACGCCGACTTCCAGCGTCTCGGCTAGTGCATCGTTCAGCCAGAGCACGCGCAGATTGCGGTCCAGCAAGGCGATGCCGGTGGCCAGGGCTGCGAGAGCATCGGTTGAAAACGGTGCGGGCATTGCACCAATCTAGTGCGATATCGGGTGTCCTGCAATGCGCTGGAACACGTTCGTCGTGTGGGCAAAACACCAATGTCTGTGCGCTATGTACAGACAATGGTGATTCTTCCTCGTACAAACATTGGTGTTTCGTGCCAACAAGGACAACGGCCGCTGAGCGCTACCCTTCTCCTCTGTGCACGTTCAACACTGGACCTACTGGCGTGGGATGCCCTGCAGCGGCTCGGCACCGCGCTACTCCAGCTACAATTGATTTCTGTCGGAAAACGCCTCGACAACTGGTTGACTTGGTAGCTACAGCGCCGCACGTGCTAAGCCGACATCGAGAACGCCGCCTTCGCCGTCAGCGACGCTCTAAGGCGCTACTCACCCCCCCCCCCACCGCGCTGTACAGATTTCAGGCCGATGCCCTCTGCACCCCGTAGCCGTTTTGTGGCACTGGATGGCACGGGAGCTCTATCAGCGCGATTCCCGAGCGGGTGTCGCTGCGAAGGCCCAGCTCCTGGATGCAGCACCTTGGGTCTCCCACTGCCGGACGCAAAGTGCCCCGCTGCGCTTGAGCGGTGCTCTACCGAAGCAGCACCAGATGCTAAAGCCTGTTGGCGCGCGTCGACCGATGCATGTGGCACCACCCCACCTTGGCGTACGCCTGTCCGCTTTTCATTGTTCACATGCGCCCTTGCGCTCGCTGGTGGAGCGGTTGTTGCGCCGAACACCACATGCCCAACGCCGAACGCAATCGCCACAAGCAACGCGAAACAAAGCCAAAAACCGAGATACTTATTTGCCTGACGCCCAATATAGGAACGATTTTCATCGACAGTTGGCGCGACCTGCACTTCCAACTCTCTCGCAATCATGACATGAGCATACATTCTCCTCAGGAGATCCGCAGTCGCTTTCGCGCTTTGTTCAAAACGACTACGCGCGTCCCGACAAGATGCCCATATCGCCAAGGAGCTAAGCACTAGTAGCGTGAGGGCGACCGCCAAGTATTCGACTGAAAAAATCACCTTTAGACCAGTGTCTTTGAGGCCATTGATAACCACGACCGTCAACAGGAAGGTCAGAATTACCAAGACCCCATTGCGAATCGAATCAAGCAAACCCTCAACGAGCGCTTGAGTTTTGTGCGTCGATTCGGCAAGTAACTCAGCAAGTTTATTCCTCACCTCAAGGTAAGTAGCGATGTTTTCCTTGAGGTAGATCTGGTAGTTCGACTGGATTGCATCCCAAATCTCGGGGTGGCTCGGCACATCCTCAAGGCGATCCACACAGAGCGTGATCACGTTACGCGCCAATCCGATTTTGTCTGAATTTCCTTCCGCACCATAGGCCCAATCAGCGACCCTTTGAAAGGTCGCCGCATCGTCGGCTAGGCTTGAGAAGTTGTCCACGGTGCCGGAAAGCAGCTTGTATCCACTGATGCGGTATGACAGCTGATCCCCGCTGAGATCCGAGAAGTTCGACAAAAACATTGCAGATACGACCGCGCTAGCACGGCTAATAAAAGCGTCTATCGTGACCACACCTATGGGTTGGCTGATAGCGAAATCTTGTGGCACCAACGTGCCAAAATTGCTGGTGCGGAAAGCGTTATCGTGGAGGAGAGCCAACGCTCGCTGACGCCAGGCGAAGGGGCTTAAAGTATCCGGGTTAGCTTCCCCAGCCCTGACGAAGGACAACGTTGGACTGCCTCTTCCCGGGGTTTCCGAATAGCACTCAAAGATCAGGCGATCCTGAAAGCGACTGGACAACGCAGTGAGCGCATCCTCAAAAGGCGCGCTCTCAAGATAGGCACCCAACGCCGTCGGCGAATAGACAGAGAGACATTGATCGACGACCTCCTTCAGGATTTCAATCCGAAACGATATAACCTCGCCATCTTCATGATAGCTCTCGATGTGCTCAATTATCTCATCACGTTTGGCTAGCTCTCCAATTAGCTTTCCATCACCAGACACTTCGACTGTCAAGGCAAACCGATCACGGACCGGAAGCTGCGCAAGCGATGAAAAAATGGCATTAGCATACTCGTGCGCTTTAACGGATGTGAGGGCACGCTCGATAGTTACTTCAAACCGATCAAAGCGTTCCGATACGGGATCCGACTCACTTACGGCTTGAAACAGAAGAAACGACATTTCCTTATTCCCAAGGCTTGGATGGGAAATGTTTGCTGGCCCCGGGAGCATCCACGACGACCACCTCTTTCCCGTCTTTCGTTGTGGTTGACCAAATGCGGTCGCTCAGGTGGGCCAGACCTTCATCGTAAGACAGGCTAATACCAGTATTCAGTTGGACCTTGACTTTGTTGTAAGGGACAGCCGCAGGGGCTAGCGTGAAATGGCTATCGAAACCCTTTTTCTTCGGCAATTCGCGAAGCCGCGTCACGAGGTTTGGAAGTTCGCTAGCCAAGTCGTCAGCCACGGGCGAATAAGAAGAAAAGGTCGACGTTACGAACTTATCGAAATCTATTGCACCGGTCTGTTTGAAGGCCGCCACGGAAGCATTTCTTAAAATATTATAGTCAACCGGCGCATATTTCTTTATTTTCTGTAGCGCATGAACGACGTGCTTAATAGCTTCTTTGGTGTTCAATTCATCGCTTCGGACCGGCGCCAGCTCCCACACGTCATTCCACCAGTACACAGATGGCTTTGCGTTCGTATCAAACACCAATGCCTGTTGCGGCTTCCCGTGGGCATCGAAGCCAACTCGGCAAGCCTTGTAGATTTTTTGAGACTCGCCCAACCCCACCCGACGCTTGAAGTCGGTTTCATCGAGGATAGATTGATGCTCCACTTTCACTGCAAGATAGCCAAGCACTCCGGCACTTTTATAGAGAAATTGGAGAAAGCTTCCCCGCTTAACATGCGTGGTTCCGGGGGCCGCCAGATGTCCATATCGTTCATCAGTCGCGATTTCGATACGAAGCAGTCTTGAAGCCAGCGCCTGAGCCGCATCTTTAACCAATGTCTCTGCATCATGGAATTTTGCGAGGGAGACTGCGCATTCGGTCGAGTCGCTGACCAAGGTATAAGCCCGCGATTGCGGTTTTCCGGCAATCTCTGCGAGGAGGATGTCGAGATACACCTCTAGGTCCGAGTCTTCTGGGATTCGAACAGGATCGCAAGTGTTGTTGTCGATATCCAGATGATGCAAGGCCGTTCCAAGGATTTTGGATGCGCCAGGTACTGCTGAAACAATGCTGTCCATAGGTTTTGTCACTCAGCTGTGGGCGCGCATGCGCGGAAGTCTAGGAACAAAATGTCTTACAGGGTGAGAATGGAGCTCTTTGCGGCAGTGTCGAGCAATCATGCATTCCTAGAACATGCAAGGACAATCTATCGGCGCCATCAGGGCACACGCAAATCTTTCCAGACGTGGTTTGAACCGCCTGCAGCTTGATAGATTGAGACCCCTATGCTGGCTGCGGATCTGATCGAGTCGTTTAACGCGACACATCCTTTTTTGCACTAAGCGCCTTGCTTAGGGTCCATTGGTGCCTTGATCGAAAATCTCGTTCAACCTGGTCTTCGCGGCTGCGGAGAGTCTGCGGATTCCAAAGATCCTCGCGACCTCAATCTCCCGCTCTTCTCCTTTCACTGCCATCGCTGCTGCGGCAATCTCCTCTGGCGCCAACTCTTCAACGAATCGCACGTCTTCGTCCTGCTCTGGGACCCGGTAGGTGTTCCAGCGCTCGGCATCGTCTGCTGCAAGCCAAACGAAGTCTCCGTGCTCTGGTTCAAGATCTGGCCGGAAGTGGTACCGACGCTCCGCGAGCTCCAAGACGCGCTCCCGAATGAGACGCCCCGAGCGCTTGAAACCATGCGCTCGTGCGATGCGGTCGACGAGCGCTTTGTCCAGAATCGGGGCTTCCTGTTCCAACACCTGGTGAATGCACTGCAGCAGCGTCGCGTCGTAGGCTGTGTCGTGGAACTTGTCTGGCTCTAGCGTCGCCGTTATGTCCGCGAGATCTGCCTTCCGATACACCCGCTTGGTTGGTGCGTCTGCCTCGCGAACTGGACCACGAGCGACTAACCGTGCGGGCTCTGGCTCCGCAGGTTCTTGAAGACTCGCGCTATCAGCTTCGGTGATGACCTCGTCTTCGCCGACCGGGACTTCCTCTGCATCCCGCTCAACGATCGCATCACCTTCCGCTTCGGCTGCCCTGGCTGCTGCTGCAGCCTCATCTTCCTGCGCCCGTTCCAGCTCCGCTGCCATGGCACGTTGATTGTCGAGTTCGGCACTGATCGCCTCATGCAGCCGAGCCAATGCGCCCTCGCGATTGACCCACCATTCGGTTGACCACACCCGAACCAGCCGCCAGCCAAGCCCGCGAAGTATCTCGCTTCGAACCTTGTCCCGGTCACGAGCGGTGGCGGCACTGTGGTACGTCGCGCCATCGCATTCGACACCAACGAGATAGTCCCCCGGGCGGTCGGGATGAACGACGCCGAGGTCGATACGGAAGCGCGATACGCCGATCTGCGGATGAGTCTCCCAGCCCTTGGCCCGTAGGGCGTCAGCCACGAACTTCTCGAAGGGAGAGTCATAGTCGCCGATAGAACCGTGCACAGCGGCAGTGATGGCCTTGGGACCCCGATCAGCGAACTCGATGAAATGGCGCAGATCCTGTACCGCCCGCGCCGAGGTACGGTTGAGGTCGATCATCGACGGATCAAACGAGGTGAAGACCATCATTTCGCGACGAGCACGGGTGACGGCCACGTTCAGCCGTCGCCAGCCGCCGTCGCGGTTGAGCGGGCCGAAATTCATCGACATCACGTTGGCGCCCGGCTCCGTAGGGCCAAACCCGATGCCGAGAATGATCAGGTCGCGCTCATCACCCTGCATGGTCTCCAGATTCTTGACCACGACAGGCTCCGGCAGGCCGTCGCTGAAGAATGGCTCGATAGCAGGGTGTTCGCGCCGTGCCCGGTCGAGCAGATCATCGACGAGCTGCTGCTGCTCCGCGTTGAGCGTGATGATGCCGATGGACTGCTGGGACGCAATGAAACGGGGATCCGTCAGCCGATTGACGACCTCCTCGACAATCGCCTTGGCCTCGATTTGATTGTGCCGCCCGCCCTTGCCGCGGGCGTAGACACCATCGACCTGACGCCATGAGACCGTGCTCGGTCGGGTGTCGGCGGCCGGGAACGTGATCAGACTACCGCCGTAGTAGCGGTAATTGGAGAAGGTGATCAGACTCTCGTGACGGCTGCGATAATGCCAGGTCAGACTGTGCTGCGGCACGCCAGCACCGATGCACTCATCGAGGATGCTCTCCAGATCCTCGTCGGTGTCGTCCTCACCGGCACTGGTGCCGCGATTGAAGAAGCTAGTGGGTGGCATCTGCCGCGGATCACCGGCGACCACCACCTGCTTGCCTCGGGCGATGGAGCCCACCGCGTCCCAAGGAGCGATCTGCGAGGCCTCATCGAAGATCACCAGATCGAAGAGCTCATGATCGGCAGGAAGATACTGCGCAATCGATAGCGGGCTCATCAACATGCAGGGGGCGAGCATCGTGAAGTCCTGACCCATTTCCTGAGCGAGCTGGCGGACCGGCTTGTGACGGCGCTGCTTCTGCAGCTCGTGTTTGAGGATGCCGAAACCACTGCGCTTCGTCACGCCGTTCTTGTCGGGAATGTTGCCCGACAGCTTTGCGCGGATATAGGCCGACGTGAGGTTAGCCAGTTCATCGACCGCCGCTGTGTAGGCCTCAATATCACTCTGATGTTCGGCCGGTACGAAGTGACAAAGCAAAGGCTCTGCGTCGATCGCCTGGGAAGCGAACCAGCGGGCGTAGGCGACTTCGAAGACATCGGAGACCGATCCATCCGACAACACGTTGCCCTCGATCGCCTCGACAAGGGGCTGCAGACCACAGGCAAGAGCCTCCTGCCTCACGCGCCGCCAACTGCACCAGGCATTCAACGCCTTTTCGTTCTCGACCACCGCCTCGGCACTCGCGAAGAGTTCGGGTACCTGCTTGTTGAGGTCGATGTCGCTACCGGCCGCCTTGCCGAACTGCTCGGTTACATCGAACAGCGACTTGTAGCGGTGGGCCAGCTGACCGATCGCTTCCGCTATCGGACCATCTGGCGCCAGCAAGTCGTTGCCGTCGACCACCAGCTGTTGCACCTCATGGCGCAGCTTCACAAGCTGCTCAGGCGAACCCGCCAGTGGCACCAGGTGTGAACGAAGGCCCTCCGCGAGCCGAATCGCGAAGGCCAGGCGCGTCGCATCAGTACTCAACGCCGACCAGCCAGGAACGTTTTTCAGGTCATAGTCCAGTGCATCGATCTTGGCGACTAGCGCCTTCATCGCGGCCAGCTTCGGAAGATCCGTCTCGACATCCGGCGTAGTCGACGTTCCAGCAGTGACGGCTAGTGCTTTGGCCAACTTCTTCTTAGCCAGGGAAGCAAGGAACCAGAATTTGCCGGAGGCGTCCGCCCAGTCGCTCTGCAGCCTTTCGACGTCGATGCGACGGACGGCCTCGGATGCATAGCTTTGGGAGAGCCCCCTCTCCAACTCCTCGTATTCTTTGAGCAGTGATCCCGCTTGCTGGGCTGCGTCGCGAATCGTCTTGAGTGCGGGGGAGAATGCGAACCGGAGGTCCACTCCATAGGCATCCGGCAAAAGCCTCACAAACTCAAGCAGCTTGGAAGCCACAGGCGTCGAGCCTCCCACCGACAGCCCGGTGTTCTGCACGACGCGGACACATGCCTCATCGCACGCCTTAAGCGCTGCAAGTACGTGCCGGGCGACTGCGACGATGGATTCCTGCCAGGCGTTGGACCATTCAGTTCGTGTCACGAGCGCCATGCGCGCTCCAACACCCTCTGCGGCACCTCGGTTCAGGTCCAGGCGCCGGGCAACGTCGCGAAGTTGCGCCATCTGTGCGGCATCGTGCTCGGTTCCCCCAGGCCATGTCAGCCGCGGAGTCCCTGACGTCGCATCTTTCACAACGCGGCCGATGGCCTCATGCACCGACCAGCCGTTGGGCCAACGCCTGTGCAGCACCTCAACCACTTCGTTGAGGCGATCTCTGAGCGAGCGAACCTTCTCGGCCTGCGAATTCCACTCGGCCTCCGTCAGCGTGTCGCGAGAGGTCCACGCCCGATCCAACTGCCGCAGCACATGCATCTTGGAGGACTTGCTCGAATGCAACTCCAGACAGAACTGGCCGATGCCCTTGTCCTCCAGGCGACGTTTCACGACATCCAGCGCCGCCATCTTCTCGGCCACGAACAGCACGCGCCGGCCCAGAGCCAGGTTGTGCGCGATCATGTTGGCGATCGTCTGCGACTTGCCGGTGCCAGGTGGTCCGTCCAGCACGAAGCTGTGACCTTGAGCCGACGCGACGACAGCAGCCAGTTGCGAGGAATCGGCCGGCAGTGGTGTGAAGAGCTCACCGGGCTCGACCGCAGCATCGAGCTTCTTGGGCTCCGGGAACTCGCCCACAGGCTCCAGCGAGGATCCACCAAGCTTGTGGTGGAGCAGATGCCGGACCACATCGTTCTGCTGCAACTGATCTGATCGATCGATCAGATCGCGCCACATCAGGTACTTGGCGAATGAGAAGGTGCCCAAGACGACATCGGCGGTGACCTCGAAACCAGGCATGTCGCGCACGGCGCGCCGAACCCGATTCCAGATTCCCTCGACGTCGATGCCGCTCTCGTCGGTGGGAAGATCACCGTCCAGACCAGGAATGCTGAGCTGGAAGTCATGGCGCAGGAGTTCCAGCAGCGTCAGATTGAACCTTGGCTCGTCGTCCAGCATGGACATCTTCACCCCGGAGAGCACGCTGCGCCGCTCCAACTTCACCGGCAACAGGATCAAGGGCGCGAAGTAGCTCTTGGGATCGTCCTCTGCCTTCTTCCATCGCAGGAAGCCAACAGCAAGGAACAACGTGTTCGAACCACCCTCTTCAACATCGGACCGAGCTTTGCGGTAGAGATCGATGAGTGCGGCGTCGAGCTTGCCCTTCTCCATGCGGGAGAGCACTTCGTTGCGCGCCATGGCCTGACGGGACGCTTCTTCTTCCAGACTTTCGCGATTGCGCTTCTCGTAGATTTCGCTGTCCCGACCGCCTACTTCAAGATCCGGCATCGGAACGATGCGCACACTCTTGTTGGCGGCGAGTACGTCCTCAAGACCCGCGGGATCGGGACAAACCAGCCGAATCGCCTTGGCGCGGTCAGGCAAATGGAGCAGGCGGTTTCGCGTGGTCAGGTCCAGGAGCTTGCGTTGCCACAGCTCCAATTTGTCGGCCGGCGTCGCCGGAGTTTCTTCAACCTCGACATCAAAACCCGGCAGCTCAGGCGCCGATTCAAGCGCTTCACTCGCCTTTGGGGCACTTTGCTCGGGTGGCGCCTCTGAGGCCTGGGCGGTCACCGTAAGCGGCCTTAGCTTCTGCATACGGGCCCGACGCAGATCCACCGCCATCACGAAATCTTCATCGGTCAGCTGGCGCTTGGCCGTATCCACCGCGTGGCTGAACCCCGGGGCGGGGGACTGGGTGGCTAGCGTGGTCTCGAAGACGAGCAGTTCCTGCAATTCGATGCGCTTGCGCACCGAGGAAGCGTCCTCATTGAGGACTTGCGCAAACTCCTGAGGCTGTAGCCATACCCCGGTGAATGCGTGCCCCTTGGTCATCAGCAGGACCGGGTTCAGCCCCGCCTGTTCGAGTGCAGCGGCGAAGAGCAAGGCCGTATCGAGGCATGTACCAACGCTGCCATCGAGCACCTGTGAAGGCGATCGGATCTTCTGCCCCTCCTGCTCAAAGCTCGCCGGAGGAAGCACATAGCTGATCTGGTAGCCGCAGACTGCAGACCAAACCGCCGAAGCGAGCTCCCAGACCCGTTGTCGCGAGCCTGCGTTGTAGCCGTCAATGCCATCAGGGCGACCGGCTCGACGCAGGACACCGGACGTGCTCTTGAGCACCTTGTCGACCGCGGGGTCATTCGGCATGCAGAACGCTGCGAGGAGCTCCGGCATGCTGCCCGCGCCACCCCACTGACTGCGTGCCAGTAGCTCAACCGGGAATCGCCTCTCTGCCACCACGTCCGTGCCGGACCGCAAGCGCAGATATACGGCCGCCTGCATGCTCTCGGTCAGGTCGGACAAATACCCTTCCTTGAGCTCAACATCCCGGTCAGGGATGGCCAGTGAGGACCCGGGCGCCAATCGATCGATCCGCCACGTCTTCGCAGAAGCGAACGGAAGGCTCGGCTCCAGCTCCAGGACCAGATCGTCCAGCCCTTCCTCACCCTCGTGCTGGATGGTCAGTTGCCGCAGCAGCGGCACCGCGTTCTGGTGCGACGCCAGCCCAAGCTTGGTGCTGACGATGCCCTCGATTGAAATCTCCATAGCCCCCTTCCCTTCGATACCGCTCCAACAACGGAATCATAGGCCGGTGAACCACAACTTTCGAATCTGAGTTTTGGCGACGAACCAACCGTACCTAAGTTCGGCGATGCTTGTTTAAGCACATAAAGGTGTTCCGCAACATGGCGGAAGATGCGTGTCCACTTCCTAAGGAAACCACACAGCTGGGCGCGCAGGTAATCCATGCCGAATTCTTGGGCGGCGGCCTGCCTGCCTGCAAACAGGCCATACTTACGATGTTTGTGCCACAAGAAAAATAATATAAAACAACCATTTAAATTATTGTTGTAGCCGGCTATCGGGTCCTTCCTTGCCGTCCCGGCGCGTGTTGGCTCGGACGGTTATGCCGCGAAGGTTGCGATGCGTTGTGCGTCGACGCTTCGATCTGGGACGATGCTGCGACTCGAAGTCGGCATGTTCGTCGCTGGTTTGGTTCGCGGCGCGTGTGCAACATACTCTCTGCTCCACCCGAGCACGCCACCGATGATGCCCAACGCCGCTTTCCCGTCTCATCGCAACGCCGGCATCGACCTGCTGCGCGGTGTGTCGATCCTGCTGGTGGTGATGAATCACATCGGCCTGCGCATCCCGCTTCATCACACGGGTCTTGCCGGGGTGCTGCCAGCATGGTTTCTGAAGGCGCTGATCTACAACGGTCTGCCGGCGGTGTATGTGTTCTTCGTGGTGTCTGGCTTCCTCATCACGCGCAACGCGCTGCAACGATGGGGGACGCTCGGAGCAGTGCATCTGCGCGACTTTTACGTGCGGCGTTTCGCGCGCATCGTGCCGTTGCTGGTGATGCTGATCGCGGTGCTCGGACTGTTGCACGAGCTTGGCGTACACGACTACGTGATCCACCGCTCGACGCAATCGCTGGGTGGTGCGGTCGCCTCGGCGTTCGGTCTGTATCTGAATGTGTACGAGGCGCATACCGGCTATTTGCCCGGCAACTGGGATGTGCTGTGGTCGCTGTCGATCGAGGAGTTGTTCTATCTCGGTTTCCCGTTGCTGTGTCTGCTGCTGCGGCGTGTGCGCTTCATGGCGCCGCTGTTGGTGCTGCTGGTGCTGTCGCTGCCGTACACGCGCGGTCTGGCTGCGGGCAACGAGATCTGGATGGAGAAAGCGTATCTGCCGGGGATGTCGGCGATCGCCAGCGGCGTGCTCGGCGCGTTGCTGGCCGCGCGCTGGCAGGCTTCCGCTTCGGCAGCAAGGGCGATGGTCATCGGCGGCGGGCTGGTGCTGACCGGATTGCTGCTCCGAGGCGATCTGCTGTGGCCGTATCTGGGCAACGGCGTCATGTTGCTGCTGGTGCTGTCGACCGTGACGCTGGTGCTGGGCCTGCATGCGCGCGCGGCCGTAGCGCCGGCTGCACGGCGGCCGCTTCCGGGTTTCGGCTGGCTGCGTGCTTGCGGACGGCTCAGTTACGAGATCTATCTGACTCACATGTTCGTGGTCTTCGTGGCCGTGGATCTTTATCGTGCAGTGGGTCGACCCTTGGCGACGGGTTTTCTGTGGTATCCACCGATTCTGCTGCTGGCCGGAGGCCTGGGTTGGGTCGTGGCGCGCTGGATTTCACAACCTTGCGAACGCGGTCTGCGTGCACGCTGGTTGCGTTCCGCGTCGACCGGCGTAGTCGCATCCGGGCGCGTGGCGACCTAGCCTACGGTGCTTGTCGGCCGATGCGCGCAGCTGGCGGAACGGCGCGATGCAGGCGTTGCTTGAGGCCCTTGAGGTCGGCCACGATCACAAAGGTCATCACCACCAGCAGTGCCCAGGAACCGATCTTCCCCGCGTGCACCATGCGCCAGCTCAGGTGCTGATCGGGGTAGGTCCACGCGCCGAGGAAGGTCGCCGCGTTCTCGGCGAGCCACAGGAAAAAGCCGATCAGCACGAACGCCAGCGGCAGCGGCATCCACAGGCGTCGTCGCCACGGCGTGAAGTACACCCGCGTGCGGCGGTACAGTCCGAGCAACAGCAGGGCCAGCAGCCAGCGCAGATCGGGCAGGAAGTGGTGGGTGAAGAAGTTGGCGTAGATCGCGATCGCCACGGCGGCGCTCCGTCGCGGATCGGGCGCATCGTGCAGGCGCAGATCGAAATGGCGCCAGGCCTGGATCATGTAACTGGCTACCGCGGCATACATGAACCCAGCGTACAGCGGTACGCCGAGCAGTTTGCTGTAGGCAAACTCGGGGTAGTTCCAGGAGCCGATGGCCGGGTTGGACTTGAACGCCTCCAGCGCGAAGCCGAGCAGGTGGAACAGGCAGATGGCTTTCAGTTCGTCACGCGTTTCCAGGCCGGTCCACAGCATCGCGGCTTGCAGCGCGATGGCCCCGAGCAGAATGGCGTCGTAGCGAGGTAGAGGCGCAGTCGACAGCGCACGCGATGCAGCCAGCACCAGAAAGAAGCCGCCTGCGAAGCTGCAGCTGACGGCTTCCTTCAGGCCGAACCAGAGGAATTCGCGCAGCGCGTCCGCGCGCACGGTGTGCGGTGCAGTCAGCCAGGCGCGCAACACGCGGATATTCGCCATCGGGAAACGCAAGGTCATGCGTGCAAGCATGGCTGTGCGCGAAGCGGTGGCTCGGGCGGAACGTGGCATCGCGAAGTACGGATGCGGGCATCACGATGACAAATACATTGAACCGTGCCGCCGCCCTTGGCATGCTGCATTGATCAAACAGGGAGAGGAAGACATGCAGGTCATGCAGCTCGGCGATTTCGCATCGCGTGTGAACGAGACGTTCACGGTGAGCCTCGATCAGGGAGAGGGCAACGCGCCGTTCGTGCTGGTCGAAGCGCGACCGGTGAATGCACCGACCACGCAGTCCGGTCAGGCCCGCGATCCATTCTCACTGCTTTTCCGCAACGAGGCAGCGATCCTGTTCCCGCAGCGTATCTACCGCATGCATCACGAGGCGACCGGCGAATTCGGCATTTTCCTGGTGCCGATCGCGCGCGAGCGCGCGGGATTCCTGTATCAGGCGGTGTTCAACTGACGTCGGTGTCCCAGCGCATGGCGCGGTGGGCGCCTTCGATGCCGGTTTCGCGAAAGCCCAGGCGAAGATAGAGCCGGTAGGCCGCCTCATTGCGCAGGTCCACATGCAGGCGCACGCCGCAGCCCGCTCGGGCTGCAGTCTGCTGTACGTGGATGATGAGAGCGGAGCCGAGTCCCCGACCGTGGATCTCGTCGAGCAGCGCGATATCGATGATCAGGAAGTCGGGGCCCTGGCGATCCAGATAGAGTCGTCCGACGGCACGGGTTTCTTCGAGTAGCACCAGGAATTCGGCATCGGCGAACTGCCGGACATAATGGGTGTGCTGCAGCGCGAACTGATCGGCCAGGAAACGCTCGCGCAATGCCTGTGGCCACCCGCTTGCGGCCAGTTCGGCGCTGCGGGTCTGCGCGTACAGGTGCCGGAGAAAGGGAATATCCTCAGCGCCGGCGTGCCGAAGCACGTAGCCATTCTGCTGCAGCGCCGAGGGCGTCTGCAGATGCGTCGTCGACCCTGCTGGGAAATCCGGCAGGGTCTGCGACTTCTTCGGCATCAGCTGAAGGACGGGTAGAGGCCCTGCAAGGCGATGCAGAAATTCACGGCAAGGTAGGGCTGGCGGTTTTCATGCGCCTGGCTGCCGCCGTCCGGTCCGATGCTGTTCGCATTGAAGGACGTATCCGGCTGCGCTCCGGTGACGAATGCAGGAACGTTACCCGGGAAAGTCAGCGCGTACCCGTTTTGGGGGTCGGTTGAACGTTTGCTCGGATCACGCTGCACGTAAAGGTTGAGTTCGTGGTTATGTGCCGGGATTTCCGAGCCGATGAGGTTCACTTGCGGTTCGCCGAACGGCTCGCCGACCGTTCGCGTACTCAAACCCGGTCCGCGCCCCTGGTTGGTCGGTGCGCGTCCCTGAAAATTGGGCAATGCAAAGGTGCTCTGTCCGTTGCCGCCGTATGCGGTGCCGATGAGCGAGAAAAGCGCCGTGTTCTGTGCGATGGGCAGCAGGCTGCCCGCGCAAGTCGCCCATCCTACGGGTGCGAAATTGAAGCCGAACAGCTGGATTTCGCCGATAAACGGTGTGGTCATGATGAAGTCCCCGAAAGCGTCAAGACAATGTGCAGGCTTGCGTCTGGTTCAGCTGCGCGACGGATAGATGCCGACATAGGCAATGCAGTACGAAGCCGTCAGCGTGGGCATGCAATTGTCGTGCGGCTGGTTGCCTCCACTGGGACCGACCGCGGAGGCTTGGAGCGGATAGGGCGAAAGTCCCGTGATGTCGCTGACGTACATGGTGTCCGAGTTGCTCGGTGTGCCCAGTTGCACGCTGGGGGACGGGGTATCGCTCGAAGCCGCCGCCGAAGTGGCGTGGAAAGGGTGCGAATGTTGCGGGATCTGCGTGTTGAGAAGCGTGACGGTCTCGCTACCGCCCTTTTGACCGATCGGTCGTGGCGTCAAGCCATTGCCGTTGCCGAAGCCAATCGGCAGTCGACCACGGAGGTCGGGCAAGCCGAAAGTGGTCCGGCCATCGCCACCGTATACAGTGCCAAGCAGGGAAAAGAGCGCATCGTATTGAGAGATGGGCAGTAGCGTTCCATCACAGGAAAGCCAGCCTCTGGGAATGCGCGGAAAGGAAAACAAGCGGATTTCGCCGACGAACGGTTCGCTCATGGTCATGCTCCAAAGTCTTTGGGGCCGCGGCACGCCGCGGCCGGCATCAGCTGCGCGACGGGAAAATGCCGCTCAGGGCGATGAAGAAATTCGTCGCCAGGTAGGGCTGCATGTTGTTATGCGCCTGACTGCCGCCCGAAGGGGTGACGGTCTGCGATGCGAGCGTGGCCTGAGTACCCGGCGCGGCGTAGAGGCTCTCACCACTGGTCTTGGCATAGAGCGCATCCGTGGGCAATCGAACCGCGGCGTCGGCGGTGCTGCCCATGAAGGCATGGACGTGTGCCGGCAGGGTACTGTTCGTCAGCGTGACGTTCTCGGCACCGCTGGCTTGCCCTTGCACGTAGCCGTTGTTCGGGTCGGCGCCGAGCGGCGCGCGCCCGCGCATGTCCGGCAGGGCAAACGTCGTGGTGCCGTTGCCGCCGTATTGCGTACCGAGAAGTGAAAAGAGTGCCTGGTTCTGCGCGATCGGAAGGATCTGTCCATCGCAGAGCGCGAAATGCGCAGGCGCGAAATTGAAACCGCCGAGCATGATCTGCCCGAGGAATACTTCGCTCATCCGACGTTCCCCCTCATCCGTATGGGTCCCCAATGGTGCCGGGCTGAATTTGAGTTCCTGAGTGTGCATCCAATTGCATCGCGGTGACAAGCGATATTTTGACCAAGCGTAATGCTGTGATCGGAAATTGTTTTTTTTGCCAAGTACTTCCTTGTGTGGAAAAGAACTGTTGTAATTGCCCGCGCAATAAGGGGATCGGTTCGCTAGGAATGGAACCGTTTTGCTCATGGGGAAAGATGGCGTGCCTGATCACTCGAATGGATCCGTGCACGGGGCGAGTCGACGCCGGGGCGCCAGGGAGTGGATCATGTTGTCGTCGATGACCGATGTATTTCGTGTGCGCACGAAGCGCAGCCGTGTGTCCGGTTGTATGCGTATGTTCAGCGCGTTGCTGGTGCTTTTCGCTGCAACGATGTGGTCGGGAACGGCGCTTGCCAATTGTTCGGCCGAGTCCCCGATCAACATCACCGTGGACTCGGGGGCGACCTACACCATCGACCTCACGGCTGATTACAACGACTGTGCACCTGCCGGCATCATCATGAGCGATCCGGTCTCTACGGCCCACGGCACGGTTACGCACAACAATGCTGCGCCGCCCAACTACAACGTACAGATCTATTACGCCAACAATGGCGACGGCGCCACGTCGGACACGTTCACATTCAATGACGGTGGGGGCTACATCGTCACGGTGAATGTCACCATCAATCCCGCGCCCATCAGCGTGACGCCGACTACGGTCTCTGCCGGTACTGCTGGCACGGCCTATCCCTCAACGAACTTCACGGCCACCGGTGGTACCGCGCCGTATACCTACTCGATCTCGACGGGCAGCCTGCCGGCCGGCATGAACTTGTCGTCGAACGGCACGCTGAGCGGCACGCCAACGGTGGCGGGAACATCCAATTTCACGGTCCAGGCAAAGGACGCGAATAATCTCATCGGTACCACGCCGTCGATCGCCTTGACGGTAAACGCACCGACCATCGCGGTCACGCCGAACACGGTTTCCAACGCCACCGTGGGCGTGGCTTATACGCCGACGACCTTCACGGCCAGCGGCGGCGCCACGCCGTACACCTATTCGGTATCGGCGGGCAGTCTGCCGGCCGGCATGAACTTGTCGTCGAACGGCACGCTGAGCGGCACGCCGACGGAAGCCGGTCCGTTCAATTTCACCGTTCAGGCGAAGGATGCGAACAACTTTGTCGGCAGCACGTCCTCGATCAGCATGACGGTGAACGCGCCGACCATCACGGTCGGTCCCGGTGCGATATCCAACATGCAAGTCGGCGTGCCCTACAGCCAGCAGTTCACCGCATCCGGCGGCACGCAGGGCAGCGGATACACGTTCGCGGCCTCGGGTACGGTGCCGGCTGGCCTGAGTCTGTCCAGCAGCGGCCTGCTTTCCGGCACGCCGACGTCGGCGACCAGTTCGGCTAGCTTCACGGTCACGGCGACGGACCAGAGCACGGGCACGGGTGCGCCGTTCTCCGGCTCACAGGGATATACGGTCAGTGTTGCTGCTCCGACGCTGTCGATTTCCCCGGTCTCGGGGACGACCCTGACCGCTGCGACGCAGAACAGCAGCTACAGCCAGTCGTTCACGGCCAGCGGCGGCAGCACCCCCTACAACTACCAGGTGACCGGCGGCACGCTGCCCAACGGTCTTTCGCTGAGTAACGGGGGGCAGTTGAGCGGTACGCCGACGGAGGCCGGCACGTTCAATTTCACCGTGACCGCGACCGACAGCTCGACGGGGACGGGCTCGCCGTTCACGGTTTCCGGTTCGTACACGCTCGATGTCCAGCCGATCGTGCCGGTGGCCAATCCGGTCACGATCAATGTGCCCTACAGCAGCACGGCGAATGTCGTTTCGACGAGTTTCTCCGGCGGCACGCCCACGTCGGTAGCCGTCGCTTCTCCTGCCAGCCACGGCACCGCAACGGCCAGTGGCACGACCATCACCTACACGCCGACCGCCGGCTACACGGGCGCCGATTCGTTCACCTACACCGGCACCAATTCGGCTGGCACTTCGGCGCCGGCCACGGCCAGCATCACCGTCTCCGCCCCGACGCTCGCGATCACGAGTTCGAGCGGCGGCACGTCGCTGACGGCCACCGTGGGCCAGTCCTTCACGCAGACTTTCACCTTCAGCGGCGGCAAGGCGCCGTATCAGGGCTACAGCATCACCGGCATTCCGGCTGGTCTGAGCGTCACCGGTTTCAACAACACCAGCATCACGATCTCGGGCACGCCCACGGTCAGCGGCTCCTTCACGCTGGCCGTCAGGGGTACCGATTCGAGTACCGGCACCAATGCGCCGTTCACCGTCAACCAGTCGTTCGCGCTGCAGATCAATGCGGCTTCGATGAGTCTGTCGCCGGGCACGTTGCCGAGCGCGACCGCAGGCACGTCCTACAATCAAGCGCTCACTGCTTCCGGCGGCATCGCTCCGTACACGTACGCGGTGACTTCGGGTGCGTTGCCGTCGGGGATGAGTCTGTCGGCGGCCGGCGTCCTCAGCGGCACGCCTTCTGCAGCCGGCACATTCCAGTTCCAGGTGACTGCGACCGACAGCAGCACCGGCGCCGGTTCGCCAGCTACCGCATCGGTGACCTACAACCTGACCGTGGGTGCACCCACGATCGTGCTGACGCCGAGCACGCTGCCGAACCTGCAGCAGGGCACGGCCTTCAGCCAGCAGCTGAGCGCGAGTGGCGGCACGGCGCCCTACACCTATCAGGTGACCTCGGGTTCGCTGCCGACCGGCTTGGCCCTGTCCTCAAGCGGCCTCATCAGCGGTACGCCGGCGGCGGCCGGACCCTACAACTTCACGGTGACGGCGACCGACGCCACGACGGGCAGTGCCGCGCCCTATTCGGGCAGCCAGGCCTATGCGGTCACCGTGGGCAGCAATCCGCCGATCGTGAGCGACGACACCGCCAGCACCCCGTCGCAGCAGGCGGTCACTATTCCCGTGACCAGCAACGACAGCGGCACGATCAACAGCATCGCCCTGGCCAGCACGCCTTCGCACGGCACCGCCACGGTCAATGGAACGTCGGTGGTGTACACGCCGACGGGTACGTTCTTCGGCACCGACACCTTCACCTACAAGGCCACCGGACCGGGCGGTACCTCGGCGGCGGCCACGGTGACCGTGACGGTGACCGCGCTGGCCGTGCCGACTGCCAAGAACCAGTCGGTGACCGTGCTGGGCGGCAAGTCGGTCAACATCGACGCGACCGCCGGCGCCAGCGGCGGGCCCTACACCAGTGTCGCCATTGCGACGCTGCCGGACGTGGGGACGGCGACCGTTTCGGGCACCACGATCACCTATGCCGCGCCGGCCACGGCTTCCGGCAAGCACAGCTTCACCTATACGCTGACCAACGCATATGGCACCTCGCAGCCGGCGACGGTCGCGGTGCAGATCAACCCACTGCCGCAGGCGCCTGATCTCAGCGCCAATGCCATGGCTGGCACGCCGGTGACGGTCAACCTGACCGACAAGGCCACCGGCGGACCGTTCACCGGCGCGAATCTGGTCTCGATCTCGCCGAGTACGGCGGGCAACGGTCAGATTCAGGCGGCCAGCGGTGGCGGATATCAGTTGCAGTTCACGCCGTCCAGCATGTACTCGGGCACGGTGAAGGTCGTTTATACGCTGAAGAACGCGTATGCGACGTCGGCGAACGCCACGGTCACGATCCACGTGACCGCGCGTCCGGACCCGAGCAAGGACGCCGAAGTGCGCGGACTGCTGAACGCACAGACGGACAGCACCCGACGCTTTGCGCGCGGCCAGCTGGACAACTTCGAGAGTCGCCTCGAAGCCCTGCACGGCGAAGGCGGAAGCCAAGGGCGCTTCAGCAACAGCCTGAGCTTCACCTCCGCCAGCAGCCGGATGCGCAACAATCCGATGAATGGCGCCATGGAGCTGATGCCGGCCTCGCAGATGCAACGCCGCTATTTGATGCAGCCGGCCGATGCCGATGAGACGCCGGTCGATACGCACGGCGCGTCCGATCCGAACGCCATGCATTTCTGGGTCGGCGGTGCAGTCAACTTCGGTGCGCAGAAACCGGGTACCAGCGTCGACGGCATCGACTTCAACACGTCGGGCATCAGCCTGGGTGCGGATCGGCGCCTGTCCTCGAGTTTCGTACTCGGCGCAGGCATCGGCTTCGGCCACGATTCCAGCGACATCGGCCACAAGGGAAGCCGCAGCACGGGTAATGCCTACAGCGCGGCGTTCTATGCCAGCTACCAGCCGGCCGAGTCGCTGTATCTGGATGCGTTGGCCGGGTATCAGCTGCTGTCCTTCGATGCGCGGCGCTACGTCACGGCCAATGGCAACCTCGTGCACGGCCAGCGTGACGGCAAGCAGTCCTTCGGCGCGCTGACGTTGACCTACGAATACGCCGGCGACAACGGTCTGCAGGTTTCACCCTACGGTCGTCTGGACATGGCTTCGGCCACGCTTGATGCCTACACCGAGAGCGGCGACAACCTGTACTCGCTGTATTACGAACGCCAGAATATCGACACCACCACGGGTGCGGCGGGTGTGCGTTTGCGTCGCGCGTTCAAGCGTGACTTCGGCGTGCTGGTGCCGATGCTGCGCATCGAGTACCGGCATGACTTCCAGGGCGACAGCAGCGCGGTCATGCGCTACGCCGACCTGCTGGCCGGGCCGTTGTACCGCGTGAATGTCGGCAGCCGTGCGCAGAACCACACGGTGGTCGGCCTGGGGCTGGAGACGCAGACCGATGGCGGCACCAGCTTCCGCATCGAGTACCAGAGTCAGTTCGACAGCGCGACCCGTCGCGACCAGTCGATCCAGCTCCGCTTCGAGACGCCGTTCCATTGAGCGAATTCCCCGGCCGGTGCGACATCGCACCGGTCGGGGCTGCGCTCAGCCAGGTGATATTCGTAGGATGTCGCCACCTCCATGCCGTTCCGATCGCTTGGAACAGGCCAAGGTCCGTCCAGATTGCGGGACAGGGAAATGATTGCATCTTGCATTGCCGTGCTGGCCATGAATGCGGCCGCACTTGCGCACGCGCCGCCTACGGTCGCGCAGCTGTTTCAGCGGAACCGATACGAGCGGGTCGAAGTTTCGCCGGATGGATCGAAGCTGGCCATTGCCTATCGGGTGGACGAAGGCACCCGGGTGACTGTGATCGACAGCGCGACCCGCAAGCCGATCACACAGGTGGATCCGGGTTCGCGCGGTGAAGTCGGCGAGCTGACCTGGCTCGGCAACGAGCGGTTGCTGCTGTCGGCCAATCGGCGCCTAGCCGGATACAACGTCTCCATCGTCGAGCCGCGGTTGTACTTGGTCGATTTGCACAAGAAGCACCCCAGGATTCTCGCGGACGATTTTCTCGGTACCATCGATGGCGACGATCGGCATGTCCTGGTGTCTTCGTGCGGGAATTTTCCCGGAGGCAACTGCGTGCGTCGCATCAATCTTCTCGATGACGACGAAAAAAGCGAATTGCTGGCCACCGCGCCCAAGCACACGTATCTGTTCAGCATCGATCACGCCGGGACCGTGCGTTTTGCACTGGGGTGGGACAAGAACGCGCGCAGTCGTCTGTACCTGCGTCAGGGCAAGGGCAAGTGGAAGCTGGTCAACGATAGCGACGTGTCCCATGTCGACGTGATCCCGCTCGGCATTGCCCGCGACAACCGCAGCGCCGTGCTGGATACGGAGCAGGTGACGGGTACCGATGTGCTGGAACGCTACGATTTCGCCACCGGCAAGCGCACACCGCTGCTACATGATCCCGATTCCGATCCATTGACGGTGATTCGTTCGTTCGACGGGCGCGGCATGATCGGCGCCTGGTATGGACCGGGACGCCCGCGTGCGCGTTACTTCATGACAGGCGTGGATGCCAAATGGCATCAAGCGCTGAACAAGTCCTTCCCCGATGGCAAGGTCATCGTGGAAAGCGCTTCCGACAACGGCAACATCGTCGTCGTGCGTGTCGTCAGTGACCGCAACCCGGGTCGTTTCTATCTGCTCGATCGTGCCACGCACAAGCTGGATCATCTGTTCGACGCCCGTCCGGACCTGGATTCGAAGCAGTTGCTGCCGACGCGGCCCTTCACGATGCAAGCGCGCGACGGCCTCACGTTGCACGGCTTCGTCACGCTGCCGCGTGGCGTGAGCGGGCATGCGCCCATGGTCGTGATCGTGCACGGCGGGCCGTACCTCATTCGCGATGACTGGACGTTCGACCCGGAGACCCAGCTATTGGCGACGCATGGCTATGCGGTGCTGCATGTGAATTTTCGCGGTTCTGGAGGCAGCGGTCTCGATTTCGTCGAGCGTGGCTATCGCCAATGGGGCAAGGCCATGCAGAACGACGTCACCGACGCGACGCGTTGGGCGATCAAGCAGGGCCTGGCCGATCCCGATCGCATCTGCATCTACGGTGCCAGTTACGGCGGTTACGCGGCACTGATGGGAGCGGCGCTGCAACCGAAACTCTACCGTTGCGCGATCGGCTACGCGGGTGTCTACGATCTCGCCCGTCTGTATCGCTGGGGAGATATCCATCGCAGCGATTACGGCATGCACTACCTGCACACGGTACTCGGGCTGGACAAGCGCGAGCTGGCGGCGCATTCGCCCGCCGAGCTTGCCGACCGCATCAAGGTGCCCGTCCTGCTTGCCCATGGAGCCATGGATGGACGTGTACCGTTGAAGTACGCGCGCGAAATGCGGCATGCGATGCGGCATGCGGGGCATCCGGTGGAATACCTCGAATACTCGTGGGAAGGGCATGGCCTGAGTCGACGGGACGACATCAAGGACTTCTACACGCACATGCTGGACTTTCTGCATGCGCATCTGGCCGCACCGGAGAAGGCGAACAGTTCCTGATCCGGCGTGCGTCATGCTTCATGAAAAAGGGGCGCCGAAGCGCCCCTTTTTCATGATCGATCCACGAGGCGATCAGAACGAGTAGTACATCGAGAACTCCAGCGGATGCGTGGAGGCGCGGTACTTGGTCACTTCCTGCATCTTCAGTGCGATGTAGCCGTCGATGAAGTCGTCGGTGAACACGTCGCCGGCCTTGAGGAAGTCGCGATCCTTGTCCAGTGCTTCCAGGGCCTGATCCAGGCTGGAGCAGACCTGCGGGATGTTCTTCTCCTCTTCCGGCGGCAGGTCGTACAGATCCTTGTCGGCGGGCGCGCCCGGGTCGATCTTGTTCATGATGCCGTCCAGGCCGGCCATCATCAGCGCGGTGAAGGTCAGGTAGCCGGACTGCATCGGGTCGGGGAAGCGCACTTCGATGCGGCGGCCCTTGGGGCTGGACACGTACGGGATGCGGCAACTTGCCGAGCGGTTGCGCGCCGAGTAGGCCAGCATCACCGGCGCCTCGAAGCCCGGCACCAGGCGCTTGTAGCTGTTGGTGGTGGCGTTGGCGAAGGCGTTGATGGCCTTGGCGTGCTTGAAGATGCCGCCGATGTACCACAGCGCGGTCTGCGACAGGCCGCCGTACAGGTCGCCCGCGAACAGGTTCTCGCCGCCCTTCGACAGGGACTGATGCACGTGCATGCCGGAGCCGTTGTCGCCGACCACCGGTTTGGGCATGAAGGTGGCGGTCTTGCCGTTCTCGTGGGCGACGTTCTTGACCACGTACTTCATCATCAGCAGTTCGTCGGCCTTCTTCACCAGCGTGTTGAAGCGCGTGCCGATCTCGCACTGGCCGGCGTTGGACACCTCGTGATGGTGCACTTCGACCACCTGGCCCAGCTCCTCCAGCACCTTGCACATGTCCGCGCGCAGGTCGCCCAGCGAATCGACCGGGCTGACCGGGAAGTAGCCGCCCTTCACGCCCGGACGATGGCCGGCATTGCCTTCCTCGTACTTGTAGCGTGAGCTCCAGTGGGCTTCCTGCGACTCGATCTCGTAGAACACGCGGCCCATGTCGTTCTGCCAGCGCACCGAATCGAACACGAAGAATTCCGGCTCCGGGCCGAAGAAGGCCGAGTCGGCGATGCCGGTGGACTTCAGGTAGGCCTCGCCGCGGCGCGCGATGGAGCGCGGATCGCGGCCGTAGGCCTGCATGGTCGACGGCTCCAGCACGTCGCAGGTCAGGATCAGCTGCTTGTGACCGCTGAACGGATCGATCAGCGCCGTGTCCGGATCCGGCATCAGAATCATGTCGGACTCGTTGATGCCCTTCCAGCCGGAGATCGACGAGCCGTCGAACATCTTGCCGTCCTCGAAGGTCGACTCGTCGACGGTGTGCGCGGGGTAGGTGACGTGATGCTGCTTGCCGAGTATGTCCGCGAAGCGGAAGTCGACAAACTCGATGTTCTCGTCCTTGATCAGTTTCAGTACGGCGTTGGCGGTCATGGAGGCATCCAGCGTTGATGGGTGAGAGACAGTGCCCTTTAAGCATAGGGCATGCCACGGGCAAAGCGCGTCGCCATGCGGTGCAGACGGATGCCAGGGCCACTTTTTGCACCAAATTCATGCAAAAGAACTACAGCTTGCACAAGCATGGTGATTCCGGTGCACGTGTCCAGCCCGCCATGGATGGCATCGCTCGCTCTGGGGCGATCGCTCGGCATGATCGGGAAACGCTTTGTTCGCGCTTTTTCGATTGCAAACTTCCAGCGCGACGCCAACATCGGTGACATCACCGGTCCCTGACGCACGCCGGTGTGGCGCGCCGGCAGCTGGGCGGGAAGATCCAGCCGGACGCGCACGTGACCCCGGACCGGTGGGTTCGCGGTCCCGCGTCGACATCACGAGAACCCGTCATGAGCGCGCCGCGTTTTCCCACCTATTTCCTCTCCCACGGCGGCGGCCCCTGGCCGTACATGAAAGGGCCGATGCGCGAACACTACCGCCTGCTGGAACGGTCGTTGCAGGATCTTCCCGCCCAGCTGCCGGAGCGGCCGCGTGCGGTACTGGTGGTGACCGGGCATTGGGAAGAAGACGCATACACAGTGTCGTCCTCGCCTGCACCAGGCATGGTGTTCGACTACTACGGGTTTCCCGAATACCTGTATCACATCCAGTATCCGGCGCCAGGTGCGCCGACGCTGGCCGAGCGCGTGCGCGGATTACTGTCCGCGGCGGATCTGCCGGCGCGCGCCGATGCCGAACGCGGCTTCGACCACGGCACGTTCAGCATGATGAAGCCGATCTATCCGGATGCAGACATGCCGATCGTGCAGCTGTCGCTGCGACACGGTTACGACCCGGCCGAGCACTGGCGCGCGGGCCAGGCGCTAGCGCCGCTGCGCGACGAGGGCATCCTCATCGTGGGCAGCGGACTGAGCTACCACAATCTGTCGAAGTTCGGCCCCGCCGGCGCGGAGCCGGCCATGCAGTTTGACGGTTGGCTACGGCAAACCCTGGCCGCCGGCCCCGAGGCGCGGCGCGAAGCGCTGATGCACTGGGCGCAGGCGCCCTCGGCGCGCGAAGCTCATCCGCGCGAGGATCACCTGATCCCGTTGATGGTGGTGCTGGGCGCGGCGCAGGATGATCCGGCGGTATGCGTCTATGGCGAGCGCTTCATGGGGGTGGCCGCGTCGAGTTTCCGCTTCGGCGCGGATCGCACGCCGACGGCCTTCGATGAGCTGGCGGCCTGAGCGTCCCCCGCCGATCATTCGGCCGGCGGGCGGATAAGACACAAGTACCGGTGCAGGCGCACCCGTGAGCGTATGGAGCGGGACCCGCACCGCATGCCTCATGCACATCGTGCGAATTGCTGGTGCAGATTACGAGGCATGTCGCAGGGAAGCGGCTGGAGCCAAGGCGAAAGTCACCGTGTGACGGGTTCATTGCGCGATTTGCCCGTGTTTTGCCCCGATTTCCGACGACGTTACGCGTACACTGCGGTTTTTTGCGACGGACCCCGCGCCCATGCACGACCTGATCCGCGTCATCGTCCTCGGCATCATCGAGGGCATTACCGAGTTCCTGCCGATCTCCTCGACTGGCCACCTGTTGATCGCCGAACGCTGGCTCGGCGCGCGCTCGGATCTGTTCAACGTCGGCATTCAGGCGGGCGCGATCCTGGCGGTGACGCTGATCTACTGGAAGCGCATCTGGCAGCTGCTGACGCAGTGGCGCGATCCGGCCAACCGCGACTACCTGTTCAAGCTCATTGTCGCGTTCCTCATCACCGCCGTGCTCGGGCTGATCGCGGTCAAGCACGGCTTCAAGCTGCCGGAGACGGTGACGCCGGTGGCGTGGGCGCTGATCGTCGGTGGCTTCTGGATGCTGGCGGCCGAGCAGGTCGCCGCGCGCAAGCCGGACCGGCGCGAGATTACCTGGACCGTGGCGATCCTGGTCGGCATCGCGCAGATGGTTGCCGGCATCTTCCCCGGCACATCGCGCTCGGCCGCGACCATTTTCGCGGCCATGCTGTTCGGCACCAGCAACCGCGAGTCGGCGACCGAATTCGCATTTCTGGTCGGCATCCCGACCATGTACGCGGCGACCGGCTACGAAATGCTGAAAGTGCTGCAGGACGGCGGCGCGGCGCACGAGGACTGGACGGCGCTGGGCGTAGGCTTCGTGGTCTCGGCCATCGTCGCCTTCATCGCCGTGAAGTGGCTGCTCGGCTACATACGTACGCACCGCTTCACGCCGTTCGCGATCTACCGGATCGCGCTGGGCGTGGCCCTGCTGCTGCTGCTTCCGGGCGGCGCCTGAGGCAGTTCGCCGCCGCGTTGGGCGGCGGCGAGGGTCGTCACGCTTCGACCGGCTCCGGCGGGCGCGCTTTCTTCGCGGGCTTGCCGAGCTTGGTCGCCATCGGCTCGTTGGTGCGGTCGAACAGCTCGCGCACCCACTCGATGAACACCTGCACGCGCGCCGACAGGTGCTTGCGCTGCGGATAGACGATCCACACGGGTTTGCCGGTCGAGATCGTCTCCGGCATCACCACTTCAAGCATGCCCTTGTCGAGCATGCACGAGGCCAGCATTCGCGGAGTCTGGGTGATGCCCAATCCCGCCGCCACCGCTTGCAGCACTGATTCACCGTCGTTGATGAGCATGTGCGCGTCGATGTCGACGGCCTGCTGGCCGCCGGGCGTGTCGAACTGCCATGGTCGTGGTCGCCCGTTGGGCAGGACATAGTTGATGCAGCGATGGTTCTTCAGGTCGTCGATGCTGCGCGGCGCGCCGAAGCGTTCCAGATATGCCGGTGAGGCGCAGACGATGTTGCGCAGGTAGCCGATCTTGCGCGCGATCAGGCTGGAATCGTCCAGCTGGCCGACGCGGATCGCGCAATCCAGGCCCTCGCCGTTGAGGTTGGATGGCGAATCGGTCATCGACAGTTCCAGACGGATGTCGGGATAGCGCTGCTCGAATTCGTCCAGCCGCGGGATCACTGCCGCGCGGCCCACGGACAGCGAGATGCCCACCCGCAACTTGCCGGTCGGCTTGCGATTGGCGCGGTCGAGTGCCTCGGTCGCCTCGTTGAGATCGGCAAGTATCTCCTTGCAACGTGCATAGAACGCGGCGCCATCGTCGGTCAAACGTAGTGAGCGAGTGGAGCGAAACAGGAGCCGGGCGCCGAGCTGGGTCTCCAGGCGCGTGACCGCCCGGCTGACCCCCGAGGGCGTCATGCCGAGCTGCTTGGCGGCGGCGGCGAAGGTCTTCGCGTCGACCACGCGGACGAACGCGGATATGGCTGAAAAGTCTTCCATCGTGGGTTTTTCCCGTCGATTCGTGACTGTGGCTCAAGAGTGAATTGAGCGTAGAACGTATTTTCTATACTGGCAAGTGTACCTATTCTCTCGACCCCTCGCCGGGCACGTGCCCGGCCGCAAAGACTCCGGGAGCTCGAGATGATCAAGAAGCGATGGGTATTTCTCCCTCTGCTCGCCATCGCGGTGGGCGGCAGCGCATGGCTGCTGCACGGTCGCGCGCCGGCGGGCACGGCAGGCGCCGGCATGAAGCCCGCGGTGACCGTGGCCCGCGTGCTGACCCGCAAGGTCAGCGACAGCGCGGACTTCACCGGTCGCCTGCAGGCCGTGAACACGGTGCAGGTACGGCCCCGCGTCAGCGGGTTCGTCGAATCGGTGCACTTCGACGAAGGCGCGCTGGTGCACAAGGGCGACGTGCTGTTCCAGCTGGACGCCCGCCCGTACCAGGCCGAAGTGGATCGTCTGCGCGCCAGCCTGGCCCAGGCCAAGGCCGAACGAGCGCTGGCGCAGACCAACCAGCGTCGCGGCGAGATGCTGCTGGCCCAACACGCCATCGCGCAGCAGGAAGCGGATCGGCTGGATACGGCGGCGCAGAGTGCGCAGGCCACGTTCGACGCCACGCGCGCGGCGCTGGCGGCGGCGCAGCTGAAACTGGATTTCACCAAGGTGCGCGCGCCCATCGATGGCCGCGTCAGCAACATCCGCATCACGCCGGGCAATCTGGTCGGCACCCGCGACGTATTGACCAGCGTGGTCACCGTCAATCCGGTGTACGTGTACTTCGATGTCGACGAGCAGACCTGGCTCAAGCTCGACCACCTGCGCGCCGAGGCGGCGCGGAACGGCGGCACCGCGCACATCGGCGCGACCATGGGGCTGGCCGATGAGACCGGCTATCCGCATCGCGGCCGCATCGACTTCGTCGACAACCAGCTGCACAGCGGCTCCGGCACGATGCGCCTGCGCGCGGTGTTCGATAATCGCGACGGCCTGTACACGCCGGGCCTGTATGCGCGCGTGAAGCTGCAGAGCGGCGCACCGCGGCCGCGTCTGCTGGTCGACGACCGCGCTATCGGCACCGACCTGGGCAACCAGTTCGTGTACGTGCTCGACAAGCAGAACAAGGTCGCCTACCGCAAGGTCGAGACCGGTGGGCTGTACCACGGCCTGCGCGTCATCGACGGCGGTCTGAAGGGCGATGCGATGGTGGTCGTCAACGGCCTGCAGCACGTGCGCCCCGGCGTCGAGGTCAAGCCTGAGCGCGTGGCGATGGACTACCGCCTGGACGCGCACGACAGGGCGCTGGTCGAGGCCACCGCGCCGCATGCGAAGAAGCATCCCACACCCGATGACGCGACCGCGTCCGTGACGACCGCCGCGGTCGGTCACGGCGCGTCGAAGGACTGAATCCGTCCCATGAAGAATTTTGCCCAGTTTTTCGTTGACCGGCCGATCATGGCCGCGGTGCTGTCGCTGCTGTTCGTGATCGCAGGCAGCATCGCGGTCTTCCAGCTGCCGATCAGCGAATATCCCGAAGTGGTGCCGCCCACCGTGGTAGTGCACGCCCGCTATCCGGGCGCTAATCCCAAGGTCATCGCCGAGACTGTCGCCACGCCGCTGGAGGAACAGATCAACGGCGTGCAGGGCATGCTGTACAGCGCCTCGCAGTCGACCAGCGACGGCGCGTTGACCCTGACCGTGACCTTCGCCCTCGGCACGGATCTGGACAACGCCCAGGTCGAAGTGCAGAACCGTGTCGCGCAGGCGCTGCCCAAGCTGCCCGAGGAAGTGCAGCGACTGGGCGTGACCACGCAGAAGAGTTCACCCGACCTGACCATGGTCGTGCACCTGACCTCGCCCAACAAACGCTACGACATGCTGTACCTGTCGAACTACGCGCGGCTGCACGTGAAGGACGTGCTCGGCCGCCTGCAGGGCGTGGGTGACGTGCAGATCTTCGGCGCCGGCCAGTACAGCATGCGCGTGTGGCTGGACCCGCAGAAGCTGGCCCAGCGCAGCCTGACCACGGGGGATGTGGTCAAGGCGATCCGCGAGCAGAACGTGCAGGTCGCCGCCGGTGCGCTGAATGCGCCGCCGGGTCCGACGCATTCGGCGTTCCAGCTCAACATCAACACGCGCGGGCGTCTGGTCAGCGCGGACGACTTCCGCAACATCATTCTGCGCACCGATGCCGATGGCGGCGTGGTGCATCTGGGCGACGTCGCCCGCGTACAGCTCGGTTCGGACAACTACGCACTGCGCAGCCTGCTCGACAACAAGCCGGCGGTGGCAATGCCGATCTTCGCCCGTCCGGGTTCCAACGCCATCCAGATTTCCGACGAAGTGCGCGCCACCATGGCGCGGCTGAAGAAGAATTTTCCGCAGGGCGTGGACTATTCCATCGTCTACGATCCGACCGTGTTCGTGCGCGGCTCGATCGAGGCGGTCGCGCATACGCTGCTGGAAGCGATCCTGCTGGTGGTGCTGGTGGTGATTCTGTTCCTGCAGACCTGGCGCGCGTCGATCATTCCACTGGTGGCGGTGCCGGTGTCGTTGATCGGCACGTTCGCGGTGATGTTCGTGGCCGGCTTCTCGCTGAACGCGCTGTCGCTGTTCGGGTTGGTGCTGGCGATCGGCATCGTGGTCGACGACGCCATCGTGGTGGTGGAGAACGTCGAGCGGCACATCGAGCTGGGCCAGTCGCCGCGCGAGGCCACGCGCAAGGCCATGCGCGAGGTCACCGGACCGATCGTGGCCACGGCGCTGGTGCTGTGCGCGGTGTTTGTGCCGACCGCCTTCGTCAGCGGCCTGACCGGCCAGTTCTACCGTCAATTCGCGCTGACCATCGCCATCTCCACGGTGATCTCGGCGTTCAACTCGCTGACCCTGAGTCCGGCGCTGGCCGCTGTGCTGCTGAAGGGCCACGACGCGCCCAAGGATCGTCTGACGCGCTGGATGGAGCGCGGTCTGGGCTGGCTGTTCCATCCGTTCAACCGATTGTTCCATCGCGGATCG
Source organism: Oleiagrimonas sp. MCCC 1A03011 (assembly GCF_003267965.1). Taxonomy (NCBI): domain Bacteria; kingdom Pseudomonadati; phylum Pseudomonadota; class Gammaproteobacteria; order Lysobacterales; family Rhodanobacteraceae; genus Oleiagrimonas; species Oleiagrimonas sp. MCCC 1A03011. The sequence continues at coordinate 54,972 of NZ_MSPY01000005.1, read as the reverse complement.
GACGCGTACGTCGGCGGCGTGAAACGCGTGCTCGGCAAGGGCACCATCGCGCTGGTGATCTATGCCGGCCTGATCGGCCTGACCTGGTTCGGTTTTGCCCACGTGCCGAGCGGCTTCGTGCCGACGCAGGACAAGCAGTATCTGGTGTCGTTCGCGCAGCTGCCGGACGCGGCCACGCTGGACCGCACCGAGGACGTCATACACCGCATGAGCGCGATCGCGCTGAAGCAGCCGGGCGTGCAGAGCGCGGTGGCGTTTCCGGGCCTGTCCATCAACGGCTTCACCAACAGTTCCAACTCCGGCATCGTGTTCGTGACGCTGAAGCCGTTCGACCAGCGCCGCAGCAAGGCGCTGTCGGCCGGCGCCATCGCCGGTGCGCTGAACCAGAAGTACGCGTCGATCCAGGACGCCTACATTGCCGTGTTCCCGCCGCCGCCGGTGATGGGGCTGGGCACGATCGGCGGCTTCCGCATGCAGATCGAGGACCGCGCCGACCGCGGCTTCGACGCGCTGTACAAGCAGACCCAGAACCTGATCGCCAAGAGCCGCAAGGACCCGGCGCTGGCCGGCCTGTTCTCCAGCTTCCAGGTCAGCGTGCCGCAGGTGGACGCCGACGTGGACCGCGAGAAGGCCAAGGCCGAAGGCGTCAGCTTGACCGATGCCTATCAGACCATGCAGGCCTACCTCGGTTCGCTGTACGTCAACGACTTCAACCGCTTCGGCCGTACCTACCCGGTCAATGTCTCGGCGGATCCGGCCTTCCGCCACACGCCGCAGGACATTCTCGGCCTGAAGACGCGCAACGCGCAGGGGCAGATGGTGCCGCTGGGTTCGTTCGTCACCGTGCACCGCGGTTCCGGCCCGGACCGCGTGCAGCACTACAACGGCTACCCGACCGCGGAGATCAACGGCGGTCCCGCGCCCGGCTTCAGTTCCGGTCAGGCGCAGGCGGCCATGGAAAAGCTGGCCAAGGACAACCTGCCCAACGGCATGAGCTTCGAGTGGACCGAGCTGACCTACCAGCAGATCCTCGCCGGCAACACCGCGGTGCTGGTGTTCCCGCTGTGCGTGCTGCTGGTGTTCCTGGTGCTGTCGTCGCTGTACGAGAGCTGGTCGTTGCCGCTGGCGGTGATCTCGATCGTGCCGATGGTGCTGCTGTCGGCCATCGCCGGCGTGTGGCTGAGCGGCGGCGACAACAACATCTTCACCCAGATCGGCCTGATCGTGCTGGTGGGCCTGGCGTGCAAGAACGCGATCCTGATCGTCGAGTTCGCCCGTGAACGCCAGCACGAGGGCATGTCCCGGCACGAGGCGGTGTTGCAGGCGGCGAAGCTGCGACTGCGTCCGATCCTGATGACCTCGTTCGCGTTCATCATGGGTGTGGTGCCGCTGGTGACCTCGCACGGCGCCGGTGCGGAGATGCGTCACGCCATGGGCGTGGCCGTGTTCTCCGGCATGCTCGGCGTGACGCTGTTCGGCCTGATCTACACGCCGCTGTTCTATGTCGTCATTCGCGCCCTGGTGGAACGCCGCCAGGCGCGCGCCCGGGAGCGCGCTGAGCAGCATGCGCTGCCGCAGTTGGAGCATTCCTGAGATGAAACGATCGCTGATGAAAATGGCCGCGCTGGTCGCGGCCGTGGTCCTCGCCGGCTGTGCCAGTGTGGGGCCGGACTACCGCATGCCGCATCCGGCGGTGCCGACGCTGCAGGATCTGCAGGCCGGGCAGGAGCACGCAGCCGCGTTCCAGGCGGCATGGTGGAAACAATTCGACGATCCGATGCTGGATGCGCTGATCCGTCATGCGGCGGCCAACAATCTCGATCTGCGCATCGCCGTGGCGCGTTTGCGCGCGTCGCGGGCGCAGCTCGGCGTGGCGCATTCGGCCTACTTGCCGGACCTCACCACGGGTGCGGATTACACGCGCAGCCGCGGCCAGCAGCCCGGCTTTGACGACCAGCGGCACACGGTCACGACGTACCGCGCCGGTTTCGACGCATCGTGGGAGATCGATCTGTTCGGCGGCGTGCGTCGCTCGGTCGAAGCCGCCCGTGCTGACCTCGGTGTGCGTCAGGCGCAACTGCGTGACGCGCAGGTCAGCCTGCTGGCGGAGGTGGCGCGCAACTACTTCGAACTGCGTGGCGCGCAGACCCGGCTCGACATCGCCCAGCGCGACATCCATAACCAGATGCAGACCATGCATCTGATCGAAGTGCGGCGGAAACTCGGCGCCGCGTCGGAGCAGGAACTGGCCAGCGCCAAGGCGCGGCTCAGCGCCGTGCGTGCGCAATTGCCTGTGTTGAAGACGCGCGTTCGTGCCGAAAAATACCGTCTCGCCGTGCTGCTGGGCGAGCGTCCAGGCGAACTGGGCATCGACCTTTCGGCGAAAAATTTCCGTCCCATCGCTGTCGATCTGCCGATCGGTGCGGCCGGCGACATCCTCGCGCGCCGTCCCGACGTGCAGGCCGCCGAGCGCGCCTACGCGGCAGCCAACGCGCGCATTGGCGTGGCCAAGGCGGATTACTTTCCGCATCTGCGTCTGGGCGGTTTCCTCGGCTTTCTCGCCGGGCGCAGCAACGACTTCGGCGGCGCGGCCACGCGCGCCTGGTCACTGGCGCCGAGCATTACCTGGAATGGACTGAACGTGCAGCGCGTGCGCGCCAATCTGCACGCCAGCGAAGCCGACGCCGACGCAGCGGAAGCGAACTACCGGCAGACCGTGCTGCTGGCAATCGAGGATGTGGATAACGCCGTGACCGGTTTCAACCAGGAGCGCGTGCGCGTCAACGAACTGCTGGAGCAGCGTCGTCAGAGCCGCCGCGCCGCCGACCTGGCGCGCGTGCGCTACCGCGAGGGTGCGACCGGCTTCCTCGAACTGCTCGACGCCGAACGTACGCAGCTGGCCGCCGAGGACCAGCTGGCGCAGGCCGAAACCGCGGTCAACACGCGCGCGGTGGCGTTGTACAAGGCACTTGGCGGTGGGTGGCAGGCATGCGGCGATGCGTCGTGCAGCGCCGTCGCGGAAGCGGGCGGGACGCCGTGAACGCGCGCGCCCGGCCGGGACCGGCGGCGACGCCGGTGCACCGCGTTGCGCTGGTCAGCGGCGCCAACCGCGGACTCGGTTTCGAGGTGGCGCATCAGTTGAGCGCCACCGGGATGACCGTGCTGCTCGGCGCGCGCGATCTGGACAAGGGCCTGATCGCTGCGCGTCGTCTGGTCGGTGCAGCGGGCGAGGTGGTCGCGGTGCAGCTGGACGTCACGCGGCAGGAGCAGGTCGACACGCTGGCGCGCTGGGTCGACATCACCTACGGACGGCTCGATGTGCTGGTCAACAACGCCGGCGGCTACTACGACCACGATGCCGACGCCAGCGGCAACGATCTGGCCGCGGCGCAGGCTGCCATGGACACGCATCTGTACGGCAGCTGGCGGCTGACGAGCGCCATGCTGCCGCTGATGCGTCGGCATCGCTACGGGCGCATCGTGAATGTCTCCAGCCGCTGCGGCGCGAGCTCGTCGAGCGGTCCGCACTGCGTTGCGTATCGCGCGTCGAAGGCGGCACTCAACAGCTACACGCGCACGCTGGCCGACGAACTGGACGGCACCGGCATCACGGTCAACGCGGTGTGCCCGGGCTGGGTCGCCACCGATCTCGGCGGTCCGGGTGGGCGACCGGTGGAACGCGGCGCCGAGGGCATCGTGTGGGCGGTGAGTCTGCCTTCGCCCGCGCCGACCGGCCGTTTCTTCCAAGATGGTCAGGCCATTGACTGGTGATGCCGGCGGGGCGCGCTCAGCGCCCGACCAGGTGGGCGAACCACTCCCAGCCGCGGATGTGTTCGGCGATCAGCTTTACCGTGGTCAGCATCGGCACCGCCAGCAGCGCGCCAGCGATGCCCCAGATCCACGCCCACAGCAACAGCCAGATCAGGATCGCCACCGGTGACAGGCGCATGCGTCGGCCCATGATCATCGGTGTGACCAGGTTGCCCTCGACGGAAGTCAGCGCGGCGAAGCTCAGCGCCGGGGCCAGCGCATTGAGCAGGTGGTCGAAGTGCATGCTGCCGGCCACCGTCAGCACCAGCGTCATGCTGATCGCGCCGACGTAGGGCACGAAGTTGGCCAGTGCCGCCAGACCGCCCCACAGCAGCGGATCGGGCATCTTCAGGCCCCACAGGATCAGCGCGGTCAAAGCGCCCAGTGTGAAATTGATGCAGGTGGCGGTGAAGATGTAGCGCGACACCTCGGCCTGGATACTGCGCACGATGGTGACCACGTGCCGCTTGCTGGCGAACGAAGGCGAAACCTCGACCAGCTTCAGCAGCATGCGGTCGCCGAAGATCAGGAAGAAGAAAACCAGCAGACCGACGGTGAGCGCGAACGCCAGCACGCGCGGGGTGATGGCGATGACGTCCCAGACATCGAAGCGTGCCGGCCGCGGCGTGGCCGTATGCCGCGTGCCGCTGCCGACCAGGGATTGCGTGGCGCGGTTGGCCTCGTCGAGCTTGCGCGTGAACGGTTTGATCTTCGGTGCCAGATCGTGACGGATCGCACTCGGCGCCTGCTGCAGCCACTTCACCGCTGGCGGCGCCAGCAGCGTGACCGCGCCGACCGAACCGCCGGCCACGGCCAACATCACGACCATCGCCGAAAGAAAACGCGGAATGTGCAGGCGCGCCGCACTGGCGACCAGCGGGTTCAGGCCCAGGCCGAGGAACATCGCCAGCATCAGCGGCACGACCAGGGTCTGGCTCAGCGCCAGCGTGTAGAGCAGCGCCAGCACCAGCAGCGCGGTCAGCATCAGGCTCATGGCCTGGGTGGGGCGACGCAGTTCGAGCGGACGGGCGTCTTTCTCCGCCGCATCGCCCGGCGTGGCCGGCAGCCTGGATTCGCCGGATGGCCGTTCTTGCGTCATGTCCCTCTCCCGGCGCGGCGGTACGACGCCGCGTCGTGGTGAAGCCTTCGATGCCGGTTCATTACAGTACGCCGCGAAGGAAGCCGAAACCCCAGCGCCAGGCCAGCGACCATGCGCGGCGCGGCGGACGCCAGTCCGGGCGGTGGCGGCCCAGCAGGAAGCCGCCCAGGGCGGCGACGCCGAGCGGTAGCGCCGGCGCGGCGCGGTACTGGCGGTCCAGCGTCTGCACGGCCGCGCGGACGCGCCGGCGTTGCTCAGTGGCTTCGGCGCGGCGCATGTGGCATTCGATCAGGGCACGTCGGTAGCGCATTGCTTTATCGATCCTCGGGAGCACGCCGGGCGCGCGCGAACAGGTCGCGCATCTCGGCACGGGTGGCCGGCATGGTCATGTTGCGCGCGGTGCGGCGCAGCAGCAGGCGGGCGACGACCAGCAGCACGATATGCACGCCGACCAGTGCGGCCAGCGCCAGCCCGACCGAGTGGGTCAGCAGGTACAGTCCCCAGCCGATCAGCGCGATGAGGCTGGCCCACAGCGACAAGCTGAGGCCGACCAGCACCACCACCAGCGCGAACACCAGCGGCCAGCTGACCCGCGCCAGACGCAGTTCGCTGCGGGCGAGCGCGAACAGCGCGACGGCGAATTCGCGCGTCGCGTCGAACAGCGTTCGCGCGGCCTCCCAGGCGGCCGGAATGTCCAGACGATCCGCGGACGCATCCTCGTCGCGAGGTGCGTCCTGCGGCGCGTCGTCCGGTTCCGCCGGGCCGTCGCTTTCGGGCGACTGCACCGATCAGCGCCGACGCAGGATGCTGCCGAGCAGCCAGCCGCCGGCTACCGCCATGGCCAGGGACTTGCCCGGGTTCTCGCGCACGTAGTCGAACACGCGATCCAGCGACTGTTCGGCGTAGTCCCGGCCCTCGGCCCATTTCTCCTGACCCTTTTCGCCCAGGCGCGCGGCGCGGTCGTGGGTGCGCTGCGCGGCGGACGCGGTGGCGTCGGTGGCACGGTGCAGTGCGCGCTCGGTGCGCTCGGTGCCGCTGACCACCGCATCGCGGGTGGCGTGCAGGGCGGCCGACTCGCGCTCCTTCAGGCGCTCGGCGCCTTCGGCGATGCGCTCGTCGAAGTCCGGATGCGTTTCGTTCTCTTTGTTCTTGCTTGCCATGGGAATGTTCTCCTGTGTCGTGCGTGGGAGGCGCTATGTGCGTCGACCGCGGATCAGGGCGACGATGAACAGCACCAGGAAAATGATGAACAGGATCTTGGCAATGCCGGCTGCCGCGCCAGCGATGCCGCCGAAGCCGAGCACGGCGGCGATGATGGCGATGATCAGAAACGTGATGGCCCAAGAAAGCATGTGCAAATCCTTCTGATTGCGCCGCCGTATCGCGGCGTCGATGCATCGTCGTGGCATCGACTCGACCATCCTGGAAGCGTGGCGGTGCATCCGTCCTGAACGCTTTCATGGTGCGGCCGCGAGGGTTCAGCAAGGTGACTGGTTGCTGAACCCCTGTGGTGACGCGATCATCCGGCCAGGCGGGGATTGAGCGTGTAGGTGCCCATCCACTCGGCCTCGGCCAGCACGTGACCGTCCATGGCGCGGCGCAGGTCGGCCAGGTCGAAGCGTCCGTCCAGACCCAGGCTCGGCACGTCCAGCGCGTACAGCTTGAAGTGGTAGTGGTGGATGATGCTGTCGTTCCACGGCGGGCACGGACCGTCGTAGCCGTAGTAGTCGCCGGACATGCTTTCGTCGCCGGCGAACCAGCCGGTGTAGTCGTTGATGCCTTGCTTCGACCCGGGCGGGCCGGCCGGGTCGCGTTTGCCGTGGGGCGTGGTGCCCTCGCAGCACGCGCCGGCCTCGAACTCGCCGCATTCGGCCGGGATGTCGGCCATGACCCAGTGCACGAACTCCACGCGCGGCAGGTCGGCGGGCACTTCGCGGCCCTCCTGATTGACGTCGTCGGGTTTGCTCGGCACGTCGGGGTCCACGCAGATCAGCGCGAACGAGCGGGTGCCCTCGGGCGCGTCGGACCAGGCCAGGTGCGGGCTGCGATTGTCGGAGAGTTCGACCGGCGCGCCGATCTTGCCGAAGGCGAATTCGGTGGGGATCGGATCGCCGTGGGCGAAACTGTCGCTGCGGAATTTCATGGCATCTCCTTGCTGGGAACGGTGAGGAAGATTGGGTCGGCTCGCGCCGGCATCAATGCGGCGGCGAATAGGTCACGCGGTAGACCGCACCAGCGAGGTCGTCGCTGACCAGCACGCTGCCGTCGGGCAGCGGCAGCACGTCGACCGGGCGACCCCAGGCGCGTTCGTTCTGCTGGAAGCCGGTGACGAGCGGAACCTGCTGCAGCACGCGGTCGCCCTTCACGCGCACGGCCATCACGCGGTAGCCGCTTTTCTTGGTGCGGTTCCAGGAGCCGTGCTCGGCGATCAGGATTGCGCCGTGGAAGCGCGCGGGGAACATTGTCCCGGTGTAGAAGCGCATGCCGAGCGCGGCCACGTGCGCGCCCAGCTTGGCCGCGGGCGGCGCGTAGTCCTTGCAGGGATGGCCCTTGCCGTATTCCGGGTCGGGCGTGTCGCCCTGGTGGCAGTAGGGATAGCCGAAGTGCTCGCCGAGGCGGTCGACGCGGTTCAGTTCGTCGCTGGGCAGGTCGTCGCCCATCATGTCGCGGCCGTTGTCGGTGAACCACAGCTTGCCGCTGCCCGGTTGCCAGTCGAAACCGACGGTGTTGCGGATGCCGCGTGCGACGAGTTCGCGATGACTGCCGTCCGGGTTCATGCGCCACAGCGCGGCGAATGGCAGCGGCGGGGCGCAGATGTTGCAGGGCGCGCCGACCGGCACATACAGCTTGCCGTCCGGGCCGAAGGCCAGGAACTTGCCGCCGTGATGGGACTTGTCGGGCAGGTGATCGGTCACCAACTGCGGCTTCGGCGGATCGTCGAGATGGTCGGCGATGTCGCGCAGTGCCACGATGCGGTCGACCGCCGACACGTACAGGTCGCCATGGTGGAAGGCGACGCCGATCGGGTTGCGCAGTCCGTGTGCGAGCACGTGCACGGCGACGGCGCGACCATCGTGGTTGCGGTCGGTGAGCGCGTAGACGCGGCCGTTGTTCGAACCCACGTAGATCGTGCCGTCCGGGCCGCGCGCCAGTTCGCGCGCACCGGGCACGTCGTCCGAGTAGACCGCGATATGGAAACCGGGCGGCAGGCTCAGCCGCTGGATGGGCGGCGCGGCGTGCGCCGTGAAGACAAGCGCGCCAAGAAAGAGTCCGAACAGCGTGCGCATGGTGCATGGCTCCGGTGCGGATCGGGTCTCTCAGGTTACACCGGCAGGCTCGAAACCGGCATGACCGCATGCGCGCTTCTGTTATCTTTTCGCGCTGAAGATCGGGGGACACATGAACAATCTGAACGACCTGGGCACGCTGGTGCGCGCGTCGACGCCGCTGATCGTGATCGAGACCCTCGACGAGCAGCGCGTGATCGAGAGTTTCCGCCACGTGATCGGCCAGCACCTGCGCCCGCTGTGGCGCTGGACCATCACCGACGGCCTGACGCGACTCGATTTCGAGCAGCCCGAGGCCAGTGTTCCGCCGGACGTGTCGCGCACGCTGGAGGCGATCCGCGAACACGACACGGCGGGTATCTACCTGCTGTTCGACGCGCACCCGTATCTGGGCTACGCGATGACGCGGCGCATGCTGCGCGAGATCGTGCAGCGCCAGCGCAGCGCGCCGCACACGCTGGTGCTGGTGGGCGCCAAGATCGAGCTGCCGGAAGAGTTGGAGCGGCTGGCGACGACGGTGCGCCTGAGCCTGCCCGACCTCAAGGCGATGGCTGGCCTGGTACGCAGCGAAGCGGTGGCCTGGCAGCGCAAGACCGGTCGCAAGCTGGAGGTGGACGGCGAGGCCGCGCGTCTGATCGTGCGCAACCTGCTGGGCCTGACCCGTGCCGACGCGCGCCGCATCGTGCGCAAGCTGATCCACGACGACGACGCGCTCGGCCCCGACGATCTGCCGCGCCTGATGCAGGCCAAGTTCGAACTGCTGAACCGTTCCGGCCTGCTGCATTTCGAGTACGACACGGCGGGCTTCGCCGATGTCGCCGGCCTGAGCCGCGTCAAGCAATGGGTGAAACGTCGCCGGCCGGTGTTCCTCGGCGGCGAGGACGCGCCGAAGCTGGACCCGCCCAAGGGCCTGCTGCTTCTGGGCGTGCAGGGCTGCGGCAAGAGCCTGGCCGCCAAGGCCATTGCCGGTGGCCTCGGTGCGCCGCTGGTGCGGCTGGACTTCGGCACGCTGTACAACAAGTTCCACGGCGAGACCGAGCGCAACCTGCGCGAGGCGCTGCAGTCGACTGAACTGCTGGCGCCGTGCGTGCTGTGGATCGACGAGATCGAGAAGGGTCTGGCTGGCGGCGGCGATGACGGCGGTGTGTCGCGTCGCGTGCTCGGCTACCTGTTGACCTGGATGGCCGAGCACAAGGCGCGGGTCTTCGTGGTCGCCACCGCCAACGCGGTCGACCAGCTGCCGCCGGAGCTGCTGCGCAAGGGCCGTTTCGACGAGATCTTCTTCGTCGACCTGCCCAGCGCGGCGGTACGCGAGGAGATCTTCACGCTGCACCTGAAACAGCGCGATCTCGATCCCGCCCACTTCGATCTGGCGGCGCTGGCTGCAATCAGCGAAGGATTCTCCGGCGCGGAGATCGAGCAGGCCATCGTCAGCGCGCTCTATGACACCGTGGGCGGGGTCGGCGTGCTGGATCAGGCGTTGCTCGAAAACGCACTGCGTTCGACGCGGCCGCTGTCGGTGCTGATGGCCGAACGCGTGCAGGCGTTGCGCGACTGGGCCGGCGTGCGCTGCGTTCCGGCGGACTGAACGCCGCTGCACGCGGTTGCCGGGTCAAGCGGAACCGCGTCCGTCCGACGAGGCGCGTTTCAGAAACGTTCGGTGCGTTCGGCGGCGGCGTTGAAGCGCGCGGTGATGTAGTCGTCGGTGAAGCTGCGCAGCTTCCAGTTCTGGATGAAGCTGCAGTGGCCGCCGTACGGCGCGATGTCCAGCTCGACCTCGGGGGGCAGGGTCAGCTCGCGGAACTCATTCACCGGGATCACCGGATCGTCCTCGGCGGTGAGGATGGTGGTCGGCACCTTCAGCTCGGCCAGACGCTCGCCGCTGACCGAATAGCCGTCCAGATAGGCGTCCAGCGTGCCGAATTCGGTGTGCCGCTCGACCTGCACGCGGGTCAGGCCGCGCAGGCCCTGGCGCAGATCCTCGTTGGTGAAGTAGTCCTGCTGCGGATACAGCTTCTGCTTGCGCTTGAGCGATCCGCGCCACTTGTGCATGAAGTACCACTCGTACATCCACGGCGCGGTTTCCAGCGAGAACAGGCCGGCGTGCGGATCGATCACCGGACAGATCGCGATGGTGTGCGCCAGCGGCAGATTCGCGCTCGGCGCGCGCAGGGCCACGCGCAGGGCGAAATTGCCGCCCAGCGAGAAACCGGCCAGCGCCACCGGCGCGCCGGGATTGCGGAAGCGGGCGACGGCCTCGGCGGTGGCCTCGACCACCTCGTGGATCAGGCAGGAGTGGAACAGGCCGACATTCAGATGGTGCGTGTCGCCGTGATCGCGGAAGTTGAGCCGGAACACGTCCCAGCCGGCATCGAGCAGACTGGCGCCGGTCTGCAGCACGTACGAGGAATCGATGCTGCCTTCCCAGCCGTGGTAGACCACGGCCAGACCCCGCGCCTTGTCACGCATCTTCTGCCGGGTGATCGCACCGGTCAGGCGCACGCCGTCGGACAGGGTGAAGCGTACGTCTTCGCTGTTGCCGTTGACCTTGCGCGCCAGCGGGCGCAGCAGCAGGCGACGCAGGCTGCTGGACGACAGCATGGTCTGCACGTGACCGTTGCGCAGCAGCCGCGGAGGCTGGAAGTCGGCACCGCGGGGCAGGCTCACCGATCCCCCTCGCCGACGCCGTCCAGTGCGTCGGCGATGGCCTGGCGTGCGGTTTCGGCCATGCGCTTGCGGCCCGCGTCGAAGCGCGGCACCGGTTTCAGGAAGTGCACTTCCACGTCCAGCGGCGGGTCGCCGAGCAGGCGCAGGAAGTTGCCCATGAAGCTCTCGTTCGGCAGGAAGCCGGCGTCGTAGCAGCGCTCGCCGTCGCGCATGAAGCGCAGCGCGGCTGGCTGCACCGGCACATCGGCGTCCAGCGCGGCCTGGAAGATCCGTGCATGGAAGACCTTCAGCTTGCGGCCGTCGTTGGTGCCGCCCTCGGGGAACACGGCCACGGAGCGACCCGCGCCGAGCCGCCGGGTCATCTCCTTCATCACCACGCCGAGCGAATGGTTGCTGCCGCGCCGGTGGAAGATGGTGCCGCCGGTCGAGGCCAGCCAGCCGACCAGCGGCCAGCGCGCGATCTCGGCCTTGGCCACGAAGCACACCGCGCGCTGGGTGTGCATCAGCTCGATGTCCAGCCACGAGGAGTGGTTGCACACGAACATGGCCGGGTCCGGCAGCGGACGCCCGTAGCGATAGACACGGAAACCGAAGATGCGCAGCAGCACGCGCGACCACCAGCGGATCAGCCGGTGCGCCAGCGGCTCGCGGCCCTTGTCCACGGTCTGGCGTGCCCAGGTGAACACGGTCAACGCCAGCACGACGGCGACGATGATGTGCAGCAGCAGCAGCGGCACGCGATACAGGTAGCGGATCGCGCGCCACGGATCGCGCGTGCGAGTGATGGGCTGGGCGGGTGTATTCATCGAACTTGCAAGGATACGCGAGGGGCCGCGTGCACTGCCAGCATCGCGCGCGTCAGGCCGTGTGCGGAAGCTGCGTCAGCGGCAGCGATGCCGCGCGCTTGACCGTGCGCAGCACAAAGCTGGAATTGACGTCGGCCACGCCGGCGGTATTGAGCAGCTGGTCCAGCAGGAAGCGGGAAAAATGCTCCAGGTCGGCCACGTGGATGTGCAGCAGATAGTCCATGTCGCCGGTCAGCGCGTGGCAGGCGGCCACTTCGTCCCAGCCGTTGACCAGCTGCACGAAGCGCTCGATGGTCTCGCCGTCGTGCTGCTTCAACTGCACGCGGACGAAGGCCTGCAGCCCCAGCCCGATCGCCTGCGGATCGACCTGCGCGGCGTAGCCGGCGATCACCCCCGCGGCTTCCAGCCGCTGCACCCGGCGCAGGCAGGCCGAGGCCGACAGGCTGACCTGCTCGGCCAGCTCGGCATTGGTGATGCGCCCCTCGCGCTGCAGCACTTCGAGGATGCGCCGATCTGTGCGGTCAATGGCCATGATTCGGCATAAAATCGTCAAAAATGATAGTTTCTTGAAAGAATATTGCGCTTTTTCGGGCTTTCGGCGCAACTCGGCAACCATCTTGCGCGTGCATCTGTCTAAGCTGATAGGCGGCCTACACGTTTGATTCGGAGTCACGCCATGAACACCCCACGACGCGTTGAACACCAGCAGACCGACCGCGGCACCATCCCGGTCTACGCCACCGGCGTGGTGGAGCAGCCGTGGGACGACTACAGCAGCGTCGACCACCACGTCTGGGGCGAGCTGTTCGCGCGTCAGCGCGAGGTGCTGGACGGTCGCGCCTGCCAGGAGTTCCTGGACAGCCAGAACGTGCTGCAGATGACGGCCGACGCGATTCCGAAGTTCAGCGAACTCAACCCGATCCTGCGCGAAGCCACCGGCTGGGAGCTAGTCGGCGTCGAAGGCCTGCTGCCCGAGTACACCTTCTTCGAGCACCTGGCCAACCGCCGTTTCCCGGTCACGTGGTGGATCCGCAAGCCCGAGCAGATCGACTACATCTCCGAGCCGGACCTGTTCCACGACCTGTTCGGTCACGTGCCGTTGCTGATGAACCCGGTCTTCGCCGACTACATGGAAGCCTACGGCCGCGGCGCGCTGAAGGCGCACGGCATCAGCGAGGAAGCGCTGCTCAACCTCACGCGCCTGTACTGGTACACGGTCGAATTCGGCCTGATCCGCACCGACGCGGGCCTGCGCATCTACGGCGCCGGCATCGTCAGCTCCAAGGGCGAGTCGATCTACTGCCTGGAGTCGGATGCGCCCAACCGCATCGGCTTCGATCTGGAGCGCATCATGCGCGCGCAGTACCGCATCGATACCTACCAGCAGACCTATTTCGTCATCGACAGCTTCGAGCAGCTGTTCGACGCGACGCGGCCGGATTTCACGCCGATCTATGCGCGGTTGGCGAATCAGCCTTCGATTCGGGCGCGGGATGTTCTCGATTCCGATGATGTGATTCATCGGGGGACGCGCGAGGGGTTTGCTACCGACGAGGACGCCTGACGCCTGGTTGGTGTTTGGCGTGTCGTTGGGGTTCTGAAGAGCGTTCCGACCGGCTGGCGCCGGCCGGGTTCCTTTCTTGTTCGCCCAAGAAAGGAACCAAAGAAGGGCGCCCCAACGTCCGCGCTCTGCGGAGCTTCGCTCCTCCGAGTCCGCTCCGGGTTCCGGGGGTTCGCCGACAGGTCATCCTGACCTGACGACGAACTGGCGCACATCCCTGTGCGCCACCCTGCGGGCCTGATCCTCCACCCTCCGCCGCTACCGAAGGGGTTGGGGGTCGCAGGTCATATCGTTACGGCACATATGAACGAGTTCCGCGCTCTTGCCGTGATGCTCGGCGTCTCTGTCACTTCTTCTCTTTGAGCCACGTCCTGGCATCGGCGAGCAGTTGCTTGAGGCTGCCGTTGTAGTACCAGATCAGGCCGCACATGGCGTACAGGGACAGTGACGCAGGGAAATTGGCATCCCGCATTAGCGCAAGCGCCACCGGGTCCCTGGCGCGCCAGTACAGCCAGTAGCAACCATCCACGCTGAACCAGGTGAAGAACATCGCCAAGGGCAGGTACCGCCACCGCCGCTCCACCACCACCCGCAGGCTCCATGGGGCGGTGAGATAGGTAACCACCGCCATGATGATGCTGATCGGAACATCCCAGTCCGGCGCCCGGTAGTAGAACGAACCCGCGATCAGCAACCCGATGCCCGCAAGAAGCGAACCCAGCTTCCAGGGGCGCTTGTACTCGACCCACAGCGGGCGGAAGGAGTTGCCGAGCATCATGGCGGGACACCGAGGAGGGAAAGGCTCAGCTTAATTGCCTCCGTCCCCTTTTTTGCCCGGATCAACGCTCACGCTCACCCGGGCCCTGCCGGAGCGGCGAAGCCGCGGAGGGAGGGCCGTCGGGTGCAGCGTGTTGTTGGGCGGCGTCGAATCGCTTCATGAACGCCTGAATCTGGGTATCGAGCTCACTGAAGAATGCCTCCAGCGTCTCGATCAATCGCCGTACAAAGTCACTGTCGATGCGCACCTTATCTCCTGGCTCGCCATGCAAGTCCGGGCTGTCCGCAATGAGTTTGTTGAGAAGGTGGTTCGGCTGACCTGGAAGCAGGCCTCCTTCGTGAGCAAGCGCATTACGGAGAAGATTCGTATGTTTGACGAAGGCCATTGTCTTAATCTCCCCAAGGTTAAACAACGCAACCTTGGAAAGAAACTTAAACGCCCGTTCGGTGCCCCGGCCCGCTAAATCCTTTAGGCTGATCGCCCCTTCCAAGCTCTCTTCGAGTATCTGGCACAGACCGTTGAGCTGGTCCTCAACGTAAGCGTAAATCGAGATTATCAGCGCCTTACGATGAAGGTCCGGATATCGCGACTGATTTAAGTGCATCTCCCATCCGTAGCTCTCGACTATCTCGTTGTGATCAGACTCCGGATTCTTCGCGAGAATCGTATCGATGTCGCTCTGCAGCCCCTTATCTGCGCTCTGCCAGAACGCCTCCGTGGTTTCGTGGAAATCTCCGAAGGTGGAGAGCTCATTCTTAACTAGGTGGCAGTGGACGCACAGTCCATTAGCGAAGAAGTCCACTCTGCTTGATTTCACAGTCCCTCCAAAGCGGCCCAACGTGGAAGTGAGCGACCTGCGCGGGGTTTCGCGCAGGTCCACTCGACTGCAGGGTTAGGCACCAATTTGCGCAACATGCTCGATTGCATTTAGTGCTCCTTGCAAGAGTGCTTGTTCGCTTTGAAGAACCTTCCCCCACTCGGCATCGGAGTCGCGGGCAGCCTTGTGGAGATGCACAAAGTTGCGCACTTCATGCACGGCCCTAACGTCTGGCCAGATAGCCGCTACCTCGGCACGCGGCGCACCGTCTTGCTCCCATGCGCGAATGACGTTCCCGAATGTTCTGCGGCGTTGGTCTGCGTTGAGCGGGTAGCCGCGAGCCTCTGCAAGTGCGCGAAGTGCCGCCTCGAGGATTGATGCTGCAACGAGTACCGCTGCCTTAACTGCTCCCGCCCGGACAGATAACCCGAGCTCGGCCACATAGGGTGGCTGCGCCAGCTGGCCGGCCTTGGTGTGACGGAGGTTGTTCAGCATGTATAGGTGGAAGTTCAAATACTGCTCTTCCACGGCAATAGCGTACTGAACCTCCGGATCGCCAATGTGCCGCCACTTGAATACGGCGACAGGCTTCAGCGGCTGAATGGTGAACGTTGGATTAGCGAAGAAGAAGTCCGCGGCCATGGTCTATTGGTGCCTGACGCTCAAGTTAACGCGCGGCGAAGCCGTCGCGTTGAACGCCTTGTTGGGCGCGCCGAGCTCTCCTATTGAGAAACGCCCCAAGCACGCCGCTAGCGACCACACAACCAAACTCGGCTGAGAGAGCAACGAAATACTTGATGCCTTGCTCATGAAGCACCGCCTCTCTCATGTGCTTTTCCTCCCAGAGCCCATACGCACCCACAGCCAGTAAAAGAGCCCAGCTGGCCGCAATAAACACGAGCCACCAGCGGAACCTCGAAACGGCGAAGGCAATTGCAGCCGCGACCGCGCCTTGAACAAGCACCTCCGGGATGGTTGCCATCTTGTCGGAGACTTCCGCTACCGCAACGCTCGGTAGAAGGAGCAACAGCAACGATGCCTTTCGCTTCATAGCGCCCAACGCCAATTAGACCCCCTAAACGGGGTGTTGCGCCCAGTATGCCGGCGGTCGTGGGCTCGAACAATCGGCGAAGTCCTACACGGAGTCAGTGACTTAGCCTGGATATGGAGGCGCTCGCAGCCGCGAGTCCGCGGGATGTTATGCGGCGGATTCGCGGGTGTATGAGTTACACCCCCGGATCAGCGGGTGTAACAGACCCCATGTCATTGAACGGCTTAGACTCCGCGCACGCGGGATGGCGCGTGGCGCACCTTAAGCGACGCGCTGCGAGACTCGCCAACAACCGCAATGGGTCGGAAGCTGCCAGTGATCACAATGCCAGTGAATATAACGCGATGTTCCAAGGTGCGCTCTTCATTCCCCTTCGGTAGCGGCGGAGGGTGGAGGATCAGGCCCGTAGGGTGGCACACAGGGATGTGCGCCAGTTCGTCGTCAGCACAGGATGTGCTGTCGGCGAACCCCCGGAACCCGGAGCGGACCCGGAGGCCCGCAGGGCCGGAGGGCGCGGATGCTGGGGTGTCCTTGTCTTGGTTACTTCTATTGGACAAGCAATAGAAGTGACTCGGCCGGCGTTAGCCGGACGAAACCGCTTTTAGGATGAAGAGGAACTTTGTGCAGGCCACAGCCGACATACTAGGCTTGATCCTTCCCCTCACAAACACAAGCACCCCCGTGACCGACCTCACCATCCGCCCCGCCACCCCCAACGACCTCGACCACCTGGTCGCCTGGAACGCGGCCATGGCCGCCGAAACCGAAGACAAGACCCTCGACCGCGCCGTGCTGACGGCTGGCGTGCGCGGCGTGCTGGACGAACCGCGCCGCGGCTTCTACCTGATCGCCGAACGGGACGGCGAGCCGGTCGGCAGTCTGCTGGTCACCTACGAATGGAGCGACTGGCGCAACGGCGACTTCTTCTGGATCCAGAGCGTCTACGTGGTCGAGTCTGCACGCCGCAGCGGCGTGTTCCGCGCGCTGTATGCCGCTGTCGAGCAGCGTGCGCGCGAGGCCGGCGCGGTGGGCATGCGCCTGTACGTCGAGCACGAGAATCACCGTGCGCAGAAGACCTACGAAGGCCTGGGCATGCAGCGCTGCGATTACCACATGTACGAAGTGGAGTTCGGCTGAGCCGGTACGCGCCCGCCATGCCGGGAACGGATGACTAGGACGTCTTGCGCGCGCGGGCCTTCTTCTTGCGAGGTTTTGGCGCCGGCAGTGCTTCGGCGGTGACGCGCAGCAGGCGCGCCAGGGTGTCGCGGTCGTCGAGGTACTCATCCAGCACGATGTGCGGCTTCGCGCCCGGATACGGCGCGTCTTCCTCGACGGCGTCGATCAGTTCGCGCGCCGCGTCCGTCGGCTTCAGGAACACGCGGTTGTCGCACACCAGCGCGACCACCTTGTCGTCCAGGTACAACGCGTACTCGCCGAACATCTTTCGGTAGCGCACGGCTTCGCCGAGGCCGGTCTGCTCATGGACGTAGGCGATGAAATCGGCATCGGTGGCCATGCGTGTCTCCCGTGAGCGTGGCGTGTGGAAAGCAGTATAGGCGCGGTTGCGACCGAGGCGTTCAGGCCTGCCGCAGCCACTGCGTCATGTGCGGGTAGGCCGGCACACCTGAAGAGGGGTTCGCGGCGCCGGCGTGGGTCAGGCCGATCTGCGCCAGTCCGAATGCACCGGGATGCACGCCCAGTGAGTAGGTGCGGATCAGTCCTTCCGAACGTCCGTGGTAGCCGCCCTCGTGGAAAAGTACGGACGGTTCCAGTCCCAGGTGACACAGCGCGGCCCAGGCCCAGGCGGTGGCCTCGATCTCCGAGGCGTGCGGAATGTCGGCGGGCAGTTCGATGTCGCCGCTGAGTTGCGCGCGCAAGGCGGGCGGCGCGACGGCCAGATGACCGGCTTCGTGCAGCAGGTCGCCGGGCCAGCGCAGCGCGGCGCGATCGAAGATCAGCCCGCCTTCGTGCACGCGCACGCCGGGCAGGAAGGCGTCGGCTGGCACCTCGCCCTCACGGGTGGCGATGCCAATCTGATTGAGAAAGGCGACGATGCGGTCGAGGGTGTCGATGGTCGGGCTGGGCATGTCCTTGCTGCCTTTGTCCTTGTGTCAGGTGCTGTCCTTGGGCGGCGATGCGCGGCGTCGACGCGCCCGCTGGGCGGTCTGCGCGCGCGCCATCAGTGCGAGGATCACGCCCCACAGAACATAGCCGGCCACGGTGGCGCTGACGTGCAGCGCGTGGGAGTGCGCCAGCGAAGCGAACAGACGCACTGGCATGCGCAGCAGGTAGGCCAGGTAGATGAATCCCGCGCCGATGCCGTGCGGCACGTTCGACGCGTGGCCGGATGCATGCAGCCAGTGGCCGATGGCATCGAGTCCCCAGGCCAGGACATAGACCAGCACGGCGCCGAGCAGGATGTTTCTCAGGAAGCGCAGCATGATGGACGAGACCTCTTCGTTGAAAACGTGGGCGTGACAGGGAATCGGCCCATGCGATGGGCGGCATCGCGTCGGTTCACGATGCGAACTCGGCGCGGATGCGCGGTGAAATCAGGCGCAGGATGATCCAGATGAAGACGCCGCTGATCGCCAGTCCCTGGAGGATGGCGAACGCGTAGATGCCGGTCATGAAGGCATGCATGTCGGGCATGTTCGGCACGTCGGCGAACTGTGTCTGCATCGATGCCATTGCGAAATGCTGCAGCACCATGCCGGCCAGCTGCCATGCGATGCCGACGCCGAGCAGCCCGATGAACAGCAGACGTGCCCAGTTGCGACGCTTGAGCAGGCCGATGGAGGCGATCAGGTTCATCACGGCGAGGATCAGCATGACGACTGCAATCAGCTGGAAATGCGACCAGATGGCCTGCATGACGGGCGAGGTGTGCGGCATGTCGTGCATGGCCTGATCGAAGGCCGGTCCTTTCATCAGGGTCGCGAACAGAATGTTCTGCAGTGTGCCGATGAGGGTGGCGAAGCCGGCGAGGATGATGAAGATCCACGCGACCACGGTCACGAAGGTCGAGCGTTTCGGCGGGTTATCCATGAGGCCTTCCTCCCCCTGAGAAGACAGGCATCCAGTCTAGCGCCAGCGGCGGGCGGGTGGAAAAGTGCGTCGGGCGGCATCGTCCAGGCGGAGGCTGGGGGCTGGTCCGCAGTTCATCGCGATACGAAAGAAAAAGGGCGCGGATGACCGCGCCCTTTTCTATGCGACGTGTGGATCACGTCTTCCTGCAGTGGCGTCTGGATCAGGCTTCCGCCGTCAGCCGCTGCGGATCGCCGTCCTGCTTGTCGGCGTGGTGATCGGTCGACAGCAGCAGGTAGAAGGCCGGCACCACGAACAGCGTGAAGAGCGTGCCGATGGCCAGGCCGGTGGAGATCACCAGACCCATGTTGAAGCGACCCGCCGCGCCGGCGCCGGTGGCGATGACCAGCGGCAGCACGCCGAGCACCATGGCCGCGGTGGTCATCAGGATCGGGCGCAGACGCACCGAGGCGGCGTGGAGGATGGCGTCGCGTTTGGACATGCCCTCCAGTTGCGACTGGTTGGCGAACTCCACCATCAGGATGCCGTGCTTGCTGATCAGGCCCATCAGCGTCACCAGTCCGACCTCGGTGTAGATGTTGAGGCTGGCGAACAGGTTGACGAAGATCAGCGCGCCGAACAGCGCCAGCGGCACCGACACCAGGATCACGACCGGATCGCGCAGGCTGTTGAACTGCGCCGCCAGCGCCAGGAACACGATGATGACGGCGAAGAACAGCGTGCCCGCAAAGCCGCCCGATTCCTTCATGAACTGGCGTGACTGGCCGGAGTAGTCGACGTTGTAGCCGGTCGGCGCAACTTTTTTCACTAGGTCGCGCAGGTAGGTCAGTGCCTCGCCCTGCGACATGCCGGACACGCCGGAGATCGTCGCCGAGTTGAGCTGCTGGAAGTGATTCAGCGAGCGCGGCACGACTTCGTTGGCGACCTTGGCCACCGTCGAGGCCTGGATCACCGAACCGTCCGGAGCACGAATGTAGTAGTCCAGCACCTGGTCCGGGTTGAGGCGGTCCACCTGCAGCACCTGCGGGATCACGCGATAGGAGCGGCCGGAGATCGAGAAGTAGTTGACGTAACCGCCGCCCAGCGCGGCACCCAGGGCCGCACCGACGTCCTGCTGGGTCAGGCCCAGCGAGGTGATCATGTCGCGATCGAGCTTGACCGTGCTTTGCGGCTTGTCGACCTTCAGGTCCGAGTCGATGAAGTAGAACTTGCCGCTGGCCTGCGCCTCGGAGAGCACCTTGCTGGCGACCTCGTTGAGGTTCTGGAACGGTTCGGTGGTGGTGATGACGACCTGGATCGGCAGGCCCTGCGCGCCGGGCAGGGCCGGGAACTGGAAGGCTGCGACCTGTGCGCCGGCGATGTTGTTCCATTTCTGCTGCAACACCTGTTGCAGTTCGTGGGCGCTGCGATCGCGCTGTTCCCATGGCTTGAGCAGCACGCCGCCGATGCCTTGGTTGACTGTAGGAACGCCGGTCAGCTGGAACATCTGGTCGTACTCAGGCAGCGTCTTGGCGTCTTCGAACATCTGCTCTGCGTACACGTTCATTTGCTGCGCGGTGGTATTGGGCGCGCCCACGATCTGGCCGAGCACGACGCCCTGATCCTCTTCCGGTGCCAGCTCCGACTGCGCGGTCATGCCCAGCGCGATCGTCGCCAGCAGCAGCAGCACCGACATCACGATGATCACGGACTTGGTGGTCAGCACGTTGCTCAGCATGCGACGGTAGCGGTTCTGCACGCGTGTGAACTGGCGGTCGATAAACTGGGCCAGGCGAGCATCCTTCTGGTCGCTGTGGAAGAAGCGCGAGGTCATCATCGGCGACAGCGTCAGCGCGACCACGGCCGAGACCGTCACCGCGCCGGCCAGGGTGAAGGCGAACTCGGTGAACAGCGCGCCGGTCAGGCCTTGCTGAAAACCGATCGGCACGTACACCGCGATCAGCACCACGGTCATCGCCAGGATCGGGCCGCCTAGCTCGCGTGCGGCCAGCAGCGCCGACTGCAGTGGCGTCTTGTGCTCCTCCTTCATGTGTCGGTCGACGTTCTCGACCACGATGATGGCGTCGTCGACCACCAGGCCGATCGCCAGCACCAGAGCCAGCAGCGTCAGCAGATTGATGGAGTACCCGAGAGCCAGCATCATGAAGAACGTGCCGACCAGCGACAGCGGGATCGCGACCACGGGAATGATGACCGCGCGCAGGCTGCCCAGGAACAGGAAGATGACCACGGTGACGATGACCAGCGCCTCGATCAGCGTCTTTACGACCTCATCGATGGAGCTGTTCACGAATTTGGTGCCGTCGTAGACGATCTCGCCGGTCAGGCCGTTCGGCAGCTGCTGCTGGATGTCGGGGAACGTGTCGCGCACGCGCTTGGCAACGTCGAGAACATTGGCGTTCGGGGCGACCTTGATGCCGATGAACACCGAGCGCTTGCCGTTGAAGGCCACGTTGAAGTTGTAGTTTTCCGAGCCGAGCTCGACCTTGGCGATGTCCTGCAGGCGCACGATGGAGCCGTCGACCTGCTTGATGGCCAGATGCTTGAACTCGTCGACTGTGTGCAGGTTGCTGTCGGTGGTCAGATCGACGGTGACCGCCTGGCCCTTGCTGGAACCGACAGCGGCCAGGTAGTTGTTGGCCGCCAGCGCTTGCTGCACATCGCTGGCGGTGACGCCCCGTGCGGCCATCTTGGCCGGATCAAGCCAGGCGCGCAACGCGAACTTGCGCGCGCCGAGCAGCTCGGCGGTCTGCACGCCCTCGACGGCGTCGAGTTTCGGCTTGACCACGCGTGCCAAGTAGTCGGTGATCTTGTTGGTGGGCAGCACATCGCTGTAGAAGCCCATGTACATGGCATCGATGGTCTGCCCGGTCTGTACTGTCAGCACCGGTTGCTGGGCCTGCGGCGGCAACTGGTTCTTGACCGAGTTCACCTGCGTGGTGATCTCGGTCAGCGCGCGGTTGGCGTCGTAGTTCAGGCGCAGCGTGGCGGTGATGGTGGACACGCCCTGGGTGCTGGACGAGGACAGGTAGTCGATGCCCTGCGCCTGCGAGATAGCCTGTTCCAGCGGTTGCGTGACGAAGCCCGCCATGGTCTGCGCGTCGGCGCCGTAGTAGGCGGTGGTGACGGTGACCGTGGCGTTCTCGGTTTTCGGGTACTGACGCACCGTGAGGCTGCTGACCGCCTTGATGCCGAGCACCAGGATCAGCAGGCTGACGACGATCGCCAGGACCGGCTTCTTGATGAAGACGTCGGTGAAATTCATGGCGTTCGCTCAGTGCTCCTGCGGCGTCGGGTCCGGGCTGTCGGCGGGCTGCACGCGGTTGTCGATCTTGATCGAGGCGCCGTTCTTGAGCTTGATCTGGCCGCTGGTGACGACCTGGGTCAGCGGCTTGATGCCCTTCAGGATCGCGACCTGATCGCCACGCGTTTCGCCGGTGGTGACGAAGGCCTGCTGCACGGTCGGCGGGTTCGGCTTGCCGTTCTCGTCCTTGCCCTTGCCCGGCTGCACCACGTAGACCGTGTCGCCGTACGGGTTGTAGACGATGGCGGCCTGCGGCAGCGTCAGACGCTCCTGCTTCTGGCCGACGTCGATGCGTACCTTGGCGAACATGCCCGGCGTCAGCGCCTTGTCGTGGTTGGGCACGGTGGCTTCGACTTTCACGTTGCGCGTGTTGGTATCGACCTTGGGGTTGATCGCACTGAGCTTGGCATCGAACACCCGGTCGCCGTAGGCGTCGACGTGCAGGTGCACGTCCTGGCCCACGCGCAGACGGCCCAGTTCGCGCTGCGGCACGTTGAAGTCCACGTACAGCGGGTCGAGCTGCTGCACGGTGACCAGCGTGGTGCCGGTGTTGACGAAGTCGCCGGGGCTGACGGTGATGATGCCGGCGCGGCCGGTGAACGGCGCGCGCAGCTGCTTCTTGGCGACCACCACCTTCTGTTCCTGCACGGCGGCCTGGCGGGCCTTGTAGTCGGCCGAGGCGCTGTCGTACGCAGCCTTGCTGATGGCCTTGGCCGCCAGCTGTTGGCGGGCGCGGTCGAAGGTGATGCCGGCGAGCTTGGCGTTGGCTTCGAGCTGGTGCAGCTTGGCCACTTCGTCGCCGTCACGTAATTGCAGCAGCACTTGGCCCTTCTTCACGTCCTGACCGGAATGCAGCTTCACTGCAGTGACCAGGCCGGACTCTTCCATCGCCAGATCCGCGCCGCGTGCGGCACGCAGGGAGCCGACCGCCTGCAGCGAGGGCTGCCAGGTCTTGTCCACCGCCTTGATGGTGCTGACGGTGATCGGTGCCGGCTTGGGCATGCTTTTGATCATGCGCATCACCAGCAGGGTCTTGATGCCGGCGATCACGGCAATCAGTACCAGGACGCCCACGATCATCAGGATCATGCGCTTGGCGAGACTGGGCTTCTTCTTGTCGGCGCGCTTGGGCATGCGCGAACTCCTCAGTTGGAAACGGCCGGAGCGGCGGATGTAGCCGCCGCGGCAGGGGTGGTCGTGCGGTCATCACCGCGCCATCCACCGCCGAGAGCGGTGTACAGCGCGGCCGTGTCGGAGAGGCGCGCGGCGCGCGCCTGGATCAGGTTGATGCGGGCTTGTTGCAGACTGCGTTCGGCATCCAGCAGATCCAGATAGCCGGTGGCGCCTAGGCGGTACTGCTGGCGGGTCAGCGCCAGGCGTTGCGAAGCGGCTTCCTCGGCGGTCGCCTGCGCGGCCAGGGTCTGCGCGTCGAACTGCAGTGCCTGCAGGGCGTCGGCGACGTTCTGGAAAGCAACCAGCACCGTCTGCTGCCAGTCGGCGCGGGCCTTGTCCAGCCCGGCCTGCGCCGCACGCTTCTTGTGCAGCAGCTCACCGCCGTGGAACAGCGGCTGGGTCAGGTTCAGTCCCACCGACCATGCGCCGGTGCCGGCCGAGAACAGGTCGCCGGCGCTGAGCGTCTGCGAACCGGCGCTGCCGGACAGGGTGATCTGCGGCAGCATCGCCGCGGTGGCGACGCCGACCTGCGCCGAAGCCGCGTGCAGCTGCGCAGAGGCGGCCTGGATGTCCGGCCGCTGGTCGACCAGCTTTGAAGGCAGGCTGACCGGGATGTCCCGCGGCAGGCGCACGGCGTCCAGCGTCAACGGCACCGCTTCCAGTTGCGCGGGCGGCACGCCGAGGTAGGTTGCAAGGCGGTTGCGCGTCGCGGCCAGTCGCGCGCGCAGCGGCGGCAGCGTGGCCTGGGTCGTGGCCAGCTGAGCACGCACCGCGAGCGTATCGGACAGCGACTTGGCGCCGATTTTGCGCTGCTTCTCGGCGATGTCGAGCGAGTCGCGCTGCATCTTGACGATCTGCTCGGTGGCGCGGATCTGCTCGCGCAGCGAGGCTTCCAGCAGCGAGGCCGTGACGACATTGCCGGCCAGGGTCAGATACGTGGAATCCAGTTGTGCCCGCTGCACGTCGCTCAGGGCTTCCTGCGCCTCGATGCCGCGGCGCACGCCGCCGAACAGGTCCAGCGTGTAGCCCACGCTGACCGAGGCGTTGTACAGGGTGTACGGCCCCACGGCACGACCCGTTCCGGATTGCGCAGCGGACAGTTTTTCCCGTGTCGCGCCAGCGCCGGCATCCACGGCCGGCCACCGCGCTCCGCCCGCGGCGCGCGCGTTTTCCTGCGCCTGGCGCAGGGCCGCCCGCGCCGAGGCGATGCTGGGGCTGTGAGCAAGTGCCTGATGCACGCGGCGGTCCAGTTCCGGGTTGCCGAAGGCTGTCCACCAGCGTTGCGGCACGGCGCGGCCCTGCAGAAAGCGCTGGGCGTCGCCATCGACAGCATCGGCGGACACGGTGGATGCCGGAAGCTTGCCGGCTGTATAGCGGTCGACCGCCGGCGCATCCGGACGACTGTAGTTGGGTCCGACCGCGCAGCCGGCCAGGGCCAGGCCGACCAGAAGCGCGAGTCCGCCGCGGCGGAGAATGGGTGCGGCGGCGTTGAGTCGAGCAGATGACTGAGTCAAGGCAAGAACCTGAGGCAGCAAGAGCCGGCATGGCAAAATACCATACTGGCTAGTTTAGATATAGTGGTCGAGCGCAATCAGGTCGTGATGCCCGCGAAGCGTCGCATCACGCCCTCCCCAAATGCGCATCATACGCATTCGGTCGGGGCAAGGCGACTCGGACATCCGGCTATGTCAGGGCGGCGGCTGCGCCGCCGGGTTCGTGCTTAGTGCAGGCGTTGCGCGGGCGGTGGAGTCAGTCGACGATCGGCGTCGAGGTGCACGCGTTCCAGTTCATGCGGTGCGGCGTCGGCGTCGAAGCGTGCGGCCAGCACGGCAAGGTGGTCGTCGAGTCGGCCGCCGAGAAGGAGTGCGTTGGCGAGCACATGCATGCGTGCGCCGTCGGTCTGGGCGACGCTGACGGCGATGACGCCGAGGCCCGGCGCGCGGTGCGTGTAGAGCGCCGGGGGCGGCAGGGCGGGATCGGCCGGCGCGTGGATGTCGAGGAACCGCGTCGATGCATCGTCGGCATTACCGTCCAGTTGCATCGGCACGGCGTGCGCCTGCAGGACGGCGGCGAACTGGCGCAGTTCGAAGACCCATCCGGCCAGGGTGTGCACATCGTCGTCGGCATCCGATGCGCGTTCGCGCAGCTGCGTCAGGGGCGATGCGATCTGCACGGTACCGTCGGCGTAGCGCATGGGCAGACCGCGCGCACTCACCGTGTCCTCGCGTGAAGCCGGACTCAGCAAGGCCGCTTCGAGCACGTTCCAGAGCGGGGCCAGGTTGGCGTGCTCGTACTGCACGCAGGTTAGTGCCATCAGGTCGTGGCGGCTGAGATAGCGTGCATGCTCGAGCTGCATGTCGAGCGTGCGCATGAGGAAATCGGCGGTGCGCGTACCGGCTTCGCCGCGGCCGATCAGTTCCACTTCCATGGCCTCGCCCAGTTCCTTGCCGATGGACTGCGGTGCTTGCAGTGTCCATGGGAGGTACAACATCGGGCTGCCGGCGAGCACCGGGTCGGGCGTCAGCGGCTGAGCCGGCATGCGGCCGTCGCGTGCGCCGAAGGCGACGATGCCGCCGCGATCGCGCGGCAGGCGTGCGGCGAGCTCATCCAGGGTCGCGTAGGCGGGAAACTGTGGGCGCAGCAATTGCGCGGCGTCGAACAGCGCGCCGGCGACGGCCAGGCGCGTCTCGGTCAGGTCCGGCAGCAGACCGGCCAGGTCGGCGGCGATGAATCCCGCCAGCACCTCGATTTCATCGCGTTCGAGCAGGACGCGGGAAGGGTGGGTGCCGGGAGCGCATTCCAGCGCCAGCACGCCGGGGCAGCTGATCAGGTCGTCGTGGTCCACGCTGGACTCGCCTCGCAAAAGCGCAAGTGTACCGCGAGCGAATACAGTGACCGCGCAGGCTTCCGCCATGGGCACGCGCGCGTTACCTTAAGAGGCCCACAGGAGCGGGACAGATCATGCAAAAGCGTGTTGGCGTCATCGGTGGCGTTCGCATTCCCTTCTGCCGCAACAACACCGCGTATGCGGAGGTCGGCAATTTCGGCATGTCGGTGAAGGTGCTCGGCGCGCTGGTCGAGCGCTTCGGCCTGCACGGCGAGGAATTGGGCGAAGTGGCGATGGGCGCGGTGCTCAAGCACGCCTCGGACTGGAACATCGCGCGCGAGGCGGTGCTGAGTTCCGGTCTGGCGCCGACCACGCCCGGCATCACCACGGCACGCGCCTGCGGTACGTCGCTGGACAACGCCATCCTGATCGGCAACAAGATCGCCGCCGGCCAGATCGAGGCCGGCATTGCCGGCGGCAGCGACACCACCAGCGATGTGCCGGTGGCGCTGAACGATCGGCTGCGCAAGCGTCTGCTGCGCATCAACCGCGCGAAGACGCCGATGGACAAGATCAAGGCGGCGTTCCGCGGGTTCTCCTTCGGTGAATTCAAGCCGTCGTTCCCGGGCGTGGCCGAGCCGCGCACCGGCAAGTCGATGGGCGACCACTGCGAGCTGATGGCGCGCGAGTGGAACATCAGCCGCGAGGACCAGGACAAGCTGGCGCTGGAAAGCCATCGCAAACTGGCGGCGGCCTACGAGGCCGGTTTCTTCGACGATCTGCTGGTGCCGTTCCGCGGCCTGAAGCGCGACGGTTTCCTGCGTCCGGATTCCACCCTGGAGAAACTCGCCTCGCTGCGACCGGCCTTCGATCGCACGTCGGGCCACGGCACGCTGACCGCGGGCAATTCCACCGGCCTTTCCGACGGTGCTTCCGCCGTGCTGCTGGCCAGTGACGACTGGGCCTCCGCGCATGGGCACACGGTGCAGGCGTACATGACCCACGCACGCGTCGCGGCGGTCGATTTCGTGCACGGTGAGGGCTTGCTGATGGCGCCGACCATCGCGGTGCCGCGCATGCTCGCCGAGGCTGGCCTGACGCTGCAGGACTTCGATTTCTACGAGATCCACGAGGCCTTCGCCGCGCAGGTGCTGTGCACGCTGCGCGCGTGGGAGTCGGAAAGTTACTGCCGCGATCGCCTCGGCCTGGACAAGCCGCTGGGTTCGATCGATCCGGCCAAGCTCAACGTCCACGGGTCGTCGCTGGCGGTCGGTCATCCGTTCGCCGCCACCGGCTCGCGCATCGTCGCGACGCTCGCCAAGCTGCTCGAACAGAAGGGTTCGGGCCGCGGCCTGATCTCGATCTGCACGGCTGGCGGCATGGGCGTGACGGCCATCCTCGAGCGTCCCTGATCCGGGAGCGGATTCCATGCCGCGCCTTCGCATCATCCTTGCACTCAGTCTGCTGGTGCTGTTGCTCAGCATCGGCGCGACCGCGCTGCTCAGCAGCGTGCAGCGCTTGAGTGACGGTGTGACGCTGGACCCGGGCATGCGCGCGACGAAGCCGCTGCCGACCGTGCACAGGCGTCATCGATCGACGCGCGAGCGGGCCAAGCGCGATGCACGTGCCGATGCGGCCGTCGCGAGCGCACAGGCCATCGAGCCGAGACCCACGTACACGCCGTCGCCGCACTACCCCATCGCTGCGCTGCGCACGCATCGCGAGGGTCTGGTCCGCGTGCGCGTGATGCTGGATGCCCGGGGACATGTCACGCAGGCGCACGTGCAGCAGTCCAGCGGCGATGCCGGCCTGGATCAGGCCGCATTGGCCGCCGCACGGCGCTGGACCTTCGACATGCCGCCGCACGCGCGTCGCGAAGCGGTGCTGCCGATCCGCTTCCGCATCGATCCCGGCGTGCGCTGAACGGAAGCGGGCGCTTTGTCGCCTACAGAATCCCGCTGAGACCGACGCCGAAGGCGGTGATCATGCGCGTGTAGATGGTCTTGAATGGCAGCGCGACGCCGGGGAAGTCGCCGACCGCGTGGTAGCACTGGAAGAATTTCGGGTCGTATGGCGTCAGCGGCCGGCAGCCCGGATCGATGTCGTAGCTGGTGGCGTAGCGGAACGGCCAGAAATCGAACAGCGGAAGGTGTTCGGACACGGTGCCGATGGCCTGGTTGATGTACGTCAGCACCGGCACCTTGGGTTGGCGCGGGGCGATGGTCCAGGCGTTCTTCGGCTGCGTCTCGCGCAGAATCGAGCGCTTCAGCTGCTCGGCGAAGCGCGAGTCGTAGATGATGATCCCGGCCTCGGTGTTGTAGTGGTCCGAGCGCGGATCGAAGTTGTGCGAGCCGACCATCGCGAACGCATCGTCGACGACGATGGACTTGGCATGCAGGCCGATGCGCATGCCCTGGGTTTCGATCAGCGGCGCCGGGCTGTTGCGGCGGCGAGTGCGGTGCATGTCCTGGCGCGCGATCGGCGCGGAGGGCGGGGCGGATTGATCGTCGGCGGCCGGCAGGGTCAGTACCGGCATGTCGGCCGGATGCGGTTTCAGTTCGTAGATCTCGAAACCGTAGTCCTTCAGGTAGCGCTTGCGGTGCTTGTAGGACATCGCATAGACCGCGAAGGCGTCGGTCGAGGCCAGCGAATTGGTCGACACGATCACGCGCGGGCGCGGCTGCTCACGATGCAGCTTCAGGAAGATCCGGCGCGCCTGCTTGCTCATCACGAGGTACGGCGTCTGCAGCACGATCTGGTGCTTGGCGTGCGAGATCATGCGCATGATGTGTTCGGTCAGTTCCTGTGAACGCATGCGCCCCGGGTTGTCGGTCTTGCCGGGGAAGTCGGAGAAGAACTCGACCGGCCCCACGCGAAGCGTGTGATCGAGGATGTGCTGGCCCAGCCAGCGAGGGTCCTCGGCCTGCCGGCGCACTTCGGCGACGCGCCCGGGGTGCGCGTAGCGGGGCTCCGTCCAATGCACCGGTTTGACGCCGGTTTCGCGCAGGATGGTATTGACGTCGCGCAGCTGGGTCAGACGCTTGGTGCGCTTGTGCACCCAGAAATGCTGGAAGCTGGTCGCCATCTCGCGCGCGGCGGGGCCGCCGACCATGACGTCGCGGTCGATGTAGTTGAACTTCGGATCCCAGCCGTAATAGCGATCCTCGATGTTGCGCCCGCCGGTGATGCCGATGGTGCCGTCGACGACCATCACCTTGTTGTGCATGCGCTGGTTGAACTGGAAGAAGCAGCACATGATGCCGGCGGCGAATTCCAGCGGCGGCGTCTTGGCGTTGGCGAAGGTCGGGTTGTACAGGCGCAGCTGGAAATTCGGATTGACCCGCGCCAGCCGCGCCAGCTGGGAGGGATCGGAGAACGAGAACAGCTGGTCGGCGATGATGCGCACGTGCACGCCGCGCTGGGCCGCGCGCACCAACTCGTCGAGCATCAGTTTTCCGCTGTCGTCGGGCGCCCAGATGTAGGTCTGCAGGTCGATGCTGCGTTTCGCTGCGCGGATCAGGTTGATGCGCGCGGCGAGGGCCGCTTCGCCGCTGTTGAGCAGCGTGACGACGTGCTGGGGATGCTTGGCCGTGGAGTAGTGCTGCGCATCCTCGGCCGCGGCCATCAGGGGCGAGGGCGTGGCGCAGTGGTCTGCCCGCTGGCAACGTGTCGCGTTGGCGGGCTGGCTTTGCTGGATGATGGAGGCGGCCTGGCGTACATGCACCCGCGAGACTGCGCATCCCTGCAGCAACATGATCAGCGCCAGCAGGGACAACGCGCATCGAAGTCGGCTGGTCATGCGGGCAATTCTAGCGGGTGTCCGTCCCGTGCGGCGCGGGCGGCGACGGTGAAGGTTCAGGTTCGGCCCGCAGACGGATCACCAGACTCAGGTTCACCCGCGAGGAAACGAAGGCGCGGTAGGCGCGCATGCCGAAATGCGTGCGATCGAGCCATCCGCGCAGATGCAGCGTGCACTGGTCGAATCCCTGGCCCGGGCATTGCGTGTCGTACAGACGAAGCGTCATCGGTCGCGTCACGCCATGCAGGGTGATCTGTCCCTTCAGGCGTTCATGGTCCCGATGCAGCTGCGCCAGCGGTATGGGGTCGGAGGTGAAGGTGATGTCCGGATAGGTTCCGGCATCGAAGAAATGCTTGCCGAGCAGTCGCTTTCGATAACGCGAGGGCTTCACGCGGACGCTTTCGGCACGAATACGCGCCTGGACGCGTGCGGTGCGATGAACCGGATCGATGCGAATCTGGCCGCGAACGTCATCGAATCGACCGATCACCGATTGCCACCAGATCAGGCGCACGCTGAATGCCGCGTGCGAGCGACCGCGATCGATGTGCAGTGTGGTGGCGGGGGTGGCCTGAAGCGTCGCGCAGGCGAACAGCGTCGCCAGTGCGACGAAACATCGCGAGCTTCGCTTGAGCGCGCGCGCATACATGGCGCTGGGGCCGGCGATGCGCCCGCTCAGGGCGACCAGAAGGCGTGCAGCTGTGCGCCGCCCGGGTCCAGCGGCAGGTCGGCGCGCAGCCAGGCCAGCCCGGCCGGCGGCATGCCGCGGACTTCGCTGGAACGGCCCTCGCACAGCAGACCGACCAGTTGTTCCAGTGCCGGGTTGTGGCCGACCAGCACCAGGATGCCGGATGTGGCGTGCTGTTCGATCAGGTTGATCAGCGTGCCGGGCACGGCGTCGTAGATCGCCGGTTCCAGGGTCGGGCTGGTGTCGCTGCCCAGCACGTCGAGCACGTTGCGCGCGGTCATCAGGGCGCGCTGGGCCGGGGAGCACAGTACGCGGGCTGGTTGCACATTGTGTTCGCGCAACCAGCGGCCGGCGGCGCGCGCTTCGTTCTCGCCGAGTGTGCTGAGAGGGCGTGCGCCGTCGGTGCCGTCGGGTGCCGAGGACATGGCCGCGGCGTGGCGCAGAAGAATGATGTCATGCATGAGCGAAGGATCCGGGGCAAGCGAGCGGGTGTTCGGGCGGCGCGGGGCCGGCGTGCTAAGTGTTGCGCGCGATCCATCGCAGTGGCTTGCGCCAGTCATCCTGATGCCGGCGTACGTGTTCGGAAGCGTAGTCGAAGATGCTCTTGCCCAGGCCGGTCAACAGAACGTAGGCCTGGCTGTCGCGCAGCGCGCCGACCACCGGAAAGGGCAGGTCGCGCAGCAGCGCCACGGCGTCCTGGCTGGCATGTGTCCAGGGCTTGAGCCGGTTGCCGACGAGACCCACGGGCACTTTGCCACGTTTGACCGGTGGCATGGCGTGCAGCATGTCGACAAATGTGGTGGTGGCGTCCAGATCGATGACCGACGGGAGCACGGGCACCAGCACTGCATCGGCGCGTTCGAGCCAGGGCGTGAGCTGGTATTCGGTGATGCCGGCGGGGGTGTCGATGATGACCAGTTCGGTGTCCGGCGGCAGGCGATCGAAGGTCTGGCTGGGCGAGCCGTCCATGCCCAGTACGCCGGGCAGGTGCTCGTGTTCGGCGCGGCGCGCGCACCAGTGGTAGCTGGAGTGTTGGCGATCGGCGTCGATGATGACCACGTTGCGCCCCTTCTGCGCGCGTGCGGCGGCCAGATTGGTGGCCAGTGTGGTCTTGCCGCAACCGCCTTTGCTGCTTGCCACAAGTATCGTCTGCATCGCCGACTGCTCCCGTAGCTCGAGGGAAGGCCGCCGCGCGGACGCGCGGTGACGTGCGACAAGCCTACACGGCGCGGGCGTCAGCGCAAGTCAGGGCGTTTCCACGGCCGGGCTGGAGGCCGCCGCTGCCGGTTGCGGCGAGGCCTCGTCGGGGGCTTCGAGCGGAATGCCGGCCATGTGCAGCGTGGCTTGCATCAGGCTCATCTGGGTGCCGCCCTGTCGCGCCAGCATCAGCATGCGCTGTGCCAACTCGGGGTGGGTGCGGGCCTGTGCCTCCAGCTGCCCGAAATGCCGCACTTGCCAGGTCAGGTCGCGCATCGCGGCGTCGGCTCGGGCGCGTACCGCGGCATCCTCGGACAGCGTCGATCGCAGGTGCAGTCCGAGCGAACGGGCCAGCGGGCTGCTGCCCCAGACCAGCACGTGGGCCAGCTTCAGGCAGGTGGCGCGGCGTTGCGGCTGCTCTTTGACCACCTTGGGCAGGCACTGCGCCGCGGCCAAGTGGAAGCCGGGTAGGGGCTGGGCGTCGCCGATGCCGTAGACCAGGGTCATCTGCAGATCGGCGACCTGCGCGCGCGGGCTGCCCTCGCCCGACAGCGTGGCCGGGGGCGGCGGCAGCTGCATCACGGCGATCGCCAACGCCTGCAGGCTGCGCCCGGTGTAATCGTCGTATTGGCTCGCGTTGGCGGCCTTCTGCAAGGCGGCCTCGGTGGCCTTGGCGTCGCCGTTTTGTGCAGCTTGGCCCATGCGCAGCAGCCACACGGCGGCATTGTCCGGCGCCTGCTTGACCAATGCGTCCAGGGCTTTGGTGTTGGGGCAGTTGTCGGCCTGGGCGTCGCAGTCGCTCAGGCGGACCCAGTTCGCGGCCGGCCCGGCATCCTGGGCGGCGGCGCGGGTAATCAGATGATGGAAGTCGAGCGGACCGCCGTGGTCGATATCGCCGGCACGTGCCAGCAGGGCCGCGCCCAGCAGCGGTTTCGGATCGGCCCGCAGAGCCAGCACGGACACCAGGTCATGCTGGAATTGCTCACGCGCCTTACGTTGTGCAGCAGCGTTCTCCGCATGCGCGGGCAGTACGGTCAGGCCGAACAGGATGGTGAGCAAGGACGTGAAAGCGGTGCGCCACGTCATGGCGTTCTTCTCCTTGGCGAGAGCATTCGCCTCACCTTACGCGCCGATCATGAAGAGCGGCTGAGTCGCGGGCCGTACGCAAACGTCTCGGTAACGTTTTCGTTGTTAGAGTGCGGAGAGGCACTTGTGTCGGTTCGCGCATGCGCGACGCACGCCGGCACGCACCCATGTTCCAAAATTGCGGAGAACAGCAATGGATGAATTCGCGAACCTGGCCTCCAACGGCGCTCCTTATTTCGTTGGTTGGGGCACGCTCGCGTTGATCAATGCCGGTCTGGCGCAAGGAAAGAATCGCAGCGGCCTGGGCTGGTTTCTGCTGTCCTTGCTGCTGGGTCCGATCGCCACCCTGGTTCTCGTGCTGCTGCCAAAGCAGCGGCAGACGCTGTTCTGACCGCGGCGGCGTGACGTACGCCGCCGGCGATCTTACTCGCCCAGTGCCTGGCGCATGAATTCCGGTTGCGCCAGCGCGGCCTTGTGCATGTCGACGTTGTAGTAGCGCGTGGCGAAGGTCTTGGTCGCGGCGCCGCGTTCGCGGAAGCCGGACAGGTCGCCGCCCTTGCGCGCCATGGTGCAGCTCCACCAGCCGGTCGGGTAGCACGGCTGCGGGAACGGCAGCGTCTTCAGCGCATTGAAGCCGGCGGTGCGCATCGCGCCACGCATGGATTTGATCAGGTCCAGGTGCGCCAGCGGCGATTCGGACTGCTGCACCAGTAGGCCGCCGTGGCGCAGCGCCTTGAAGCAGCTGGCGTAGAAGTCGGCGTTGAACAGACCTTCGGCCGGGCCGACCGGATCGGTGGAATCGACGATCACCAGGTCCACGCTGCCCGGCTCCCGTTCGGCCATGTACTTGATGCCGTCGTCGAACAGCAGTTCGGCGCGCGGATCGTCGTTGGAGTCGCACAGCTCCGGGAAGTATTCCTCGGCCAGGCGCGTGACGCGTTCGTCGATGTCGACCTGGGTGACGTGCTCGACTTCCTCGTGCTTGAGCACTTCGCGCAGCGTGCCGCAGTCGCCGCCGCCGATGATGACCACGCGCTTGGCCAGCGCATGCGTGAACAGCGCCGGATGCGTCATCATCTCGTGGTACAGGAAGTTGTCGCGCGAAGTCAGCATGACGCAGCCGTCGATCACCATCAGGTTGCCCCAATCGGTGGTCTTGTGGATCTCGATGCTCTGGAACGGAGTCTTCTCCGCGTGCAGAAGCGCCTCGGTGCGAAAACCGATGGACGAGCCGGAAGCCTCGTGGGCCTCGGTGAACCAGCTGGGTTGCGACATGACGGTTCCTTGAAAGTCATGGGGGACGCGGATCGACCGCACATTGTAGCGGCTTGTCCGTATCCGCACATGCTGCACTACACTACGTCGTTTCAGGCTTTCCGCGGAGCACGGCAACGATGAGCACGGACTGGAACATCGATCGCGCGCGTCGTACCTGGTCGATTCCGAACTGGAGCGCGGGCTATTTCGATGTTGCCGACAGCGGCGCCGTGACGGTGCGTCCGCAGGGCGCCGAAGGGCCGACGTTATCGCTGCCCGAGGTGGTCGAGAAGGCGCGCGCCGAAGGGTTGCGCATGCCGCTGCTGGTGCGCTTCCCGGACATTCTCGCCGACCGTCTGCAGCGTCTGCAGAACGCCTTCGAACAGGCGATGGAAGCGTACGCATACACCGGCGGCTACACCGCCGTGTACCCGATCAAGGTCAACCAGCAGCGCGGCGTGGCCGGCGAGCTGGCGCGCGTGGGCGACAAGGGCTTCGGCCTGGAAGCCGGCTCCAAGCCGGAGCTGATGGCGGTGCTGGGCCTGGCGCGACCGGACAGTCTGGTGGTGTGCAACGGCTACAAGGACCGCGAGTACGTCCGTCTGGCGCTGATCGGCATCAAGATGGGCCTGCGCGTGCACATCGTCATCGAGAAGCCGTCCGAACTCGACTACGTGATCGCCGAATCGAAGGCGCTGGGCGTCGAGCCGCTGCTCGGCGTGCGCGTGCGGCTGGCCTCGATCGGCGCCGGCAAGTGGCAGAACACCGGTGGCGACAAGGGCAAGTTCGGCCTCGGTCCGCGCCAGTTGCTGGCGCTGGTCAAGCGGCTGGAGGACGCGGGTCTGAAGCACACCCTGCGTCTGCTGCATTTCCACATGGGTTCGCAGATCTCCAACGTGCGCGACATCGCCACCGGCATGCGCGAGGCGGTGCGCTACTACATCGAGCTGCGCAAGCGGCAGGTGCCGATCACCATCATGGACGCCGGCGGCGGCCTGGGCGTGGACTACGAGGGCACGCGCTCGCGCAGCTTCAATTCGATCAACTACTCGATGGAGCAGTACGCGGCGAGTCTGGTGCAGCCGCTGGCCGAGGCCTGTATCGCCGAGGGCATCAACAAGCCGCGACTGGTCACCGAGGCCGGCCGCGCGATGACCGCGCATCACGCCGTGCTGGTGGTCAACGTCAGCGAGGTCGAGCGCGTGCCGGAAGGCCGCGTCGATCCGCCGCGCGAGGATGAGCCGGCGGTGCTGCGCCACCTGCGCGATGTGCACGCGGCCCTCGACGAGCGCCCGCCGCTGGAGCTGTTCCACGAGGCCCAGCATCACCTCGCCGAGGGCCAGACGCTGTATGCGCTCGGTCAGCTGGACCTGGCCGACCGCGCGCGCCTCGATGACCTGTATTACGCCATCGTCGGCGCGGTGCGTCCGCGCCTGATGCCCGGCGAGCGCGCGCACCGGCAGGCGTTGGACGAGCTGGACGAAAAGCTGGTCGACAAGTACTTCGGCAACTTCTCCGTGTTCGAGTCGGTGCCCGATGTGTGGGCCATCGATCAGGTGTTCCCGATCGCGCCGATCGCGCGGCTGGACGAAGCGCCGACGCGACGTGGCGTGCTGGTCGACATGACCTGCGATTCCGACGGCCGCATCGACGCCTATGTCGACGCCGAGGGCGTGGACGTGAGCCTGCCGCTGCATGAGGTGCGCGAGGGCGAGTCTTACCGCCTGGGCATCTTCATGGTCGGTGCGTACCAGGAGACCCTGGGCGACATCCACAACCTGTTCGGCGACACCGATGCGGTCAATGTGCGCTGCGATGGTGAGGGCTTCCGTTTCGACCACGTGCGCCGCGGCGACACCGCCGACCTGATGCTCGACTATGTCGGCTACGCGCTGGACGACCTGCGCGCGACGTATGCGGAAAAGCTGCAGGCCGCCGGCATCGAGGGTGACGAGGCCGAGGCCCTGCGCGCCACGCTGGAAGCCGGACTGACCGGCTACACCTACCTCGAAGAGACGTCCTGAGACGACCTCGGTCTTCCGGCCGCGATGCGCGCCGGCAGTTCGCGCATGTCTTCGAACACCGCGTGCGCGCCGGCCGCGCGCAGTCGCTGCGCCGGCATGTTTGCGGCGTAGCCGAACACGGTCATGCCCGCCGCCGCGGCGGCGGCGATGCCCGTCGGCGTGTCTTCGACCACCAGGCAGTCGGCCGGATCGGTGCCGTTGCGTTCGGCTGCGAGCAGGTAGACATCCGGCGCCGGTTTCGGGCGCGGCACCTCCTCGGCGCTGAACGTGCGACCGCGGAATCGCGGCCACAGGCCGGTGGCACCCAGGGAGATGCGCATCTTCGCCTGTTCGCCGTTGGAGGCCACGCAGCAGGGCAGCGTGATGTGATCCAGTGCTTCGACGATGCCAGGGACCGGTTGGACTTCGTGTTCCAGCGCATCACGGGTGCGCCGATCGTAGGCGGCCACGAACCCCAGGGGCGCGGGCCTGCCCAGCAGGTCCGCGACCCGATCCAGGCACTGCGTCATCGTCAGGCCGACGAAGTGTTCGAACATGTCGTTGAGCTGCAGTGTCAGGCCGAGCTCGCCGAGCATCTCGGCGAACACCCGGTTGGCGATCCGTTCGCTGTCCACGAGCACGCCGTCGCAGTCGAGAATCAGCAACCGGAACGGTTCGCCGGGGGCTTCGTCGGGAGCGGACATGCCGTCGCGGATCAGTCCCGGTGCACCTGCAGCCCCGCGGCCGACTGACTGGTCGGCATCACCTCGATGCGGTTGACGTTGAGGTGCGGCGGCAGATGCGCGATCCAGGCGACGGTCTCGGCGATGTCCTCGGCCGTGATCGGGTGGGTGCCCGCGTAGAGCTTGTCCGAGGCGGCCTGATCGCCGCCGGTGCGCACCAGGGTGAATTCGGTCTCGGCCATGCCCGGTTCGACCGAAGTCACGCGCACGCCGGTGCCGTGCAGATCGGTGCGCAGGCCCAGCGTGAACTGCGTGACGAACGCCTTGGTGCCGCCGTAGACATTGCCGCCCTTGTACGGATAGCTGCCCGAGATCGAGCTGATGTTGACGATCGCGCCGCGGCGTTCGATCAGCGCCGGCAGCAGCGCGTGCGTCAGCGTGACCAGCGCGGTGACGTTGGTGTCGATCATCTGCCGCCATTCGTTCAGGTCGGCGAACTGGGCCGGCTCGGTGCCCAGCGCCAGGCCGGCGTTGTTGACCAGCAGGTCAATGTCGGCAAAGGCGGGTGGCAGCGCATCGAGCATCGCTTCGATGGCGTCGTCGTCGCGGATGTCGAAGGCGGCAGCGTGCACCTTGTCAGCACCGAGGCGCTCGACCATGGTCTGCAGGCGTTCCGCGCGGCGTCCGCAGATCACCACGCACCAGCCGTCCTTCACGAGTCGTTCGGCGATGGCTGCGCCGAATCCGGAGGTGGCTCCGGTCACCATGGCTGTTTTCGTCATCCGCCCAGTGTAGCGGTTTCGTGCACCGGCGCGGAGCCGTGCTTCGTTTTGCGCCCGGCTGGACTAGAATCGGGTGCATTGGGGGAAAAACATGGGGGAAATCATGTCCGAAGCGATGTATTCGGTGACCTTGACCGGAAGGGTGCAGCCCGACCGCGATGCGCCGTCGGTGTGGGAGCGTGTCGCGCAGTTGCTCAAGCTCGATGCCATGGCGTTCAGCGAGCGCGTGCTGGCGCGAATGCCGGTGACGCTGAAGGCGGTTCCGCAGGAAGCCGCGGAACGGCAGCGCGAGGCGCTCGTGTCCTGCGGTGCCGATGCGGTGCTGCTCGAGGAAGGGTCGTCGTCGCGGCTGTGGGTGCGCATGCGCCAGGGCACGCGCGGTCCCTTGAGCGCGACCTATGTACGGCACGCGCTGCATGAAGGCACGCTGTCCGCCGATACGCAGGCTTGTGCGCAGGGCACGAAGCAGTGGCAAACGCTCAGCGAATTGCTGCGGAATACCGTGGCCGAAGCGATGCCCGTTCCGCCACCACCGAGCGCGACACCCATGACGGCGTCCAGGCCGTCGGCGGGCCGTGTCTTGCCTACCGAAAGTGCGCGCCGCGGGCTGCATGCCGGATTCTGGATGCGCTTCGTCGCCTACCTCATCGATACGCTGGCCCTGTGGATACCGCTGGCCATCATCGATGCTCTGCTGATGATTCCCATGGCCGGGCATCCGGAGCGGGCGGGATCATCGATCCTGGGCATCTACGCGGTGAACTTCGTGTTGATCCTGGTCTATTTCGCCGTGTTCGAGTCGTCGGCGCTGCAGGCCACACCGGGCAAGCTGGCGTTGGGTTTGCGTGTGACGGATGAATACGGCCGGCGGATCGGGTTTGGGCGAGCGCTGGGGCGCTATCTGGGCAAGTTGCTGTCGGGCCTGCTTCTTCTGATGGGCTACATCATGGCGGGTTTCACGGCGCGCAAGCAGGCGCTGCATGACCTGATGGCGGGGAGTCTGGTGGTGCGCAAGACGCCGCTGGAAGCCTATCGGGCCGATCCGTCCTCGCCGCCGCCGGCGCGCACCGGGCTCCCGGGTTGGGCCATCGCCCTGATCGTGGTCGGCGTGAGTCTGGTGCCGATCAGCATACTGGCCGCGATCGCCATTCCGGCATATCAGGGGTATGTGGTTCGCACGCAGGTGGTCGAAGGCGTGCAACTTGCGCAGATGCCCAAGGCGGCCGTTGCGCGCTACATGCGCGAGAAGGATCGTCCGCCGCAGGACAACGCCGCGCTTGGCCTGCCGTCGCCGTCGCAGCTGGCTGGCCGTTACGTGGCCGAGGTGAAGGTCGATTACGGAGATGTCACCGTGCGCTACAACGATCGTGCGTCACCGCAGGTGCGCGACCGACACCTGTTGTTCACGCCGGAGCTGAGTCACGGCGTGGTGATCTGGCGGTGCCTCAGTCCGGATCTTCCGCACAAATATCTGCCGCGGTCCTGTCGCTGAGCGGTCCGCCGGATCGCGTTCGCGCTCATGAAAGGGCGCGAACGTGAAAGCGATCAGTGTTCCTTCAGCGCGATGGCCTTGATGCCGGCCGATGCGAGCCGCTGCTTGGCGGATTCCAGTTTGGCGGCCGACGTGTAAGGCCCCAGGCGTACGCGGTTCCAGGTGTGGCCATCGATGGTCACGGGCTTCACTTCGGCGACGAAACCCTGCAGCGCCAGCTTCGCCTTCATCGCCTCGGCATCGGAGGCGTTCGGGAACGAACCAACCTGCAGCAGGTAGCCGCCGCTGTCGGCGGGCGAGGCATTGCCGGGTTGCGTCTCGGCTTTGGCCTGGCGGCTGATCTCGGCGTCCGGAATGATCACTTCCTTCTCCGGCAGCACCGAGTAGAAGTCGTATTTGGACTTCTTCTTCGTGCCGGCGGCCTGATCGGCCACGCCCGGC
Organism: Oleiagrimonas sp. MCCC 1A03011; assembly: GCF_003267965.1. Lineage (NCBI taxonomy): Bacteria > Pseudomonadati > Pseudomonadota > Gammaproteobacteria > Lysobacterales > Rhodanobacteraceae > Oleiagrimonas > Oleiagrimonas sp. MCCC 1A03011. Next base: position 15,316 of record NZ_MSPY01000005.1, on the reverse strand, counting down.
TCGCTGCCGCGCGGCACCGTGGCGTTGGGGTTCGGCTGCGGACCGTTGTGCTTGCGGCCCATCGGCAGCCAGCCACCGCGGGTGGCCATGGCCATCAGGATGGCGCCGATGATGAGGCCGATCAGGACCCAGCCCCAGGCCGGGAAACCGCCGTTGCGCACGGCCTGCTTGTTCTTGCGAGGTGGCATTACATGCTCTCCGGGGCCGACAGGCCCAAAAGGTCCAGTCCGTTCGCGAGCACCTGGCGGGTCGCCGTGACCAGGGTCAGGCGTGCCTGGCGCAGGGTGTCGTCGTCGACCAGGAACTGGTGGGAGTTGTAGTACGTGTGGAAGGCCTGCGCCAGTTCGCGCAGCCAGTTGGCCAGCAGGTGCGGTTCGAGACTCTCGGCGGCCGACTCGACGATCTCGGGGTAGCGCGAGAGTTCGGTCATCAGCGCCTGCTCGTGCTCGTTGTCCAGCCGTGCCAGATGCTTGCGGCCTTCGCCCGGGTCGAATGCCAGGCCCTTCTCCTGGCACTGGCGCAGCACGCTGCACACGCGGGCGTGGGCGTACTGGATGTAGTAGACCGGGTTGTCGTTGGACTGCGAGCGGGCTAGGTCGATGTCGAAGGTCAGCTGCGAATCGCCCTTGCGCGCGATCAGGAAGTAGCGCGTGGCGTCGCGGCCGACCTCGTCGATCAGGTCGCGCAGGGTGACGTAGCTGCCGGCGCGCTTGGAGATCTTCACCTCCTCGCCGCCCTTCATCACAGTGACCATCTGGTACAGCAGATAGTCCGGGTAGCCCTTCGGGATGCCGGCGTCCAACGCCTGCAGACCGGCTTTCACGCGCGCCAGCGAGCCGTGGTGATCGGCGCCCAGCACCGTGATGGCGGACGTGTAGCCGCGCTGCCATTTGTTGCGGTGGTAGGCCACGTCCGGCACGAAATACGTGTAGGTGCCGTCGGACTTGCGCATCACGCGGTCTTTGTCGTCGCCGAAGTCCGTGGTGCGTAGCCACAGTGCGCCGCCTTCCTCGTAGGTGTGGCCGTGCGCCTGCAGTTCGCGGACGGTTTCCTCGACCTGACCGCCTTCGTACAGCGAGGATTCCAGGAAGTAGACGTCGAAGTGGACGCCGAAGGCCTTCAGATCCAGATCCTGTTCGTGACGCAGATAGGCCACGGCGAAGTCGCGGATGGCCTCCAGGTCTTCCGGATCGGCCGCGGCGGTGACGGTGCGGTCGTCGGCCGAAACGGACTCGCCGGCAAGATAAGCGCGCGCCACGTCGGCGATGTACTCGCCGCGGTAGCCGTCCTCGGGCCAGCCCTCGTCGCCGGGCGCCAGGCCGCGGCAGCGCGCCTGGGTGGAGATCGCCAGGTTCTGGATCTGCACGCCGGCGTCGTTGTAGTAGAACTCGCGTTTCACGTCCCAGCCGCTGGCGTCGAGAAGACGCGCGACGCAGTCGCCCAGCGCGGCGTTGCGGCCGTGGCCGACGTGCAGCGGGCCGGTCGGGTTGGCGGACACGAATTCCACGCCGACCACGCGCCCGTCGCCGACGCCGTTGTGGCCGTAGTGCGCGCCGCGATCCAGCACCTGGCCGATTTCGGCGTGGTAGGCCGCCGGGCTCAGAAAGAAGTTGATGAAGCCGGGGCCAGCGATTTCCACGCGCTCGACCAGTTCGCTCGGCGGCAGCGCGGCGACCAGTGCCTGCGCCAGTTCGCGCGGATTGCGTCGTGCCGGGCGTGCCAGCAGCATCGCCGCGTTGGTGGCGAAATCGCCGTGTTCGCGGTTGCGCGCGCGTTCGATGACGAAATCGGGCGCGGTCAGGTCGGTGGGCAGGGTGGCGTCGTGCTGCAGGGCGGCAAAGGCCTGCAGCACCAGGTCGTGGAGCTGCTGTTTCACGGCTGGGTTCGATGGTTGCGGGAAGCTGCCATGCTAGCAGCCCGCAGGGCGCTCGAACATCCGCAAGTGGGCGTGCGGACTGACCTTTTGCGGTCGATTCCCGGGCGTGGACAAGCCTGTGGATAAGTCTGTGGGCAAGGTCGGCGCTGGCGTCGCCTAGGATTTTTTCTTATTTTTCTCATCAGGGTGATGATAAAAAAACCTGTTGTAAAATAAATACTTGTATAATGTTTCTCGTTTCGGCATGCAGCTTGCCCGCGTAAGTGACCGTTTTATGAAATTGTGCATAACTGTGCGACAAACAAATCGAAACGTCCGTTGTGTGCTTGCCATGTCATACGTTGGTCATGCTCGGGCGCGACACTGCACGCGGCGCAGGAAACGGGTCGGACGCCCGGATCGATGCGCTGTTGCACTTGCCCGTGGCGAAACTCCCCCGCTTTACGGGACGGTGGTCGCTGATCTCCTCCAAAGAACTCGCGACGAAGTGACTAGCGCGGCTCCGGCCGCGCTTTTTTTATGGCCTGATGCCATGGGGCGGTTCAGATCAGACCACGTGCGGCCATCGATACGGGCAGGCCGCTGCCGACCACCAGGTGATCCAGTACGCGCACGTCGATCATCTGCAGTGCCTCGCGAAGCTGCAGGGTGATGGTGCGATCGGCGGCGCTGGGTTCGGCGACGCCGGAAGGGTGGTTGTGGGCGAAGATCACGGCGGCCGCGTTGTGTCGCATGCAGGCGCGCACGACCTCGCGTGGATGCACGCTGGCGCCGTCGATGGTGCCGCGGAACAACTCCTCGAAGCCGAGCACGCGGTGCCGGTTGTCCAGATACAGGCAGGCAAACACTTCATGCGGAAGGTCGCGCAGGCGCGCTTTGAGATAGGCCGCGCTGTCGACCGGATCGCGCAGCGGTGCGCCGCGATCGAGTTCCTCGCCCAGTGCGCGCCGGGCGAGTTCGAAACCGGCGGCCAGACGGGCGTGTTTGGCCTGTCCCAGGCCGCGCAGGCGCGGCGGTTCGGCGGCGGAGAGCAGGGCGGACAGGTTGCCGCCGGCCTGCAGCAGTTCCCGCCCCAGCGCGACGGCATCCTTGCCGCGGGTACCGCTGCCCAGCAGCACAGCGAGCAGTTCGGCGTCGCTCAATGCGGTCGCGCCGTGTTTCAACAGTCGTTCGCGCGGTCGTTCGCTGCGCGGCCAGTCGGCAATGCCCATGCATACACTCCCTTGAATAAGCACATGCATCATCGCGATCTCGATCACGACGCGGACAGGGGCGCGGACGGTCGAATCCGGTAAGCTACGGACTTGCCTGATCGTCAGTGAGTTCCGACATGAGTCTGGCCCAACGTCGCATTCTGCTGGGCGTGTCCGGCGGTATCGCCGCCTACAAAGCCTGCGAGCTGGTTCGTCGTCTGCGCGAAGCGGGCGCCGAAGTCCGCGTAGTCATGACGGCGGGGGCCGAGCGTTTCGTCACGGCGACCACGTTCCAGGCCCTGTCCGGGCAGCCGGTTCGCAGCAGTCTGTGGGACGAGCAGGCCGAGGCCGCGATGGGCCACATCGAGTTGGCGCGCTGGGCCGAGCGCATCCTGGTCGCGCCGGCGTCCGCCGACATCCTGGCGCGTTTGGCGCACGGCATGGCGGACGATCTGCTCAGCACGCTGTGTCTGGCCAGCGCCGCACCGCTGCACGTGGCGCCGGCGATGAACCAGCAGATGTGGGCGAACGCGGCCGTGCAGGACAATGTGAAGACGCTGCGTGCGCGCGGCGTGCAGGTGCACGGTCCGGGTAGCGGCGACCAGGCCTGCGGCGAGGTCGGCGATGGGCGCATGCTCGAGGCGGTGCAACTGCGCGATGCGTTGGCCGCCAGTTTCGGCGACGGCCCGCTGCGTGGAATGCGGGTGCTGGTCAGCGCCGGCCCGACATTCGAGGACATTGATCCGGTGCGTTATCTGGGCAATCGCAGTTCGGGACGCATGGGCTACGCCGTGGCCGCGGCAGCAGCAGCAGCCGGCGCGGAGGTGTGCCTGGTCTCCGGACCGGTCTGCCTGGAGACGCCGGTCGGCGTGGCGCGACGCGTCGACGTACGCAGCGCGCAGCAGATGCTGGACGCGGTGCTGACGGAAGCGCCGCGAAGCGACATTTATATCGCTGCGGCGGCCGTGGGCGATTACCGCCCGCGCGCGCCGGCCGAGCACAAGATGAAGAAAAGCGATGGTCAGCCGCTGACCCTGGAGCTGACCGAGAACCCCGATATCCTGTCCACGGTGGCGGCCTTGGCGCACCCGCCGTTTCTGGTCGGTTTCGCTGCCGAGACGCGGGATGTCGAGGCGTATGCCCGAGGAAAACTCGAACGCAAGAAGCTCGACTTGATTGCCGCCAATCAGGTCGGAGTCGGAATGGGGTTCGAGACCGAAGACAACGCGCTGACGCTGATCGGCCCGGAAAGCAGCGAAAAACTTCCGCGTTGCGACAAGCGTGAACTAGCGCAGGCCCTGATCGCGCGTATCGCCGCACAATTCCATGCTCGCAGGAATCCACCAAACGCATGATCGATGTTGAACTGAAGATTCTCGACCCGCGTCTGGGCAAGGACATTCCGCTGCCGGCGTATGCCACTGACGGTAGCGCCGGCATGGATCTGCGCGCGGCGATCGATGCGCCGCTGACGCTTCAGCCCGGGCAGAGCGAGCTGGTGCCGAGCGGCATTGCCATCCATATCGGCGATCCGCGCTGGTGCGCGCTGATCCTGCCGCGCTCGGGGCTGGGCCACAAGCACGGGCTGATTCTGGGCAACTCGACGGGCCTGATCGATGCCGATTATCAGGGGCCGCTGATGATTTCGTGCTGGAATCGCAGCGCACAAGCGTTCACCATGCAACCGGGCGATCGCATCGCCCAGCTGATGTTCGTGCCGGTCACCCAGGCACGTTGGCAAGTGGTCGATGCGTTCGATCCGAGTCGTCGCGGGGGCGGTGGCTTCGGTTCCACGGGTGTGGCCTGAGGCGGAGGGGACACATGAACGAACGTGCGAAACGGCAACTGGAGGCACTCAAGCAGTTGCTGCAGCGACTGTGGTTGCTGGCCGCGGCCACTGTACTGATTGCAGCGGCGCTGTTCTGCGGATGGCAGACCTGGCTCATTGCCAGCAAGAGCGGCGCGGTCGAGCAGGTGCGCAAAGCGCAGCATCAGACGGTGGATCAGTTGTCGACCCTGTTGCGCGCCGATCGTGACAAGGTGCAGGCGATGATCGGCGACAGCGCCGTGCTCGCCGCCCTGAAACAGGGTGACGCCGCGGGTCGCGCGGAAGCGGCCAAACGCGCGGCGACACTGCTGCCCCATGCCGTGGACATCGAATTCTTCAGTCCGGGGCTGGACGAGGTCGTGCATGCCGATTACGACAAATTCGGCTATTCGCGGGCGGCGCAGTTGCTCGGAGCGCAGAGCAACGAGGCGCAACCGTTGATGCAGGCCATCTTGAGCAAGGGGCGGACCGTGTTGACCCTGGCGCGTCAGGTGGGCGACAAGGGTGCGCCGCTGGGCTATGCATGGGTCGAATTTCCCTTCGCGCCGGTACGCGCCGCATTCGAGCGCAACGATCCGGCTGCGGGGCGCCTGGAGCTGCGCTTGGGTGACGATGCCGACGGCTTGCTCCTCACCCGGCATGGGCGCACCAGCGCCAAACCCCAGGATGGTGACCTCGGCATGCAAGTGGCGGGCACCCGTCTCCGAGTGATCGCCGCGTTGCCGGTGGCCTGGATCGTTCTGCCGGATTCGGTCGTGTTCAGCGGAATGCTGACATTGTTGTGCCTGGCTGCGAGCGCGGGATTGCTGTGGATGCGTCGGCGTGCGATGCGGTCACATGGAACTCACGAGAATCTGGAGCCTGTCTTGTCTGATGTAATGGAAAACGAGAGCGACGCCCCGGCGGCGGCGCAGAAAGCCGCGCCGAAGGCCGAACCGTCATCGGCCGCCGCGCGCGCCGTCAATCGCAGCATCTTCCGTGCCTATGACATCCGTGGCGTGGTCGACAAGGACATCGATGCCGATGTCGCGCGCCTGATCGGTCTGGCCATCGGCAGCGTCATGCAGGACAAGGGTCTGAAAGAGATCGTTATCGGTCGCGATGGTCGTCTGTCCGGCCCGGAACTTTCCGAAGCCCTGGCACAGGGCCTGCGTGAAGCGGGCATCGACGTGATCGATATCGGTGCCGTGCCGACGCCGCTGGTGTATTTCGCCGCCTATCACTTCAATACCGGCTCCGGCGTGGCCGTGACCGGCAGCCACAATCCACCCGACTACAACGGCTTCAAGATCGTGGTCGGCGGCGAGACGCTGTCGGAAGGTGCGATCCAGGAGCTGTACGAACGCATCGCCGAGAACCGCCTGCACAGCGGCGGAAGCGGCGAACTGCGGCGCATGGACGTGGTCGGCGAATACATCGACCGCATCGCCGACGACGTGCAGGCCGAGCGTCCGCTGAAGGTCGTCGTCGACGCCGGCAACGGCATCGCCGGTGCTATCGGCCCGCAAGTGCTGCAGGCCATCGGTTGCCAGGTGGTGCCGTTGTACTGCGAGGTCGACGGCGAGTTCCCCAATCACCACCCCGACCCGTCGGACCCGCACAATCTCGAAGATCTGATCCTTTCGGTGAAGAGCACGGGTGCGGACCTGGGCGTGGCCTTCGACGGCGACGGCGACCGTCTCGGTGTGGTCACGCGCGAGGGCGAGATCGTCTATCCCGATCGACTGCTGATGCTGTTCGCGCGCGACGTGCTGGTGCGCAATCCAGGTGCGACCATCATCTACGATGTCAAATGCACCGGGCATCTGCAGAGCGACATTCTCAACGCCGGCGGCAGTCCGCTGATGTGGCGCACGGGCCATTCGCTGATCAAGGCGAAGATGCGCGAGACCGAAGCGCTGCTGGCCGGCGAGATGAGCGGCCACTTCTTCTTCCGCGAGCGCTGGTTCGGCTTCGACGACGGCATCTACGCCGCCGCGCGGTTGCTGGAAGTGATTGCCGGCGACCTGGACGAACGCAGCGCCGAGGAGATCTTCGCGACCCTGCCGAAGGGCGTGTCGACACCGGAACTGAAGATTGCCATGGAGGAAGGCGAGCATTACGCCTTCATCAAGAAGTTCAGCGACAAGGCGCAGTTCGAAGGTGCGCGTCTGACCACCATCGACGGCCTGCGCGCCGATTGGAAGGACGGCTGGGGTCTGGTCCGCGCGTCCAACACCACGCCGGTGCTGGTGCTTCGTTTCGATGCCGACGACGAGACCGCGCTCAAGCGCATCCAGCAGACCTTCCGCGAACAGCTGCTCGCGGTCGATCCGGATCTGGCGTTGCCGTTCTGATGAATCGCGCGGGCGAGCCGATAGGGCCGCCCGCGCAAAACCCGTGTCAGCGCGTAGCGGCATCCTCGGCGGCGCGCAGCTTGCGGTAGCGCTGGACCAGCCGTTCGACCCGCTTCTCGGCCTCGACCTTGGCCTCTTGCTGCTTGCCGAGCTTTGCGCGCTGATCGGTGACCGCGGCACGTTGCGCGTCAATGCGCTTTTCGAGGAAAGCCGGCACCGGCTTGCCGTCGTGCTTGATGTCGGCCACGTGCGACAGCAGTTGGGCCAGATTCTGTTCCTGCGCATGCAGGTTGATCTGGGTGGTGCGGATGGCCTGGGTCAGCTCATCGATCTCGGCTTGTTGCGAGTCGCGGAACACCTGCTCGTTGGGATAGGCCGACAGCATCTGTTCGTCCTGCGCGTGCTGACGATCGGCCGCGGCCTTGGCTGCATCGGCCTTGGCCTTCTCGGCCTCGGCGACCTTGCGCTCTTCCGGCGTCAGCTGACGCTGCACGTGACGCACCACCAGTCCGCTGCTGTTGATCACGTCATAACCATTCCTGATGGCTTCGCTGTTGAGGCTGTCGCTGTAATGCGGCAGACCGCTGTCGTCGCGCCAGCTGTAGCGGTAATTCTCCGAATGCTTGGTTTGCCAGGCGAGCGCGGACGCACTGCAGGCGAGCAGGCCGATCAGGATGAGGCTGGATGTGGTTTTGTGCATGAACGATCCTCCGGGACCGAGTATAGCCGTGCGCTGCCGCGGCATTGTATGCAGCGGCGCACAAGTCGTCGTGAGGGTTCAGATGGAACCGTAGCGGTCGCGGTAGGCCTGCAGGTGTTCGCGTTCATCAGCCAGCTCGGGCTGTTGCGCGGCGTAGGTCAGCACATCGGCGAATCCGGCGATGGCGACGACCGGAACGCCTTCCTCGGCCGTCAGCTCTTGTGCGGCCGAACGCTCGCCTTCGCCGCGCTCCTGGCGATCCAGCGCGATCAGCACGCCGGCCGGCGTTGCGCCATGGGCGCGGATCAGGGCCAGCGATTCGCGCACGGCGGTGCCGGCGGTCATCACGTCGTCCACGATCAGCACGCGTCCCTGCAGCGGCGCGCCGACCAGCGTGCCGCCTTCGCCATGATCCTTGGCTTCCTTGCGGTTGTAGGCGAACGGTGTGTCGCGATCATGCGCGTCGGCCAGCGCGATGGCCGTGGCCGCGGCCAGTGGGATGCCCTTGTAGGCCGGTCCGAACAGCATGTCGAACTGGAGCGACGAAGCCATGGCCGCGGTGGCGTAGGCGTGGCCCAGCTGCCCCAGCGCCGCACCGGAGGCGATGTGGCCGAGGTTGAAGAAATACGGGCTGATGCGCCCCGACTTGAGCACGAACTCGCCGAAGCGCAGGACACCGCGCTGCAGCGCGAGTTCGATGAATTGGCGTTGATGCGCTTGCACGCGAATCTCCTGAACAGAAAACGGGCCGGAATGCGGCCCCTCGAGATTGTTATGATGCCGCAACCTTCACCGGAACGTCGCGCATGCGCATCATCAGTCTCAACGCCAACGGCATTCGTTCGGCGGCACGCAAGGGGTTTTTCGAGTGGTTCGACCAGCAGGACGCCGACATGCTGTGCCTGCAGGAAACCAAGGCGCGCACGCATCAGTTGGTCGACGATCCGGTGTTCACCCGCGAGGGCTATCACGACTGTTTCCACGACGCGCGCAGCAAGAAGGGCTACAGCGGCGTGGCGATCTATTCGCGGCAGAAACCGGATGAGATCCGCACCGAGCTCGGCCGCGAGGATTTCGATTGCGAGGGCCGCTACATCGAGGCGCGGTTCGGCAATCTCAGCGTGGTGTCGCTGTATTTTCCGTCCGGTTCGTCTGGCGACGAGCGTCAGCAGTACAAGTTCCGCATCATGGACTGGTTCGCGCCCATTCTCGACGAGTGGCTGAACAGCGGCCGCGACTATGTGGTGTGCGGCGACTGGAACATCGTGCGCAGCGAGCTGGACATCAAGAACTGGAAGTCCAACCAGAAGAATTCCGGCTGCCTGCCGGAGGAGCGCGACTGGATGAACGGCCTCATCGACCAGCGCGGCTGGGTCGATGCCTTCCGTGCGCTGAAGCCGGACACCGTCGAGTACACGTGGTGGTCGAATCGCGGCCGCGCGCGCGAGAACAACGTCGGCTGGCGCATCGACTACCAGCTGGCGACGCCGTCGCTGCGCGAGCGCATGACCGACTGCTCGATCTACCGCGACGAACGCTTCTCCGATCACGCGCCGTTCACTGTGGACTACGACGCATGACTGCCGCCAAGCCGCGCGGCTGGCGCGGCATCGTCAAGGCCTTCGCCACACCGTCGGCGGGCACATTGTGTTTGCTCGGTTTCGGTTCCGGTCTGCCGTTTCTGCTGATTGGCTACACGCTGTCGATCTGGCTGCGCGAGTTCGGGCTGACGCTGGGGGCGATCGGCCTGTTCAGCTATGTCAGCTTCTTCTACGTCTTCAAGTTCATCTGGGCGCCGTTGCTGGACCGCTGGAAGGCCCCCATCCTGGGCTTCCTGGGACGTCGTCGCGGTTGGCTGGCGCTGTCGCAGATTCTGCTGATCGCGGCGCTCACGGGCATGGCGGCGACCGGGCCGGCGCAACTGGAACTGTTCGTGGCGCTGGCCGCGCTGGCCGGATTCTCCGGCGCCACGCAGGACACCATGATCGATGCCTACCGCATCGAGATCGCCCCGCCGGAGGCGCAGGCCGCATTGGCCGCGACCTACACGCTGGGTTACCGGTTCGGTCTCATCGTGTCGGGGGCCGGGGCGCTCTACATCGCGGCCTACAGCAGTTGGCACACGGCCTATCTGGCCATGGCCACCTGTCTGGTAGTGCCATTGCTGACGACGCTGGTGATGCGCGAACCGGAAACCATCCATGTACGCGAGCGCGTGGGGTTTCAGGCATCCTTCGTCGGCCCGTTCCGCGATTTCTTCCACCGTCACAGCGTAGTCATCGCGATCGTGCTGCTGCTGTTCATTGGCCTGTTCAAGCTGCCCGATCAGATGCTGGGCGTGATCAACGGGCCGTTCTATATCGACACCGGCTACACCAAGGACCAGATCGCCACGGTATCGAAGCTGTACGGTGTGTGGATTGGCATCGCCGGCGCGTTCCTGGGCGGCGTGTCGGTGGCAGCGCTGGGATTGAAGCGCTCGCTGTACATCGCGGCACTGGGCGTGGCGTTGTCCAACCTGCTGTATCTGCTGATGGCGCAGCACCCGGGGCAGACCTGGGCCTTCATCGCGGCGATCTCCGGCGACAATTCGACCCTGGGTTTCGCCGGGGTCGTGCTGGTCGCGTTCCTGTCCTCGTTGACCAGCATGGAATTCACCGCCACGCAGTACGCGCTGCTGAGTTCGCTGGCCAATCTGCCGGGCAAGCTCATTGGCGGGTTCTCGGGGTTTCTGGTGGAACGCTGGACCTACTCGGGCTTCTACATCTTCAGCGCGCTCTCCGTGGTGCCCACGCTGCTGCTTCTGGCGTGGTTGTCGCGGCGCATGACGCTGGACCGGCCGCGCGAGCCCGAGGACGAGGCTGCCAAGGCGTCGCAAAACTGACACAATAGGCCGCACAGGGGGCATGTAGCGCGGAGGAGGTTCCGCACGTGCCGGACATCGTAGTACGCCACATTGACGACGCCATGGTGGCGCGCATCAAGGAGATCGCGCGCGACCGCAAATGGTCGATCAACGACGTGATTCTTCATGCCATGCGCAGCGGCCTGGGTCTGGGCGGCGAGGTGCTGGGCGCCGAACGCGAGTTCCACAGCATCGCGAAACTGGCCGGCACCTGGCAGGCTGAAGAAACGGCCGCGTTCGAGGAAGCGCTGGATGCGCTGGCCTCTGCGCCGGTCGGTCGGTTGGCGGCGCACAAGCCGCCTTCGAAGGACTGAAGGCTCAGCGCGGAGCCGCGTGAATCGCGCCGAGCAGTCGCGGTCCGATCGCTCCCGTGACGCTGGGCAGGTTGCCTGTCTCGCCGCGCAGGCGGCGATGGGCCAGCCAGGCGAATCCCATCGACTCCACATGGTCGGGTGCCACGCCCAGCGTTTCGCTGCTGAGCACGCGACAGGGCGCCAGTTGCTCGGCCAGTGACTGCATCAATGCATGGTTGTGCACGCCGCCGCCGCAGACCACCAGATCCTCGATCTGTGCTGCTTCGCGGCGCACGGCATCAGCGATGCTGCGCACCGTCAGTTCCAGCAAAGTGGCCTGTACATCGGCGGGGTCCATGGCGTCGATGTCGCCGCGCGCGCGCAGCCAGTCGAGATGGAAGACCTCGCGACCGGTGCTCTTGGGCGCAGGCAACGCGAAATAGGGATCGTCCAGCAGGGCCGCAAGCAGGGCTTCATCGACCTTGCCGCTGGCGGCGATGGCGCCGTCGCGATCATAGGGCTGGTGGTAGGTCAGCGCACACCAGGCGTCCATCAGGCCATTCGCCGGACCTGTGTCGAAGCCGATCACGCGGCCATCCGGGTACAGCACGCTGAGGTTGGCGATGCCGCCCAGGTTCAGGACGCCGCGTACATGTTCGCGCGCGCCGAGCACGGCGGCATGGAAGGCCGGCATCAGCGGCGCACCCTGGCCACCGGCAGCTACGTCGGCGCGGCGGAAGTCGGCCACGGTATCGATGCCGGTGCGTTCGGCGATGACGCTGGCGTCGCCGATCTGCAGCGTGAAGGGCTGGTCGCCGTGGATGCGGTGACGCACCGTCTGGCCGTGCGAGCCGATGGCGCGCACGGCCGAGGGCAGGACGTCAGCCTCGCGCAGGAGCTGATGTACGGCTTCGGCAAAGCATTGTCCCACGGCCACGTCGAGGCGGCCGTAGGCATCGAGATCAAGCAGGCGGTTGCCCTGCGAAATGTCGAGGATGTCCTCGCGCAACGCGTCCGGCCACAGGTGTGTGCGCGCGTGAACCAGTTCGGTATGCGGATCGAAGCGGCACAGCGCGGCGTCGATGCCGTCCGCGCTGGTGCCGGAGATCAGGCCGACGTACAACGCGGCATCGGTGTTCGGCATGTCGGCGTCAATCGGTCTGTGACGCGCGCTTGGCCGTGTCTGTCCGATTGGCCAGGCGGATGTTGGCGTCGAGCGCATCGATGCGCGCCAGCATCGGCTTCATCTGCTGCGTGAATTGCGCCAGCAGTTTCGGCTGCAGCGGTTTCGGCTTCGGCATGGTCACGGTCAACGGATTGACCTGATGGCCGTGGATGCGCACTTCATAGTGCAGGTGCGGGCCGGTGGCCAGGCCAGTCATGCCGACGTAGCCGATCACCTGGCCCTGACGCACGTGCGAACCGATATGCAGGCCCTTGGCGAAGCGCGACATGTGCGCATAGGCCGTCGAATACTTGGCGTCGTGCTTGATCAGGATGAAGCGGCCGAAACCGTGCACCCAGCCGCGCACGCGGATCACGCCGTTGCCGGCGGCATGGATCGGCGTGCCGCGCGGTGCGGCGTAATCCACGCCCTTGTGCGCACGGGTGTAGCCGAGAATCGGGTGATTACGAGCCAGGCTGAAGCGCGAGGAGATACGCGAGAACTTCACCGGCGTACGCAACAGTGCCTTTTGCAGCGGGCGGCCATCCTCGCTGTAGTAGCCGAACGTGCCGTCCGGCTTCTGGAAGCGGAAGGCCGTGTAGCGGTGGCCGCGGTTGTAGAACTCGGCGGCGATGATGTCGCCGCTGTGCAGGTAGGCGCCGTCGCGCCAGACATCGTCGTAGACCACCGTAAAGCGGTCGCCGCTGCGGATGTCCTTGATGAAGTCGATGTCGTACTTGAATACGTCGGCCAGCTTCACCACCATCGCCTCGCTCAGGCCGGCCTTGCTGGCCGAGCCGAACAGGGACGATTGGATCACGCCGTGCGCGATGTGCTCGCGGCGCTCCAGTTCGCGTTCCTGCACGTGGCGCGTCACTTCGCCGTTGGCGAAACGCAGCACGACGCGATGGCCGCCGTCCAGATCGAAGCGCAGGGCTTCGAGTGCGCCGTTGGCGTCGGTGAGGTAACCGAAGACATCGCCCGGGTGCAGGTCATGAAGGGTGCCGGATTTCTTGGTCGCGCCCAGCGCCAGGGTCAGGTCGTGATAGCTGAGTCCATGCGACTCGAACAGTCCCGAAAGGGTCTGGCCGGGTTGTACGCGCATCACCTGCCAGTTCTCGACGGGCTTGCGCGGCGCCTGCGGCGGCAGGGTCGGCAGGTCCAGCGGCATTTCGGTGTAGGTGGTCACGGTGGGGCGATGCTTCATCGCGTTGGCCCACGCGGGCATGACCAGCGCGGACAGCACCACCAGCAGCACGGCTGCGGCAGCAAGCACCCAGCGTTCGCGTGCCCAATGCAACGGAGGCCCCGAGTCGGACGAACCGAAGGACCAGTGCGTGTATCGTTGATAGAAGTGCTGATGCCGGCGCTGTGCCTTGCGGCGCATCGCCTGGCGACGCGCTTGATGCGCAGCCGAGGGACCCCGAGCCATATCTAGATTTCCCGCCCCTGTATGCCGAAAGAAGTAGCAATTGCAGCTACGATAGCGAGGCCCGGGAAACCCCGTCAACGCCTTTTTTTTCAAAGCGTTGCGTTCATCACCTCGGTTAACGCACAATTAACCGCGTTCAGGTCGGGGCCGTCTCCGATCCGGTCCCACCCATTTCGTAGTACATGAGGTTTTCATGAGCGACATCGAGGGCGCGCTGGCGCTGATCGGCCGCGGCGCCGACGAGATCATCAAGGAAGAGGAGCTGAAGAAGCGTCTTGAACAGGGGCGTCCGCTGCGCATCAAGGCGGGTTTCGATCCGACCGCACCGGATCTGCACATCGGGCACACGGTATTGCTCAACAAGATGCGCCAGTTCCAGGATCTGGGGCATACGGTGATCTTCCTGATCGGCGACTTCACCGGCATGATCGGCGACCCGACCGGCAAGAACGTCACGCGCAAGCCGCTCACGCCCGAGCAGGTGAAAGCCAACGCCGAGACCTATGCTGCACAGGTATATAAGGTACTCGACCGCGACAAGACCGAGCTGCGCTTCAATAGCGAGTGGTTCGGCAAGATGAGTGCGGCGGACATGGTTCGCCTGGCTTCGCAGCACACCGTGGCGCGCATGCTCGAGCGCGATGATTTCGACAAGCGCTACAAGGCGCAGCAGCCCATCGCCATCCACGAGTTCCTGTATCCGCTGGTGCAGGGCTACGACTCGGTAGCGTTGAAGGCCGACGTCGAGCTGGGCGGCACCGATCAGAAATTCAATCTGCTGATGGGGCGCGCGCTGCAGGAACACGAGGGCCAGCCGCCCCAGGTGGTGCTGACCATGCCGCTGCTGGAAGGTCTGGACGGCGTCAACAAGATGTCGAAGTCGCTGGACAACTACATCGGCATCAACGAACCGGCCATCGATATCGTCACCAAGACGATGAAGATCGGCGACGAACTGATGTGGCGCTGGTTCGAACTGCTCAGTTTCGATGTCTCGCTGGACGAGTTGGCGGCGATGAAGCGCGAAGTCGAGAACGGCCAGCTCAATCCGCGCGATGCCAAGTTGCGTCTGGCGCGTGAACTGGCGACCCGCTTCCATGACGCGGCGGCCGCCGAGCAGGCCGTGGCCGGCTGGCATGCCGTCGTGCGTGGGCAGGGCGATACCTCGCTGCTGCCGCTCGATGAGATCGTGGTGCCAGACGAGGGGCTTCGCCTGCCGGCCTTGCTGACGGCGGCGGGGCTGAGCAAGTCCAACTCGGAAGCCAATCGCAAGCTCAAGGAGCGTGCAGTGCGTATTGACGGTGAGGTCGCAGAGGACGCGCAACGCGTGTTCGAGGCCGGCTTCGAGGGCGTGCTGCAGATCGGCAAACGCAACTTCGCGCGGGTGCTTCTCAAGACGGCCTGAAACTTTTTTCGGCGATTTTGCAAAAAAGGCTTGCGCATCTTGTGCCACCTCTCTAAGATTCGCGCCTCGCTCAGGCACAGCGCGATTCGCGCTCCGCTCCGGCAACAAAATTTCCTTGAAAAAGGGTGTTGACGGAAACGGAAAGCGATGTAGAATGTGCGGCTCCCTCGGACGAAACGTCCT
>NZ_MSPY01000049.1:0-474 GCF_003267965.1 Oleiagrimonas sp. MCCC 1A03011 | reverse complement strand
TCAGGGACAATTTAAGCGATCACGCGGTCTCCCCGGCTGCCGGACCGTGGCGAAACGTTGGGTTCGTGCTTCCACCCACGCTCGGAAACGATCCGTTCCGAGCGCCTTCTGTTGCTGAAGATACACGCGTATTTCATGCACGATCTTATCCGGCAGCGCCTCGGCGAAAAGCGCCTTATACGCACTTGCACGCTCCACCGCGTTGGCCCCCAGTTCCAGATAGCAGGCATGTGCGGTCAGCAGCGGATCCACGCGTCCGTCGGCATGTGCCCTGTAGCTCGACCAAGGATGATCGCCGGGTTCGGCCACCATCCATGCGCGCACGGGATTGAGCTCGATATAGCGTGAACAGGCCAGAAAATAGCCCTCCGAATCCACCAGGCATGACTTGTACCGCCCTTCCCACAACGTCCCGGTCCGGCCGTGTCGCCCATTGAACAAGCCTACATAGTTCCGCGAAAAGGCATGCATCAG
>NZ_MSPY01000048.1:0-489 GCF_003267965.1 Oleiagrimonas sp. MCCC 1A03011 | reverse complement strand
CACGGAGGCGCCGGCTCGTGGCACCTAACCACTCATTCGAGGCGGACGGCTTTGCCGCCGCTCAATTCCAGCGTTAGGCCACTCATGGACGTGAATTTACCAGCCGCAGAAAGAATCTGGATCGGTGTTGCTCCTGACGGCACCGAGCATCAAGTTCACATCAGCGTTGGTGTGCCTACCCAGCAACCTGGTGGCGAGTGGACGGCTCCCGTAAGCCTGGGCGCAGTAGAGGCACGCGTTTACAAAATAGCCGGCATTGATGCATGGCAGGCTGTTACGCTTGCCATGCAATTCGCTGCGACCCGAATCGGTGATTTCGCAGAAGATGGCTGGCAGTTCTTCTGGGAGCGGGGCGGATCGCCAGCAAAGCCTTCGGATCTAGCAGGTGGCCTGCGAGAGCCCTAACAATTCATGTATGGACTCCCCCTGCAAGTAACCGAGTACATACTCGTTGGCAAAACGGTGCGGTTGCGTTCGTGTATGCGGCTT
>NZ_MSPY01000047.1:0-565 GCF_003267965.1 Oleiagrimonas sp. MCCC 1A03011 | reverse complement strand
CGGTGGCCACGGTGGGCGATGCCCGTGAATTCAAGCAAGGGCGCCAGATGGCCGCCTGGCTGGGCCTGGTGCCCACGCAACGCTCCAGCGGTGGACATGCGCGATTGGGCACCATCAGCTGCCGCGGCGATGCCTACCTGCGCACCCTGCTGATCCAGGGCGCGCGCAGCAGCCTGCAGCGGGCCAAGGCGGTCGCCATGGAGAAGGCCACGCCCGAGCAGCGATGGATACGTTTGCTTGATGCGCGTCTGCCGTTCGGCAAGGTGATCGTGGCCATTGCCAACAAGCATGCGCGGCAGATCTGGGCGATGCTGGCGCGCGAGGTGGACTACGACCCACACGCCTGCCTGCAGCATCCTATGCATCAACAAGGCCGAGCAGCGTAATAGCAAGGTTCCGATTCATCGTCAGCGCGAAGCGGTAGACAACAGGTCAGACCGACCCGGCGAGAACCTGACTAACTAGCTGGACATCCAAACCGTGTTGCGGTCGATCCCCGCACACCGGACAGTCCGATGAATGAATGAGGTCGCCGGGTGCGGTTTATACCCTGGTCCGCACCGGC
>NZ_MSPY01000046.1:0-576 GCF_003267965.1 Oleiagrimonas sp. MCCC 1A03011 | reverse complement strand
GACCTCCCATCACCTGGCCTATGTCATCTACACCTCCGGCTCTACCGGTACGCCCAAGGGCGTCATGGTTGAGCATGACTCACTCGCAAACCTCATTACATGGCATGTAGATCGCTTTAGCTTGCATGTGGGTAGTCGCAGCTCCTCAATGGCAGGGCTCGCCTTCGATGCCAGCACATGGGAACTATGGCCGGCTTTATCGTGCGGTGGCACTTTGCTCTTACCGCCGAGGCAAGTCTCCGACCATCCCATAGCCATGCTGCAATGGTGGAGTGTCCAAACTTTGGATGTCGCTTTTCTCGTAACACCCTTAGCTGTACTTGCCTTGTCCGAGAGCTTAGTGCCACCCGATTTAGATCAATTGCTTATCGGTGGTGAAGGCTTGTCTCGCGCGCTTACAGCGAGACAGAGTGGCCTTATTATAGTGAACAACTACGGACTGACTGAGACAACTGTAGTAGCCACTTCGTGTCCATTTCCTGCCGATAACATACATACTATTGGGCGTCCGATTGCGAACACGCGCATTTACCTGTTGGATGCATACGGTCAGCCGGTGCCCTTGGGGGCGGTGGG
>NZ_MSPY01000045.1:0-1177 GCF_003267965.1 Oleiagrimonas sp. MCCC 1A03011 | reverse complement strand
ACGGCTACCAGGAAGCTGTCGAGCCGGGCCTTGTCGGCAAAGGCCATCTGACCGGCCAACAGATAAGGATCGCCGTCGGCGGCCAATAGATGGTGGAACAAAATGCCATCCTGCAAGGGCGAGAGGGCATAGATATCCTGGATATTGGCAGCACCGCCCGGCACACGGGTCACGATCCGGTCGATGTCTGCTTGTGACAGATCGACCAAGGGCAGCATGTCTGGGGTAATCGCCACTGCATCCGGTGTAATCAGGTTGGGCGGCACAGCCACGTCCTGACACTCACCAAGAGTGGCGGCCAAATCCGCCAAGGTGGGGGTGGCAAACAGGGCACGAACCTCAATGCCGTATCCCAAGCGCCGCATGCGCTCCATCAACTTCACGGCCATGAGCGAGTGGCCGCCCAGTTCGAAGAAGTTATCGTTCCGGCCAACCTTGTCAACACCGAGCAATTCTTCCCAGATCGAGGCGAGGGTCTGCTCGGTCTCTCCCTGGGGCGGTTCGTAGACATGGCGTACATAGGCATCGTCTTCAGGCGCCGGCAGCGCCTTGCGGTCGAGTTTGCCGTTGGGCGTCAGCGGCATCACCGGGATGAGGGAGCGGGCGCGTCGTTCGAAAAGAAGCAGTTCGACGGCAAGCAGGACCGCCGAAACCGGCGCGGAGAAGATGGTGGCCATGCCGGCTGCAGCGCCAGCCGCCAGGAGCGTCTTGCGCTCGTCGGCGGTGACATGGAGCAACTGGCCCAGCAACGATCCCAGTGCGCCACCGGTTGCGATGATCGGACCTTCCGCGCCGAAGGGGCCACCCGTGCCGATGGCGATGGCGGACGAAACGGGTTTGAGCCAGGTCACGCGTGGCGGAACCCGGCTTTCGTTCAGCAGGATCTGCTCCATGGCCTCGGGGATGCCGTGACCACGGATGGCCGTCGATCCCCAGCGCGCCATCACGCCGACGATCAGGCCGCCGACGATAGGTACGGCGATCACCCACGCACCGAGATGCAGCGTGGTCGGATTGACGAAGGTCGTGCTCCAGCGTCCATAGAACGCCAGGTTGGTGATCAGCCCGATCAGCGCCACCAGAACCTTGGCAATGACACTCGCGGCGACGCCCAGCACGATCGCCAGCAAGACGATCCTGAGCACGCGTGCATTCAGCATCCGCGTGCGGCGCGGCA
>NZ_MSPY01000044.1:0-599 GCF_003267965.1 Oleiagrimonas sp. MCCC 1A03011 | reverse complement strand
TGTCGCGGGCGACGCTTGGGTGTAGGAACCACAAACGTACCGCCTCGCGCAGGGGGCGGCGACATGAGTCTTCAGGGGCTAGGTACAAACATTGGTGACAGGCAAGTTCATATGGCGGCCCACCGTGGATCTCGATCCACGGTGGTTCCCGGTCACCCGGTCGTACAGAGCTTCGATTTAAGCGAGGATTGAGAGCCCTCCGACACTGACCTAGCGATAGGCGAGCCGTAGAAATCAGCTCTCGCATGCGCTCTGGGACCGGCCGCGTACGACCCGAAGCGGCCGTTGGCTTGACTGGCTTACCCCGTTACACCGACATCTTGCCTTGCGTAACTCATACACCCTCCTGGTGTCGCATAACGTCGTCAGCTTGCTCGCTGCGGAGGTGCTGTAGAAGCGGGCAAGCCCTTGACAGACGATAGGAATCACCTGATTGCCGTCACCGGATGCATATCCCATACTGAGTCGCAACGCGTCACTACGACGCCGAATATGCGTTAGGCGTCTAGGGAGGATCATGGTGAACAAGCAAGAACCATTGTTCTGCTCAGCAGCCTGCAAGGAGACGGAACTCGTAAGATCCGTGCGTGGCTGCACAC
>NZ_MSPY01000043.1:0-669 GCF_003267965.1 Oleiagrimonas sp. MCCC 1A03011 | reverse complement strand
CAAACAGGCTTGACAATCACCCAACCACATGCTTGGAAAGCACCGACGATGAGCAATCATCGCCCGACCACTTCTGATCGGTCCACAGGCGCTTGATATTCACGTAGCTGTAGTACCAAGCCGTTAACAATCATATTTTGTCATTGTGCTTCAGGTTGCGTATCGGGGTTGACGACACGGACTTCTAGACCGACATACAAACACCGAAGTCATCACCAAAAAGAGTAGTGACGCAGTGCTCTTCACTCAGAGCTCATCACCCCTGCACCAGCACGAATCGCAGAGTTGTGGTCAAGTTCTGATGTCCGCCTATAAGCTAAACCTCACTAATGAAATATCCTTAACTTAGCGTCTATCATGCAGACATAGTTTCGTCAGCGTCCCTTGAGATTTCCACGGTCAACACTCCACCCGTCCTCTTCACATAGCTGATAATCCGCACATAACCGTCAATATCTTCCGGCAGCATTTCTGCTGGAATGTTCTCGTCTGTCACCTTGTTGGTAGACACTCTCTCTTTAGTGCCACCATTCTTGAAATATAGAAATGCATCGCGAATTTCAGGGTAGGGACTGTTATACCCCGCCCAATCGTCCAACAAATTTTCCAATCTATCTATATTGCTGTTGTCTTTATTGTGCCTAGCTCCTTTTGGAGTCGAGGCATTGA
>NZ_MSPY01000042.1:0-714 GCF_003267965.1 Oleiagrimonas sp. MCCC 1A03011 | reverse complement strand
AGATCGCCGGTCTTGTACATTTTTGCATCCGGCTTGTCGACGAACGGGTCGGCAAGAAAGCGCTCGGCGGTGAGGTCCGGTCGGTTCAAATACCCCCGCGCCAAACCGGCTCCGCCGATGTATATCTCACCCACCGCCCCCAAGGGAACTGGCTGACCGTATGCATCCAACAGGTAAATGCGCGTGTTCGCAATCGGACGCCCTATGGGAACCACTGCCATGTCGAAATTGAGCGAACAGAGCCATGCCGTGGCGCAGACAGTACCTTCCGTTGGTCCATAAGCATTAAAGACATTGAACTTAGCCTCTAACATTCGGACCAGCTTAATGCTGGGGGCCTCACCGGCTAAAATAAGAGCATGTAAAGTATTGATACGATTGAAATCGTATTTCCCTTCAAATAAGGCAGGAGGTAGTGTTGCATGGGTAATTGCGTGGCGTGTTATATAATCTTGGAATTCGTCTCCAGCGCGGCGCTCCTCGCCTGTGATTAGATGCAACTCGGCGCCCGAACCCCATGTCATCAGCGTTTCAGAAACACTCGCATCAAAACTTAATGGAGCGAATTGCACGACTCGACTGTTGGATGAAACGTTGAAAAGAGCGATCTGTGCTTGAGCGAGATTGACTGCGCTGCCATGCTCAACCATGACGCCCTTGGGCGTACCGGTAGAGCCGGAGGTGTAGATGACATAGGCCAGGTGATGGGAGGTC
>NZ_MSPY01000041.1:0-729 GCF_003267965.1 Oleiagrimonas sp. MCCC 1A03011 | reverse complement strand
CCACCGTGGCCACCGCGGCATCGGCCGTGATCGGCCCGATGCCGGTGATAGCCCGCAGCCGCACGCAGCGCGCATCCTTTCTTGCGTGAAGCTCGATGCGAGCGTCGCATGCATCGAGGCGTTCGCGCAGTTGCGACCAGTGCTCAGCCAATTCGCGCAGCAGTTCTTTGAACGATTCCGGTAATGCGGCGTGCGCATCCAGATCGGCCAGCTCCCGACGCAGCGCCCGATCACTCTTTGCCACGACGACACCGAACTCGGCCAACAGCCCGCGCAATCGATTGCCGATGGCCAGACTTTCGATCTTGTAGCCTTCGCGCACCCGATGCCACGACAAAACGTGCCTGCTGCTCGATCGATTTGACCGGCACAAAGCGCATGTTGCCCTGGCGAGCCGCCGTGGCGATGGCCTCGGCGTCGGCCCGATCGTTCTTGGTCCGGCGACCTTTGCGGAACGGCGTGACGAACTGCGCGGCGATGATCCACGGTTGCAGGCCGTACTCGTGACAGCGCCTGGCCCAGTGGTGCGCCCCGCTGCACGCTTCCATCGCGACCACGGTCCCAGCCGGCTGCTGGGCCAGCCACAGGGCAAACGCATCGCGCTTGAGGTCCAGCCGCCGCCGCACATGCCCGGCCGCGTCCATCTCGCACACCGAAAAAGCGGTCTTCGCCAAGTCCACGCCAAGGATTATAGTGTTCATGGAGACTTCCTCTTCTGCTGACGGTTGT
>NZ_MSPY01000040.1:0-947 GCF_003267965.1 Oleiagrimonas sp. MCCC 1A03011 | reverse complement strand
GGCTCGAGCGAACCGCGCTCACCGAAAAGCCGCATACACGAACGCAACCGCACCGTTTTGCCAACGAGTATGTACTCAGTTACTTGCAGGGGGAGTCCATACATGAATTGTTATGCGGCTGCCGCGAACTCGACGCACAGTACATTGAGGCGACCCCACGCGTTGAAGTTGAACCGAATGTGTCGCAGGCCAGCTACAGCATGCATGGTACGCCCAGACGGGTGCGCGGACAGTAGAGCGCTTTCGAATAGCTCGCAAACCCCATCGTAAGGTTCGCCAGGAAGTAGTGAGTCGTTGCCCTCTTGCCACGAGAAGGCAGCGACGCCAGCGAATCTGACTTGGATAGCTTGACCGGAAGCGCTGTTGAAGCGAACCGAAAGCTTCCCCGGAGCTGATGCAAGCTCCGGATAGCTGGTATCTGCTGTTGAGAAGCCGAGTTGTAGTTTCTCTAGCTGCATAACGCTGGAGTTAAGCGGCGCGCGTCAGCGCGTCCGCCTTGAACGAGTGGTTAGGCGCGGCGGCGATGTGGCTCATAGAACAGCCATCCAATCTTGCGCCTCTACGTGCTTGAAGAACGAGTCGAACGCCTCGTAGGAAAAGTCTAGTGTAATTGAGTGCCCGCCCTTAGGATGCCGCTCAATAGACTCGATGCGTTGCACCCCGGGCGCAGTTTTGATGAGCTCACGCAACTCGCCCACCTCCTTATCCGCGTAGGTCTCTTGGGAGAGTCGCCGCATCAGTCGAACATGGAAGCGCATTCTAATTTGCCGCCTAACGCTGGAGTTAAGCGGCGGCGAAGCCGTCCGCCTTGAACGAGTAAAAAGAGACTTCCCCTCCCTTCGGCCTCGAAGGCCATGATGGTGTTGCGACACAACCGTCAGCAGAAGAGGAAGTCTCCATGAACACTATAATCCTTGGCGTGGACTTGGCGAAGACCGCTTTTTCGT
>NZ_MSPY01000004.1:0-309839 GCF_003267965.1 Oleiagrimonas sp. MCCC 1A03011 | reverse complement strand
GTCGATCCCCGCACACCGGACAGTCCGATGGATGAATGAGGTCGCCGGGTGCGGTTTATACCCTGGTCCGCACCGGCCGTATCGGTGCAACAAGACCGTCTAAGGAAATGCAGTCTGGCATCCGTTGCAACCGCAAAGCACGGGCATGTATCACGCAAAAAGTAAGACCGGAAGTGGCCCGAAAACCCAGGGCAAAGGCATCATGCGCCCGGCATTGACGGGGAGTCTCCTAAGGAATTGTTAGGTGTGGCGATGGATGCCCAAGCGCACCTTTGCTGCGTACGGAAGATACTTTTGCTGAAGCTCGTACTGGACTGCTGAGATTGTGCTCGGCAGCTCTTCTGGCCGCCACCCTTCGAGTTCACGCATGGCGATGAAGCCCATGGTGAGCTCTTCGAGGCGCTCGGGCGGCTCAGTGCCAGAAGCACAGCCTGACAGTACTGAAGCTGGCGCAGGACTGAGGCACGCCAAGACAGCTTGTGCGGGAGTGCCTCAACCTGCTTTGCTGCCCATTCGATTTGCTGCGCAGTGTCCATTGCACCTAACGTTTGAGTTGAGGGGCCGCCGGAGGCCCGAAGGGGCGGAGGGTACCGGCAAGCGCAGCTTGCCGGCGGTCCCTCTCGAACGAGAGGTTAGGCGCCATCGATGATTTCACTAATGGTTGGGGCGGCCGAGATGATGTTCAGACACGCATAGTCGCTGGCAACCACGTACTCAGCGACCGCTCCCTTACCGAAGAAGCCATCTCGAATTCCAGAGTCGAGATGTGTGCTCTGCCCTCGCCAACCACCCGCATCTACGCGACAAACAAGAGAGCCGGGAAGAGCATTTGCATACTCGATATTGTTGGAATAGAACTCAGGCATTTCCCTCTCATCCATGACGCGAAACGCCACTGTATCTGGGAAAACGATCAGATAGCCTTTGGCGCCGAGACGAACGGAAATTTGACACTTGTGATCTGCACTGTTGTAGGTGACCGCAGTCACTTGGAGATAGCCGCGGTGATCAGCGGAATCTGGATAGCGTGTAAGTACGGTCTTCATGGTGCCTAACTTAATTAGGTCCCCTAACCGGGGTGTTGCACTCAGTATGACCGTGGCCGCGATCAGCATCAATCAGGGAAATCCTACATTCATTCAATGGCTTGACTGGTTCTGTATCTACCTGCTTCCGTTGCTGCTCTGGGGTGTTATGTGGCGGTAGCGATAGCGTATTAGTTACGGCGACATATCTGGGGGTGTAATAGGTAGCAAGTCGCTGAAGCGCTTGATGTTGTGCGTGCGGAGTAACGCTTGGCGATTCGCTTGAAGAGGTGAAAGACAGCCTGACAGGGCGACGCCCACTTCTGATTACGATCTCGAGGTTCGTATGGCTTGATCGATCACGACGGGTAGGAGCGAAGCGGTTCAGCGATCATGAGTTCTCGTCGCAGACGCAGTTTCGAAGCTTCAGGACAAGCGCGCTATCCTTGGCCCTTTCGTACCCGACGATGGAGCCGTTCATGCCCAGCGACCGCCGCACCCTGTATCCGGAAATCGAGCCCTACGACAGCGGCATGCTGCCGGTGTCCGGGCTGCACACGCTGTACTACGAGCAGTGCGGCAACCCGGACGGCAAGCCGGTGGTGTTCCTGCATGGCGGGCCGGGCGGTGGCTGTAATGCCGATTGCCGGCGGTTCTTCGATCCGCAGGCGTACCGCATCATCCTGTTCGATCAGCGCGGTTGCGGGCGTTCGACGCCGCATGCGGAGCTCACCGAGAACACTACTTGGCATCTGGTCGCCGACATCGAGCGATTGCGCGAGCATCTGGGCGTGGACCGCTGGCAGGTGTTCGGCGGGTCCTGGGGTTCGACGCTGGCGTTGGCGTATGCGGAGACGCATCCGGACAAGGTCAGCGAGCTGGTGCTGCGCGGCATCTTCATGCTGCGGCGCTGGGAGCTGGAGTGGTTCTATCAGAAGGGTGCCGACGCGATCTATCCGGATGCGTGGGAAACCTACGAGGCGGCCATTCCCGAGGCCGAGCGCGGCGACATGATGAGCGCCTACTACCGCCGCCTGACCAGCGACGACCGCGCCACGCAGCTGGCCGCGGCCAAGGCGTGGTCGGTGTGGGAGGCGGGCGGCAGTTTCCTGCAGCCGAATCAGGACTACATCGACACGGCGGGCGGCGATGCCTTCGCCACCGCCTTCGCGCGCATCGAGTGCCACTACTTCGTGCATGGCGGCTTTTTCGAGCATGACGATCAGTTGCTGCGCAACGCGGATCGGCTGGCGGGCATTCCGGCGGTGATCGTGCAGGGGCGCTATGACGTGGTGTGCCCGATCCGCAGTGCCTGGGATCTGCATCGCGCCTGGCCGCAGGCGGATCTGCGCATCGTGCAGGATGCGGGGCATTCCAGCTTCGAGCCGGGCATTCTGCACGAGCTGATCGAGGCGACGGATCGTTTTCGCTGAGCGGCGGAGGCTCTGCGTCGCGGGGATGCTTTTTTCGGCCGTCATCCCGGCGAACGCCGGGATCGCGTGCCTTTAGCTTTTCAGTGCACGCGAAGTCGCTGGGTTCCTGCTTTCGCTGGAATGACGCGGGATGAAGCTTCTTCGCAGGCCACTGCTGGTGCAACGCGATGCGGCGCCGGTGTGATGCCAGAGCGGTATCGGTGCGGTAGGGTTGTCGACTGTCGCGCTCTGCGCTACCCCTGAAACGCTGAACGCCCGGCAGAACCGGGCGTTCAGTCGAATGCGACGCGTGGATGGCGTCGCACCGGCGTGCGCGAGGCGCGGCCGGGATCACTTCTTGGCGGTCGTCGCCTTGGCAACAGCCTTCTTCGCGTGCTTGGCGTGGTGCTTGGCCATCTTGTGATGATGGTGGTGCGCCTTCTTGTGATGCACGGCTTTCTTGGTGGCGGTCGCGGCCGGCTTGGCTTGCGTGGTGGCGGCCAGGACCGGTTGGGCCATGAACGCGGTGCAGAACAGGGCAGCGGCGGCGACGGCCGTCATCTTGGTGTGGATCGACATCGAGGAATCCCCGAAAAGAAACCGGCGGAATTGCCGGCGAGAGAAATCCTACGCCTGAGGAGATTCTCCGAACATCCCCCCGCGAAAACTTTTTAGTCTTCGTTCATCGAGGCTGATGTAGGTCGGGGCTGGCGCAGGTTCCCGCGCACAAAAAAGGACCCGCCGAGTGGCGGGTCCTTGGATCGGGCGATGCCCGTTTGCGGACTCAGTGGCCGTGATGGCCGTGGTCGTGGTCGTGACCATGGTGGTGGCCGTGCTGATGCCCCCACCAGCCGTGACCATGCGGGCCGTGCGGGCGCGACAGGTCGAGCACGAAGCCGTCGTGATCGGATACGCCCACGGCTTTCTCCAGACCGGTGGCGTTATAGGCCTGGTACTCGGTCTCGTCCGGTGCGTCGAGGTCGCCGCGGCCGTACTCGAAGCGCTGGAAGTAACGCTGCGCGACAGTGTTCAGCAGCGCCTGATCGAGCACCTGCATCACCGGCACGTCACGCGTGGCGTAGCCCTGAATCGAACCCAGCTGTTCGGTGTAGAGGAACGAGTAGCGCTGGTTCTTCGGCAGCGAACGCACCGCGTTCCACAGCGCCGGATGGACGATGTTGCCGCCCAGGTCCAGCAGGTTGGCGCTGTCGTCGTAGGTGCCGGCGATGGCGCCGACCACGTCGACCCAGCCGTCGGTGAACTGGTAGGCGTTGAAGTCGCCCATCACGATCAGCGGCATGTTGCGGTAGCGCGGATCGGACTGCAGGGCCTGCACGAACTGCGCGGTCTCCTTGGCCTGCAGGAAGCGCTTCTCGCGGTTGCGGTCGGCGCTGCTGCCGCTGTCCACGCCGATACGCGACTTCGGATGCACCGCCAGCACGTGGAAGGCGAAGCTGCCCGGACCGCGCAGGCGGCCTTCCAGCAGCAGCGGCGGACGATCCTGCAGGAAAGCCGTCTGGCCGCCCTTGGACGGGTCGTTCCAGGTGGTGTCGCCGCCCAGCTGCTGGATACCGGTGACCATGACGCGCTCGCTGCGCACCAGGAAGCCGACGTCGATGCCGCTCGGGTCATGGCCTTCGACCAGGTACGGCGTGTAGTTCGTGCCCCAGTCGCTGTTGAGCTGATCGGCCAGCTGCTGCAGGACGTTGATGTTCTCCACTTCCTCCACCGACAGCACGTCCGGCTTCTTCAGCACGCCGCCGATGTACTGCGACAGGCGCTGCAGCTTGATCGCCAGCTGCGCCTCGCTCGGCTCGCCACGGTCGCCGCAGGTATAGGTGGTGTTGCCGGCCACGGTGTCGCACAGGCGCAGCAGGTTGAAGTTGCCCAGGCGCAGCGTGCCCATGCCGACGCGGTCGTGGACCGGGCGCGGCATCGGGTTGTCGTGGGTGACCTGGATCGACGACGGCCACAGCTCGTAGTCGCCGTAGTCGTAGCTCATCACGCCGGTCGCGGTGAAACGCGAGCCGCCGTTGTAGCCGGTGCCGTTGGGCACGGCGCCGAGCGCGTCGGCATCGACCTCGAACACTTCCGGGTTGCCGTCCCACACGCCGGAGTTCACGTCCGACGGCTGGTCGCCGTAGGGCACGCCCTGGCTGCGCAGCGAGCGCACGCCGCCGGCGCTGGCGAAGAACTCGGCGTAACGGTCGCCGCTGTAGCTCTGGTTGCCGCGGTCGACGATGCCGTGGGCGACGGTCACGCGCATGCCTTCGAAGCACTCGAAGTTGGTGGTGCCGCAGGACAGGTGCGCCGGGTCGCTGGACGGCGTGTTCTTGTCGAACACGACGGCGGCGGGCAGGGCGTTGTCGTGGCTGTCGACGGTGACCGTGGCGCTGCTCAGCTCGGTCAGGTCGTAGTACTCGGACACGCGGGCGACCACATCGACCGCATCGCCAACGGCGACGGTCGGCGCGCTGCCGGTGTAGACGTACACGCCGTTGGAGGTCAGGCGGTTATGGTCGTCGCGCGCGTCCGGTGTCTGGATGAAGAAGCCGTTCGGGCCAATCGCGGTGACGATGTTGTCCAGCGTGCGCACCTTCTGGCCGACGTACGGCGAGGTGCTGCCGCTGCCCTGGATGTCGAAGATCTCGACGGTGGCGATGTCGTCGTTGAGGATCGCGCCGATGGCCTGGCCGTTGCCGATGGACAGGCCGGTCGAGGCATCGCTGAGGCGCAGGAAGAAGTCCTCGTCGGACTCGACCTTGGTGTCGCCGTGTACGGTCACGTCGACGGTCGCCGTGGTCGCGCCCGGCGCGAAGCTGACGACTTGATCCAGCGCGTCGTAGTCGTGGTCGGCCACGGTGGCGGTGTCGTCGGCCGTGGTCACGCGCACGCTGGCGCCCGCGGTCGGCGCCGGCTCGCTCAGCGTCAGGGTGAACTGTATCGCGCGGTCGCCGCTGTTGCCTTCGGTCACCGAGGCGTCGGCCACGGAGACGCTGAAGCCGACGGCGGTGCAGGTGCTGGCCGCGTTGTGCGGATCGGACGGCTGCTGCAGCGCGAAGTCGGTCGCGTTGTCGTCGGTGTCCTGGATGGCGCCGTTGGCGTCGGCCTTGCGCGCGTAGCTGCGGTCGGCGTTGGTCGAACCCAACGAGCTCAGGCGCGTGCCTTCACCGAAGGCCGAGCCGGAACTCAGGCCGACCTGATCGATGATGTTGCCGCTGGCGTCGGTCAGGGCCAGACCGCCGGTGTCGGTCACGCCGGTCTTGTAGTGGATGTCACCGGCGACGCTGCCGGAGTAGCCGTTGCTGGCGGTGTTGGTCAGCAGCAGGAAGCAGCCCGGCGCGATGGTGGTGCCGGAGGGCAGCGTGGCGCGGGTGCCTACGGTGCCCGAGGCGTTGGACGCCTGGAATTTGTAGCCGCCCACGTCCACGGCGGATGCGCCGCCGTTGTGCAGTTCGACGAATTCGTCATTGCCGCCCTGCGGTCCGCGCACGCGGAACTGGCTGATGGTCAGATCCGAGGCCATGGCGGGCATCGCCGCCAACAGCATCGCCAAAGCTGCGCCGAACAGGGCGCAACGTCCATTGAGTCTCATGTTCAACCTCCCCATTTCCATGTCGAAAAGACCTACCTTCCCCCCAAGATAGGCCGACGATCTTACGTCGGTGTGACGCTGCGTCCTTCAGCGTGCAGGCCCCGGACCGACGGGTCAGGCGGATGCGGCGGTGTCCTGCCGCGTGCCGAAGATACGGTCGCCGGCATCGCCCAGTCCCGGCAGGATATAGCGATTCTCGTTGAGCCGCTCGTCGATGGACGCGGTGTAGATCTCGATGTCCGGGTGCGTGGCGATGACTCGATCCAGGCCTTCCGGCGCGGCGACCAGGAACAGGCCCTTGATGCGCTTGCAGCCGGCGGCCTTGAGCATGTCGACGGTGGCGATCAGGGTGCCGGCGGTGGCCAGCATCGGGTCGACGATCATGGCCGTGCGCTCGTCCATGCGGCCGGTGAGTTTCTCGTAGTAGGTCGTCGGCTGATGCGTGGTCTCGTCGCGCTGCAGGCCGACCACGCTGACCTTTGCGGCGGGAATCATGTCCAGCACGCCCGGCAGCATGCCCAGACCCGCGCGCAGAATCGGCACCACGGTGATCTTGCGGCCCTTGATGCGCTGCACGGTGACCGGGCCGGCCCAGCCTTCGACCTCGGTGTCCTCGGTTTCCAGGTCGCGGGTGGCCTCGTAGGTCAGCAGCGAGGCGATCTCGCCGCTGAGTTCGCGGAAATGCTTGGTGCTGAGATCCGCCTGGCGCATCAGGCCGAGTTTGTGGCGGACTAGCGGATGGTCGACTTCGACGATCTTCATGGGTGTCTCGTTCCGTAGGGTCGTGGTGTTCTCGACACAGCATAGTGCCAGCCGTGCGCGTGATGGAGCGAACGGCATGCATGGAAAGGGCGCGCCGGTCGGACCGGCGCGCCCCAGGTCTTGCTTCGCGTTGGCGCTGCGATCAGGCCGCTTCGGCGTTTTGCTTGCGCGGACCTTCCAGCAGGGCGTGACGCACACGGTCGACGATCAGGTCGATCTCGGCCTCGGTCACGTTGAAGTGCGGGGTGAAGCGCAGCGAGTTGGTGCCGCCGTGGATCACGCCCAGACCGTGCTCGCGCAGGTACTCCTCGGTGGAATCGGCGCCGTAGCACTTGAAGCTCGGGTTCAACTCGCACGAGAACAGCAGGCCGGTGCCCTGCACCTTGGTGATGAGGCCGTCGAGTTCGTTCTTGAGCTGATTCAGGCGGTCGACGAACTGCTGGCCGCGCTCGCGGATGTTGTGGCGGACGCTGTCATCGAGCTGGCTTAGCGTGGCGCAGGCCACGTCCAGCGCGCGCGGGTTGGCGGTCATGGTGTTGCCGTACACACCCTTGCGGTACAGCTTGGCGGTGCGCTCGTTCACCGCCAGCACGGACAGCGGGTACTGGCCGGCGTTCAGCGCCTTGGAGTAGGTCTCCATGTCCGGCGCTTCCAGATGCTCGAAGCCCGGGTAGTCGACGAACGACAGCACGCCCTGCGTGCGCAGACCAGCCTGGATGGAATCGATCAGCAGCAGCGTGCCGTGGGTCTTGGTCAGTTCGCGCGCGGCGGCGTAGAACTCCGGCGTCACGGCGCGGCCCGGATCGCCTTCGCCCATCACCGGTTCCAGGAACATGGCCTCGATGTGCCAGCCCTGCTTGTCGGCTTCGGCGAAGGCGTCCTTGAGCTGCTGCACGTCGTACGGTTCGACGATGATCAGCTCCTGGTCGGCCACGGCGAAGCTGGCCAGGTACTTCAGGTACGTGGCGCGGGTCGAGTCGGAATACTTCGCCGGCAGGCTGGTGCGGCCGTGAAAGGCGCCGCGCACGGCCAGGCGCTTGATCTTGCGGCCGGCGTGCTTGCCGCCCTCGGCGGTCATTTCCTTGCTGTTGATGTCGGCGAAGCGGCCGGCCAGGCCGACGGCTTCGGAACCGGAGTTCAGGCACAGGAACTTGGCGTACGGGTTGCCGCCCTGGCGGCTGCGGCCGATTTCCTTGTTCAGGGCTTCCGCCATGCGCATCTGCGCGATGCTCGGGGTCATCACGTTGGCCATGACCTGCGGCTTGCTCAGCGCAGCGTGCACGGCTTCGTTGTTGTGGCCGAAGCCGAGCATGCCGTAGCCGCCGTTGTCGTGGACCACGGCGCCCTTCAGCGTGACGATCCACGGACCGCGCGCAGCGGCCGGGACGTACGGATTGACGGCGTCGTCCGGGTA
The DNA here is from genome assembly GCF_003267965.1 of Oleiagrimonas sp. MCCC 1A03011. NCBI lineage: Bacteria > Pseudomonadati > Pseudomonadota > Gammaproteobacteria > Lysobacterales > Rhodanobacteraceae > Oleiagrimonas > Oleiagrimonas sp. MCCC 1A03011. The sequence continues at coordinate 301,631 of NZ_MSPY01000004.1, read as the reverse complement.
GAAGTTGATGAAGCCGGCCTGGGCCTGCTGCAGCTGGTCGTTCTCGTCCAGCTTCAGGAAGTCCTCGAAATCGGCGCGCAGTTCGCGATGACGCGCCAGCGCGTCCTCGATGGCGCCGGCCAGCGCCGGATCGTTGGCGGCGAATCGCTCGATGGTGGCGTCGTCCAGCCCCGTGGTGCGTTGTGCACCGCCGAAATCGCGCATCTCACGCAACATTTCGATCGGACCCATACCTGTCTCTCCTCCAGTGGTGGGCAGCGCGGCGTCGTGCTTTATGCGGCGCTAAGTGCCTATTGATAAAGAAAAATATCCCAAGAGCATAGCACGGGGGCGGGTTTGGCGACACCCCCGCCAGGCGGTATGACGCCTGTCATGTGCGGCGGATGATGGCGGCGACTGCCGGTCCGGGGCACGGATCGCCATCATGGCGACCAAGGAGGGCAATCCCATGAATACATCCGCATCCTGCGTGGCCGCGTTGCGCGGCGTCTGCAAACGTTACGGCCGCGTCGAGGCCCTGCGCGGCATCGATCTGGACGTCCGGCCCGGCGAGCTGCTGGCCGCGCTGGGACCGAACGGTGCCGGCAAGAGCACGTCCATCGCATTGCTGCTGGGGCTGATCCGGCCCGATGCGGGACGGGTCGAGCTGTTCGGCATGGATCCGCAGCGCATCGAGGCACGTCGGCGTATCGGTGTGATGCTGCAGTCGGCGGTGCTGCCGCCGACGCTGCGTGTGCGCGAATTGCTGCGTTTGACGGCCAGCTACTACGCGAATCCGCGAAGTCTGGCCGACAGCGCCACGCTGGCCGGCATCGAGGATCTGCTGGAACGCCCGTACGGCAAGCTGTCCGGCGGCCAGCAGCGCCGCGTGCAGTTCGAGCTGGCGTTGTGCGGACGGCCGCGGCTGCTGTTTCTGGACGAGCCGACTGTGGGCATGGATATCGAAGCCCGGCAGCGGTTGTGGTCGGCCATGCGCGCCCTGGTCGACGAGGGTTGCGCCGTCGTGCTGACCACGCACTACCTGGAGGAAGCCGAGGCGCTGGCCGATCGCGTCAGCGTGATGGCGCGGGGGCGCGTGATCCACGAAGGCACGGTCGACGATTTGCGCGCGCGGGTCGATGTGCGCCGCATCCGCTGTGTCACCGCGCTGACGTGTGAGCAGGTGCGGGCATGGCCGCAGGTGAGCGATGCGCAGCTGCACGAGGGGCGTCTGCAGATCGCCACGGTCGATGCCGAGGACGTGGTGCGTCGGCTGCTCTCGGCCGACGCCGATCTGGCACAGCTGGAAGTGCAGCGCGCCGGGTTGGCTGAAGCCTTCACCGAACTGACCCGTGACGCCGAGGCGGCGCACGCCGAGACCGAACGCGAGGTGGCCTGAGCATGAACATGTCGACGACATCCACGTTTCCGCAGACGGACGGGGTCATGACGCCGCGTCGCATGGCCGGCGCCTACCTGGCCGAGATCCGCAGCGAATGTCTGCGCTATCTGCGCAACCCCGGCTTCATGCTGCCGCTGATGCTGTTCCCAGCGGTGTTCTACCTCATGTTCGGCGTGCTGATGAACCACGGTCATGCGGACGCGTCCCGGTATCTGTTGGCCAGTTACGGTGTGTTCGGCGTGATGGGACCGGGATTGTTCGGTTTCGGCGCGTCGCTGGCGCTGGAGCGCGATGGCGGTTTGCTGACGCTCAAGCGCGCGCTGCCGATGCCGCCCGGCGCCTATCTGCTGGGCAAGATGGCGATGGCCATGGTGGTCAGCGGTCTGGTGATGGTTCTGATGCTGCTGCTGGGCGTGTTCGCGGCGCATGTGCCGCTGAGCGGCGCGCAGATCCTGGGGCTGCTGGCGCTCGGTGTGTTCGGCGTGCTGCCGTTCTGCGCGCTGGGCATGTTCGTGGGCACGCTGATCAAGGGGCAGGGCGCGCCGGGATTGCTGAATCTGGTGTACTTGCCGATGGCCTTCCTGTCCGGCCTGTGGTTTCCGCTCAGCGCCATGCCGTCGTGGCTGGCCGCCATCGCGCCGGTCTGGCCGAGCTATCATCTCAACATCATTGCCCAGCGCGTGGTGGGTCTCTCCCAGGCCCCGGTGATGGTGCATATATGGGTCCTGCTGGGCGTGGCCGTCGGGTTGTTGTGGCTGGCCTCGCGCCGCCTGCGCCGCCACGGCTGAAGTAGCATGTCCGTGGAGTGGAGAGAGGAACCGATCATGCTGCCAGCTTTTCTGCGTCCGGCGCCGGATTCCATGGCACTGCAGTTTCGCCGCTGCGGCGGCAATCCGCGGCTGCATGCGCTGAACCTGCTGTGGTCGCTGTGGGTCTTCGTGACACCGCTGGTCAGCACGGTGCATGCCAGTTTCTGGTGGTCGGTGGCCATTGGCTATCCCTTGTTCGTGCTGCTGTTCGCGCTGGTCCATGTGCGTCCGCAGCGCGAGGTGAACATCTATGTCGCGGGGATGGCGATGCTGGCCATCCTGTCCCTGCCGTACAACCCGTCCGCGTGGAGTTACACGGTCTTCGCCTGCGTGTATGTCCCGTACGAGGGGTCGTTGCGCGCGACAGGGATGCGCATCGCCATGATCGTGTCGGTGACGCTGCTCGAAGCCTGGTGGGTGGGGATGCCCTGGTTCGCCATGGTGCTGATGGTGGCGGTCTGCGTCAGTGCCGCCTCGGGCAGTCTGGCCGGACGCCTCAACATGCAGAAGAACGCGGCGCAGCGGCTTTCGCAGGACGAGGTGCGGCGGTTGGCGGCGACCGCCGAACGGGAGCGCATCGGGCGCGACCTGCATGACCTGCTGGGACACACCCTGTCGCTGATCACGCTCAAGCTGGAACTGTCCCGCAAGCTGTTCGATCGCGATCACGAAGCGGCACGGCGCGAACTGGCCGACGCCGAAGGCATTGCGCGTAACGCGCTGGCCGAGGTGCGCGCGGCGGTGACCGGTATTCGCGCCACCGATCTGGCGGCGGAGCTGGCTTCGGCGCATCTGATGCTGGAGACACGCGGCGTGGTCATGCGCTACGAGCCGCCGGGCCGTGCGCTGCCGGCCGACGTCGAGACGGTGCTGGCGCTGGTCGTGCGCGAGGCGGTCACCAACATCGCGCGGCACGCCCACGCTACACGTACGGATGTGGAGATGAGTGTGGAGCGGAGTGTGTTGAATTTGTGCATTCGCGACGACGGACGCGGCGGTCTGGATGCGTTCGGCAACGGTCTTGCCGGCATGCGCGAGCGCGTGGAGGGTCTGGGCGGTACCCTGCGCGTCGATTCGTCACGCGATCGGGGCACGACGTTGCACGTCACGGTGCCGCTGCCGGCGCGTAATGCTGCGCCGCGTGCGGACACGTCGGTCGAGGCGGTGACGGAGCGGCTGACGGGCACGCCACAGAGAGGATGGTCATGATGCGCGTTCTGCTGGCCGAGGACCAGGCCCTGGTGCGTGGCGCACTGGCCGCGCTGCTGAATATGGAATCGGACATCGAGGTGCTCGACTCGGCCGCCGACGGCGAAGCCGCCTGGCGCGAGATACAGCGGTTAAAGCCGGATCTGCTGGTCACCGACATCGAGATGCCGGGACTGACCGGTCTGGAACTGGCGCAGCGCATCCAGCGGCACGAGTTGCCGGTGAAGGTGGTGATCGTGACCACCTTCGCCCGTCCGGGATTTCTGCGGCGTGCGCTCGATGCCGGTGTGCTTGGGTATCTGCTCAAGGACGCGCCGGCGGAAAAACTGGCCGAGTCGTTGCGCATGGTGCATCGCGGCGGTCGCGCCATCGATCCGGAGCTGGCTGTCGAGGCCTGGTCCGAGGCCGACCCGCTCAACGATCGCGAGCGCCAGGCGCTGCGTCTGGCCGGTGAGGGGCTGTCAGCCGGAGATATCGCTGCACGCATGAATCTCTCGCACGGCACCGTGCGCAACTACCTATCCGAGGCCATCGGCAAGCTCGGCGTCGGCAACCGCATCGAGGCTTACCGTCTGGCGCGGCAGAAAGGGTGGCTTTGAAAAAGGCGTAACCATGCCGGGGGCGCATGGACGGGCGCGACTGCGCCAAGCACGTTCCGTACGGCGTCCATCCCCCGTTCGCATTGCGGTACGCCCAATGGTCGTCATCCCGGTGCACGCCGGGATCCAGTGTCTTCGTCGCCCCGTCGAGCAGGCCGGCCCCGGCATGCGCCGGAACGACGCTCGGGTATGCTTTGCGGATTCCGCCGCTGAATTCGTTTGCCGTGAAGAAGTCCGATTTCCATTTCGACCTGCCGCAGCACCTGATTGCACAGGCCCCGCTGGCCGAGCGTTCGGCCAGTCGCATGCTGGTGCTGGATGTGCCGAACACGCGTTGGCAGGACAGCAGCGTGCGCGCGCTGCCCGATTTTCTGCGCGAAGGCGATCTGCTGGTGTTCAATGACACCCGCGTGCTGCCGGCGCGTCTGTTCGGGCGCAAGGAGACTGGCGGCGCGGTGGAAATTCTGCTCGAACGCGTGACCGGCACGCACGAGGCGCGTGCGCAGATGCGCGTCAGCAAGAAGCCGGCGCCGGGCAGCCGCATCCTGCTCGACGATGGCACGCCGGTCGAGGTGCTCGGCCGTGAGGATGCGTTCTTCCGCCTGCGCTTCGACACCGAAGAGCCGCTGGAAAAGGTGCTGCTGCGCGTCGGCCACATGCCGCTGCCGCCGTATATCGAGCGCGACGACAGCGCCGAGGACGCCGAGCGCTACCAGACCGTGTTCGCGCGCGAACCGGGCGCCGTGGCCGCGCCGACTGCAGGCCTGCACTTCGATGACGCGTTGCTGGATGCGCTGCGCGCGCGCGGCGTCGACAGCGGTTACGTGACCCTGCACGTGGGCGCCGGCACGTTCCAGCCGATGCGCGCCGAGCGCATCGAAGACCATCACATGCACCGCGAATGGCTCAATGTCGGCGCCGAGCTGATCGAGAAGATCCACCGCACCCGCGCCGCAGGCGGCCGCGTCATCGCCGTCGGCACCACCGTCGTGCGCGCGCTCGAGAGCGCCACGGTCGAGGGCGAGCTGCACCCGTTCGCGGGCGAGACGCAGATCTTCATTTTCCCCGGCTACCGTTTCACCAGCATCGACGGGCTGCTGACCAACTTCCACCTGCCCGAGTCGACGCTGCTGATGCTGGTGTCGGCGCTGGCCGGTCGCGAGTTCATGCTCGACGCCTATCGGCATGCGGTGGAGGCGGAGTACCGGTTCTTTTCGTATGGCGATGCGATGCTGATCCTGCCGCAGGGTGCTTGATCCGCGCTGCTTGCGTTGCTTGTTTAAGTGCAGTTCCGACCGGCTGGCGCCGGCCGAGTAACTTCTCTTTGCTTGTCCAAAGAGAAGTTACTCGGCCGCCGAACTGCGGTCGAAACCCTAACTGCAACCTGCAACTCCATCGGGCTAGTCCAGTAGACCTCCGGGTTCCGAGATCTGAAGGCTATGGTCGGCAGGCAAGTCTGTTTGGGAACAGAAATGCACCCACATGCCGAAGACCACATGACGAACCGCCCGTGCCCCGCGATAATGCCCCGATGCCTTCCCTGAAATTCGACCTCCAAGCCACCGACGGCGCGGCCCGCCGCGGCCGCATGACCTTCCCGCGCGGCACGGTGGAAACCCCTGCGTTCATGCCCGTGGGCACCTACGGCACCGTCAAGGCGATGACGCCGCGCGATCTGACCGAGATCGGCGCGCAGATGATTCTCGGCAACACCTTCCATCTGTTCCTGCGTCCGGGGCTGGACGTGATCGGCGATTTTGGCGGCCTGCATCGGATGATCGGCTGGGACGGTCCGATCCTCACCGACTCGGGCGGTTTCCAGGTGTTCTCGCTGGCGCACAAGCGCAAGATCACCGAAGAGGGCGTGACGTTTGCCTCGCCGGTGGACGGCTCGAAGGTGTTTCTGTCGCCGGAGGAATCGATGCGCATCCAGCACGTGCTGGATTCCGACGTGGCGATGATCTTCGACGAATGCACGCCATACCCGGCCACGGAGAAGCAGGCGGCGGACTCGATGGAGCTGTCGCTGCGCTGGGCCGAGCGCTCGCGCCGCGCGTTCGATGAGCTGGGCAATCCCAACAACCTGTTCGGCATCGTCCAGGGTGGTGTGTACGAGGCGCTGCGCACGCGATCGGCGCGGGGACTGGTGGACATCGGCTTCGACGGCTATGCGGTCGGCGGACTGGCCGTGGGCGAGCCGGAGGACGAGCGCAACCGCACACTGGAGCACACCGTGCCGCTGCTGCCTGCGGACAAGCCGCGCTACCTGATGGGCGTGGGGCGTCCGCAGGACATCGTCGAGGCGGTACGCCGCGGCATCGACATGTTCGATTGCGTGATGCCGACCCGCAACGCCCGCAACGGGTTCCTGTTCACCCGCACCGGTACGCTGCGCATCCGCAACGCGAAGTTCGCGCGCGACACGCGGGTGATCGAGGAGGGCTGCGACTGCTACACCTGTCGCAGCGGTTTCAGCCGTGCCTATCTGCGCCATCTGGACCGCTGCAACGAGATGCTCGGCAGCCATCTGGCCACCATGCACAATCTGCGCCACTACCAGCGCCTGATGCAGGGGCTGCGGGACGCCATCGCGGCAGGCGGGCTGGAGGATTTCGTCGCCGATTTCTACGCCGCGCTGCGTTCCGGCGCGGACTGAGCGGCGGAACGGCCCGGACCCGCGACCGGAACCCGGCGGCGTGAGCGCGGTCGCATGTCCGGGGCGACCGCTTCCATGCAACGGGGCGGTGCACGTGGCATAATCCGGGGTCTTTTTACCGGTCCGGAAAGATTTCCTTTCCACACCGCAACTTGCGAGAAAAATTATGAGCGTTTTCACTTCCGCAGTGTTCCTGCAGGGCGCCGCGGCCGGCGGCAGCGCCGGTCAGGCGGGTGGCGGCATGGGCTTCATCATCATGATGGTGGTCCTGTTCGGCCTGATGTATTTCATGATGATCCGTCCGCAGATGAAGCGGCAGAAGGAGCATCGCGCCATGGTGGCGGCCCTGGGCAAGGGCGACGAAGTGGTCACCAATGGCGGTCTGGCCGGTCGTATCGCCGAGATGGGCGAGTCGTTCGTGACCGTCGAAGTGGCCGAAGGCGTGCAGATCAAGGTGCAGCGCGCCGCGATCGCGCAGGTGCTGCCCAAGGGCACGCTGAAGTCGTCGTAAGAAGGGGAGGGTCGGCGCGCGCCGGCCAGAAGCAAGCGCTGGAACGACGGGTTCCGGCATCCATTGGAATTTAGGCATGAGTGATTTCCCACGCTGGAAATACGCGCTGGTGGTGGTGGTTCTGCTGCTGGGTCTTCTGTACGCGCTGCCGAACGTGTTCGCGCCGCAGCCCGCGGTGCAGATTTCCGCGAATCGCGGCGCCCGGATCGATGCGTCGATGCAGGACAAGGTCGAGAGCATCCTGAAGAAGGACAAGCTGACCTGGGACAAGATCAACATCACCGGGGACAGCAAGCAGGAAGGCAGCCAGCGCATGCTGGTGCGTTTCCACAGCGATGACGTGCAGACCAAGGCGGTCGAAGCGCTCAAGGACGGTCTGGGCAACCAGTACGTGGTGGCGCCGAACCTGGCCAGCACGGTGCCTTCGTGGCTGCGTTCGCTGCATGCCAATTCCATGCCGCTGGGCCTGGATCTCCAGGGCGGCGTCCACTTCCTGATGCAGGTCGACCAGAGCGGTGTGCGCCAGCGTCAGGAGCAGGTGTACACGGGCGATGTGCGTCAGCTGCTGCGCGAGAAGAACATCCGCTATCTGTCGGTGTCGCACGGCGGCAAGGGCGTGGTGGCGGTGCTGCGTTCGGAGGCCGATCGTTCGGCGGCCACGGATGCCATCGGCGCCGAGTACCCCGATCTCGACATCAGCAACGGCCCCAGCACCGGCAACCGCTTCGTGCTGGACATGCAGATCAAGCCGGACAAACTGCGCGAGCTGGCGCAGAACACCATCCGCCAGAACCTGTCGACGCTGCGCAACCGCGTCAACGCGCTGGGCGTGTCCGAGCCGCTGGTGCAGCAGCAGGGCAACAGCCGCATCGTGGTCGACCTGGCCGGCATTCAGGATACGGCTCAGGCCAAGCGCATCCTCGGTGCGCAGGCATCGCTGGAATACCGCGCCGGTATTGCCCAGTATCCCGACCAGCGTGTCATCGATGCGGTGGAGAAGGGTATCGTTCCGCCGGATGCGCGTTTGTACTACGGCAAGGCCTGCCCGCGCGGCTGCCTGCTCAGCAAGCAGGTCATCGTTACTGGCGATGAATTGACCAACGCCAATTCCGGCTTCGATCAGCAGCAGGGTTCGCCCGAGGTGCAGGTCACGCTGAACGCGGCCGGCGCCAAGCGCATGCGCACCTTCACCGAGTCCAACGTCGGCAAGCCGATGGCGGTGGTCTACATCGATCACATCCCGCAGACCAAGATGGTCGATGGCAAGGAAGTGCACAGCTTCAAGACCAGCGAGCGCGTGATTTCCTACGCCACGGTCAATGGCGTGTTCGGCCGCCAGTTCTCGACCACCGGTCTGGACAGTCCGAAGGAAGCGTCGGATCTGGCGCTGCTGCTCAAGGCCGGTTCGCTGGCCGCGCCGATGACCTTCGTCGAGCAGCACGTGATCGGACCCAGCCTGGGACGCGACAACATCCGCAAGGGTGTCAGCGCGGTGATCCTGGGTCTGAGCCTGGTGCTGCTGGCTGCGCTGATCTACTACAAGCTGTTTGGCCTGGTCGCCGACATCGCCCTGGTGCTGAACCTGGTGCTGCTGGTGGCGGTGATGTCGATGATCGGTGTGACCCTGACCATGCCGGGCATCGCCGGCATCGTGCTGACACTGGGCATGGCCATCGACTCCAACGTGCTGATCTGCGAACGCGTGCGTGAGGAACTGCGCAACGGTTCGACGCCGCATGCCTCGATCCGCGCGGGCTACGAGAAGGCGTGGGCGACGATTCTCGACGCCAACGTCACCCATCTGCTCGCGGCCATGGCGCTGATGACCATGGGCTCGGGCCCGATCCGCGGCTTCGGCGTGACGCTGTTCATCGGCATCCTGACCTCGATGTTCACTTCGGTGACGGTCACGCATGCGATCACGGCACTCATTCACGGTCGGCGCAAGCTGAAGACCCTCTCCGTCTAAAGGCCGGGAAGCTCCATGGAAATTTTCAATCACAACAGCAACGTCAACTTCCTTGGCCTGCGCAAGATCTCGATCGTGCTGGCCGTGTTGTTGATGCTGGGCTCGGTGTTCGTGATCGCCACGCGCGGTCTGAACTACGGCATGGACTTCACCGGCGGCGTACTCGTCGAGGTGAGTTATTCCAAGCCGGTGCAGATCGCCAATGCGCGCGCGGCCTTGACCTCGGGCGGCTTCAAGGAGGCCGTGGTACAGAGCCTGGGCAACTCCACCGACCTGTCGATTCGCCTGCAGCCGAAGGCCGACCCGGACGCGGTCAAGGCCGGCGGAAAGATGGATGCCGCGAAGGTCGCCAAGGACGTGCTGGCCGCATTGAAGGCCAAGCGCAGCGACGTCAAGCTGAACCGCGCGCCCGACTTCGTCGGTCCGCAGGTCGGCGCCGAACTGCGCACCAGCGGCATTTATGCGGTGATCTTCGTCATCATCGGTATCATGGGCTACCTGTGGATCCGCTTCGAGCGACGCTTCGCCATCGCTGCCGTAGTGACCGAGGTCCACGATGCGCTGGTTACCGTCGGTATCATCGCGTTGACCGGGCGCCAGTTCGACCTGACCGTGCTGGCCTCGGTGCTGGCCGTGGTCGGCTACTCGATCAACGACAAGGTCGTGGTGTTCGATCGCGTGCGCGAACTGTTCCGTCTGGCGCGCAAGGCCGAGCCGGAGGAAGTGCTGAACCGCTCGATCAACAATACGCTGTCGCGAACCATCATCACTTCGCTGTTCACGGCGATCACCATGGCCGCACTGTACTTCTTCGGCGGCCCGGCCGTGCACGGTTTCGCCATCACCATGCTGATCGGCATCCTGATCGGCACGCTGTCCTCGATCTTCATCGCCAGCCCGATCCTGCTGTGGCTGGGCGTGTCGAAGAAGGACCTGATGCCGGTGACCAAGGACAACCCGGAACTCGCGCGTCGCCCCTGACGCTCGCAGCTTCGCCGAAACATGCAAAGGGCCCGGTCATGCCGGGCCCTTTGTGTATCCGCGATGCGCGTCAGCCGTCCTTGAGCGTTTCCGGCGAGACGAATTCGTACCCCATGCCCTGGATACCCTGGACCAGTTTCTTGAGCTGGTTCAGCGGCAGGTAGGGATGGAAGAAGAAGCTCTGCACGTTGTCCTTGATGACCGTGTTCCGCTGCGCACTGGCAAGAATGTCCTGCACCGAGCGTGGCGGATGGTGGTTTACCTCCACCGGTTCGACGTTGCCCAGGCTTTCCGGCAGGACAATGGAGCCGAAGATATCGCGCACGGTGTACGGGAAGAACTGTCCGTAGATGCGCGTGTAGTCCGGCGTGCCGCTTCCGCAGGCGCCGTTCGGGCACCAGCCGGCGGCGTACAGAGCGCGGTCGTAACGAACGCCGAAGTTCTGCTGCACGACCTGGTAGTCGATGGCCGAGCCCGCGTAGTGCGGGAACTCGAAGATGGTCGGTGTCGGCAGACCGGATGCCGCGAACTCGGCGAAGGCGGCATCGATGCGGAGCTGCGTCCAAGCGGCCGAGTCCTCTGCCGGCGGCGCGTCGTAGATCACGTAGTCGTCGGCGCTGATGTGCGAGCGATAGAACTCGAAATCATCCGCGCTGACGCCGCTGTACGGATTGGGGATGTCCTGATACTGATGCGTGTAGCCGTGCATCAGCAGGGTGCCGCCGCGTTCGACCATGTACTGCAACGCGGCGCGCACGCGGCGCGACTGGCGTGCGGACATCGGCTGACTGACCGGCACACCGTCGTTGTAGACGCCGTTCGGATCGAGGTAATGCGTGTATACCGCCACGCTGAAGGGCACGCCGCGGCTGTAGAGGTAGTCGGCGATACGGCGTAGCCGGTTCGGACTGGCATCGGGACCGACGTCCTCGATGCGCACCAGCGCGCGATTGCGATCAGGCATGTTCGGATCGGCCACCTGGCCGATCAGATCGACGGCGGCGAGGTAGCGATCATCGGAACCGACATAGCTGAAGGGGATCTCGCCGATGTAGGTGAAATGGCCGGAACGGGTGGCCCAGGGCGAGGTCACGCCATTGCTGTCGGTGATGGTGGCGACGGCCTCGGCCATGGTCGGGTCGAGGATCGACGTCTGAAGCAGGCCGGAGGGAACCGCCAGTGCGCTGCGGGTCAGATCCACGCCTTTGTAGGTGACCGTCAGGGCCTCGTCGAAGTTGTAGAACAGCGGCATCCAGCCGAAGCGCGTGCCGAAATCGCCCGCGCGCTGGCTGAGCTGCCAGATGTTGCTGTTCATCCACAGCACGGGCTTGTCGGTGGCCAGCACATCATCGAGCAGGGCGGTCGGCAACGGTTCGTCGTAGGTCGAGCCGATATAGATCATACCCGTATAGCCGTCCATTTCTCCGGCGACGTAATCGATGGCCGGATGCATGGTGTAGCGGCTGGCGTGCGAGACCAGGTTGCCGGTCTGCACCGCATAGGCTTCGCCGAGCCAGGCCCAGGCGCCGGTGCTGTCGTACAGGATCAGCGTGTTGCGTTCGGCATCCGCGCCGGGTGCGGCGGCAAAGAGCGTCGGCACGGCGGCCGGCAGCACCGAGGGCGAGAGCAACGCGGCGAAGGTTTGCGGCGTCGGCATCTGCAAGCGCGATGCGCTGTCGAGACTCGGACGGCTCGTCGGAAGCGTCGCGCTGGACGGCGCGGGAGGCGCAGGCAGCGTGCGGTCGGCGATGGATCCGCCAGGAGCCAGTGGGAGCTGGATGCTCGGCTTGCCATGCGAATCGTGCGGTGCCGGTCCGGCCAGCGCCGGTGTGGCGAGGAACAGGGCCAGCGCGGTCAGCCACACGGTGTGCATGACCTTGCCTGGTGTGCGGAGAGGGGAGTCTGAGCCAGACATGGGGATGTCCTCATCGAGCTTGTGTGGGTGTCCCGCTCGGGTGGTGTGCGATGGCGATTCGCGTTCCTCGAGAGCGGAATCTCGTGTCTGAAAAGTGTGCTCCACAAAAGCCGTCTTGGCTTTACCCCCGTTGGATATAGAACGATTCGACAGGCGAAATAGCGCGCCGAAGCGCGGATACTCGATATCCCCTCCGAACGATTTGGAGGCTTAGAAAAGATCGGTGTTTCGTGCCACTGCATGGCTGCAATCAAAAATGCGAAGGAGTCGCCGGAACGCCGTGAAAGCGAGTTGACCGGGACGTCATGGGGGGAACGAATACCTCATGAGGAGGCAAACGCCATGCATGACATTCTGATGGTTTCGGGAACGCGTCCGGAGGTGATCAAGCTCGCGCCGCTCTACCATGCGTTGCGCGCGACATCCTGGGCGCGTCCCTGCTGGCTACACACCGGGCAGCACGACGCGATGGCGCGGCAGATGCACGGCTGCTTCGACATCGTGCCGGATCTTTCCTTGAATCGCGGCGGCGAAAGTCTGACCGAGTTCAGCGCCGGTTGCCGACTGCAATTGGACGCAATTCTGGCTTCGCGATCGTGGTCACTGACCGTGGTGCAGGGTGATACGGAAAGCACATATCTCGGCGCCCTGACTTCGTTCTATCAGCACGTTCCGGTGGCACATGTGGAAGCCGGGCTGCGCACCGGCAATCTTCAGCGGCCGTTTCCGGAAGAGGGACTGCGGCAGATGATCAGTCGCATCACGCGCTTCCATTTCGCGCCCACCGATCGTGCCGCGGCTTCGCTCCACGAGGAAGGCATTCCGTCGCCGTTGGTGACAGTCACCGGCAATACGGTGGTCGACGCGCAGCATTGGGTGGTCAAGCATCGGCGCATCCGGCGCAGCGTTCGCGGGCGCGGTCACCTTCTGGTCACGGCGCACCGACGCGAGAACTGGGGCAGCGACATGGAAGCTATTTGCCGCGCAGTCGCCGAGGTGGCGAGACGGCATCCGGACCTTCCTGTGCACTTCCCGGTGCATCTCAATCCGGTGGTGCAGCGTCCCGTGCATGCGATTCTCGGCGATCTGGACAACGTCCTGCTGACGCCACCGATGGACTATCTGCAGATGCAGCAGGCACTGGTTGATGCATGGCTGGTGTTGACCGATTCGGGCGGCCTGCAGGAAGAGGCGCCGACCTTCGGCGTGCCGCTGCTGGTGCTGCGCAACGAGACCGAACGGCCCGAAGCGATCGAGCGCGGTTGCGCGCGACTGGCCGGCACGCAGAGCGAGCGCATTGTGGCGCAGGTCGAGGCGCTGTGGAACGACCGCGAGGAATACATGCGCATGTGCCACGCCGGGAATCCATTCGGCGACGGACATGCTTGCGAGCATATCGAGCGGGTCCTGCATGACGCATTGCGTGTCGCGGAGACGGCGCCCATGGCCACGGTCGCATGAGCCATCAAGGAGGCGTGACATGTCACTGGTGGATGTCTTCTCGACCTACCTGTTCGGCCTGAGCCTGGTCGTCATCGTGGTCGCGCTGCTGATGCTCATCAGCGGTCTCGACGACCTGTTCATCGACCTCGTGTACTGGTTTCGGCGCGGTTGGCGTGCGCTGACGGTGTACCGACGTTCCGAGCGGATGGACTACCGCACCTTGTACGAACCGGACGAGAAGCCGCTGGCGATCATGGTGCCGGCCTGGCAGGAAACGGGCGTGATCGGTCACATGGCCGAACTGGCGGCTACCACGCTCGATTACGAGAACTATCACATCTTCGTCGGCACCTATCCCAACGACGAGGCTACCCAGCGCGATGTGGACGAAGTCTGCGCGCGGTTTCCCAATGTGCACAAGGTGGTTTGCGCGCGCCCCGGGCCGACCAGCAAGGCGGACTGTCTGAACAACGTGCTCGACGCGATCATGCGGTTCGAGTCGCAGGCGCGCATCGCCTTCGCCGGCTTCATATTGCACGACGCCGAGGATGTGCTGTCCGCGATGGAGTTGCGTCTGTTCAACTATCTGGTCGCGCGCAAGGATCTGATCCAGGTGCCGGTGTATCCATTCGAACGGCAGTGGGCAAACTTCACCAGCCTGCACTACCTGGACGAATTCGCCGAGCTGCACGGCAAAGACGTGCCGGTGCGCGAGGCGCTGGCCGGTCAGGTTCCGAGCGCGGGCGTCGGCACCTGCTTCAGCCGACGCGCGGTGCTGGCGCTGATCGAAGAGGGCAACGGCATCGCTTTCGACGTGCAGAGCCTGACCGAGGACTACGACATCGGTCTGCGGCTGAAGCAGCGCGGCATGCAGGAAGTCTTCGTGCGCTTCGCCGTGGGCGCCGCGAATGCACGGTGCGGGCGGCCGCGTCACTTCGGCGACAGCCGGCGGGAATCGAGCGTGATCTGCGTGCGCGAATATTTTCCCGACCGGCTGAGCACGGCAGTACGGCAGAAGTCGCGTTGGATCATCGGCATCGTCTACCAGGGGTTCCGCACCCACGGCTGGACCGGCAAGCCGGTGCTCGACTATTTCCTGTGGCGCGATCGCAAGGGCGCGCTGAACAATTTCGTCAGCTTCGCCGCGATGCTGATTCTGCTGCAGCTGGCAATTCTTTGGCTGGTGCAATTGCTGTGGCCGGCATCGCCGAAGTTCCTATCCATCTTCACCGGAGGCTGGTGGTTCCATGCCCTGCTGATGGCCAACCTGCTGCTGATGGCGAACCGCATGCTGCAGCGCGTGATCTTCGTCTCCGGCTACTACGGGCTGGTGCAGGGGCTACTGTCGATTCCGCGCCTGCTGTGGGGCAACCTCATCAACTTCCTGGCCAACTGCCGCGCGATCATGCAGATCATTCGCTGCGGCGATCCGCGCCGTGTGGCCTGGGACAAGACCACACACGATTTCCCGAGCCTGGGCGGCGCGGGACGCGGACTGCGGGCGCTGGAGGACATCCTCGTCGCGCAGGGGGCCTTGAGCAAAACGCAGATATCGCAGGCCACACGCGATCGCATCGACGGCCTGCATCTGTACAGTTCGTTGATCCACGCTGGGTTGGTGCGCCCCGAACAACTGGCGGAGCCGATGGCTGAGCAGTTCGGTGTGCCGTGCGAATCGATCGATGCGCGCATGATCGATTCCGCGACCATCGCCTGCATGCCCGCGCACGTTGCGCTGCACTACGCCGTGTTGCCGCTGCGGGTCGAGGAGGACGAACTGGTGCTGGCCAGTGAGGCCTACATCGATCCCGTCTCGCTGGCGGCCTTGGCGCGCAAGCTCGATCGGCGCGTGCGCTATGTGCTGGCGCACAAGGGGCAGGTCACGGTCGGTCTGCGCCACTGGCATGCCCGGGCGGGGGATGCGGCCGGCATCGAGGCGCTGGATCAGGCCGTACGCTCGGGGAGAATCCGCCGCGAGCAGGCCAGTGCGTTGTGGGAACGCTATGTCTCGCACCAGGTGATGCTGGGCGAGGTGCTGGTCGCGCGGGGCTATCTGGACGAGATCGTGCTGCGTGCGATGTTGCTCAATCACGCCCGCAGCGAACAACGGCTTGGCGACTTCCTGGTCGAGCAGGGCGCGATCGATCCGGACACGCTACGTCATGCGTTGGCGATGCAGGCGGCTCTCCAGCCGCAGATTGAGGACATGCTGAGCGATTTCCATGCAACGCACACAGCGCGAACGCCGCTGGCTGCAGGAGCACGAGGATGAACGTGCGTCGGCTTTCCGCATGCATCGCGCTGCTTCTGGCGGCTGCGGCCGCCAGCGCCCAGACGCCGACCGCGCCGGCGGCGGCGCAATCGGCATCCGGTCGCTACGATGATGTCAGCGCCTACCGGCGTTTTCTCATCTATCCGCATCAACAGCGAGCCCATGAAGCCATGCGCCGCGGCGACGCCGCGCGGGCGATTGCCGAGTTCGAGCATGCGCGCTCACTGGCACCGAAGAGTGTGGGCACCGCGCTGGATCTGGCGACGGCCTATCAACGTTTCAGCGAAGCGTCGCGTGCGCGCGGCGTGCTGGTCCGGCAATTGCTGGATACCCCGGATGATCCTCGCCTGGTGGCCGCGTTGCAGGCTCTGGATGCCGCGACCGCGAAGACTGCGGTGAACTGTGCACAGCACGATTCGGCGACCTGTCGCGCGCAGCGCGGCTTCGAGGCGCTGCGTGACGGTCGGTTGCAGGCTGCCGAGCGGGAACTGGATGCGGGCTACTTCACGCGCAGTCCGGAGGGGCTGGCTCTGCGGCGTTCGTTGGCGCAACGCGCCATTCACGATGGCGACATGGCGCTCGCCGCGCGCCAGTTCGAGGTGCTCGAACGTCAGGGCGCGCTCAGTCGCGCCGAAGGCGAACAGTGGTTCAACGTGCTGCTGGTGCTGGACCGTCCGCAGCGTGCGCGGGAGCTGCAGCAGCGCAGCGGTCTGGATGCGGCCACGCAGCGTCTGGCGCTGGCGCAGTTGCTGGCCCGACGCGGAGATCTGAATGTGCTGGCCGGCTACCTGCGTACGGGCGCTCCCGAGTTCGAAGACGAGACACAGGAAAAACAGTGGATCTACTTGCTGCAGAAGGTGAGGCGTCAGCAGCCTTCGCTGATGCGCGCATATCAGCCGCGCACCGCGGCCGGGCGTCGGCTGCATGCGGGATTGTTGTTGCCGCAGGCGATGCACGCCGAGCAATGGCCGCTGGCCGAACGCATGCTGCGGCGTCTCCCGGCGAACGGTTTCCGCGAGCAGCGTTTCGAGGTCACGCTGCGGCAGGGGCGCTATGACGAAGCGCTGGCGCATGCACGGGCCATGCGCGACGCTCCGGGCGGGCAGGCTTCACTGGATGTGTCCAGCTATCGATTGCTCGATGCCGGAGCGGAGGCGCAGGCGGTTGCGCTGTTGATGGAATCCTACCCCTTCGCCACTGCGCCCGATCCCGATCCACTGTTCGCTCGCCTGGCGTTGCTGGCCGGTTCACGGCCGAGCCTGATCGATGATGCGGCGCGCGTGCGGTTGCGCACCCCGCTGTCTGACGCCCGCCTTCGTGCGGGGCAGTTGCGTGTCTGGGTGGCGCTGCAGGATTGCCGGGGGTTGCGTGCGACGATGGGCGGACTGCCCGGCGATGCGCCGCCACAGGCGTGGCGGGCGCTGGGTGACTGCTACCGCGTGGGACACCCCGGTCTGGCGCAGCACGCCTACGCACAGGCCTATCGCCTGCAGCCGGATGCTGAGACCGCGCGCATGCTCGCCTATCAGGCGTTCGCCGCGAAGGACATGAACACGGCCATGGGCATCTGGCGCGACATGACGCCGGAACAATTGCGTGACGAGGATCTTCTGGCCGCGGCGACCACGGCGCTGGAGGCCGGCCATCGCGAGGAGGCGCGTACGTGGTTGCAGACGTATGCCGAGCGCGAAGCTGCGTTGGGCGACCGCTACTGGTGGCTGCGTGCGCGCGCCGAACCGGATGCGTCGCCGGCGGCGATCAACGCCATGCAGCGCGCCATCGCACTGCGGCCCGATCCGGACTACTACATGGCGCTGGCCGACGCGCAGCAGCACAGCGGCCACTCGGAGGCAGCGCTGGATGCGTTGCTGGAGGCGCAGGGAATGATGCCGCAGAACGCCGTGCTGGCCCGTCGCATCGGCTATGTGCACTTGCAGCGCGGCGCGATCGGACCGGCCATCGAGCAGTTCGAGCGCGCGCGCGAGGCGATGCCCAGCGACGCCTCGCTCATCCGGCAGCTGATGTATCTGAACCAGGAGCGCGGCGATCGCAGCGCGGCGCGGCATTACGCGGCACTGGCCATCGATCGTCTCGATGCGCAAGGTGGTCAGGGGCAGGACGTCGCGCAGTCGCAGCAGCGTTTCGCGCTGCGACGCCTGCACGAGGACCTGGGGCGCCGCTGGAGCTTCGATGCCGATCTGATTCTGGGCGACACGATCAGCTCCGCGTCCAATCCGATCGCGCCGGGCGTGTCCTACCGAAGCTACTTCCAGGCCGAGGCGCAGTATCGCCTGGACGATGCCTGGCGTAGCGAGCGCAGCGGAGGTCTGTCGGCCTATGCGCGCGTCTTCGCCGGCAGCGGCCGCGGCGGAGACGTGTGGCCGACGCATACGCCGATGCTGGGCGTCGGTCTGCACTGGAAGCCGTGGCGCAGGCATAACGCGGTCTTTTCGCTGGAGCAGCAGGCACCACTGGACAACCATCCGGACACGCGCAGCGACACCATGGCGCGCTTCAGCTATTCCACCGCGTTCCGCGATCGCTACAACCAGGACTGGCGGCCGGGCACGCGCTGGTGGGCGACGCAGAATCTGTACCTGGACCTGGCGCACTACTTCCGCAGCACGCAGACCGCCGTCACCGTGGATTACCGCGTGAGTGTGCATCGCCGTCTTGCCGCCGGCCAGACGCTGGAGCCTTACGCGCACGCGCAGTTCAATGGCCTCGACCGCGCCCACGGCGCCGGCTTCGGACGCGACGTGCGCGTCGGCGTGGGCGTGCGCTGGAACGTCTGGTACGGCGAAAGCCGGTACGACGCCTACCGGCATCGCTTCAGCATCGGGGTCGAAGTCCAGCATGCATTCACCAGCTATCTGCCGGAGCGCAACGCCGTGTATCTGACCGTGGGGAAACACTGGTGAGCCGGCGCCTTGTCCTGGTCGCGCTGTTCGCGTTGGCGAGCTGCATCCATGTTGGTGCCTGGGCGGCACCCAAGGTGCTGTTCTATCAGCCGCAACGCGCCGATCTCGCCGTGCCCGATGCGGACTGGCCGAAATTCTTCCAGCGCATTCGCGCGATGGGCTTCGACACGCTGGCCGTGCAGTGGGTGGCCTATGGCGATGCCTTCACGGGCGCACGCGAACGCAGCTGGCTGGCGAACAGACTGCGCGAAGCGCGTGCGTCGGGGTTGAAGCTGGTGCTCGGTCTGGGCGCCGATCCGCAGTTCTTCACGCGGCAGAAGGCGCCGCCGGAGCAGCTTGGCACCTACTTTCGCGAGCTGGCCGAGACGGATCGCTCCCTGGCGCGGACCTGGCTGCGGGAACTGGGTTCCGACGCCGTGCTTGCGTGGTACCTGCCGATCGAAGTCGACGATCTGCGCTGGCGGGAAGGCGATGCGCGTGCCGTGTTGCTGGAACACTTGCGTACCGAGGTGCGCGCCTTGCAGGCCCTGCACCGGGCGCCGGTGTATGTGAGCACGTTCTTCGCCGGACACATGGCACCGGAGGCCTATGCGCGACTGCTGCGCGAGCTGGATGCGACCGGCGTGCGCGTGTGGGTGCAGGATGGCGCGGGCACTGGACGGCTCACGCATCATGAGCGCGCGTTGTACATGGCGCCATTGCAGCGCTGCAAGGCGCGTCTGGCGCATGGTGTGGTGTACGAGCTGTTCGAACAGACATCCGGAGACGAACGCTTCGCGGCGCGGCCGCTGGCCGCCGATTCGATCCGCGAGGCCCTGGCGCAGCAGGCGCCGTGCGACGGCGACAGCGTGTACTTCGAGATGCGCTACCTGCCGGGCATGCAGCGCATCCGCGAGGCCGATCGCAAGGCGGCGGGGTTCGCGCCGGAGATGCACAACGGCTGGGCGGACAGCCCCTGAATCAGCTGCGCAGCATCGCGTCCAGCGCGCGCAGGCGTTCGGGCGTTCCGACGTCGGTCCAGCGACCGACATGATGCTGACCGTCGATGCGCCCCTCGCGCATGGCTGCACGCAACAGCGGCGCCAGGGCGAAGCGCGGCGGTTGCATGGCCGCACCGTCTTCGTCGCCGATCACGCGCCGCCAGTCGTCGAGCAGCTGCGGACGGTACAGGCCGATACCGGCGAATGTCAGGCGCGGTTCGCCTTCCTCGTGCATGCGCCCCTCCGCGTCCAGCCGGAAGTCGCCCGCAGGGTGGAACGGCGGATTGTCGACCAGTACCAGGTGTGCGAGGTCGCGTGGCGAAGCGGGTAGCCGCGCGAAGTCGAAATCGGTCCAGACGTCGCCATTGACGACCAGGAACGGTGCGTCGCCCAGGTGGGGCAGGGCGTGCAGCATGCCGCCGCCGGTTTCCAGCGGCGTGTCGCCTTCGTGGGCGTAGTGGATGCGCAGGCCCCAGCGCGTGCCGTCGCCCAGCGCCGGCGGGAACTGTGCGCCCAGGTGCGCGGTGTTGATAACGACCTCGCGCACGCCCAGGGCGGACAGCTTTTCCAGATGCCAGACGATCAGCGGCTTGTCGCCTACGGGCAGCAGCGGTTTGGGCGTGCGGTCGGTCAGCGGCCGCATGCGCGTGCCGAGACCGGCGGCGAAGATCAGTGCGCGCACGTCAGGTCGCCGCCCCGACGCGGGCTTGCGCGACGTCGCGGTCGCCGACGGCGCGGCGCAGCAGTTCGCAGAAGTCGTGCAGCTCCGGGTAGCGGCCGGCGACGTCGAGTACGTAGTCGAGCACGCGCGGCAGGTCGTGCAGATAGCCGTCCTTGCCGTCGCGGTAGTGCAGGCGGCAGAAGATGCCCAGTACCTTGATGTGCCGCTGCAGACCGATCAGGTCGAACCAGCGCCGGAAGCGCGCCGCGTCGACGTCGGCGTCGAGATGTCCCGCCTGGCGCCATTGCAGCCGGCATTGTTCGGTCCAGGCTTCCACGTGTTCGCGGTCCCAGACGATGTAGCAGTCGCGCAGCAGTGAAGCGAGGTCGTAGGTCAGCGGCCCGACGAGTGCGCCCTGGAAATCGATGATGCCGGGGCTTCGGTCGGGCGTGACCAGAAGATTGCGGCTGTGGAAATCGCGGTGCACGAACACACGAGGCTGCGCCAGGGCGCTGACCACGAGGTGGCGGAAGGCCAGTTCCAGCACGTCCCACTGTCCGCAGTCGGGCGTCAGGCTCAGATGCCGTTCCAGGAACCAGGTCGGCATCAGCTCCATTTCCCGGACCAGGAACGGCTCGTCGTAAGGCGGCAGGCCCTGCGGATCGACGCCGGTCTGCATGCGCAGCAGCGTCTCCATGGCCTCGCCGTACAGGGCGTCGACGTTGTCGTCGGCGAGTACGTCCAGGTAGTGCGTGTTGCCGAGGTCGCTCATCAGCACGAAGCCCTGTCCGGCGTCGTCGGCCAGCACTTCCGGCGTGTGCAGGCCAGCCGCGCGCAGGCGGCGGCCGATGTCCAGCCACGGCGTAATGTCCTCCTGGCCGGGCGGGGCATCCATCACGATCAGGCTGCGCCCGCCGCTGTGCACGCGGTAGTAGCTGCGGAAGCTGGCGTCGGCCGAGGCGATCTCCAGCGTGGCGTCGTCGTCATCCAGCGCCCTGCGTGTCCAGCGGGCGCATTGGCGGCAGCGTTCGGTGTCGGGAAGGGCGGGCATGGGACTTCGCGGAGCGGTAATGGGGACGAGGATAGCGTTTCGCACCGATGCTGCCGAGTCCATGCGTCTCGACCGGGGCGCGCTTCATGTACTCTTGCCACTTTCAGCGAAGGATGCGCCATGCAAAGGTCTGAAAAGTCACGTATCGCGATCGTCGGTCTCGGCTACGTCGGCCTGCCGCTGGCGATCGAGTTCGGGCGGCAGGACGAGGTCCTGGGTTTCGACATCCGGGCCGAGCGCGTCGAGGAGCTGCGCGGCGGCCGCGACCATACGCTGGAAGTTGATGCCGAGGAACTGGCCTCGGCGTCGGGACTGCGTTTCAGCGCGGATCGCGAGGACCTGCGTGCCTGCAATGTCTTCATCGTCACCGTGCCGACACCCATCGACGAGGCGCAGCGTCCCGATCTCACGCCGCTGCGCGAGGCCAGCGCCATGCTCGGTGCCGTGCTCAAGGCCGGCGACGTGGTGATCTACGAGTCCACGGTGTATCCGGGCACCACCGAGGAAGTCTGCGTGCCGATTCTGGAGCAGGCGTCGGGGCTGCGTTTCAACGAGGACTTCGCCTGCGGCTACAGCCCCGAGCGCATCAATCCGGGCGACCGAGAGCATCGCGTCAGCGACATCCGCAAGATCACCTCCGGCTCCACGCCCGAGATCGCCGCGTTCGTCGATGCACTGTACAACCGCATCATCCGCGCCGGCACGCATCGGGCCGAGTCGATCCGAGTGGCCGAGGCGGCCAAGGTCATCGAGAACGTGCAGCGCGACGTCAACATCGCTCTGGTCAACGAGCTGGCGATGCTGTTCCACCGCCTGGGCATCGACACCCAGCAGGTGCTGGCGGCGGCCGGCACGAAGTGGAATTTCCTGCCGTTCCGCCCCGGTCTGGTCGGCGGTCACTGCATTGGCGTGGATCCGTACTACCTGACCTATCGCGCCCAGGTCAGCGGCTACCATCCGGACCTGATCCTGGCCGCGCGCCGCATCAACAGCGGCATGGGGCGATACGTCGCCAATCGCGTGATCCGCCTGCTGTCCCAGCGCCGCATGCATATCGTCGATGCGCGCATCCTGGTGCTCGGCATGACGTTCAAGGAGAACTGCCCCGACCTGCGCAACACGCGCGTGGTCGATGTGATCCACGAACTGAAGGACGCGCATGCCTGTGTCGAGGTCTACGATCCCTGGGCTGACGCCGAGGAAGCGCGCACCGAGTGCGGCATCGCGCCGGTGGCCGAACCGCAGGCGGGCGGCTACGATGCCATCATTCTGGCCGTGGCCCATCGCCAGTTTGCCGAGTTGGGCGCCCAGGGCGTACGCGCCTTCGGCAAGCCGGGCGCGGTGCTCTACGACGTCAAGGGACTGTTCCCGGTCGAGGATGTCGACGGCCGGCTCTGACTGCATTCAAGAACGGAAATGTTGTACGCATGAATGACCTGATCCCTGTTCTGCTGTCCGGTGGTTCCGGTACGCGGCTCTGGCCGCTGTCGCGCGAGGGTTACCCCAAGCAGTTCCTGGCGCTGTCCGGCGAGCACTCCATGCTGCAGGCGACCTGGCTGCGCGTGGCGCCGATGATGGCGCAGGGCGCGCCGCTGGTGGTGACCAACGAGCGGCACCGTTTCATGGTCGCCGAGCAATTGCGTCAGGTCGGTTGCGAGCCGTCCGCCATCGTGCTGGAGCCGGCTGCCCGCAACACCGCGCCGGCCATTGCCGCGGCGGCCCTTCAGGCCACGCGCGAGGGTGCGGATCCGCTGCTTCTGGTGCTGCCCTCCGATCACGTCATCGCCGACGAGGCGGCGTTCCGCGAGGCCGTGCAGGCGGCGGTGCCGCGCGCGGAGGACGGCGCGCTGATTACCTTCGGTATCGTGCCGAGCTCGCCGGAGACCGGCTATGGCTACATCAAGGCCGCGCCGGGCGAGGGCGTGCGCGCGGTCGAGCGCTTCGTCGAGAAGCCGGATGCGGCCACGGCCGAGCAGTACCTGGCCTCCGGCGCGTACTTCTGGAACAGCGGCATGTTCCTGTTCCGCGCCTCGCGCTACCTGCAGGAGCTGGAGAAACATCGGCCGGAGATGCTGTCGGCCTGTCGCGACGCCTTCGACAAGGCCGCACGCGATTGCGATTTCCTGCGTCTGGACAAGGACGCCTTCGAGGCCTGTCCGTCCGACTCCATCGACTACGCGGTGATGGAGAAGACCGATGCCGCCGAGGTGCTGCCCATCGAGGCCGGCTGGAACGATGTCGGTTCCTGGGCCGCGTTGTGGGAAGTGGCCACGCAGGACCGCGACGGTAACGCCTATCACGGCGACGTCATGGCCGTCGATTGCCGCAACAGCTACGCCTGGAGCGAGCGTCGCCTGGTGGCGATGATCGGTCTCGACGACACCGTCGTGGTCGACACCGACGACGCCCTGCTGGTCGCGCGTCGCGATCGCGTGCAGGAGGTCAAGCAGATCGTCGAACGCCTGAAGGGCGATGCGCGCAGCGAGGCCGTGCTGCACCGCAAGGTCTACCGGCCGTGGGGTTCCTACGATTCGGTCGACATGGCCGAGCGCTTCCAGGTCAAGCGCATCACCGTGAAGCCGGGGGCGTCGCTCAGCCTGCAGATGCATCACCATCGCGCCGAGCACTGGATCGTGGTCAGCGGCACCGCGCGCGTCACTCGTGGCGAGGACGTGTTCATCCTCGGTGAGAACCAGTCGACCTTCATCCCCGTCGGCACCAAGCACCGCCTGGAGAATCCCGGCAAGGTGCCGCTGGAGCTGATCGAAGTGCAGTCCGGCAGCTACCTAGGCGAGGACGATATCGTGCGCTTCGAGGACATCTACGGGCGTTCGGGCTGAGGCCGATGGTTCGTCGAGTCAGGGGAATCGTGGCGGAACGGCTCTCGGTTCCCGTGAGGGTTCCCTGGTTCGTTGCCTTGTAGGCCGATTCCGACACATTTCATGGCGGTATTCGTACACGTGATCCATACGCTCGGAGGCGGTTAAGGATCGCGTTACATATCGATCATCGTATAAAATGGTCGCCGGACAGACGCCGCACACGATGTGCGGTGATAACAAGAACGGATTGAACGGCAGGAGCCATGCAGCACACAGGGGGCTCGGCTTCGCAACGGCACGCATGCGGTCGTTCGAAGCCCATTATCTTGCGCACGGGTATGGCATGCGTTCTGCTTGGCGCATGCGTGTTCGCGTGCCCGGTCTCGGCGCAGCAGGTCGCGAATCCACAGCAGCAGGAACAGCGTCAGCGCGATCAGCGTGAGGCGGCGCAACGGGCGCGTGAGCGCAGCGAACCGCATGTCCGACTCCAGACATCGCGTAACACGGACTACCATCGGCTCGACCTCCCACGGGAAACGCCGTGTTTCAAGCTGCATGCCGTGCAGCTGAAGGGGCGTGATCTGGCGGCGTTCTCCTGGGTTTCGCGTTATCTGCAGCACTACGTCGGACGTTGCGTCGGGCAACAGGGGTTGCAGCAGATCGTGCATCGGGCTTCGGACCTGGTTCTCGCGCGCGGATACGTGACCACGCGGTTGCTGATTCCACAGCAGAACCTTTCTGGCGGCGCGCTGCATCTTCTGCTGATTCCAGGTCGGGTCGGGCGCATCCGCTTCGCATCGGGATCCGTGCATGCCGACTGGCGCAGCGCGTTCCCGTTGCGTCCCGGTGACTTGCTGAATCTGCGTGCCATCGAGCAGGGACTCGAGCAGATGAAGCGGGTGCCTTCGCAGGATGTGCGTATCAACATTGCTCCCGGTGCACAGCCCGGCACCTCGGATTTGGTGCTCGACGTGAAACGCACGCACCGCATGCGCGTCGGCTTCAACTACGACGACTCCGGCTCCGAAGCGACAGGCAAGCAGCAGGGCGGCGTGCAGTTGGCGGTCGACCAGCCCCTCGGCATGAACGACCTTTTCAGCATGAACGTGGGGTACTACGTCGGTCCCAACGCATGGCGCAAGGGCACCCGAAGCAACAGCTTCCGTTACAGCGTGCCGTGGGGAAACTGGACCTTCGCCTTCGATTCCTCCGGATACGGCTATCACCAGCAGATCGAGGGCGCGCAGCAGACCTTCGAGAGCACTGGGCGGTCGCGCACCCAGTCCCTTTCCGCGACGCGCATGGTCTTCCGTAATGCATCCAGCCGGACTTCACTACGCCTCTCGCTCAGCAGCCGTACTGCGCACAGCAGCATCGAAGGCGTGGAAATCGAAGTCCAGCGGCGGCATACGCGCGCGGTGGAGCTGGCCATTCTGCAGCGACGATACCTGGGGCGGGCGCAGCTCGATCTCAGTCTTGCCCAGCGTCGAGGTGTGCCCTGGTTCGGCGGACAGCGCGATGCATCGGGACATGCCTCCGGGGCGCCGACATTCCACTACATCATCAATACGCTGGACGTCAGTCTGAGCCTGCCGTTCACGTGGGGCGAACGTCCATGGCTGTGGTCCAGCACGTTGCATGCCCAGGACACCCGCAGCCGTCTCTACGCTGAGAACTTCATCACCATCGGTGGTCGCTACACCGTGCGCGGCTTCGACGGCGAGCGGACCCTGGGCGCCGAGCGCGGCTACTTCTGGCGCAACAGTCTGACCTTTCCCCTGGGACACAGCGGCGCCAGCCTCTACGGCGGCATCGACCTCGGGCAGGTCGGCGGGCCGAGCGCGCCCGATAACGGTGGGCACACGCTCGGCGGCGCCTTCATCGGCACGCGTGGTGGCAAATACGGTTTCCATTGGGACTTTTTCGCCGGCTGTGCACTGCGTGCGCCGCGCGGTTTTTCCACGCGCACTCCGGCAGCCGGGATGCAACTGATCTACCAGTACTAGGACAACGGCAGCCGTGAAAAGCGGCGTGCCCACGACAGGGGCGGTCTGGACGGCCCGCCCGGTGACGTCGCGACAGGGGGCTGTTCGCGGCCATGCGCTCTGCGGACGCAAGGAGATACAGAATGAAGGCCGAAACGCACGTGCAATCGTTTTTGAACCGGATCATGCCGCCGCAGTCCATGCGCTGCCGCGTCATACGTGCGTTGTACACCGCGATGCTGGTCTGGACCATCGGATGGCCTGCCGCCGTCCAGGCGCAGGTCGCGCCAGCGGTGCACGATGGTCACAAGCCTCAGGTCGTGCACGCCGCCAACGGTACGCCGGTGGTCAATATCGTGGCGCCGAATGCGAAGGGGGTTTCGCACAACACCTACGATCAACTGGATGTCGATTCGCGCGGCCTGATCTTCAACAACAGCGCCCAGATCTCCAAGACACAACTGGCCGGCTACATCTACGGCAACGCAAAGCTGAGCAACAGCGGCTCCGCGCGCATCATTCTCAACGAGGTCACGTCGACCAAGGCCAGCCAGCTCGACGGTTACATGGAAGTCGCCGGTTCTCCGGCCGAGCTCATCATTGCCAATCCCAATGGCATCAGCTGTAACGGCTGCGGATTCATCAACACGCCGCGCGGCGTGTTGACCACGGGTACGCCGGTATTCGGCGGCGATGGAAGCCTGGCGGCCTTCCGCGTGGTACGTGGCGGCATCCATATCGGCGGCAGCGGGTTGGACGCCAGCGGCATTGACCGCGTCGATCTGCTTGCGCGCACGGTCGATCTCAACGCCAAGCTCTGGGCGCAACGATTGAATGTGGTCGTCGGCGCCAACCGGATCGCGTACGGCGACCTGTCGGCGCAACGCATCGACGGCGAAGGCGATGCGCCCGGCGTCGGCATCGATGTGGCCGCGCTGGGCGGCATGTACGCGAACGTGATTCATCTGGTGGGTACCGAAGCCGGCGTCGGCGTGAACAACGAAGGCGAGATCGCCGCGCAGAATGGCGATTTCACGTTGACCAATACCGGCAGCGTGGTGCTGAACGGTTCGGTTTCGGCGACCGGTGCGCTGCATATCGATACCCCGCAGGAAGTCGATATCGCAGGCAGCGCCGCGGCACAGGCCGCGCGTATATCTGCGGGTGCACTGAATGTGACGGGACTGTTGTACGGCGAACAGTCGTTGCATCTCGACGTGAGCGGCGCGGTGCATAATGGCGGCATGCTGCAGTCGCAGGACGGTGACCTCGTTCTTCATGCCGACGGCGTGCTGACACAGGACGCGAATGCGGTCGCCTATGCCGGCGGCGCGATCACCCTCGATCTCGCCGGGCTGGACAATCAGGGCGACATGGAGGCGGGGCATGCAGTGGATGCGTCCGTATCCGGTTCGGTCACGAATGCAGGCACGTTTCAGGCGGACGGCGGAGCACTGAACCTGCAAGCAGCGGAGTTGGACAACGCGGGCACGATCGGTGCCAACACCGATGCCGCTCTGCACACGCTCGGGGATTTCTCCAACACGGGCATCGTGTTCTCCGGAAACAGCATGCAGCTGGACGCTGGCGGTTCGCTTTTCACGAGCCACGTCATTCAGGCCGGCACATCGCTGGCGCTGCACGGCGGCAGCCTCGACAACCGCGGCAAGCTCTATGCGCTGGATGGCGACATGGATGTGTCGGTTGACGGCGGCATCAGCAATGCGGCGAATGCGGAGGTGTATGCCGCCGGCGCATTGCGCCTGAACGGCGCGATGCTGGACAACGCCGGTCGTGTTCAGGCGACGCGATCCGCGCAGGTTGATGTAGCGCAGACGCTGGACAATACCGGCGATGTACAGGCCGGGACATCCCTCGCCATCCATGCCGGCACCGTGAACAACGCGGGTGCCGTGCAGGCGGCCAACGACCTTTCCGTTTTGGCGAACGATGCACTTGGCAACCGTGCCGGAGGTCAGCTTCGCGCCGATGCCGATATGCACCTGCAGAGCGACGGGACGCTGACCAATGCGGGGACCGTCTACGCCGGTGGAACCCTGGATGCCGGCGCGACGGATGCACTGGACAACAGCGGTGTCATGGCCGCCAAGGGGGACGTGGCGCTTACGGCGGATCATGGTGCAAACGGCGGCACGCTTGCAGCGGGACTGCAGGAAGATGGCTCGCTGGCCGACAGCGGCGATCTGAGCGTCGATGTCACGCACGGCTGGAACGCCAGCGGCAAGAACCTGGCCGGAGCCCATCTGTCCATGTCCGGCGCAACGCTGGATCTTTCCGGGTCCAGCACGCTGGCCGGCAGCGCGTTGGCTCTGGTGACCAATGCGGGCGACATCGTCACGCGCGGCGCACGGGTGCAGGCGGGAAGCCTGGCCACCATGCAGGCTGCGGGTGATTTCATCAACGGCGGTACGAACAGCGCCGACGGCGGTACGTTGCGCGCGGGAACCCTGTATCTCGATGTGGCCGGACTCGACAATCGCAACGGCCAGATTCTTCAGACCGGCACGGACGACGCGGTCCTGCATGCGACCGGGACCTTTCTCAACGCCTACGGCACGCTGGCGGTCAATGCGGCGGCATTCGATCTGCAGGCCGGCGCGCTGGAGAACGGTCACGGCCTGATCCAGCACGCTGGCCATGGTGCGTTGACGTTGACGACGGCCGGCAACTTGCACAACGGCAGCGGTCAGATCGCCGGCAATGGTTCGTTGGTGTTGCAGGCGGGTGGGCAGCTCGGCAATGCCGCCGGTTCGCTGAGCTTCGCCGATGCCGTACAGGTGCATGCAGACCAATTCGACAACACCGGCGGTTCGTTGATGGGCAGCAGTCTGAGCGCCGCTGTAGCCAATCAGCTGAAAAACGACGGCGGTGTGTTGCAGTCCTCGAATGCGCTGGCCGTGCAGGCCGGATCGCTGAGCAACACTGGTGGGCAGATCAAGGGCGTGGGCAGCGCGCTGTTGCGCGTGACCACGAACGGTGCGCTGGATAACGGCGCGAACGGTTTCATCGGCAGCAATGGCGGCGTGCAGGTACAGGCGGACACGCTGTCCAACGCGGGCCAGATCTACGCCGGCAGCGCCCTGTCCACGGTGACGCAGAGCACGCTGGACAACAGCCATGGCGCCCTGCAGGCCATGCAATCGATGCAGATCGATGCGGGCGGCACGCTCAAGAACGAGCAGGGCCGCATCGAGGCCGGCTCGGGCGACGATGCCGCCACGCTCACGGTGACGGCATCGGCGCTGGACAATCAGGGCGGGCGTCTGGCCAACAGCGGCACGGGCGCGACCGAACTCCGTCTTCAGCATGCCCTCGACAATCGCGGCGGCACGCTGGGTGGGCAAGGCGATGTCGATGTGCAGGCCAGCCAGTTCGACAACCGCCAGTCTGGCCGGCTGGTGTCCAGCCAGCATCTTGGTCTGGACCTGAGCGGTTTCGACAACGCCGGGGGCACTGTCTATGCCGCTGGCGACATCGACTGGAACCATGCCGGGGCATCGCTGAGCAATGCCTCCGGCAGTTTCGGCGCGGCCCATGATCTGCGTTTGAATCTGGGCGGCGTGGGCAATGCCGGCGGCGATCTCGACGCCGGTCGCGATGTGTCCCTGCAATTCTCCGGTCTGAGCGGCAGCGGTCGCATCGTTGCCGGTCGCGACCTGAGCCTGCATCTGCCCGGCAGCTACACCAACCGCAGCGGCAGCACGCTCAAGGCCAACCGCGATCTCTCGCTGGACTTCGGCGGGGACTTCACCAATGCCGCCGGCGCGAATCTGGAAGCGGTCTCGGCGCTGACCGTGCACGCGAACAACATCCACAACCAGGCGGGCGCGAAGATCAACAGCGCCGACACCACGCTGGTTGCGACGCAGACGCTGAGCAATGCCGGTCGCATCGAAGGCGACGACATCACGCTGCATGCCGCACAGCTGAACAACACCGGCACCATCATCGGCGGTCGCATCACTGCGTACGTTCACGGTCTCACCAACGGCGCGGACCTCGGCACCACGACCGGCAACGCCGCCTATCAGAGCGCGTTGATCGCCGCGACCGACAGCGTCGCGCTGTACGTGCGCGACACGCTCCTCAATCGAGACGCAACCATCTTCACCACTGGCGATATGGTGCTCGCGGCCGACAGTGCCATGCATGCGACCGGCGCCATCACCAATCGCTCCGGCGATATCGAGGCCGATGGAACGGTTCGTCTTGCCACGAACAAGTTCACCAACGAGCGCCGGGTATTCGAAACCGAAACCTACACGCTCAGCGGCACCGAGCAGGCGCAGAATACGCGCAACCAGACCCTCGTCCGCTATCGCTACGACGATCCCGACACCACGCATCAGTTGCCGATCGTGGACCCGATGCAGGTCGTCAGCGCCGCCGAAGTGGCTGCGGCCGACGCGTACTGCGGGGGACGCAACAACGATCACTACCGCTGTATCGGCTACCCCTATGGCGTCGGCAGCGCGACCACGTTCCAGGGGTTGCTCGATGACACCGTGGTCTCGGTCGAGCGCCTGCTGCGCACCAGCGCAGAAGGCCGGCTGCTGGCCGGCAACGACATCCACATCGACGGCTCGGTGCTCAACGACAAGTCGACCATCGCCGCCGGCCGCAACCTGACCATCAACGGCCAGTCGGGCACCAATCAGAGTTCGGTGAAGAATATCGCCTGGGAACCGACCGCCAGGGTACAGCGCTCGGCGCAGTGGCAGGTTCGTTTCGAAGGCGAGTTGCACAACACGCAGGTCTGCGCGCCGATCAACGGCAAACACCGCTGCTGGGTGCCTAGCAGCTGGGAAACCTACGACCCGATGGGGGCCGCGCCGAATGTCTCCGGACCGGTCACGATATCGCTCGCTGCCGGTCAGGTGCCGTCCTGGGTTCACATCAACCCCGGCGATGACGCGCCTGCGTCGATCACGGCCGGACAGAATCTCAGCATCACCGCGCACAACATCGATAACACCGCTGTCGGTGCCGATGGCAAGCCGGTGCACGGCGCGGTCAGTCTGGGTGCGAATGCAGGCGGCAGCCATGTCGGTGGTGCGTCCGGCACGGCCGTCGGCAGCGTCGGTGCGGGAAGTGCGGGTGCGGGCTCCGTCACGCTTCCTTCGGCGGGAACCGGTGCCGCGCCGCAGGTCGTGACCGGTCCTGGCGCGACGATCCAGTTGCCGCAATCGGGTCTTTACAACATCAACAAGGACCCGAACAGTCGCTACCTGGTCGAGACCGATCCGCGTTTCGCCGACTATTCGAAATTCATCAGCAGCGATTACCTGCTCGATCACCTCGGACTCGACCCGTCCAACGTGGACAAGCGCCTCGGCGACGGTTTCTACGAGCAGCGCCAGGTGCTTGACCAGATCACCGAACTGACCGGCCATCGCTATCTGTCCGGCGATACCGATGCCCTGGCGCAATATCGCGACTTGATGGACAACGGTATTCAGCAGGCCTCGTCCTTCGACCTCACGGTGGGCGTGGCGCTCACGGCCGAGCAGATGGCAGATCTGACCGAGGACATGGTCTGGCTGGTCAGCGAGGACGTCGACGGCCAGCAGGTGTTGGTGCCGGTGGTCTACCTGAGCGCCGCGCACGCCCAGGCGCTGGCGCAGCAGGGGGCGCAGATCGCCGGCAAGAACGTGGTGCTGGATGCCAGTGGGCAGCTCACCAACGGCGGCAGCATCCAGGCCGGGCAGGATGCCAGTCTGACGGCGAACAACCTGCTCAACAGCGGCAGCATCGGTGCCGGCGGGAACCTCAGCATCGACGCCGCGCAGGACATTCTCAACGGAGGAAGCATCGGCGCCGGCGGCAACGTCAGCGTGGTCGCGGGGAACGATATCCGCAGCGGCCTGGACGCGGCGGTCGCGCTGGGCAATGTCGATCTTTCGCCGGTCGGCGCGCTGCCGGATCTGTCTGCGCCCAGCGCATTGCCGGGTGGCATCCATGCCGGTGGCAACCTGAGCGTGGGCGCAGGGCACGACCTGAACCTGGATGCTGCGCCGATCACCGCCGGTGCGGGGCTGCGCCTGTCGTCCGGTCACGACATGAACATCACCGCCAGCTCGATCAACGCCGGTGGCGATGCCCAGTTGCTGGTCGGCGGCGATATCCACCTCAATGCCGTCGCCAGCACCACGGGTCAGGAAGGTCCGCACTACGACCACACCGACACCACCCGCAACGTGGTGACCCAGATTTCCGCGGGCGGCAATCTGACCGCCATCGCCGGCCACGACCTCGACAGTCAGGGCGCGCAGCTGCAGTCCGGCAATGTACTGGCGCTGGGTGCGGGTCACGATATCAACCTGCAGACCGTCACCGATGTCGACCACAGCCTGACCCACCACGCCGAAGGCCGCACGGCGGTGAGCGAAGATCACCGCGATGAGACCCTGCGCGGCACCAGCTTGCAGGGTGCCAACGGTGTGGTCGTCCAGGCCGGCCATGACGCTAATCTCACGGCGACCGACGCGTACAGCGCCCACGGCAATGTCAGCGTGGCAGCCGGTCACGACGTGCACCTGAATGCCGGCAACGAGCAGCACGATGCCTCGCGCGACACGCAGCGTTCGCACAGCGGCATCCTGTCAAGCTCCAGCACCACCACCCACGACGCCACCCAGGACAGCGTCGCCGTCGGCACCACCCTGAGTGGCGTCAACGTCAGCGTCACCGCCGGCCACGACCTGACCACGCAGGGCGCGCAGATCGGCGCGGACCAGGCCGTGGTGCTGGGCGCCGGCCACGACGTTGACCTCGGCGCAGCCACCGACACCCATGACGAACAACACCAGCGCACGACCAAAAAGCGCGGTGGCGGCATGGGTATCTTGACCGGCACCTCCAAGGGCGACCTGTTCACCCGCCACAGCACGTCGCAGACCGACACCAGCGAGGACCGCACCGCCTATGGCACTGCCATCAGCGGCGACAGCGTCAGCATCGCCGCCGGCCACGACCTGACCACCGAAGGCGCGCAGGTCGGCGCCACCCACGACGTGGTGATGGCCGCCGGCCACGACCTGACCATCGGCACCGCGACCAGCACGCACAGCGAGAGCCACAGCTTCAAGAACCGCACCACCGGCGCCCAGCGCAGCGGCCTGCACGGCATGTTCGGCGTGTCCAAGGGCACGCAGACGGCCAGCGAAACCGACGTCACCCCGACCGGCAGCCTGATCGGCAGCAGCGACGGCGCGGTCACGCTCACGGCGGGCCACGACGTGCATATCACCGGCAGCGACGTGCTCAGCCAGACCGGCACCGCCATCGTCGGCCAGAACGTCACCATCGACGCCGCGATGGGCA
Source organism: Oleiagrimonas sp. MCCC 1A03011 (assembly GCF_003267965.1). Taxonomy (NCBI): domain Bacteria; kingdom Pseudomonadati; phylum Pseudomonadota; class Gammaproteobacteria; order Lysobacterales; family Rhodanobacteraceae; genus Oleiagrimonas; species Oleiagrimonas sp. MCCC 1A03011. The sequence continues at coordinate 268,122 of NZ_MSPY01000004.1, read as the reverse complement.
GTGTCGACACGCACCAGTCGCAGTCGCAGCACACCGGCGGGATCATGGCGGGCTTGACCGGCGGTGTGGTCAGTCAGGCGGAGTCGGCCTACGCCTCAGGGCAGGCCATCAGTCGGACCAAAAACAAACGCCTGAAGGCACTTTACGCAGTGCAAGGAGCGTATGCAGCGCACGATGCTTACACCGGCAGCAAGTTCGGCGTGCAGGGCTATCAGGGCCAGGTGGTTCCCGGCAACGCCAGCTACGACAAAAACGGAAAGGTCACCGGTGCCAATGCGGATGGAAAGCAAGGTGCTGCCAACGGCTCCGGCGTTAGCCTGCGCATCGGCATCGGCGCCAGCACGTACAACAGCCACGGCGACACCCACGACGACGTCGCCTACGGCAGCCATATCAAGAGCCAGGGCGATGTCACCATCGCCGCGACGAACGGTGACCTGAACATCATCGGCAGCCAGGTCCACGGCCAGAATGTGGGTCTCTCGGCCAGCCATGATCTGAACCTGCTGAGTCAGGCCGAGCAGCGCACGCAGCACCAGTCGCAGGCCAACGCCGGCGGCGAAGTCGGCGTCAGCATCGGCCAGACCACGGGCATCTACGCCACCGTCAGCGGCGGCAAGGGCCGCACCCACGGCAACGGCACCACGCACCTGGACACCCAGGTCAGCGCCGACGACACGCTGAGCCTCATCGCTGGCCACGACGCCACCATCAAAGGCGCACAGGCGACCGGCAACAAGGTACTGGCCGACATCGGCCACGACCTCAACATCGTCAGCGAGCAGGACACCAACGACTACGCCAGCAACAACTGGCAGGGCAGCGTGACCGTCGTCTACGGCTTCAGCGGCGGCGGCGCGGGCGTTAGCGGCTCGGCCAGCGCCGGGCAGACCGACTCGAAGTACAAGAGCGTCACCCAGACCAGCGGCATCGCCGCGGGCGGCGGTGGCTACAACATCTACGTAGGCAATCACACCGACCTGACTGGCGGCGTCATCGCCAGCACGGCCGATCCGAGCAAGAACCTGTTCTCGACGGGAAGCCTGAGCTACTCCGACCTCCAGAACGAAGCCAGCTACAGCGCCTGGAGCGCCAGCGTCGGCGGCGGCTACGGCACCGGCCAGGTCGGCAATGGCATGAGCGGCTTTGCGCCCAGCGGAAGCATCCCACAGGGCAAGAGCTCAAGCAGCGTCACCCACGCCGGCATCGCGCAGGGCACCATCGATATCCGCAACAATCCGGGCCAAAACCTGTCGGGCCTGGATCGCAACCCGGACATCGACGCACAGGGCCTGAAGACCATCTTCGATGCGCAGAAGGTGGCTGAGAACCAGGAAGCAGGCCAGGTCGCCGGTTATGTCGGCATGCGTACCGTGGGCGCGATTGCGGAGCACGAGTACAACAAGGCCGTCAACGACAAGTACAACGCAGCTGAAGGAAGTGCGGAGGAGGCCGATGCCGAAGCCCGCATGAAGGCCTGGGGCGACGGTGGCGAATACAAGACGATCCTGCACGGCATGATCGGTGCGGGTACCGCAGCATTGGGGGGCGGTAATGCCCTGCAAGGCGCCGTTGGTGCCACCGCCAGCGAAGCGGCCAGTGCGCAGATGCAGCAGTACCTGCACGATCACGGCATCGATCCGAATTCAGTCAAGGGCCGGAGCCTGATGAATCTGGCCAGCCTGGGCGTCGGTGCGGCAGCCGGTGGTGGATCGGGTGCAGTGACGGCGCTGAATGGTGAGCAGTACAACCGCCAATTGCATCCGGCTGAGCTGTCGCTGATCGTGGGAGAACTGGCCAAAGAGTATGCCAGTGACTACAACGCGGCCCATCCCGACGATTCAATTTCCGAACGGGATGCCGAGAAATTGCTCATGGAGCAAGCGCTAAGGCAAGTCGACAACCAGTGGGCAACCGAGCTGGGTCCGGATGACGGTGAAGCCCGGGCATGGTTGGCAACGCATGCGGCCAATTACGCCCTGCCGAACGGTGAGCAGGTCTTCACGGCGACGCAAGCGGAAAAGAATAACTGGAATTTGTACAGCGAGCTGTACCGGGGCGAGTACACCGAGCATCACGCGGCGGAACTGGGCCTTGGGGCGAACTATGGCCTGCGGACGGACCTGAGCGGAAGTGAGTTCGGCGAGCAGGAATACCTCCAGGTGGCGGACGACATGCGCGACCGAGCGACGCTGGATGCGTTGTATCGCAAGGTGGGTCGAGGGGAGAGTCTGACCGAGAGCGAGATTCATGAAGTCTCTTGGTTGCAAATGCTGAAGCCCGTACTCGAATTGAGCACACCCCCGGCGGCCATTGGCATCTCCATCGCCGATGGCAAGTACAAGCAGGCGGTGGGACAATCGCTGTTGCTCCTAGCACCCGCCGCAGCTGAAGGAGGCGGGTTACTGAGCGCCGGTAAAGCGGCGGGCAGCGTCTACGAAACACCGCTGTGGCAATCGCTGGGCAGCAATGACTCGTTGACGCTGGAGAATTTGCAGGCGCTGTACGGAAGCGCGAATGTCACCCAAGGCGGTGGCAACGTACTGCAGATGATCGAGCGGGTGACCGGAAACATTGCCGAGAGCCAGTCTGCTCATGCTAGCTCGAACTTCGACATTTTTGTCGCTAAAAGCGATCAGGTTCAGTGGGGCTATCAGGCAGATAGCTGGAGCATGACGACCTTGCCCAAGGGAAGCCTCGTTTACGGAGGATTGCCTGGTCAATCGGCGTATTACACGGATCTTCAAGCCTTGACTGATGCCAATTCTAACAGTGCGAATTTGTTCCAGAGCCTCCAAGTTTCTCCGCACCCTGTGTTTGGCTATAGACCGCAGATGGGAATGTACGAAGTCCTAGATGACATTCATGTCCCAACAGGAGTGGTGAAAGAAAATCCAGCGCTTGGACCTGGAGGTGCGAACCAATTCTTTATCCGCTGGTATCAGAAAAATCTGAAGTTGATCAAGACCATTAACTTAGGGCATTGAGATGAACATTGCTTCACCGTTTGTCGAAAAGGCAGTTCAGCTGGCCTTGGATGACGGTAACGCTGTTGAGAAAATTTCCGAAGGGTGGACGCAAGCGAAGCAGGTCGTGCACATGAAAGATGCATTGAACCCGAGGCTTCGCTCGATGATTGCCGAGCAGGCTCCGTCCCTTCGATATTGGTCCGTAGACAGAACACCTCAAAATCCGGCTTCCGAGGGTTTCATGTGTGATAAGTTCAATGTTGGGCTCTCTTTCCCGCGTTGATTTCACGTTGCCGGTTTTCGCGCGCAGTTGCTTTCTTGCTTTCCGCCAAGAGCAAAAGATTTCGGTTGTGACGACGAGCAAGTTGCCCCGTCCGCACTGTCCGCACGTGACTTTCCTGTTCCCGAGGTGCTGTTTTTCGGGAACCGGTGTGTCGAGCTGGTGATGAGTTGCTCAGTTCTCGCTTCTTGCCTTCCCAAAGTCATCACGATTGGCGATTTCTTGCTCATGGCTGCCCGCTTTCCAGCCTCTCGCGCATGCTTCCCGCGGACAGTGGCGACTTGTCCGGCGCCTGTCCGCGCGCATCTTTCAATAACGGTTCCAGGTGCACTTATGAGCGTTTGAATAAGTGAGTTCGGGGTTTCTGGCTCGGCATCGGCGCCAGCACGTACAACAGCCACGGCGACACCCACGACGACGTCGCCTACGGCAGTCATATCAAGAGCCGGGGCGACGTCACCATCGCCGCGACGAACGGTGATCTCGATGTCATCGGCAGCCAGGTCCACGGCCAGAATGTGGGTCTCTCGGCCAGCCATGATCTGAACCTTCTGAGCCAGGCCGAACAGCACACGCAGCACCAGTCGCAGGCCAATGCCGGCGGCGAAGTCGGCGTCAGTATCGGCCAGACCACCGGCATCTACGCCACCGTCAGTGGCGGCAAGGGCCGCACTCACGGCAACGGCACCACGCACCTGGACACCCAGGTCAACGCCGACGACACGCTGAGCCTCATCGCTGGCCACGACGCCACCATCAAGGGCGCGCAGGCGACCGGCAACACGGTGCTGGCCGATATTGGCCACGATCTGAACATCGCCAGCGAGCAGGACACCAACGACTACGCCAGCAATAACTGGCTGGGCAGCGTGACCGTCGTCTACGGCTTCAGCGGTGGCGGCGCGGGCGTTAGTGGCTCGGCCAGCGCCGGACAGACCGACTCGAAGTACAAGAGCGTCACTCAGACCAGCGGCATCGCCGCGGGCGACGGTGGCTACAACATCTACGTAGGCCACCACACCGACCTGACCGGCGGCGTGATCGCCAGTACGGCCGATCCGAGCAAGAACCTGTTCTCGACCGGCAGCCTGAGCTACTCCGACATCCAGAATGAAGCCAGCTACAGCGCCTGAAGCGCCAGCGGGTGCTGCTTACGCAGTGCGTGCGGCTTTCATCTCAGGCATAGCCTTGCGCGATCCGGCATCGAATCGGCGATGTGCTACACGCTGGCACCCGATGCGGATGCCAGCGTCGTTGCTGTAAGTGAATCAATGTCTTCAGCTCAGGTTGTATCCGCGCTCTTCGTGCAACGCGAGATCAAGACCGAGTTGCTCTTCTTCCTGGTCGACGCGCAGTCCGATGGTCCAGCCGATCAGCTTGAGGATGACCAGGGTCAGCACGCCGCTCCAGACGACGGTAAACGCGACACCCTTGAACTGGATCCACAGCTGCGACCACGGGCCGGCGATGTCGCCGTAGCCGCCGAATGCCGCAGCGGCCAGCGGGCCGGTGAGCAGGGCGCCGACGATGCCGGCGACGGCGTGCACACCGAACACGTCCAGCGAGTCGTCGTAGCCGAGCTTGCGTTTCAGGCTGGTGGCGGAGAAGAAGCAGATGATGCCGGTGACCAGGCCAAGCACCAGTGCGCCGCCCGGTCCGGCGGTGCCGGCGGCGGGTGTGACCGCGACCAGGCCGGCGACCGCACCGGAGGCGATGCCGAGCATGCTCGGGCGGCCGTGGCGCAGCCATTCGGCGACCATCCACCCCAGCGCGGCGGCGGCGGTGGCGATCTGCGTGACCAGCATGGCCATGCCGGCCGAGCCGTTGGCGGCGACTGCCGAGCCGGCGTTGAAGCCGAACCAGCCCAGCCACAGCATGCTCGCGCCCATTAGCGTGTAGCCGAGGTTATGCGGCGCCATCGCCACGTGCGGGTAGCCGTGGCGCTTGCCGATCACCAGGCAGGCGACCAGTCCTGCGATGCCGGCGTTGATGTGCACCACGGTACCGCCGGCGAAGTCGATCACACCCCAGCCGCCGAGCAGCGAGCCGGGTCCGCCCCAGACCATGTGCGCCATCGGCACGTAGACGATGGTGAACCACAGGGCGACGAACCACAGTAGCGCGGTGAACTTCATGCGCTCGGCCACCGCACCGACGATCAGCGCCGGCGTGATGATGGCGAAGGTCATCTGGAACATCACGAACACGCTGGTCGGCACGGTGCCGTACAGGCTCGACGGCTGGATGCCGGCCAGCATGACCTGCTTGAAGCTGCCGATGGCCGAGTGCAGATTCACGGTGTCGGCGATCATGCCGGTGGTGTCGAAGGCCAGGCTGTAGCCGTAGACGACCCACAACACGCTGACCAGGGCGGTGATGGCGAAGCACTGCATCAGCACCGACAGCACGTTCTTGGCGCGCACCATGCCGCCGTAGAACAGCGCCAGGCCGGGGATGGTCATCATCAGCACCAGGAAGGTGGCGGTGAGCATCCAGGCGGTGTCGCCGGTGTCCAGCGTGGGCGTCGGAGGCTGCGCCAGCGCGGCCGGCGCGAGCGTGAGCAGCATCGCGAACAGCGCGGCGCGGACGGAGAGGGGGCGGCGTTTCATGGCATGTCCTCGGCGTGCGCTCACAGCGCGTCGATGTCGGTTTCGGAGGTGCGGATGCGGATCACCTGTTCGAGGTCGGACACGAACACCTTGCCGTCGCCGACCTTGCCGGTGCGCGCCGCGCCGACGATCGCTTCGATGGCTCGCTCCAACTGCTCGTCGCTCAGGGCGATCTCCAGTTTCAGCTTGGGCAGGAAATCGACCACGTACTCGGCGCCGCGATAGAGCTCGGTGTGGCCCTTTTGTCGACCGAAGCCCTTCACTTCGGTGACGGTCAGTCCCTGCACGCCGACTTCGGCGAGTGCTTCACGCACGTCGTCGAGCTTGAACGGCTTGATGATGACGGTGACCCATTTCATCGTTGTTCCCCGGTGGCGGTAGCGTCTGCAGCCGCTCTTGCACGAGGTGTGCCACGCATCTCAATCCATGAAATCAATGGTTTGCGATGATCGTCGCGCGGTGCGCAACCGATTTGCACCATGCTGTGCGCCCAGTCGGGGGATGCTTGCACCAAGCTGGGGCGGAGTTTCGATTGACCCGTGCAGGCGCAATCCGTACCATTTTGGTACGTTTTAGCCGCCGCCGATTCCGCATGCTCCGTGTCAGCCGCCTGACCGATTACGCCACCGTGGTGATGACCTGCCTGGCCTCGCAGCCGGGCGAGGTGCTTTCGGCCGTGCAGATCGCGGAGGAAGCGCGCCTGGAATTGCCGACGGTCAGCAAGCTGTTGAAGACGCTTGGTCATGCCGGACTGGTGGAGTCGTTCCGCGGCGCCAACGGCGGCTACCGACTGGCGCGCGAGGCCGGGCGTATCAATCTGGCCGAGATCGTCGAGGCGATGGAAGGCCCGCTGAGCATGACCGAGTGCAGTGTCAGCGTCGGCAGCTGCGACCACGAATCCTATTGCACAGTGCGCGGCAACTGGCAGCGCATCAACACGGTGGTGGCGCAGGCTCTGCGCGCCATGACCCTGGCCGAGATGCTGGAACCGGCGCCGCAGCCGGTGCAGTTCGCGCCGCGGCCCGCCGAATCACGGAAATCCCCCACATGACTGCCGAACGCAGCGACAACGTAGCCACGCTTCGCGAGAACAACCCCGAGGTCGTCGAGGCGCTCTCGCGCCGTTACGGCGCGGGCTTCATTACCGACATCGAAACCGACAGCCTGCCGCCGGGCCTCAACGAGGACATCATCCGCGCGCTGTCGGCGTTGAAGGAAGAGCCCGAGTGGATGACCGAATGGCGACTGGAGGCCTATCGCCATTGGCTGACCATGCCGATGCCGGACTGGGCCAAGCTGAAGCTGTCGCCGATCGATTTCCAGGCCATCAGCTACTACGCCGCGCCGAAGAATCGGCCGAAGTCGCTGGACGAGGTCGACCCGAAGCTGCTGGAGACCTACGACAAGCTCGGCGTGCCGCTGCATGAGCGCGCGCGTCTGGCCGGCGTGGCCGTGGACGCGGTGTTCGACTCGGTGTCTGTCGGCACCACGTTCCGCAAGGAACTGGCCGAGGCCGGCGTGATCTTCTGCTCGATGAGCGAAGCCATCAAGGAACATCCGGAACTGGTGCGCGAGTACCTGGGCACGGTCGTGCCGACCGGCGACAACTACTTCGCGGCGCTGAATTCGGCCGTCTTCTCCGACGGTTCGTTCGTGTTCATTCCCAAGGGCGTGCGCTGCCCGATGGAGCTGTCCACGTACTTCCGCATCAACGCCGGCCACACCGGCCAGTTCGAGCGCACCCTGATCATCGCCGAGGACGAGGCCTACGTTTCGTACCTGGAAGGCTGCACCGCGCCGATGCGCGACGAGAACCAGCTGCATGCGGCGGTGGTCGAGCTGGTCGCGCTGGAGAAGGCCAGCATCAAGTATTCGACCGTGCAGAACTGGTATCCGGGCGACGAGAACGGCGTCGGCGGCATCTACAACTTCGTCACCAAGCGTGGCGACTGCCGCGGCGACGACAGCAAGATCTCGTGGACCCAGGTCGAGACCGGATCGGCGATCACCTGGAAGTATCCCAGCTGCGTGCTGCGGGGCGACCGCTCGGTGGGCGAGTTCTACTCGGTGGCGCTGACCCATCATCACCAGCAGGCCGACACTGGCACCAAAATGATTCACGTCGGCAAGGGCACGCGTTCGAAGATCGTGTCCAAGGGCATCAGTGCGGGCAAGAGTTCCAACGCCTACCGCGGGCTGGTGAAGGTCGAGAAGGGCGCCGAGGGCGCGCGCAACTACACGCAGTGCGACTCGCTGCTGATCGGCAAGACCTGCGGCGCGCACACCTTCCCGTACATGGAAGTGAAGAACCCGACGGCGATCGTCGAGCACGAGGCCACCACCTCGAAGATCTCCGACGACCAGCTGTTCTACTGCCGCGCTCGCGGACTGGACGAGGAGAACGCGGTGTCGATGATCGTTGACGGCTTCTGCAAGCAGGTCTTCCGCGAGCTGCCGATGGAATTCGCGGTCGAGGCCAAGAAGCTGCTGGAAGTCTCGCTGGAAGGCGCGGTGGGCTGAGATGCCGTACCTGATCGCCATGTATCTGGTCACGGTCGCGGTGCTGGTGGCGATCACCAAGACCGCGTGCCGCAGCGGACGCGTCGGCGCGCTGGCTGTACAGCACTTCGGCATCCAGTTGCTGTGAACGGGGACGGTGCGATGAAAACAACATGGCTCTCCATGATGCTGTCGTTTGCAGCGTGTGCGATGTCGTCCGGTAGCCATGCCGCGACGTCCGGAGCATGGGCATGGCAGCAGTCCGTGCAGTTCGAGGCCGACCACGATCCGTCGCGCGTCGTCCTGCGCAACGGCACGGACACGATGAATCTGGAAGTGATCTACGACGGCCTGGCCTGGAAGCAGGTCGATGCCTGGCCCAAGGGCAAGGCGTTGCAGCTGGCATATTCGGAGAAGACCGGCACGGTGCTGGTCGATCCGGTCAGTGGCAAGTCGGTGACGGTGCTGGACGGACTGAAGACGCAGCCGATCGATCGATTGCTGGATGCCTGCCTGAAGAAGGCGGTCAGCACGCGTGACATCGAGGGCTGTTACGGCGAGGCCTACCATCGCTGGGATGCGCAGATGAATCTGTGGTACCGCCGCTTCATGGCGTCGAAGGACGCCGATATCGACACCGCCGCGAAGGAGTCGATGCGCGTGGCGCAGCGGCAGTGGCTGAAATACCGCGATGCGCAGTTCGACGCGCTGAGCGATCTGTACGGACACCGTTCGGGCACGATCTGGCCGGTCATCGCGATGCGCAAGCGCATTGCGCTGCCCAGGACACGCGCGCGGGCGCTGGCGAGTTATCTGCAGGTCTTTTGAGGCCGTGGCGACAACGAACATTCGAATTGAGACGAACATGCTGACGATCGAAAACCTGCACGCCCGCGTCGAGGGCAAAGAGATTCTCAAGGGCCTTTCGCTGGAGATCGGGCCCGGCGAGGTGCACGCCATCATGGGGCCGAACGGCGCCGGCAAGTCGACGCTGGGCAATGTGCTATCCGGGCGCGACGGCTATGAAGTCACCGAGGGTTCGGTGACCTACATGGGCCAGGACCTGCTGGCGCTGGAGCCGGAAGAACGCGCGGCTGCCGGCGTGTTCCTGGCGTTCCAGTACCCGGTCGAGATTCCCGGCGTGAACAACACCTATTTCCTGCGCGCGGCCTACAACGCGCAGCGCAAGGCGCGCGGCGAGAGCGAGCTGGATTCGATGGAGTTCCTCAAGCTCGTGCGCGAGAAGCTCAAGGTCATGAATCTGTCGACGGACCTGCTCAACCGCGCCGTCAACGAAGGTTTCTCCGGCGGCGAGAAGAAGCGCAACGAGATCTTCCAGATGGCGTTGCTGGAGCCGAAGCTGGCGATCCTGGACGAGACCGATTCGGGTCTGGACATCGATGCGCTCAAGCAGGTCGCCGAAGGCGTCAACGCACAGCGCGACCCACAGCGTTCGTTCCTGCTGATCACGCACTACCAGCGTCTGCTCGACTACATCGAACCGGACTTCGTGCATGTGCTGGCCGACGGCCGCATCGTCGAGAGCGGCGACAAGACCCTGGCGCACAAGCTGGAAGAGCATGGCTATGCCTGGGTCGCCGAGCACGGCGAACCGGCGGGAGCGGCGTAATGGCGTCGCCGTTCGTCGAAGCCCAGGCCGAGCGCGCTCCAGACGTGCTGGCGCGCCTGCCCGGTGCCGGTCTGCCCTGGTTGGATGCCTTGCGTCGCGAGCAGCTGGAGGCCTTCGTGCGCGAGGGGCTTCCGGGTGCGCGCAACGAGGCCTGGAAATACACCGCGCTGCGTGCGCTCGAGCGCCGCGCGTTCCTGACCGGCGATGCAGAGGCCGCCGCGCGTGCGGTCGATATCTCGGATTTCGTCCTGCCCGGCGTGGACGGTCCGCGTCTGGTGTTCGTGCATGGCGTGTTCCGTGCCGACCTGTCCTCGCTGGACGCCTTGCCGGAGGGGTTGCGCCTGCATCCGCTGTCTCAGGCGCTCGTGGAGGATGCCGAACCGCTGCGCTTCTTCCTCAGTCGCGGCGGTGAGCAGGCGGCCGATGCCTTCACACGTCTCAACGCGGCGCTCGCCGGCGACGGCATGGTGCTGCGCGTGGCGCAGGGCGCGCGCATCGACGCGCCGGTGCATCTGGTGCAGATCGGCACGCCGGCCGACGAGGACCTGGCCTGGCATGCGCGCAACATCGTCGAGCTGGGTGAGGACGCGTCGCTGACGCTGATCGAGCATCATGTCGGCACTGGCCCGCACAAGCACCTGGGCACGCAGGTCAGCGACATCGTGCTGCATGCCAGGGCAAAACTGGCGTGGATCGGTCTGCAGGAAGCCGCCGATGGCGCGCTGCTGATGCGCCGCGATCGCGTGCGCCTGGATGCCAATGCGCACGCGCGCGTGCACGCGCTGGAGCTGGGCGGAAGTCTGGTGCGCCGCGAGCTGGACGCCGAACTGCGCGGCGAAGGCGCGCGGCTGGACACGCGCGGCGTCTTTTTGCCGGGCGGTCGGCAGCATCTGGACACGCGTCTGGACATCCGGCATGTGGCGAAGCACACCGCCAGCGATGCGCTGTGGCGCGGCGTGGCTGATCAGCGCGGCCGGGGCGTGTTCCACGGTGCGATCACCGTGGCCGAGGGCGCCGACGGCGCCGACGCCGCGCTCAGCAACAAGAACCTGCTGCTGTCGCCGCATGCCGAGATCGACACGCAGCCAGTGCTGGAAATCTACGCCGACGAAGTGATGGCTGCGCATGGCGCAACGGTCGGTCAGCTGGACGAACGCGCACTGTTCTATCTGCGCTCGCGCGGACTTCCGGCGGTGGCGGCGCGCACGCTGCTGACGCTGGCGTTCTGTCGCGCAGCGCTGGACGACCTGGATAACGAAGCCCTGCGCGAACATCTGGGCGAGCGTCTGGCCGAACGCCTTCCGGGCGGCGAGACCGCGGCGTGAGCTCGGCCACGCCCGTCATCGATGCGCGCGTGGCCGAGCACTACCGCTGGGGCGGCGATTGCGACGGCTGGCATCTGCTGGCCGGCGACGACCTCAGCGTGATCGAGGAACGCATGCCGTCCGGGGCCAGTGAGACGCGCCATCGCCATGCCCGTGCGCGCCAGTTCTTCTACGTGCTGGAAGGCGAGGCGACGATGGAGCTCGATGGCGTTGATCATCGGCTCCGTGCCGGGCAGGGACTGCACGTGCCGCCGGGTGCGACACATTGTCTGCGCAACGCGTCCGGCGCTGCGGTACGCTTCCTCGTCGTGTCGGCGCCGAAGAGTCACGGTGATCGCGACGTCGCGCCGTAGGTCGATTTCCCGTTTCCCCACACGAGTCCGTCATGAACGCCAAGTCAGCTCCAGCTCCGGTCCAGCCGCTCGATCCGTCCGCCATCCGCGCCGATTTCCCGGTGCTCGCGCGCGAAGTTCACGGCAAGCCGCTGGTGTATCTGGACAGCGCGAATACGGGGCAGAAGCCGCAGGCGGTGATCGATGCGGTCGATGCCTATTACAGCCGCTTCAACGCCAACGTGGCGCGCGCGGTGCACGCGCTCGGCGAGGAAGCGACTACCGCCTACGAAGGCGCGCGCGACATTCTGGCGAAGTTTCTCGGCGCCAACAGCCGCGACGAGCTGGTGTTCACCTCCGGGACCACGCACGCCATCAATCTGGTGGCCTACAGTTTCGCGCTGCCGCGCCTGAAGCCCGGCGATACCATCCTGGTCACGACCATGGAGCACCACGCCAACATCGTGCCGTGGCAGCTGGTGTGCGAACGCACCGGTGCGACGTTGAAGGTGGCACCGATCAACGAGGCGGGCGAGCTGATCGTCGAGCAGTTCGTCGAGCAGCTGACGCCGGACGTGAAGCTGGCCGCGTTCACCCATGTCTCCAATGTGCTGGGCACGGTCAATCCGGTGCGCGAGCTGGCCAGGGCCTGCCGCGAGCGCGGCATCCCTTCGCTGATCGACGGTTCGCAGGCGGCGCCGCATCTGCCGCTGGACGTGAAGTCGATCGGCTGCGATTTCTACGCCATCACCGGACACAAGATGGCCGGCCCCACCGGCACCGGCGTGCTGTGGGCCCGACCCGAGCATCTGCAGTCCATGCCGCCGTTCTTCGGTGGCGGCGACATGATCCGCAAGGTGCGCTTCTCCGGCACCGAGTTCGCCGATCCGCCGCACAAGTTCGAGGCCGGCACGCCCAACATCGCCGGGTTCATCGGTCTGGGCGCGGCCGCCGAATACCTCTCCGGCCTCGGCATGGAACGGGTCGCGGCGACCGAGCAGGCGCTGCTCGAGTACGCCACGGAGGCCTTCAAGCAGGTGCCGGGGCTGCGCATCTTCGGCGAGGCCGCGCACAAGGCGGCGGTGATCTCGTTCCTGATCGACGGCGTGCAGTCGCACGATCTGGCGACCATGCTCGATCTCGAGGGCGTGGCCGTGCGTTCGGGGCATCATTGCGCGCATCCGCTGATGGACTTCTACGGCGTGCCGGCCACGGCGCGCGCCTCGATGGCGTTCTACAATACGCGCGAGGAGATCGACCGTTTCATCGAGGCGCTGGCCAAGGTGCGCAAGCTGCTGGCCTGATCCGCATCGGGCGTCCAGCGGCTCGGGCATGCGCTATGCTCTGAAGCTCGAGGCCGGCCGGAAGCACGCAGTCCAGGGAGCACATGGACGCCACCGATCACCGGCGCGTCGTCCAGCGGCCGGCATGCGTGGCTGGAGCAGCGGACGCGCCCTGTTGGGGAATGTCCATGAAATCGCGTCGCCAGTTTCTGACCCGCCTGCCCATCGGCGTGCTGGGCGCCTTCGCTGCCTTCAAGCTCCAGGCTCAGGCCACCACGAAGAATGTGCCGGGCACGGCGCCGACCTTCAACGACGGCGCCGGTGCCGGTCCGGAGGTCACCGACATGACCTTCGCGCAGGCCGAGAAGTTGGTGCGGGTCCGCATGACTCCGGCGCAGCGCGAACAGGCCGCGTCGAGCTGGCGCACGTCGATGGCGGGCGTACTGGAGCGCCGCACGGGGCCGAACAAGGTGGCGCTGGAGGACAGTCTGGCGCCGGCCACGGTATGGAATCCGCAGCTGCCCGGTCATGCGGTCGGCCCTGCCGCGGACCGTTTCCAGCCAGCCATGGACGACGCCGGCCCGCTTCCGACGCGCGACGAGGACATCGCCTTCTCCAGCGTAGTCCAGCTGAGCCAGTGGATCCGCAGCGGCAGGCTCACGTCCGAGCGCCTGACCAGGATCTACATCGCGCGTATCAAGCGTTTCAATCCGAAGCTGCGCTGCGTCATCACGCTGCTGGAAGACCACGCGCTGAAGCAGGCGCGTCAGGCCGATCGCGAAATCGCCGCCGGCAAGTACCGTGGTCCGCTGCACGGCATTCCCTGGGGCGGCAAGGACCTGCTGGACACCGCGGACATCCGCACCACCTACGGCGCCGAGCCGTTCCGCGACCGCGTGCCGAAGGAAGACGCGGCGGTGGTAAAGCGGCTCCACGACGCCGGCGCGGTGATGGTGGCCAAGCTCAGCATGGGCGCGCTGGCGCTGAATGACATCTGGTTCGGCGGGCAGACCATGAATCCGTGGGTGCCGGAAGAGGGCTCCGGCGGCTCCAGCGCGGGGCCGGGCTCGGCGACCGGCGCGGGTCTGGTGGCCTTCGCCATCGGCAGCGAGACCCAGGGCAGCATCATCGATCCGGCGATGCGCTGCGGCGTCACCGGTCTGCGCCCGACCTTCGGCCGCGTGCCGCGCACCGGCGCGATGACGCTGTGCTGGACCATGGACAAGCTCGGCCCGCTGACGCGTTCGGTCGAAGACACCATGCTGATCCTGCACGCCATCACCGGACCGGACGCGGGTGACGTCTACAGTGTGCCGAGCCGACTGGACTACGACGCCGGCGCGTCGGTGAAGGGGCTGAAGGTCGGCTACTTCCCGGACTGGATGAAGGAAGCTCCGGCCACCGAGCTGGATCGCGACGCCGTGAAGACCCTGCGCGAACTGGGACTGGAAACCAAGCCGGTCTCGTTGCCGGACTGGCCCTACGACTCGCTCAACCTGTTGCTGTTCGCCGAGGCCGCGGCGGCGTTCGAGGAGCTGACCCTGAGCGGCAAGGACGCCGAGCTGACCGTACAGACGCCGGACGCCTGGCCGAACCTGTTCCGTGAGTCGCGCTTCCTGTCGGCGGTGGACTACGTGCAGGCCGACCGTCTGCGGCGCAAGGTCGCCCAGGCGATGGCGGAACTCATGTCTGAAGTCGACCTGCTGCTGATTCCGTCCATGCGCGACGACATGATGGTCATCAGCAACATGACCGGGCAGCCGTCGCTGACCCTGCGCACCGGTTTCGTGCACATCTCGCAGGCGCGCAGCGACTGGGCGCCCGATCCGGCACATCCGCTGCCGCGCTTCTCGCCGCCGCGTCGCGTGCCGTACGGCGTGACGCTGGTTGGCCGCCTGTTCGAGGAAGGCGTGATCGCCCGCGTCGGGCGCGCCATGGAGCGCAAGCTGAAGGTCGCGCACGAGCGTCCGTCCGGATTCTGACCGCACAGCGTCCGCGTGGCCGATCCGGCCGCGCGGACGCTATCATGGCGGCTATGACGAACGAGCTTTCCCTCAGTTTCCGCGCCGCGCAGCGTACGGACATCCCCGCCATCGTGGCGCTGGTGGAATCGGCCTATCGCGGCGACGCCAGTCGCGTCGGCTGGACCACCGAGGCCGACCTGCTGGACGGCCAGCGCATCGATCCCGAGGGCGTCGCCGCCGACATCGAACGCGCCGGCAGCCAGGTGCTGCTGACCGAGCAGGACGGCATACTGCTGGCCTGCTGCCACATCGAGCGCAAGGGCGATTTCGGCTACTTCGGCATGTTCGCCGTGCAGCCGGGACGCCAGGGCGGCGGCCTGGGGCGCGCGGTGCTGGCCGAGGCCGAACGCCGTCTGCGCGACGACCTGCACTGCCGCGAGGTGCGCATGACCGTCATCGACGTGCGCGACGACCTCATCGCCTGGTACGAGCGTCGCGGCTACCGGCGCACCGGCGAGCACGCGCCGTTCCCCTACGGCGACGAACGCTTCGGCATCCCCAAGCGCGACGATCTGCGCTTCGAATGGCTGTCCAAGCCCCTTTCCGCGGAGTATGCCGCATGAGCGAGTGGATCGAGGTCGGTCCCAGCGGCGAACTGCTGCCGGGCGAGTTCAAGGTGGTGTGGGACGGCGACACGCCGATCGCGGTCTACAACATCGACGGCGATTACTACGCGGTCGAGGACACCTGCACGCATGATGGCGGCGACCTCGCCGGTGGCGAGGTGCACGGTTTCGAGGTCGAATGCCCGCGGCACGGTGCACGTTTCGACGTGCGTTCGGGCAAGCCGACCTGTCCGCCGGCCTACGAGCCGATCGCCTGCTTCCCGGTCAAGCAGGAAGACGGCGTGATCTGGACGCGGGACGACCGTTTCGACTGAGATCCGTCGCGCGGGCGGCACGCGCATGGTTTCGTCGTGGACGTGCTTCGTCCGTGACGGTCGATGCTGCGTGGAGCAGGCAGGGTTCGAGCATGCGGACGGCTGCTAGACAGGGAATCGCGTCCGTTTCACGCTGCGCGACGGTTCGGCTGAAGACGGGCTGAGTACTTCTGTGCGGCGGCAGGAGCGGGAAAGGGCGTCGAAAGAATGCGGTTCTAGGCTGAAAGCCCATCGAACTGCTGCGGAACCGCTGCCTTGCACGACTGGACCATTCTGTGTGACTTCGACGGCACCATCGCCCTCGACGATGTCACCGATGCACTGCTGAGTCGTTTCGCGCTTCCCGAATGGGAGGCGATCGAAGCGCGCTGGCGTGACGGTGCCATCGGTTCGCGCGAGTGCATGACGGCGCAGATCGCGCTGATCGACGCCTCGCTGGACGAGGTCGACGCGGCGCTCGATGCCCTGCCCATCGATCCCGCCTTTCCCGGCTTCGTGGCCGAGGCGCAGTGCCGCGGCATGGCGGTGCAGGTCGTCAGCGACGGCCTGGACTACGCGATCCGCCGCATCCTGGCGCGCCACGGCCTGGGCGACCTTCCGGTTCGCGCCAACCGCCTGCTGCACGACGGCGAGCGCGGCTGGCAACTGAACTCGCCGCATGCCGACGCCGCCTGCGCCGCCGCCAGCGGCACGTGCAAGTGCGCGATCGCGCGCGGCCACGAAAAGGTGCTGATGATCGGCGACGGCCAGTCCGACTTCTGCGTCGCCGGCATCGCCGATTACGTGTTCGCCAAGAAGAAACTGATTTCCCATTGCCGGCGCGCGGGCATCCCGCACCGGACCATCGTCGATTTCTCCGACGCGTGCGCACTGCTCGACACGCTGCCGGAGCGGCTCGGCGACACCTTCCCCGAACTCTTCCCCCTGCGAGTCCATCTGGCATGAATACCGTTGCAATGCGGGTCCCCGAGACCGCGACCGAGACCGACGAGGCCCTGCTGGCCGACGAGGCGAAATACTGCTCCTTCGGCGACACCGTCCACTACACCGATCCGCCGAAGCTGTTCGACCGCTGCGAAGGCAGCTACATGTACGACACCGCCGGGACGCCGTTCCTGGATTTGCAGATGTGGTACTCGGCGGTGAACTTCGGCTACGCCAATCCGCGTCTGAACGATGCGCTGAAGCGCCAGATCGATCACCTGCCGCAGGTTGCCAGCCAGTATCTGCACCGCGAGAAGATCGAGCTGGCCCGGACCATCGCCGTCGATGCCGAGCGCAAGTTCGGTCTGCCGGGGCGCGTGCACTTCAACGTCGGCGGCGCGCAGGCGGTGGAGGATTCGCTGAAGATCGTGCGCAACTACACCGGTGGCAAGAGCCTGATGTTCGCCTTCGAGGGCGGTTATCACGGCCGTACCCTGGGCGCGTCGGCGATCACCTCCAGCTACCGCTACCGCCGCCGCTACGGCCACTTCGGCGAGCGCGCGATGTTCCTGCCGTATCCGTATCCGTTCCGCCGCCCCAAGGGCATGGACAAGGAAGAGTACGGCGAGCACCTGGTGGCCGAGTTCGCGCGCTTGTTCGAGACCGAGTACCACGGCGTGTGGGACCCGAAGGTCGGCGAGTGCGAGTACGCGGCGTTCTACATCGAGCCGCTGCAGGGCACCGGCGGCTACATCGTTCCGCCGATGAACTACTTCAAGGGCCTGAAGAAGGTACTGGACCAGTACGGCATCCTGATGGTGTCCGATGAGATCCAGATGGGCTTCTTCCGCACCGGCAAGCTGTGGTCCATCGAGCACTTCGGCGTGACGCCGGACATGATCGTCTTCGGCAAGGCGCTGACCAATGGCCTCAATCCACTGTCGGGCCTGTGGGCGCGCGAAGAGCTGATCAATCCCGAGGTGTTCCCGCCGGGTTCCACGCATTCGACCTTCAACGCCAACCCGCTGGGCACCGCGGTCGGGCTGGAGGCGCTGCGCATGATGCACGAGACCGACTACGAAGCCATGGTCATGGCCAAGGGCGCGCATTTCCTGGAGGGTCTGCAGGACCTGCAGAAGCGGCACAAGGAGATCGGCGACGTCGACGGCCTGGGTCTGGCGCTGCGCTGCGAGATCTGCACCGAGGACGGCTTCACGCCGAACAAGGCGCTGGTCGATCGCATGGTCGACATCGGTCTGGCCGGCGAGCTGGAGCACAACGGCAAGAAGATCGGTCTGGTGCTGGATATTGGCGGCTACTACAAGAATGTCATCACGCTGGCGCCGTCGCTGCACATCACCACCGAGGAGATCGACCTCGGCATCGCGCTGCTGGACCAGCTGCTGACCAAGGCCAAGCGCGCTGCCTGAGCGCGCCCGGTGCAAGGCATGATGGGGGAGTCCGCTGCAAGTCTGCCCCGGCGTTCGCGCCGGGGCCTTGCTTTGTGCAGTGGTGCAGGCCGGCGCTCAGTCCTCGCAGCGGCGCAGCGCCAGTACGGCGTTGAGACCGCCGAAGGCGAACGAGTTGGACAGCACCGCGTCGACGCGCTGCGCGCGCGCCGTGTTGGGCACGTAGTCCAGGTCGCAGGCAGGATCGGCGTCGAGGAAGTTCGCCGTGGGTGGCAGGATGTCTTCGCGCAGCGCGCCGATGGCCGCGATGAGTTCCAGCGCGCCGGCGGCGCCCAGTGCGTGGCCGTGCACGCCCTTGGTCGAGGATACGGCCAGCCGTTCGGCATGCGCGCCGAAGACCTGGCGGATGGCGCGCGTCTCGGTCGGATCGTTGGCCGGCGTCGCGGTGCCGTGGGCGTTGATGTAGCCGACTTGCTCCGGCGCCAGACCGGCGTCGTCGAGTGCGGCGCGGATGGCCTGCGCTGCGCCGTCCGCCGAGGGCGCGACAATGTCGCCGGCGTCCGCGCTCATGCCGAAGCCGGCCAACTCGGCCAGGATCGTCGCGTCGCGCGCGCGGGCATGCTCCAGCGTCTCCAGCACGAACACGCCCGCGCCTTCGGCCAGCACCATGCCGCGGCGCTGCTTGCAGAACGGCCGGCAGGTGTCGTCGGCGACTACACGCATGGCTTCCCAGGCGCGCAGGCCGGGCAGGCTGAAGCACGATTCGGTGCCGCCGACCAACGCAGCGTCGACGAGGCCGCTGCGCAGCATGGCGGCGGCCTGGATCACGGCGTGGTTCGAGGATGCGCAGGCACTGACCACGCCGAAGGCCGGTCCGGTGACGCCGAACTCGATGCTGAGATGGCTGGCCGGCGCGTTCGGCATCATGCGCACGATGGACAGTGGGTGCACGCGCGAGGAACCCTCGCCGTGGACCTTCCGGCCCTGCTCGTCGCGAGCGATCTCGCCGCCGACGCCGGTGCCGATCACCGTGGCCGTGCGCGCCGCCAGACCGTCGCGGCCGAAGTCGATGCCGGCCTGGGCGACTGCCTCGCGCGCGGCGACCAGACACATCTGGCCGGTGCGGTCGAGCAGGCCGAGGCGCGCGCTGTCGAAATGCGCGGTCGGGTCGAAATCCCGCAGTTGCGCGGCGACCTTCATGCGCAGTTGCGCGGCGGGATCGGGCGAGACCAGCGGCGCGATCGCGCTGCGGCCGTCGCGCATGGCCTGCCAGAGCGGCTCGGCGCCCATGCCACAAGCGCTGATCGCGCCCATGCCGGTGATGACGATGCGTCGCATGTGCGTTTCCTGTTTTCGGAGGGGGCGGACGGTCGTCCGGGTCAGGCCTTGGCGCCGGCGTCGGCGGCTCCGTCCTGTTTCGCGGCGAGCGCTTCCTCGACCGCGTCGACCAGGCCCTTGGCCGAGTCGGCGTCGAAGTCCGGGTCGCGGTCGGGCATGTTGATGTCGAAGTGCTCCTCGATGTCGAAGATGATCTCGATCGCTTCGAGGGACGCGATGTTCAGATCCTTCAGTGTCGACTCGGGGGTGACCTGGTCGACGTCGACCTTGCCGTGTTCGGCGATGATCTTGAAAACTTGCTCTTGTACGGATGCGTTCATGTGGGGACTCCCAGCGGGGACCGCCGTGCCGCCGCATCCGCGCCGCAGTGGCGCAAGGACGGCGGCGTAGCCGTCGTGTATCCCGCAATCTAGTCAGGCAATCTTGCACATGCCTTTCGTATCGCAATTGGAACCCGAGGCCCTGGTGCGGCATTTCCTGCGGCATCCGCCGGAAGACTTCGCCGCCGACACGGTCGTCGGCGGCATGCCGGGCTTCGTCGCGCCGTTCGACCTCCTGACCACCGCCGACCCGGCGCTGCGCGCGCGAGTGAGCGGTCTGCCCGGCTATCGGCGCTGGTCGCGCTGGCTGCAGCCGCGCACGCGTTTCGTCGGCACCACGGTCAGCGAGTACGCCTGGTTGCCGGCGTCTGCCGATCCGGCCGCGCTGGCAGGGGAACTCGTCGACACGCACGGACGCGAATGTCCGTTCCTCATCGTCAAGGACATTCCGCAGGATTCGCCGCTGCTCGATGCGCACGGCAACGCCTGGTGCGATGCCTTCGCCGAAGCCTGTGCCGACCGTGGCTTCGTGCTGCTGGAAGGGCAGGCGCTGGCCTGGGTGCCGATCGATTTCGAAAACGTCGACGCGTATCTGGCGCGCCTGTCGAAAGGTGCGCGCAAGGATATTCGCCGCAAACTGCGCGCTCGCGAGCAACTGCAGGTGGAGACCGTGGCGACGGGCGATCCGCGCTTCGGCGATCCGCAGGTGCGCGCTGCGTTCATGCGGTTGTACGCCGCCGTCTATGCGCAGAGCGAGATCCATTTCGACCGCCTGACCGAGGCGTTCTTCCGTGACGTGCTCCAGGACGGCGACAGTGGCGGCGTGGTCTTCGTCTACCGGCGCGAGGGCGAGATGATCGGCTGGAACCTGTGCTATCGCCACGGCGATGCGCTGGTCGACAAGTACGTGGGCTTCGCCTATCCGCAGGCGCGCGAATGCAATCTGTACGCGGTGAGCTGGATGCACAATCTCGAATACGCGCGGACGCAGGGCCTGCGTCGTTACATCGCCGGCTGGACCGACCCGGAGGTGAAGGCCCATCTCGGCGCCCGCATGACCTTCACGCGGCACGCGGTGCGTCCGCGAAATCTTTTGCTGCGCGGGGCGCTGAAGCGGCTCTCGCGGCATTTCGAAAGCGACCGTCACTGGTACGAGGAAAAGCATGCGCATGCGCCCGGTGGTGCTTGATCTGGATGGCTCCGTGGACACCCTGCCGCAGGCGGTGGTGGTGCCGCTCGCGCATTGGAACGCGCCGCTGCGTTTCGCTTGCAGCCGGCGTCAGCTGCGCGGCTTCGCGCAGCGGCTGGGCGAGCTGCTGCCGCGCGAGGGCGGTACGTTCTTCACCGGCAGCGGCGACTTCCATCACCTGAGCCTGCCGCTGATCGAGCGCGCCGCGTTGCAGCATGGGCCGCTGGAGGTGGTGGTCTTCGACAACCATCCCGACAACATGCGGTTCGCCTTCGGCGTGCATTGCGGTTCGTGGGTGCGCGATGTCACGCAGCTGCCCAACGTGCTGCACGTGCACGTAGTCGGTATCACTTCGTCGGACATCGGCCCGGTCCATGCCTGGGAAAATCATCTCGGTCCGCTGCGGCGGGGGCGCCTGACCTACTGGTCCATCGGCGCGCGCACCGGTTGGGCGCGTGCGGTGGGGCTGGGCGCCGCGTTCCGCAACTTCGCGGACGTGCCGTCGCTGCTGCAGACTTTCCGTACGGAGATGGCGCGCAGCGAGACGCCGGTCTATCTGTCCATCGACAAGGACGTGCTGAGTCCCGAGGACGCACGCACCAACTGGGACCAGGGCTGTCTGCGCGAACACGATCTGCATGCGGCGATCCGCGCGCTGGACGGTCGTCTTGTCGGTAGCGACGTCACCGGCGAGGTGTCGATGGCGCGCTACGCGCAGTGGTGGAAGCGCGTCCTGTCCGCACTGGATCGGCAGCCGCCGGTTTCGGACGCGGACCTGGCCGCCTGGCAGGCACAGCAGCATGCGGTGAACCGGCGTCTGCTGACGGTCATCGACGCCGCCCGGCGCGCGGGCTGAGCCTGCGCGGTCACCCGCTTAGTTTGGCGCGCAGTTGTCGGACGACGCGTTCGAAGCGTGCGTCGTCCAGCCATGGACTGTTGGTCAATGTGAAGCTGCGTGCGGCGAAGTCCCGTGCGTGCGGTGTGGTCGCCGCAGGCAGAATCGTTGTCAGATCGGCGTAGTCCGGCAGCGCGTGGATGAACAGCCGGCTGACGCCGAGACCGCTCGTCCACAGGGCAGCCATGATCGTGTCGCGCGTGGCCGCGTCATCGCACAGCAGCAGAAAGAACGGCCAGGTGCCCTGTGCGCCGGGTGGTGTGTCGAGCACGCGCAGGCCGGGCAGGGCGCCCAGACGTGCCCGCCGCTGCATGGCCTGCGTGCGTGTTCGATGCAGGAACGCCGGCAGACGCTTGGCCGCGCGCGCTGCGACGCGCTGACGCCAGCGTCCGAGTCGATGCAGCGGGATCTCCATCGGGAACCGGTCGCCGACCGCGTCGACCGGATCGCCGCGACGCAGGGCGCGGCGCAGCGGCGCGCCGTAGGCCAGTCGCAGGCCGCGTGGGCGGTACAGCAGCCCGTAACCGAGCAGTTCGATGCTGCGCCGGAACTCCCATCCGAAGCGCTGCGGCAGCGTGTCCCGCGCGTTGGCGTGCAGCACGTCGCGCAGGTTTGCATCGCGCGTGACCAGTAGTCCGCCTTCGTAGGTGCTCAGTCCTTTGCCGGCGGCGAGGCTGTACAGCCCGATGTCGCCCGCCATGCCCGCGGGCGTGCCGTCGGCGTGGCGGGCGCCGAGCGCCTGCGCGGCGTCCTCGATCACACGTGCGCCGACGGCGTGGGCGATGGCGCACACCTCGCCGAGATCGACCGGGCATCCGCCCAGGTGCGCGGGCACGACGGCCAGCGTCTCCGGGCCGGCGAGCCGCTGTAGTGACTCGGGGTCCAGCGCGAAGTGTCCGGGCAGGGTGTCGCACAGCACGAGTTGCAGATGGCAGTGGGCGACCGCAATGGCGACCAGCGGGCAGGTGTAGGCCGGCACGATCACTTCGCGGCGTTCACTGATCGAAGCCAGCGCGCGCAGCGCCACGACCAGCGCGGCCGTGCCCGAGCAGGTCGTCAGCGCGTCGGCGGTGCCGAGGAAGGGGGCAAGAGCATGGGGCAGTGGGTCCGCGCGGCCGTACAGGTCGCCGAACTGCAGCGGCAGCCCGGCTGTGGGCGGGATCTCGCGGCGGTCAGTCCGGTGCGGCATCGCCTTCGCCCTTGGCCAGAACGAGAATGCCGCCGACGATGGCGATGGCGCCGAGTCCCTGCACGGGCGTGATGTGCTCGCCGAAGATCGGCACCGCCAGCAGCAGGCCCGTCACCACTTCCAGGTGCGAGGCGGCGAACGCCGGGCCGATCGGCGCATGCTTGAGCAGCGTCATCCAGGTGAAGAACGCGCCCAGGTAGCCGATGACGGCGCCGTACACCCACGGGTGGGTGAACAGGCGCAGCAGCCAGGCGAGATTCGGCTGCAGCGGCAGCGCATGCATGCCGGCCAGCTTGAAGCAGATCTGCGCCAGCGTGTCGAACGTGAGCAGCGCGCCGAATCCGATCAAGTAGAAGCGCTTCACAGGCCGGCTCCGACCAGGGCGACGCCGAGCGTGATCAGCACCATGCCGGTCACGCGTCGGGGCGTCAGCGTCTCGCCGAACAGCAGCCGGCCGGCGAGCATGATCGCCACGATGTTGATGCAGCCCAGCAGCAGACCGCGTCCGAGCGGCACCAGTGTCAGGAAGGCGATCCAGGCCAGGAATTCGAAGACATAGCAGACGCCGCCGAGCCAGATCCACGGTCGCGCCAGCATGTGGCGCCAGCGGGCCAGGCCGTCGCCCGCCTCGGGATCGCCGGCGGCGGCCTTGAAGGCCAGCTGCCCCACGGTGTCCAGCACCACGGTCAGCAGCCACAGGGAAAAGACGGTCGGTTGCATGGCAGGCAGTCTGCAGGGCGCTCAGGCCACGCTGGCCAGGGGCGCGTCGGCGTCCGGTGCCGTGGCGTGGCGGTCGAAGAAGGCGCTCAGGCGTGCATGCAGCAGGCGGCGTTGCCGGTCGATGGTAATCATGTGGTAGCTATCCTCCAGCGGCAGCATTTCCACGGGACCGGACACGCGGTCGTGCACCAGCATGGCGTTCGACTGCAGACTGGCAACGTCGTCCTCGGTGGCGTGCGCGATGAAGCAGGGCGCCTGGACCTGAGGCAGTCGCCGACGGGTGTGCGCGGCGAGCAGATACATGTCGGCCAGCGAGTGCCAGGGATTGCCGGGAAGGCCGGCGGCGGCGCTATCGCCGCCCAGCATGGCCGCGCTGACGGTGGCGCGGATGCGTTCGTCGCGCAAGCCGTAGGGCGGCTGCTCCATGAAGCAGCGGTGGCGGCCGATGCCCAGTTTTTTCACCAGCGGAAGCAGGAAGGACAGGCGACCGAGTCGCGGAATGCTCCAGCCGTCGTAGCGGAACGTCGCGCCGAGGACGCCCACGCCGTGAATGTGGTCGGGGCGGTCCGCGGCCAGCAGCAGCGCCAGCAGCGCGCCCATGGACAGGCCGGCCACGAAGACCTGTGTGCATCGCTGTTGCAGGGCATCGGCGGCGTCCTGCACGCTTGCGTACCAGTCGTGCCAATCGGTGGCGAGAAGGTCGTCCTCGTCGCCGCAGTGTCCGGCCAGCTGCATGCCGTGCACGGTGAAGCCGGCGCGATGCAGCCCCTTGCCCAGCAGGCGCATTTCGGCAGGCGTGCCGGTCAGGCCGTGGATCAGCAGCACCCCGCGGGGTCCGCCTTCGAACAGGAAGTCGACCTTCTCGATCATGTTGTCT
This sequence comes from Oleiagrimonas sp. MCCC 1A03011, assembly GCF_003267965.1. Classification (NCBI taxonomy): domain Bacteria; kingdom Pseudomonadati; phylum Pseudomonadota; class Gammaproteobacteria; order Lysobacterales; family Rhodanobacteraceae; genus Oleiagrimonas; species Oleiagrimonas sp. MCCC 1A03011. Next base: position 243,430 of record NZ_MSPY01000004.1, on the reverse strand, counting down.
CGCGAACGGAATCGGACGGCGCAGTGCGCCCCGCGCAACATCGCACGCGGCGGTTTCGGCAACCTTTCAGACGCGCGTGCTCAGCCGTGCGTGCTCGGGCCGGTGCCTTTCAGAAAGCGCACCAGCACGCGCTGGCCGATGCGCCGCGCCACGGCGTGATCGAATCGCAGCAGGCAGCGTACCGTGCGCGCGTGTCCGCGCTGCGGGCTGTCGCCGTCCAGACGCGCGGTCTCGTAGACCTGGCCGACCTCGATCACGTGGGCGCGGCCCAGTGACTGCGCGCTGTCGTCGTCGAGCACGATCTCGGCCTGCATGCCGGCATGGACCCGGTCGGCGAACGTGCTGTCGAGTTCGGCCACGACGATGCGCGGTGCGTCCGGCAGCAGGTGGAACAATGGTCCGCTCTGCGGCGATACGGTCTGTCCTGGCTGCGTGGCGACGTCGACGATCTGGGCATCGCGCGGAGCGCGGATCGTGTGCAGTTGCAGCACGCGTTCGGCCTGCTGCAGGTGACCCTGCGCCACGGTCACGGCGGCCTGGGCCGAAGCAGCCTGGGCGTCGAGTTCGGTCACGTGTTCGGCGGCGGCGGCGGCGTGCTGGCCCGAGTCCGCGCCGGCGGCTGCGGCCTTGGCCAGCAGTCCGGCCTGATGCCGGGCGGCCTTGCGCTTGGCGGCGATCAGGCGTGCCTGCGCCTGTGCCTGCTGCAGTGTGCCACGGGCCACGGTCACGGCGGCCTGCGCCTGGTCGGTGTGCAGTATCGCCAGCACCTCGCCGCGCTTCACGCGGTCGCCGGTGTGGACCTTCACGTGCGCGACCACGCCGGACACAGAGGCGTCGAGCGGCAGCAGCCCGGCCTCGATGTCGATGCGTCCGCGCGCCACGGCGGCGTACTTCGGCGTCTCGTGAGCAGCCGGCGTCTGGGCATCGTTCTGCGGGTGCGAGCAGGCGCCGAGCATGCCCGTGACCAGCGCGGTCAGCAACAGGAAGGAAGTCTGCGAACGAATCATCGGGACGCTCCGGAGATGGGGTGGACGGTGTCGGTCGCCGAGGGGCGTCGATCTTCGAGAATGCGGCCGTCCTCCATGGTCAGCAGGCGGTCGGCGTGGCCGATCAGGCGCGGGTCGTGACTGACGCACAGCACCGTGGTGCCGTGGCGGCGGGCGATCCGGTGCAGCATGTCGATGACCATCTGCCCGTTGGCGGCATCGAGCGAGCTGGTCGGTTCGTCGGCGAACAGCAGCGCCGGTTCCTTGGCCAGTGCGCGGGCGATGGCGACGCGCTGTTTCTCGCCGCCGGAGAGCTCGGCGGGGCGCAGGTGCATGCGTGGTCCCAGGCCGACCTCGTCCAGCGCGGTCCGTGCCCTGGCGCGGACGATGTCGCGCTTCAGACCGAGGTAGCCGAGCGGTAGCGCAACCTGCTCGAAGGCGGTCAGCGCGGGGAACAGGTTGAAGCCCTGGAACACGAAGCCGGTGTGCAGCAGCCGGAAGCGCTCCAGCGCACGCTTGTCCATGTCGTCGAGGGATTCCCCGAGCGCGTGGACATGGCCGCTGTCGGCCGGCTGCAGGCCGCTGAGGATCGACAGCAGCGTGCTCTTGCCGCAGCCGGAGGGGCCGCAGATCAGGGTCAGTTCGCCGGCGTCCACGTGCAGCGACAAGTCGTCCAGGACGGTCGACACGATGCGTCCGGCGCGAAACGACTTGCACACATGACGGGCTTCCAGCGAGGGCGAGGTGACGGTATTCATCGGATCACCGCAGCAGCGTGGCGGGATCGGCGCGGCGCAGGCTGCGCATGGAACCCAGGCCGGAGACGACGGCCAGCGCCAGGACCAGGAACACGCAGGCAAGCGTCACCGGGAGGTTCAGCACCACTGGCACGTCCTCGCGGCGTGCCAGCAGAATCAGCAGGCTGCCGAGAATGGCCGCGCCGGCCAGCCCCAGCGCACCGACCCACAGCGCTTCTTCGAGGATCACCCAGCGCAGGGCGCGCACGCCGACGCCGAGTGCGTTGAGCGTGGCGTATTCGCGGATCGAGCCGATCACCGCCGCGGCCAGCGCCTGGCTGGTGATGACGGCGCCGACCAGGAACACGATGCCGGCCAGGAACAGCACGCCGGCGCCGGCGCCGGTGTCGAACAGCCAGAACAGCATGGTGCGGCGGGCGAAGTGTTTGGCCGTCCACACGCGGTAGGGGCCGAAGCCGTGACGGCCGTTCAGCGTGCGGGCGATCTGCGCGGCCTGCTTCGGGTCGCGCAGACGGGCGACCAGATAGGTCGGGCGACCGACGTCGCTCGGGTCGCTGTCCAGTCGTCGCGCCGTGTCCAACGAGGTGACCACGTTGACGCCGCCCAGCGCGCGCAGGCCGCTGGCGACGCCGACCACGTGCACGCGGTGTCCGTTGATGCTGGCGCTGCCGCCGATGCCGACACCGAGCTTGTCGAGGTCCGCGCGATCGACGATGACCGCATCGGGTTCGCGCAGCCGCTCGCGCAGCGAGGGCGACAGGGCGTGGGCGAACATCAGGCCGTGCGGACCGGGGTCGATACCGGAGACGAACACCGAAACGCCGCCGGTGCCGCCGCCGCGCCAGTCGCCGTCGACCCAGAGGAACGGCTCGACGCGGGTCACTTCCGGCTGCATGTACAGCAGCGTCGCCACGTCGGGCGAGATGCCGCGTCCCTGGTCGACGCTTTGCGTGCCGGGGTAGCCGACCCACAGGTTGCCGCTGGAACCGGTGATGTAGACCGCCGCACCGCCGAAGATGCCCAGCACCAGCGCGGCCTGCAGCAACTGCAGCAGGCCGGCGAAGCCCACCGCGAGTACCGCGGGCAGAAAGCGCCGCCATTCGTAGATCAGCGTCTTGCGCGCCAGGGCGACCATCAGTGCGTCTCCGGGTGCGCGGTGGCGGCGCGGTCGTCGCGTGCCGGCAGTGGCGGCGCGCCGCCCAGCGCCTTGTACAGCGCGACATAGGCGAGATCGCGATCCTGTCTCGCCGCCACGAGTTCGAGCCGCGCGCGTTCGTAGGCGACACGCGCATCGGTGGTGTCGAGGTCGCTGGACAAGCCGAGCCGTCGACGCACGCGCTGAGAGCCGTTGGCGCGCCGCCACGCATCCGCGGCACGAGCGTCGGCGCGTTCGCGCTGGCGTTGCTGCTGCAGATCGCCGAGCGCATTCTCGACGTCGGCGACACCGGCGAGTACGGCCTTGCGGTAGGCCATCACCGCAGCGCGCAGGCGGTGCGACTGTGCGTGGTCGTGCGAGATGCGCATGCCCCAGTCGAACAGCGGGATGTCGATGATCGGTCCCAGTGTGCCGATCGCGTTGGTGCCCCCGTCGTGCTTGTAGGTGGCGATGTTCGTCGACCACAGCATCGAGGCGCCGAAGCCGATGTGCGGATACAGGTCGGCGTGCGCGATGCCGAGTTCGCCCGCCGCTTCCACCACGTTCGCCTCGGCTTGCGCGATGCCTGGCCGGGTGCGCAGCAAGGATGCCGGCGCTGCGACGGGACCGGTCGGACCGAGTCGGGGCTGTGCGCCCGGATGCAGCCAGGCCGGATCGGGTTCGTTCTTGCCGAGCAACAGTGCCAAGCGTTGGGCGGCGTGCTGGATCTCCATGCGCGGCTGCGCGAGTGCGGCGCGTGCGGTGTCCGCGGCGGCATCCGCGCGCGCCTGGTCGCTGCGGTCGGCCAGCGTGAGTTGCACGCGACGGCGCACCAGCGCCGCCTGCCGCTGGCGTGCGCGGAGAATCTGTTGCAGGCAGCGCTCGCTGGCCTGCGCCGAGCGCAGCGCGATCGCTTCACGAACGACTTCGGCGACCAGCGACACGCGTGCATCGCGCAGCGTCGCACGTGCGGCGAACAAGTGCCCCGCGGCGACCCGACTGATGCCCTGAGCGCGGCCGAAAAGACCCAGTTCCCAGGTGGCGTCGAAGCCGATCACGAAATACGAAGACGAGGCATCGGGATCGACCGGATCGTCCGTGCGCACGCGCAGGCTCGGCAGGACGGGCGCATGGCGGGTTTGATACAGCGCGCGCGCAGCGAGCAGGCGCTCGCGCGCCATGGCGACATCCAGATTGCCGGTCAACGCCTGATCGACTAGGTGGTTGATCAGCGGATCATGGAAAGTCTTCCACCAGTCGTGCAGGTCGGCCGGTGGCCTTTTCGCGGGTGTGGCGGTCGCGTGCCGCCAGTGGGCGGGAAGCGCGTGGTCGAGCTTTGGCAGGGGCGTGTTGATGCAGCCGCCGAGCAACGTCATACCCGATGCGGCCAGTACAGGGAGCAGCAGGCGACGTGCCTGCACGAACAGGGTCCTGCGTGCATTCATGCCGTAATGCTCATGGCAGGAAAACGAATATCCACCAACAATCCTCCAGACGGGGCGCGAGCGTAGACCACGCTGGCTGCGTGACGTTCCGCAATGCGTTGCACGATGGCCAGGCCAAGTCCGGTGCCGTCGCCGTGCGAGGTGGGCGTGCGGAAGAAGCGTTCGCCCAGGCGTGACAGGAACTCGTCGGCGACGCCGGGACCGTCGTCCTCGACGATGATCCGGGGACCGCCATCGGCATCGGCCGCTCGCAGGCTGACGGTGACCTGGCCGTCGCGACCGGCGTAGCGCAGGGCGTTGTCGAGCAGATTGTCGAGCAGCTCGCGCAAGGCGCCGGCGTTGCCGAGAATCGGCGTCGCCTCGGTGGTGCCCTCGTAGCCGAGGTCGACGCCCGCGGCGATGGCTTCGTGGACGCGGTCGCCGACGGTCTCGGGAACAAGCGTGCCGAGATCGATGATGGCGCGGTCCTGCTCGTCTTCGTGCGGAGTCTGCGCCCGCGTCAGCGCCAGCAGCTGGCGCGCAGTGCGAGCGGCGCGCGCATTGAGCCGCTCGATGTGGTGCAACGCATCGCGCAGTGCCGGGTCGTGGGCGTGGGCCTGCGCCCGCTCCACGTGCAGGGACAGCCCGGTCAGCGGTGTGCGCAACTGGTGCGCGGCGTCGGCGATGAAGCGTTCCTGCAGTGCCATCAGTCCGCGCAGGCGTCCGAACAGGGTGTCGATGGTGCGGGTCAGCGGCAGCAGTTCGCGGGGGACATCACTGTCGTCGATCGGTGCCAGTGTGCGTTCACGTCGCGCCAGGCGACGGGTCAGCGGTTCCAGTCCGCGCAGGCCGACGTCCACGCCGAACCAGACCAGTCCCAGCAGCAGAAGCATGAGCAGCAGTTGCAGGGACACGCTGAGCAGCAGGATTTCGCGCGCGATCATGTGCCGGTCGTGCAGGGTTTCCGCGACGGTGATGTCCAGCACGTCCTGCGCATGGCGCGGATCGGGAATCGCCACCGTGGCCGCGCGCAGCGGAGTGTGGCCGAGCCGGGTGTCGAACAGGATCGGCGCCTGGCCGATGTGCGCGTGGACGGTCGGTCCTTGCAGGTGGCCGTTGCCGCTGACCAGTCCGTGCTGGCGACTGCGGATGTCGAAGTAGTTGCGGCCGGCGGGATCGTAGTCGAGCAGGAAGCGCGCCTGCGCGGAGATTTCGCCGGGCAGTGCGTCGTGCTGCAGCAGGGCCGCGATGGACTGGGCGTCGCCGGCGAGGTCGCGGTCGTGCACATGGTTGGAGTACGACAGCGCCACGGCGTAGGTCAGCATGGCGTCCAGCAGCAGCAGGACCAGCATCGGGATGAGCAGGAACGCGAGCAGGCGTCGGCGCAGGCTCGGTCGCGACCGCGTTGGCGTCGGCAGGGGTGCAGCGGATACGGACGGAGTCACGCGTTGCCCTTCGGGTCGTCGCCTTCCTCGAGCAGGTAACCGAGCCCGCGCACCGTGCGGACGCGCGCGCCGCTGCCGCGCAATTTGCGGCGCAACCGGTGCACGGCGATGTCCAGGCCGTTGTCGGTCAGGTCCTGGTCCCAACTGCACAGCGATTCGATCAGCTGCGCGCGGCTGATGAGCCGATCCTGGCGCAGCGCCAGCGCTTCGATCAGGCCGAATTCGCGCGCGGTGAGTTCCAGCGGGTCGGTGTCGACCCACGCGCGGCGGCCGGGGAGATCCAGCCGCAGGCGACCGACGCTCAATTCGGGTGTGCCGTGATGCGTGCGTCGGCGCAGCAAGGCGCGAGTCCGCGCCGCGAATTCGTTCAGCGCGAAGGGCTTCACCAGGTAGTCATCGGCGCCCAGGTCGAGTACGCGGACCCGTTCGTCGACATCGTCCCGCGCCGTGACCACCAGCACCGAGAGTTCGCTGCCGCGCTGGCGCAGGCGACGCAGCACTTCGGCGCCGTCCATGCCGGGCAGTCCCAGATCCAGGACCAGGAAGTCGTAGGCATGATCGAGCAGCGCGCAATCAGCCTGGCGGCCGGAGTCGACGTGGTCGACATGATGGCCGCTCTCCCGCAGGCCGGCACTCAGGCCAGCGGCGATGGCATCGTCGTCTTCGGCAACCAGGACTCGCAATGGCTGTGATCTCGCCATGAATGCGACGTGGGGGCGTCGCGGACCTTCTGCATCCGTGGGGGACACATCGGTTACGCACGCTACGCGGCAAAGCTTAGGAACTGCTTTCGAAGCATAGCTTCTCCAGTCCGCACGAGGTCCATGACCTTTGGCCCGTTGCCGGTTTGCAGGCATCGGCGCAGTATGAAAGTGCTGTGCCGCAAAAGCGGCGCTGGATAACGCATCCTGAGCATCGGGGGAGCCAATGTCTCGCATGATTCGCACTCGTTCACGGGCGTGGATGGCCGTTTGTTGCATCGGTCTGTCCACCGCGGCGCTGGCCGCACCGCCTCCCGCCGCGCCGACGGCGGCTGCTTCGGCCCCAGCGACGGCCAGTACCGCCGCGTTGGCGCCGATTCCATTCGTGTCGCCGCACGCGGCCAACATCCGCACGGCCAGCGCGCCGGACGCCTGGGGCGGACCGCGCACCCCGTCCGACGCCACGCTGTCCGATCGCGTGACGACCTATGCCATCCAGGCCACGCTGGATCCGGACAAGCACACGGTCGACGCGCACCAGGTGATGACCTGGCGCAACCGCAGCGACCGTCCGGTGGACAAGATCTACCTGCACATGTACCTCAACGCGTTCGAGGGGCCGGGCAGCACCTTCTTCACCGAGCGCCGCATGTATGCCGGCAGCGGCCATTCTCGCGGTGCGGCCAAGCTGAAGAAGGGCGAATGGGGCTACATCGATCTGAAAAAGGTGCAGCAGAACGGCCAGGAAGTGACCTGGCGGTACGTGCAGCCCGACAATGGTCCGAAGACCGACCACACCGTGGTCGAGATGGATCTGCCGCAAGCGGTGCCGGCGCACGGCACGCTGACGCTGAACATGGACTTCCATGACCAGCTTCCGCGCGTGGTCGAACGCACCGGCTGGTGGGGCAAGTTCCACCTGGTCGCGCAGTGGTTCCCGAAGATCGCGGTGCTGGAGTTGCCCGGTGAGCGCGGCGCCACGCGGGTGCGCTGGAATGCGCACGAATTCCATTATCACAGCGAGTTCTATGCCGATTACGGCAATTACGACGTGAAGCTGACCGTGCCCAAGGGCTACACCGTCGGCGCAGTCGGTCACGAGGCCAGTGCGCCGGTCGATGCGGACGGCAAGGTCACGTACCACTTCAAGCAGACCGACGTCGAGGATTTCGCCTGGGTAGCTGCCCCCGGCTACAAGACCATGGACACCACCTGGACCGGTCCGGGCAGTCCTAAGGTGAAGGTGCGGGTGATCTATCCGCCCGAATACAAGGTGGTGGCCGAGCCGACCATGAAGGCCACCACGGACGCACTCACGTACTTCTCCGACACGCTCGGCCCGTATCCGTACAAGACGGTGACCGCGGTGATCCCGCCGTACAACGCCACGGAGGCGGGAGGCATGGAGTACCCGACCTTCTTCACGGCGGAGCATTCGAAGGAGTACACCAAGGGCACCTTCAGCCAGTATTGGATCGACTTCGTGACCATCCACGAATTCGGGCACGGCTACTTCATGGGCATTCTCGGCTCGAACGAGTTCGAGGAGCCGATGCTCGATGAAGGCATGAACGAGTACTGGGACGACCGCATGCTTGCCGATCGCAAGCAGGGCATCGACGTGACCAAGCCGTGGATGAAGAAGCTCGGGTTCCAGCCGGTGCTCGGCGCCTTCGCCATGGAGCGGGCCAGTGGCGTGCTGGGTATCAACTTCCCGGCCGATTCGCTGGATGCCAATTCCTGGGATCGCCTGTCCAATTCCAGTTACGGCTCGGTGTACTCGCGCACCGCCTCGACCATGCGCACCATCGAGAACCTCGTCGGTCGCGAGGCGATGGGCAAGGCCATGAAGCTCTACTACGAGCGCTGGAAGTTCCGGCATCCCAGTGCTGCGGATCTGCGTGACGCGCTGGCCGAGGGCACGGGGCGTCCCGCGCTGATCCACCAGATCTTCGATTCACAGGTCTACGGCACGCAACGCGTGGACGCCAGGGTGGTCGATGTCGACAGTGCGGAGCAACTGCCGCAGGCCGGCACAGTGGTCAAGGACGGCAAGCGCGTGACCGTCACCGAGAAGCAAGTCGACAAGCAGATCGCCGATGCGCGCGCCGCGTGGAAGAAGGCGCACAAGGACGCCAAGCACGGTGGCCCGTATCCGTGGCTGACCACGGTCACGGTGCGCCGTACCGGTGCGCCGGTTCCGCGCAGGCTGGAGGTGAAGTTCGCCGACGGCAGCAGCGAGACCGTGAAGTGGGATGACGACAGTCGCTGGAAGCGTTTCACGTTCCTCAAGCCGGTGAAGGCGGTTTCGGCCGAGCTCGATCCCAAACGCGAGCTGTATCTGGACGCCAACAAACTCAACGACAGCTACCGCGTGAAGAAGGACGGCAGCGCCTCCAGCCGCTGGACCGCGGACGCGCAGGCCTTGCTGCAGACCTTCTACACCTTCGTGGGGACGCTATGACCATGAAACGACGAGTCGGATTCGGCGCGTTTCCGCGCGCCCTCGCTGCCGCACTGCAGTGGAAGCTGCTGCTGCTGTGGTTCCTTTTCACACTGATTCCCGCCTCGATCGTGGCGCGTCCGCTGCATGGCCTGTTGTCGACGCTGCTCGACCACTCGGTGCACGCCGGCGAGTGGGCGCGCAGTTTTCACGGTCTGGCGATGACCGACGTGCTGGTGCAGGTGGGGCGTCAAGGCCTGCCTGCCCTGAGCGCGGCGGCCGTCCTGGGCATGCTGCTGACATTGCTGCTGGCCCCGTTCCTGGTCGGCATGTCGGTGACGGCCGTGCGTGGTCCGCATCGTCCGGGGTTCGGCGAGTTGATGCATGGCGGCCTCAGCGAGTACTGGCGGTTGTTCCGCTTCATGCTTTGGGCGCTGGCGCTGTACGGCATCGCCTTCATGCTGGGTCGGCTGGCTGCCATGTGGGCCTCGCATCAGGCGGACCAGGCGATCTTGGAATCGCAGGCCGACTTCGCCGCCATGGTGGCCAGAACGGTGCTGATCGTTTTGCTGGTGATTGCGCAGAGCATGGTCGAGGCCGGTCGTGGCCGGATCGTCGCTGACCCAGCCCAGCGTTCGGCCACGCGCGCCTTCTTCAGCGGTATCGCCCTGGTGTTCAAGCGTCCGCTGGTCACGCTGGGCCTGTATCTCGCCGTGACCGTGACCGGCTTCGCGATCACCTTCCTGCTGGGTCTCTGGCGCATGCATCAGGTCGCAGTGGGACCGGTCGGCTTTTCACTCGCGCTGCTGGTGACGCTGCTGATGATTGTTTCCATGGCGTGGATGCGCACCGCGCGCGTGGCGGCCATGGGCGCTGTTGCCAAGGCGACGCTGAAGCCGGGAAGCAACACCGTGGCGCCGGCCTGAAGCCAGGCGAAGCGGTCAGAACGAAACGGCCATCCGGTATCCGGGTGGCCGTTCTCGTTTCATGGGGCGGGAGTGCCGAGGCTCTACGGCTGATCTACTTGGGCGTGCCGGGCTCGTTGCGTTGCGGCGGATAGTAGGCGAACACGTGGGTGGGGCTGCCCAGGAAATCGATGGCTTCGATGTATTCGCCGCCCAGGCGCTTGGCTACGCGGTCCGACGCCTCGTTGCCGTCGCGGACCAGGCTGATGACCCGTGGAATGCGCAGTTGTCGCCAAGCGAAATCGAGCGCGGCGCGCCCGGCTTCGGTGGCGTAACCCTGGCCGCGGTGTTCGGGGCGCAGCATCCAGCCCAGTTCGATGTTGGGCCAGCCTTCCGGAAACATCAGTCCGACGCGACCGACGAACTGATCGTCCTCGCGTCGCTCCACCGCCCACATGCCGAAGCCGCGCAGGGTCCAATGGCCCAGCAGCATCGCCATCGAGCGCCACGCATTGACGCGGTCCAGCGGCACGCCGCTGCCCACGTAGCGGGTGCTCTCCGGGTCGGCCAGCATTTCGGCGTAGTCGTCAAAATGCCGTTCGGCCAACGCGGTCAGTCGCAGGCGCGGGGTTTCCAGAATGGGGATGTCGGTCATGAGCTAACGGATCAGCGCGGCCAGCGCCCGGGTCGAGATGGCCAGGCTCTGCGGCCATGTGTATCCAATGATTTTCTCACCAGTGAGGGCGTCATTGAACCCTTCTTCCTCGCCGGGCGCCAGCAGGTGGCGGTAATCGACGGTGATTTCGGTGTCTGCGGGCAGGTTCGCGGTGGCGAAGATGAAGCCCAGATGCCACAGGCCGGAGGGCTGGAAACTGTGGTTGACGTAGCACTCGTCGGGCCAGTCCGGCGACAGTGTGTAGCGGTCCTCGAACCAGCGTGCGCGGGCATGTGACAACGCCTGCAGCGCTTCGGAGGCCTCGATTTCGCTGAGTTCCCAGGTGCGGTCGATGGCGTCGGGTGCAGTCAGCACGCTTCCCGCTGCCACGGACTCTTCGAGGAACAGGCCCTTGCCGGCGTGCGGAATGCGCGAGGCGGCGATGCGATAACGAGGCACGATCATGCGCGATCCGGGCCGGTGGCGGACGTGCGAGTCTAGGCCTGCCCGGATCGGTGCGCAATGCCGGGGATGCGCCGTCCTGGGCATCCCCGGCTGGACCTGCGGGCGGGCAGGTCCGATATCGTCGGCCTTCCTTGGCCGATGTGTGGCGGCGCGAGGGGTGGGGCGCCGCCGGACGCGCTTATTTCTTGCCGCCGCCCAGGCGGATGTCCTTGCGGTTATGCGCCAGGGTCGCCTGGCCGATGCCCTTGACCTTGGTCAGGTCGTCAACGCTCTTGAAGTGGCCGTGTGCCTTGCGGTAAGCCACGATGGCCTTCGCCTTGGCCGGGCCCACGCCGTCCAGCGAGCTGGCGATGGTGGCGGCATCGGCGGTGTTGACGTTGACCGGCGTGGCAGCGAGGGCGGGCAGGGTGAAACTCAGGGCCAGGGCGAGCGTGGCGAATTTGCGCAGCATGGGAAACCTCCGTGTGTGAATGGGTGATCGGACACGTCCTCGTGTCGTGGAGCCATGATGCCGCCACGTTCGCGGCACAGCTGCCGGTTGCGACCGGACGGTACGGTCGGACGCGGGCGATCACGCTTGTCGGGCTTGCTTTACGTGAGGGGTAGTCCCCGCCTGTGCGTTGCCCGGGGGCTGATACAATCGGGGTTTGTCGAACTGTGGAGCAGATGATGGACAGCAGCCGCATCCAGTCCTATGTCGAGGGCATGTGGGACGACGAAGTCGTGCCGCAGCTGGTCGAATACATCAAGATTCCCAACAAGTCGCCGATGTTCGACGCCGAATGGGTCGAGCATGGCTACATGGACGACGCGGTCGCGCTGATGGAGCGCTGGGCGCGTTCCAAGCTGGACAAGCTGCCGGGCGCGACACTCGAAGTGGTGCGTCTGGAAGGCCGTACACCGCTGATCTACATCGACGTGCCGGGACAGGGCGACGACACCGTCGTGCTGTACGGCCATCTGGACAAGCAGCCGGAGATGACCGGCTGGGCCGACGATCTCGGCCCGTGGAAGCCCGTCATCAAGGGCGACAAGCTCTACGGTCGCGGCGGCGCCGACGACGGCTATGCCATCTTCGGTTCGCTGACTGCGCTGCTGGCGCTGCAGGATCAGGGCGTGCCGCATGCGCGCTGCGTGATCCTGATCGAGGCCTGCGAGGAGTCCGGCAGCTACGACTTGCCGCACTACGTCGATCACCTGGCCGACCGCATTGGCAACCCGTCGCTGGTGGTGTGCCTGGATTCGGGCTGCGCCAACTACGATCAGCTTTGGCTGACCACCTCGCTGCGCGGCATGACCGGCGGCGAGCTGTCGGTGGAAGTGCTGACCGAAGGCGTGCACTCGGGCGATGCCTCGGGCATCGTGCCGGACAGCTTCCGCGTGCTGCGCGATCTGATCTCGCGCCTCGAGGACGAGACCAGCGGTCGCATCAAGCCGGAAGAGCTCTACGTCGAGGTGCCGGCCGAGCGCCGCGAGCAGGCGGGGCAGTGCGCGGAGATTCTCGGTTCGGAGGTGTACGACAAGTTCCCGTACGTGGACGGCATGGGGCCGGTCACTGACGATCTGGTCGAGCTGATCCTCAATCGCACCTGGCGTCCGCAACTGGCGGTGACCGGCATCGACGGCATGCCGCCGCTGAAGAGCGCGGGCAACGTGCTGCGTCCGGGCACGGCGGCCAAGCTCAGCCTGCGTCTGCCGCCGACGCTGAACGGTGAGCAGGCCGGCAAGTTCGTCAAGGAACTGCTGGAGAAGGACCCGCCGTACGGCGCCAAGGTGAAGTTCACGCTGGAGAAGAACGGCGGCGGCTGGAATGCGCCGGCGCTGTCGCAGTGGCTGGCCGATGCCGTGTCGCAGGCTTCCGAGAACTACTACGGCAAGCCCGCCGCCTACATGGGCGAGGGTGGCAGCATCCCGTTCATGGGTATGCTGGGCGAGAAGTTCCCGAGCGCGCAGTTCCTCATCACCGGTGTGCTGGGGCCGCATTCCAATGCGCATGGCCCCAACGAGTTCCTGCACATTCCGACCGGCAAGCGCGTGACCATGGTGGTCGCCGACGTGCTGGCGCAGCACTACGTGCAGGGTGCCTGATCGATCATGAGCGAACAGACGCTCGCGCAGCGCTGGGAAAGCGTCCGCGCGCGCGTGGACGCGGCCTGCCGTACGGCGGGCCGCGATCCGTCCGAGGTGACGATTCTTCCGGTCAGCAAGACGCATCCGCCCGAGGTCATCGAGCAGGCGCTGGCACTGGGTCTGCATCGTTTCGGCGAGAATCGCGTGCAGGAAATCCGCGACAAGGCCGCGGCGTTGCCGGATCGTGGTGTCGAATGGGTGGTCATCGGTCATCTGCAGACCAACAAGGCCAAGTACGTGGCGCAACTGGCGGCCGAGATCCAGTCGCTGGATCGCCTGGATCTGGCCGAGGCCCTGCAGCGTCGTCTGGAGCTGGAAGGGCGCGAGCTGGATGCGCTGGTGCAGGTCAAGACTTCGCCCGAACCCAGCAAGTACGGTCTGCCGCCTGCGCAGCTGATCGATTTTCTCGACACGCTGCGCGACTATCCGCGCCTTCGCGTGCGTGGTCTGATGACCATGGCCGTCCAGTCCGAGGACGACGCGGCGGTGCGTGCCTGTTTCCGCATGCTGCATGAATTGCGTGATCGCGCCCGGACTGCCGGCCACGATTTGCCGCGCCTGTCGATGGGCATGAGCGGCGATTTCGGTCTGGCCATTGCCGAGGGCAGCACGGAGGTGCGCATCGGCACGGCGATTTTCGGCGCACGCGATTCGGTCTGATCGGTCGAGCGAGGCTGCGACCGCAATCCGGCTCCTTGCGCGCCTTCCGAACACCGCAGGCCGAGGCATCCGGTGTCCGTTCGGCCAGTCACGATATGTCTCGCGGCAAGTTGAGGACTCGCTGAACGTTGTGTGTCTGTTCAGCGGGTGCTGAGCGGGTCGTAAGTTTCGGTGGCTAGGTTGAATGCACCGTCACGCATCGATCACGAGGTATCCGCGATTCCATGCGTGGCATTTGGTACCCATGGTTGTCCCGGAGATGTACATGTCCCGCTCGCTGCAGCAAACCCTGAGCAAGGTGCCCGAGGTCACTCTCGGCTTCTGGATCATCAAGATCCTCGCCACCACCCTGGGTGAGACCGGAGGCGATGCGGTGACGATGTCGATGGGGTTGGGCTACCTGCTCGGTACCCTGATCTTCGCGGGCGTCTTCGTGGTGGCGGTGGTGGCGCAGATCCGGGCGAAGGGTTTCCAGCCGGCGCTGTACTGGTTCGCGATCATCGCCTCGACCACCGTCGGCACCACACTGGCCGATTTCTCCGATCGTTCGCTGGGCATCGGCTACCTCGGTGGGACGCTGCTGCTGTCGAGCCTGCTGGTCGCCTCTCTTGTCGTGTGGCATCGCGCGCTGGGTTCGATCAATGTCGCCACCGTGCGCACACCGCGAGCCGAGACGTTCTACTGGCTGACGATCATGTTCTCGCAGACGCTGGGCACGGCGCTGGGGGACTGGACGGCGGACAGCGCCCGGATCGGCTATGCCGGTGGCATCCTGATTTTCACCGGTCTGTTGGCCGTCCTTGCGCTGGCCTACTTTTTTACGCGGGCCAACCGCACCGCGCTGTTCTGGTTCGCCTTCGTGCTGACGAGGCCGCTGGGTGCGGTGGTCGGCGATTTTCTCGACAAGCCGCTGGCGCACGGCGGTCTCGACTTCAGCCGATACACCGCGACCGGATTGCTGCTGGCCGCTATCGTTATGCTGGTGGCGCTGCTGCCCCAGCGAGCCGCCAGCAAGGCGCATTGACGTAGCGTCCCGCGCAGAACGACTGGGTCATGCGGGTGGTTCAGGCCGCGCCGACATCCCGTTGCCGGAACCAGTTGGCGATGCTCATGCGCGGACGCGTTGGCGCGAGCACCTCATGGTCGAACTCGGCCGACAGGAACAGCACTAGGCGGCCGAAGGCGGGCAGGATGTCGCGATGCTCGTTCTCGGTCAGGTACAGCCGCAGCGCGCCGGCATCGGCCGGCGTCCACTCCCGGTTGAGATAGAGCACGGCGGAAAGCACGCGTGCGTCGTCATCGCGGAAGCGGTCGCGGTGTCGATCGTAGCGGGCGCCCGCCGGGTAGACGGCATAATGCGCTTCCAGTTCGTGCAGACCCAGAAGAAGGCGGCGATTGAGTGCGTCGCGCAGCTCCAGCATGCGTGCCAGATAGGCGCTCTGCGGCTCGCTGAATGTGTCGTCCAGCCAGCGGGTGCGGTCACTGCGCACGGCGGTGGCGAAGCGGCGATGATCGCCGCGACCGACGGCGGCGGGTTTGAGGCGCGATTGCGCATCGAGTTCGCGGCATTCGTCGGCCAGGGCATCGATCAGGGCCGGGTCGAACAGATGGTCGCATACGCACCAGCCGTCGCGCTCGATGGCGTCGGCCAGGGGCTGGAACTTCGAGGGTGTCGTGCCCATCTATGAAAGATATCCTGCCTCGCGATGGCGCGGCGTGGGCGCGCAAGATACGCTCTTCGCGGCCGTTTGCAACTGGAGATTCCATGTCCTTCGACCTGCCCAAGGCCACTCGGGCCCTGTTGATCGCCAATGTGGCGGTTTTTTTGCTGCAATTGCTGGCGAAAGACAACAGTAGCCTGATGCTGTCGCAATATTTCGCGTTGTGGCCGCTGGGGCCCGAACAGACCGGCATGACGCCGGCCGGCAATGTGGTGCATGTCGGTTTCCAGGTCTGGCAACTGGTGACGTACGGCTTCCTGCATGGCGGCGTGATGCACATCCTGCTGAACATGTACGGCCTGTTCCTGTTCGGCGGTGCGATCGAGCGCACGCTGGGTACGCGCAACTTCGTCATCTACTACTTCGTCTGCATGATCGTGGCGGCGCTGGCGCAACTGGCCGTGGTGCATTTCTTCACCGGCGGGTTCTACCCGACCATCGGCGCCTCGGGTGCGATCTTCGGCATCCTGCTGGCGTTCGGCATGATGTTCCCGCACGAACGCCTGCTGCTGATCTTCCCGCCCATCGAACTGCCGGCCTGGATGTTCGTCACCGGTTACGGTGCCATCGAACTGATCCAGGGCGTGCTGGGCACGCAGGCCGGCATCGCCCATTTCGCGCATCTGGGCGGCATGCTGGGCGGGTTCCTGCTGATCCAGTACTGGCGCGGCAAGTTTCCGATCAAGCCGAAGCGGCGCTTGATGCGTTGACGTGACCCCGTGTCCGGGTGCCGCGCGCAGGGCCGCCACGGCAGTCTGGCGGGCCGCCGGCGGCCACTGGCGGCAACGTGTCGTCACGGTAAACCGGCAGGAGCAGCAAACTTCCGGTGGTCCAACCGCCGCCGGAGCCTTGCCATGGAACATGACATGAAGATTTCGCCCTCCACCGTTCGTCGACTGCGTACTGAGCGCGGATGGTCCCAGGATCAGCTGGCCATCGCATCAGGGCTCAGCCTTCGCACGATCCAGCGCGTGGAGGCCGAAGGCATCACCTCCATGGCTTCGGCCGTGAGCCTAGCGGCGACCTTCGAGATCCAGTTGATCGAGCTTCAGGGCGAACCGGGTGTGCCGGGGAGCAGGAAGCCGCTGTTCGCCGGCCGTTCGCTGTTTCTGGGCATTGCCGTCATCACTTTGGCATCGCTCATCGAAGGGCTGCGGCCGCTCGACTTTTCGCAGGCCGGCTTCTTCATGACCATCATGGTTCTGGTGGTCCTTGTCGGAATGCTGGTCGCCTTGCCTGCCTTGGTGGAATTGGTCCGGAAGCGTCAGTTCATCGGTATTGCACTGGCGGTGATGGGCACGCCTCTGGTCACGCTGCTGGCTGCCGGCGTGATCTACGCGGTCGCGAGTGGGCGGATTCCGTCCTGGTACCTGTCCGCCATGGGTTTGTGCGGCGTGGGTCTGGTCATCATGGCGGCACGCGAGCTTCAGCGCACAGGCGGTCCCGGCAACACGTGATGGGTGCGCTCGCCCCGGCGCTGTCTTGGCGTCGAGGTTCCTTCCGGTTTCGATTGGCCCCCTCTGCTTTTTCGTGCGAGGGGGCTTGTGCTTAGCGCAGGGCCAGGAAGTCGGGGCTGGCCACGAGGCGCACGGCGTCCAGGCGCAGGCGCGCCTGCGGCAAGGCCTGTTCCAGTGCCGCCAGTTCGCCGGCAAGCTGGGCGATTTCCTCGTCGCGCACGCCGGGGTTGACCCGCTTGAGTGCGCGCAGACGTTGCAGTTCCTCGCCCAGCGTCCCGCGAGCGTCGGCCGCGGCCTGTTGCGCCAGCGTGTCGGCTTCGGTCCGAGCGATTTCCTCTGCGCGTTCGAGCATCGGCGGCACCAGCTGGGCGATGAATTTGCGGTAGCGGCCGAGGTCCGATTTGCGTTCGGCGGCGCGCTGCAGGGCTTCGTCCGACGGCTCGAAGCCGTTGCGCGCCTGCAGGCGGGTGTCGACGGTGGCGATCAGCGGCGTCGGCGGCAGGAAGCGCTCGGCGTCGAGGTGGCGATCGGCGATGCATTCGAGCACGAAGACCGCCTGCAGCAGCACGCTGCGCGGCGGCAGCTTGCCGTCGATCAGGAAGGCCGCGTTGCCGCTTTCCGAGGACAGCAGCAGATCGATGGCGCCGGCGACCATGGGGTGGTCCGGACGCAGTAGCGTCAGGTCCTCGCGCGACAGCGCGGCGCGACGGCTGAAGGTCGCCGACTGCGGCCCGTCGCCGAGGCCCGGGAAGGCGTCGGTGGCCAGATATTCGGGATCGAGCAGCACGCTGTCGGCGTCGAGTTCGTCGATATGCACGCCGAAGTGCTCCAGCAGGCGCTGGATGAAGGTATCGCGCACGGCGTCGCCGTCGGCATCGCTCAGCGCCTGTTCCAGTGCGTCGGCCTGCGGCGCACGTTGCGCGGCCAGCTCCAGCAGGCGGTCGCGGCCGTCCTGCATCACGGCAGCCAGTTCCTGGTGCGCGGCACGGGTTTCGTCGATCAGCACGTCCAGTTCCTGGTCGCGGCCGCCGCCGTCGCGGGCATGCGATTCGGCCAGTTGCACCAGGGTGTCGCCGAAGCGGCGCAGCAGCTCGCGGCCGTCGGCCGGGCTCTCTTGCAGACCGTTCACGGCTTCGTCGTGCCAGCGCGCCAGCATATGCTGTGCGCTGTCGGCGACGACCGGCACGTGCAGCACGATGTCGCGGCTCTGACCGATGCGGTCCAGACGACCGATGCGCTGTTCCAGCAGGTCTGGGTCCAGCGGCAGATCCCACAGCACCAGATGATGGGCGAACTGGAAGTTACGCCCTTCCGAACCGATCTCCGAGCACAGCAGCAGCCGCGCGCCCTCGGCCTGGGCGAACCAGGCCGCGTTGCGGTCGCGCTGCAGCAGACTGAGTCCTTCGTGGAAGCGCGCCACGCCGACGCCGCTGCGTGTGCGCAGGGCTTCTTCGATGGCGAGCACCTTGGCGCGCGTGCGGCAGATCAGCAGGAATTTCTCCTGCGGGTACTCTTCCAGCAGGGTCAGCAGGTCGTCGATGCGCGGGTCGAGCGCATAGTCGGGTTCCAGCTCGGCCGGCGGCTGCTGAATGTCGGCATGGAACTCGGTCAGCAGCGCCTGACGCGCGGTTTCGTCCAGCGTATCGGCATCCAGGACACGCACGTCGGGCAGGCGCTTGGGAAAGCCGCCGACGCTGGCGCGACGGTTGCGGAACATCACGCGGCCGGTGCCGTGGCGGTCGATCAGGGCGTCCAGCAAGGCGTCGCCGCTGCCTTCCGCGTCGGGGTAGTCGGCCAGCAGTGCGCGCGCGTCGTCATCGTCCTGCAGCGACTGTGCGAGCAGTTCGCGCTCCGCGTCTTCCAGCGCTTCGCCCGTGGCCAGCTTGTCGGCGGTGTGCGACAGGGCGACGAATCCGTCGGATTCGCGCAGATAGGTGTCCAGGTCGTGATAGCGGGCCGGATCGAGCAGGCGCAGACGGGCGAAGTGGCCGCTGCGGCCGAGCTGTTCCGGCGTGGCGGTCAGCAGCACGACGCCGGCGCTGGTCGCGGCCAGCTGTTCGACCATGGCGTAGCGCGGACTGGCGCGCTCGGGCGACCACTCCAGATGATGCGCCTCGTCGACGACCAGCAGATCCCAGCCGGCCGCCAGCAGTTGTTCCTGGCGGTTGGGAGCGTCGTCGAACAGACCGAAGCCGGCGATCACGCACTGCTCGTCCTCGAACGGATTGCGACCGTCGCCGGCCTGCTCGATGGCCTCACAGCGTTCTTCGTCGAAGATGGCGAAGGCCAGATTGAAACGGCGCAGCAGTTCGACAAACCACTGGTTGATGAGCGCGTCGGGCAGCAGCACCAGTACGCGCGTCGCGCGTCCGGAGGCAATCTGACGGGCCACGATCATGCCGGCTTCGATGGTCTTGCCCAGGCCGACTTCGTCGGCCAGCAGCACGCGCGGCGCGGGACGAGAGGCGGCCATGCCGGCCACGCGAAGCTGATGCGGGATCAGGTCGATGCGTGCCGACTTCAGGCCCCAGGCCGGCGAGCGGCGCGCGGCCGCGCGGCGTTGCAGCGCCTCGAGGCGCAGTTCGAACTGCGTGATCGGGTCGACACGGCCGCCAGTCAGCCGTTCATCGGCCTGCGAGATGCTCTGCTCGTCGTCCAGCTGGCCTTCATGCAGCTGGCGGCCTTCGCCGCGGTAGACCAGCAGGCCGTCCTCTTCCTCGATGCGCTCGACCACGAACGCGATGCCCTTGCCGGCGACGCGCTGGCCGACGCGGAATTCGGCGCGCACCAGCGGCGCGGAGTCCTGAGCGTAGGGGCGCAACACACCGGCCTTGGTGAACAGCATCTGCACGCCGCGTCCCTCGACGCGCAGAACGGTGCCGAGCCCCAATTCGGGTTCGGCGGTGGAGATCCAACGTTGACCGGGTTTGAACATCAGCACATGCAAGTTCGTCAAACCCGCAATTATCCGCGCTTGGGCGCATGGATGAAAGCATGCGTTTGCATTGCGTCGGGGACGGGCCGACTTCCGCGGCCTGAAACAGTGTCACGATCCGCCCTTGCGGCCGGAGTTTCGGAAACCAGGTCCGACGCACCGCAGGGAGAGTGAGCCATCTGCCGTTTGTTCCGGCATACAGTGAATCGTTCCGCTCAGGTCTCCGACCAGGCGCGGAGCAGGTTGTGGTAGACGGCGGTCAGCTGTACCAGTGCGCCGCGGTCGGCCTGTTCGTGCGTGAGGGTCTGGATGGCGGTATCGAGTTCCAGCAGCGTGCGCCGTCGCTGATCGTCGCGGATCAGGCTCTGTACCCAGAAGAACGCCGCCAGCCGGGCGCCGCGCGTGACCGGCGCGACCCGGTGAATGCTGCTGGCCGGGTACACGATCATGTCGCCGGCCGGCAGTTTCACTTCGTGCTCGCCGTAGGTGTCGCCGACGATCAGTTCGCCGCCGTCGTAGCGGTCCGGTTCGTCTAGGAACAGGGTGCAGGCGATGTCGCTGCGCAGCTGCGTGCCGTCGTCCAGACGCATCACCGCGCCATCGACGTGGTTGCCGTAGGTTCCGCCGCCGGCATAGCGGTTGAAGCGCGGAGGCAGGATGCGATGCGGCAGGGCCGCGGCGTGGAACAGTGGGCTGCGGCCGAGCGCCTGAAGGACTTCGGTCGCCAGTTCCTGACGCAGTGGCGAATGCTCGGCCAGCTGCTGGTTGCGTTTGACCTGTGCGCCCTGCGTGCCGACGGTCTCGCGACCGTCGGCCCAGTCCGCGGCTTCCAGGCGACGGCGCATAGACACCGCCTGGTCGGGAGTGAGAAGGCCGGGGATGTGAATGAGCATGGCGCGGCCTTCCTGTCAGAAGCGGACGTTGACGGTCAGCATCGCCGCGCGCGGCGTGCCGGGCGTGTAGCGGTAGCCGCTCTTGTTGATGGCGGCGACGTAGTGCTTGTCGAGCAGATTGTTCACGTTCAGGCGAAGGTCCGTGTGCCGGTTGAGCGGATAGCTGGCCACGGCGTCGAACACCCAGTAGGAACGGGTGAACTCCGGAGTGCCGACTGCGCCGTCATGACCGCGCTTGAGCGCACCCGCGTAGCGTGCGCCGCCGCCGAGGGTGAGATTGAACGGCAGGTGATAGGTGGTCCATGCGGTGAAGGCGCGCGTCGGCGTGTAGGCCAGATCGTCGGAACCGTCGTTGGCGACGGCGTCGCCGCGGGTCACGGTGGCGTCCATGGTGGTGAAGCCGGCGCTGATCGCCCAGTTCTCGGTGAGCTTGCCGACCGCGCTCAGCTCCACACCCTGCACGCGCTTGCGGCCGGTCTGCACGTACTGGAGGTCGACCGGGTCCTGTTCGACCTGGTTGGTGACCACGGTGCGGTAGACGGCTGCGGTCAGCAGCAGGCGGTCATCGATGAGGTTCCATTTCGTGCCCAGTTCGACGGTATGCGCCTTCTGCGGATCGAAATCGGGGTTGGCGGCATTGTTCGGGCGCGAACTGAGTGCAAGGGTATCGCCGCCCGGCGGCTGCTGCGAGACGGCGACGTTGGCGTACACGCTTCCGTTCTCGGCCGGCTTGTACAGCAGGCCGACCTTCCAGTTCGGCAGGTTGCCCTGCAGGCGCGTATCGAGTTCGGTGGTCGGCGTGCCATCGGCCAATCCGCCACAATCCGGGCCACGCCGGCCGCCGCAGGGCGCGACGCTGTGGAAGTCGGTGGTGTAGTGGTCCAGACGCGCGCCGAGGTTGAGCTGCCAGCGCGGGCCGAACTTCATGGTGTCGAACAGATAGGCCGACACGGTGTCCGTGCGACCCTTGCTCCAGCCGCCGGTTTCGCCGTAGTCGAGCGTGCCGACATACGGACTCGGATCGTACACGCTGACCGCGGGCCAGCTGCCGTCGCCGAGCGCGCCCAGCGCCACCGTGCTCAGTTCCTCGCGCGTGAATTCGATGCCCGCGCTGAAGTCGTGCTCGATCGCGCCGGTATGCAGCGTCCAGGTCAGGTGCGTCTGGTTGGTCGCGATGGCGTTTTCCTGATGCTGGAAGTTCGGCAATCGGCGCATGGTCCAGGTTGACGGGGCGGCGAGATCGGGCGTGTCCAGGTACTCGGCACGGCTCATGAACGAGGACAGCAGATAGTCCTGGCGTGTGCGGCCCCAGCGCGTGGTGTTGCGCAGCGTCGCGCGGTCGCCGAAGTCGTGCTCGACACGCACGGTGAACATGTCCGCCCGCACGTCGTCATGATCGGCAGTGGTGCCGTAGAAATTGCTCGGGTCCACCTTGGGCGCGTTCGCCAGTTCGGGGCGCGCCGGATCGGGGCTGCTGTAGCCGGGCAGACCGATGGTCGACACGCCGCCGTCGGGCACGTTGTCCTGCTTCACGTGCAGGTAGTCGATGTAGACGCGGGTCGGCGTGTCCAGGCCGAAGGCCAGCGACGGTGCGAAGCCCCAGCGGTTGTTCTCGACGCGGTCGCGGCCGGGCACGCCGCTGCGTTGGCCCATCAGGTTCAGGCGGAAGGCGCTGTGCTCGCCGGTCTGGCGGTTCCAGTCCACGGTGGCGCGCTTGCGGTCGCCGCTGCCGTAGCTCAGCGAGGCAGCGGTCGCGTTGGCGGCCATCGGCTGCTTGGTGATCATGTTGATGGCGCCGGTCGGCGCGGTACGGCCGTTGTCGGCGCCGGCCGGGCCTTTCAGCACTTCGACCTGGTCGATGTTGAAGACATCCCGCGAGATCGCGCCGAGATCGCGCACGCCATCGACGAAGATGCTGCCGGAGCTGTCGAAGCCGCGCATGTAGATGGCATCGCCGGTCTGCGTGCTGCCGTTCTCGCCGACGTAGAACGTGCCCACGCCGGGGCTGTTGCGCAGCACGTCGGTGAGCGTGGTCGCGCCCTGCTGGTTGAACAGGTCGCTGGAGATGACCTGCAGCGTCTGCGTGGTGTCCACGAGCGGCTGCGTGTACTTGTCCGAAGCGGATTTGTCGACCAGATAGTCGGGCAGCAGCGAGGCCCGGACCGAGACGCCCGGGAGCTTCTTGGCCTGCGCGATGGCGGCGGCATCGTCGGCGTGTGTCTTTTTCGGCGTCGCGGCGTGTGCGCCGACGCTGAGGGCGGGCAGGCCGAGCGCGAGGGCGCCAAGCATGCAGGTCATGCCGTTCGGCGTATTTCGGGGCGCGGCAGGGTGGAACTGGGAACGTGCGTGTTTACGGCTCTTGATGACAGCCATGCGGAAAATCCTTGTTGTCGTGGCGACTCGCGCAGGAGATCGCCGCGCCCGCACGTTGGCATGCATGCGCACAAGCGCATCCGGCTGAAGCAGGCAGGTGATTGGTTTCGGGGCAGGGCAGCGGTGGGGCCGTCGCCTGCGTAAGCAAAATATAGTAGCAATGAGAATGATTCGCAACATTAATATGTGGTTGTGCGATAGGACGCAGGCTGCGCTGTGCGCGATTGCGCTCGGATGGCTGCGGCTACGGCGCATGTCTGGACACAAAAAAGGGCGCCGCACGAATGCGGCGCCCTGAGTGCATTCCGTGGCGGAGTGCCACGGAACGCGGGTCTTACCAGATCTTCACGCGCTTGTCGGCCGGACGCACCATCTTGTCGCCGGGCTTGCACTGGAACGCCTTGGCGAAGGCCGGCATGTTGGACGGCGCACCGATGGCACGGAACTTCATCGGCGCATGCGGATCGGCGTTCAGCAGCACCATCTGGCGCTTCGGACGAATCTCGCCACGCCACACGCGGGCCCAGTTCAGGAAGAAGCGCTGGTCTTCGGTGTAGCCGTCGATCTTCTCGCTGGCTTCCTTCGGATGGTTCTTCATCGCCATCTGCAGGGCGTCGTAGGCGATGTTCAGGCCACCCAGATCGGCGATGTTCTCGCCCAGGGTCAGCTTGCCGTTGACGTGCAGTTTCGGGTGGTCCTTCAGCGGCACGTAGCCATCGAACTGCTGGACCAGCTTGTGGGTACGCGCGTCGAAGGCTTTGCGGTCGGCCTTGGTCCACCAGTTGTGCAGGTTGCCGCTGCCATCGAACTGGCTGCCCTGGTCGTCGAAGCCGTGGCTGGACTCGTGACCGATCACCGCGCCGATGCCGCCATAGTTGATCGCGTCGTCACCGTGTGCGTAGAAGAACGGCGGCTGCAGGATCGCGGCCGGGAAGTTGATCGTGTTGTCGGTCGGGTTGTAGTAGGCGTTGACCGTCTGCGGGGTCATGCCCCATTCCTTGCGGTCCGTGGGCTTGCCGATCTTGGCGATGTCGTAGTCGTAGTTGAACTTCTGCGCCGCCTCGAGGTTGGCGTAGTAGTTGTCCTTGGAGATTTTCAGGCCGTCCCAGCTGCGCCAGTTCTCGGGGTAGCCGATCTTGGGCAGGATCATGGACAGTTTCTGCAGCGCTTTCTGCTTGGTCTCAGGACTCATCCAGTCCAGGTTCTGGATGCGGTGCTTCAGGGCAGCCAGCACGTTGTGCACCAGCTGGTCAGCGCGCTCCTTGGCTTCCGGCGGGAAGTACTTCTTCACGTACAGCTGACCCAGGGCCTGACCCATGGAACCGTTGACCGCGCTCAGCGAGCGCTTCCACTGCGGACGCTGCTGCGGCTGGCCGCTGAGGGTCTTGCCGTAGAAGTCGAAACGGGCGTCGACGAACGGTTCGGACAGCGCGCTGGCGGCACCGGAGATGGCGTGCGCCTTCAGGTAGGCCTTCCACTCATTCATCGGGGCGGTGGCCAGCAGGTGATCGAATTCCTTGAAGAACTTCGGCTGGGACAGGGAGAAGCCCTTGTCGACGGTCACGCCCTGCGAGCTGAAGAAGGTGTTCCAGTTGAAGTGCGGCGTGACCTTGTTGGCTTCGGCCACGGACACGAAGTGGTACTGGTTCTTCGGGTTGCGCAGTTCGACGCGCGGCACCGAATGCTTGGCCAGGTCGGTCTCGAACTTCATCGCCAGTTCGGCCTGCTTCTTCGCCTCGGCCGGCTTGTCGCCGGTCAGTTCGAACAGCTTGCCCAGGTACTTGACGTAGGCTTCGCGGACGTCCTTGTGCTCGGACTTGGTGTAGTAGGCCGGTGTCGGCAGGCCCAGTCCGCTCTGGAAGGTGTATGCGATCTGCTGCTTGGCGTTCTTGAAGTCGGCGTCGGAGCCGAAGCTGAACACGCGGCCGTCACCCTTGGCGAAGGCCTTGTCCAGCCACGGCTGAAGATCCTTGCGCGACTGGATGGCGTCGATCGAGGCCAGGTCTGGCTTGATCGGATCGAAGCCGGCCTTGTTGCGCGCGTCCATGTTCATGGCCGAGCTGTACAGCCAGCCGATCTTCTGCTCGATGGAACCGGCCGGCGCGCTGTCGGCATTCTTGGCGGCGTCGTCGACCAGCTGGTGCTGGTCTTTCAGGCTCTTCTCGCGCAGTTCGTTGAACGAACCCCAGGAGGTCTGGTCGGCCGGGATCGGGTTGGCCTTCACCCACTTCGCGTTGACGAAGCCGTTGAAATCGGTGCAGGCGTTGATGTTCTTGTCCAGGTCCGCGATGTTGAATACCGGGGCGGTGGAGGCGCTGGCGGGCGCGTTGGACGTCATCGCAGCGGTCGAGGCCTTGGCGGGCGCGGCGTTCTTGGCGCTGTCGTCGCCGCCCTTGCTGCAGGCGGTGGCGGCCAGCGTCAGGCTCACGGCCAGCGCCAGCGGTTTCAGCATGTGCTTGTTCATCTAGGGGTTCTCCTCCGGATCAATGCGGGTAGGACAGTCGAGGGTGAATGCGGTGCGCAATGCCCCCGCAGTGGCACGCATTCCTGTTGTCCAGACTAGGGCAAAAGTCACGTGAGCATACAGTGTCGAAGGTCAGGGGTGCACGGCGCGCGGCCGTCGTTTCAGGCCTCAGGAAACGCTTGGCGGAACGGTGCTTCGGGCCTTCTTCTGTGCATCCGAGAGACCCGGCAGCGTGTCCGGCGCGACGGCGCCGCCGGAGATGATGAAGGCCATGGCCTGATCCATGGTCCAGTCGGTCGGCGTGAGCTGGTCGACGGGCACGACTTCGAGGTAGCCGCCGGTGGGATTGGGCGTGGTCGGGATGTATACCGCCGCCATTTCGCGATTGCTGCCTTCCTCGCGCATGACTCGGGTGACGAAACCCACCACTTTCATGCCTTCGCGCGGGAAATCCACCAGCACCACGCGCTGCACCTGGTCCGGGCGCGTCTGTAGCACGTTCATGAGCTTCTTGGTGCCGCCGTAGATGGTCTGCACCAGGGGAATGCGTTCGAGCAGGGTGTCGAAGGCGCTGAGCATGCGCTGGCCGATCACGCGGCTGGCCAGCAAGCCGAGTAGATACAGGGAGACGACCGTGAGCAGCAGAGCGAGGATGTTCAGTATCCAGCGCACGTTCAGCGCCTGCGCGAGATGCGGTGCGACCAGGCCCACCGCATTGAGTACGGCATTGACCAGCGGCGTGCCGAGGCTGGCCAGCAGGCCCAGTACGAACGAGAACACCAGCCAGGTCACCCACAGCGGCAGGAAGGTCAGCAGACCGGTCAGCAGGTAGCGTTTGAAGCGCAGCGGACGCATCTTCGGCACTCGGCGCGAGGGTGGTCCATTGTAGGCATATCAGCGACGCTTGCAGGAGCATGCCTGAGTGCCCGGACAGTGTGCGCGAAGCGGTCGCATGCGGCGTACTTCAAGGCTGGTCGGGTGTCGTCGCGTCCGATGCGGCTCGGCGCGCGTGCGGTTTGCGGCGAACGTACAGTTGCTTGCGCACCCGCGCCACCAGTTCGCCGTCGTTGTCCGTGACATCCACTTCGAACCATCGCAGCACCTTGCTGCCGTCCGCGGCTTCGGTACGCAATGCCTCGACGGTGTCCGGGTGCAGCCGGAAGTGGGCATGCACGTCGCTGCGTCCGGGTGCGACGAAGTCGATGGCGCCGGCCTTGTCCCACACGTAGTAGTCGCGGCCCAGGCGGTGCATCGTCAGCAGCATCCAGAACGGATCGGTCATGGCGAACAGGTTGCCGCCGAACTGGGTGCCGACATAGTTGCGGTTCCACGGACGCAGTTTCAGCGTGACCCGCGCCTCGCTCCAGTCTTCGCTCACTTCGCGCACGCGGATGCCGTTGAACAGGAACGGGGGCCAGAAGTTGAGCAGGTGACGAAGAGTGCGGGCGCGCATGCGGATCGATCAGGCGTAAAGGAATGCTCACCATACCCTTGCGTATGGTTTCTTGTCACCTTGGCTTCGATCTGTGCGAAGGGGCTGGCTGGATGGCATGGAGTCATCACGCGCCGTGCCTGTGCGCGGCGCGTGCGGGCGTGAGGCTTCAGAACAGGATCGAAGCCATGCGCCGGCGATAGTCGCCGACCAGTGCGCTGTCCTCGAGAATCTGGAACGCGGCCAGCAGACGCTGGCGTGCCAGACCCTCGTTCCAGTCGCGCTGATGTCGAAGGATGTGCAGAAACTGGTCGAGGCCTTCGGCCGGCGCGTCGCCCAGCGTCAGGCGTACGCCCAGCAGGTCGCGTGCCGACCAGTCCTCGGGATCGGCTTCGATGCGCTGGCGCAGGGCGTCGGCATCCGGGGCGTCGTCGAGAGCCTCGGCCAACTGCAACTGGCCACGAAGCCTGGCAGTGCGGTCGTCGGTGGCGAGGTTGGCGGGCAGGGCGTCGAGCGCGGCACGCGCCGCGTCGAAATCGCCGGCGCGCAGCTGCGCCAGGGCGAGATCGAGCTTCAGGCTCTCGTCGTCGGGACGCGCGGCCATCTCGGCACGGATGCGCTGCACGGCGTCGGCGGCGGATTCGGTTGTGCCCTCCGGCGCGTCGCTATCCAAGTCATCCGGGGTCTCGATCAGCGAGGCCGGCTCGACATGCTTGGACAGGAATTCGCGCAGCTGGCCTTCCGGCAGCGCGCCGGCGAAACCGTCGACCGGGCGGCCGTCCTGGATCAACGCCACGGTCGGCACGCTGCGGATGCCGAACATGGCCGCCAGTTCCTGGTTGGCGTCGACGTCGATCTTGGCCAGCCGGAAGGCGCCGTTGTATTCGGCGGCGAGTTTCTCCAGCAACGGCCCCAGCGCCTTGCACGGGCCGCACCAGGTGGCCCAGAAGTCGATCAGGATCGGTGTCTGCGAGGATGCCTGCAGGACTTCGGTCTCGAAATTGTCTGGGGTGACGTCGAAAACGTGTGCGTTCGTGCTCACGGGAGCTCCGGGAGAATGGGATGAGCCAACAGATCGGGGCGAAAATGGCCTACATCAAGGTAACGCATCGGCGGATGGCGATGCATACGCCATGTGTTCAGCGCAGCGCGCATGCGCTTGTTGGATAATCGCGGCATGGATTCGGCCGTTCACACACTGGTGATCTGCGAGCATTGCGATGCCGTGCACCGCAAGCACGATCTCGAGCGGGGCGAGGTCGCGCGCTGCGTGCGCTGCCAGGCGGTGCTGTATCGCCGGCCATGGCTGAGTCTGGACAGCATGTTCGCGCTGGCGCTGGCGGCGGCGATCACGTTCCTGATCGCCAACATCTGGCCGATCGTGACCCTGGAGCTGAACGGGCATACCAGTTCGGCCACGCTGTGGAAGGCCATCATCACGACCTGGCACGACGGCATCGGCGTGGTGTCGGTGCTGGCCGCGCTGATGCTGTTCTTCTTTCCGATGATGCAGGTGCTGCTGTTCGCCTGGGTGCTGGGCTTCCTCCGTGTGGGACGGCGTCCGCCGGGTTTCATCCACATCATGCGCATGCTGCATGCGATTCGCCCGTGGAGCATGATCGAGGTGTTCATGCTGGGAACGCTGGTCGCCGTGGTGAAAGTGGGCGACATCTTCGAGGTGGTCCTGCAGCCGGGTATCTGGGCATTCGCGGCCCTGACGGTGCTCCTGGCGCTGGTCGCGTCGTTCGACGTGCGCCGCATCTGGGTGCTGAAACGGGAGTGCTGCGGATGAGCGAGGCGCACATTCCCACGGCCGGCGAGCTGGGCATCATCGCCTGCCACTGTTGCGGGCAGCTCTGCCAGCACGTGCATGGAGACATCTGCTGCGCGCGGTGCGGCGCGCGCCTGCATCGGCGCAAGCCGAACAGCCTGGCGCGCTGCTGGGCGCTACTGATCGCGGCGATGATCCTCTACATTCCGGCCAACGTGCTGCCGATCATGCTCACCGGCTCGCTGTTCGGGAAAGAGAGCAACACCATTCTCAGCGGTGTGGCCGAACTGTGGCGTGCCGGGTCGTGGGATCTGGCGGTGATCGTGTTCGTGGCCTCGATCATGGTGCCGCTGCTGAAGTTCGCCGCACTGCTGGTGTTGCTGATCAGCGTGCAGCGCCGCAAGGCCTGGCGCACGCGCGGGCGGGCGCATCTGTTCCGGCTGGTCGAGGGCATCGGATACTGGTCGATGCTGGACGTGTTCGTGGTCACGCTGCTGGTGGCGCTGGTGCGCTTCCAGCTGACCCAGGTCGACCCGGGGCCGGGCGTGGTGTACTTCGGCTTGGTGGTTGTGCTTACCATGCTGGCCTCGATGAGTTTCGACCCGCGGTTGATCTGGGACCACGCCGTGACCGAAGACGAAAAGAAATCACAGGAAGCCGAGCATGACCGAGCGTGAGCCGTACGGGGACTCCGAGCATCTGCCGTCCCCGGAAATCGCCCGGCGTCGGCGCTGGCAGCTGCCGCTGATCTGGCTGGTGCCGGTGGTGGCCGCGGTGATCGGTCTGTCGCTGGTGGTGCACGCCTACTTGTCGGAAGGTCCGGCGATCACCATCAGCTTCAAGACCGCCGAGGGCATCGAACCCGGCAAGACCGAGGTCAAGTTCAAGAATGTGGTGATCGGCAAGGTCCACACCGTGACGCTAAGCCAGGACCGCAGCACCGTCCTGGTGCACGTGGATCTGGAAAAGCGCTACGACTATTTCGCCAGCGAAGGCAGCCGCTTCTGGGTGGTCCGGCCGCGGGTCGGGCTGGGCGGCGTGTCTGGATTGAGCACGCTGCTGTCCGGTGCCTACATCGGCGCCGACACCGAAAATGGCAAGCGGCACGACGATCGCCGGAGATTCAAGGGGCTGGAGACGCCGCCGCCGCTGACGCACGGCGAGCCGGGCAGCACGTTCACGCTGAACAGCGACGATCTGGGGTCGCTGGACATCGGTTCGCCGGTGTACTTCCGACGCATCCAGGTCGGACGGGTGGTCAGCTACCGCCTCGACGAGGACGGCAAGGGTGTGCAGCTGCAGGTGTTCATCGATGCGCCGTACGATCGCTACGTGAGCAAAGAGAGCCGTTTCTGGAACGCCAGCGGCGTCAACGTCGCCGTCGACGCGGGCGGGCTGAAGGTCAACACCGAGTCCCTGGCCACGGTGGTCGCCGGCGGCATCGCCTTCCAGGCGCCGGGGTACATCCGCCACAGCGAACGTGCCGTGGCGGGAACCCGCTTCGAATTGTTCGACACGCGTGACAAGGCGATGCAGCCGCCGGACGGACCTCCGCTGTGGCTGCACATGCGCTTCCACCAGTCGGTGCGCGGCCTGTCCAAGGGAGCGCCGGTCGATTTCGAGGGGATTTCGCTCGGTGAGGTCAAGCGCATCAGCGTCGAATACGATCCGGTGAAGAAGCGCTTCCCGGTCGATGTCACGGCGGTGATCTATCCGCAGCGTCTGGGCCGCGCCCACGAGCAGTTCGCCAAGCGCATCGGCGATGCGTACGAGAAGAATCCCGGGCTGGGGCTGGCGGTGTTGGTCAAGCACGGACTGCGCGCGCAGCTGCGCAGCGGCAATCTGCTCACCGGGCAGCTCTACGTGGCGCTGGACTTCTTCCCCAACGAGGCGCGCAAGGTGCTCGATCCGAAGCAGCGGCCGCTGCGCGTGCCCACGGTGCCGGGCAGCTTCGACCGCATCCAGGAGCAGGTCGCGCACATCGCCGATCGCCTGGACAAGGTGCCGTTCGATCGCATCGGTCAGCATCTGGATCAGAGCCTGCAGGGCATCGATGCGCTGCTGAAGCAGTTCAACGGCAAGCTGGCGCCGCAGGCGAGCGAGACGCTGAAGCAGGCGCAGACCACACTGCGTTCGCTGGATGGAAGCTTGTCCGGCGATTCGCCGCTGCAGCAGAACCTGGGCCAGACCCTGCTGCAGGTGCAGCGCGCGGCGCGCTCGCTGCGCGTGCTGACCGACTACCTGGGGCGTCACCCCGAGGCGCTGCTGCGCGGCAAGCGCAATAACGCGCCGCCGCCGGAAGCGCCGCCCGCGCCGACGAATCTGGCGCCGACGAACAAGGAGAAACAGCCATGAGTCTGCGCATGCGCCATTTGCCCGGTGTCGCCGTGCTGCTGCTTCTGACGGCATGCGCCTCGGCGCCGACGCAGTTCTACACGCTGGTGCCGCAGACGACGGCGAAGTCCGTCGTTACGCCTGCGGACTACCGGGTCGCCGTGCTGCCGGTCACCATTCCGGCCCAGATCGACCAGCCGCAGATGGTGGTGCGGCAGAGCGATGATCGGGTAGCCCTGCTCGAGGGTGAGCAGTGGATCGGTCCGCTGGGCGATCAGATTCGCGCGGCGGTTTCCGATCGGTTGGCGCGCGATCTCGATGCTGTGGACGTCCACGGTCTGCCGCAGGCGGATACCGGCAAGGTCTACCGCATCAAGGTGGATGTGCGCCGTTTCGAGTCCGTGGTCGGGCGGTACGCCCAGATCGACGCTGCCTGGAGCGTGCGCGAACGCGGTGGGCACGGCGAAACGCTCAGCTGCAGCAGCTCGCTGAAGGAGCCGGTCGCCGACGGCTACGCCGCGCTGGTGCATGGCCACCAGCAGGCCTTGGCGGCCCTGTCCGACCGCATCGCCGGTGCCGTGCGCGCACTGGCCGCGGGCGGCGTGCCGGATTGTCCGCAGTAACGCGCTTGCCGCCGTGATCCCGGGACGCGAACCGCGCACCTGATTCCGGGTTCCGAGGGCGTGCCGAAAAGCGCATGGCGAGGCGCTGCACGCACCGACAGGCTTGGCGCTCCCAGGGCGCTGCGGTACGCTGCACGGTCCTGTCGCAGTCCGCTGCGCGCCGCCTTTTTCGAAGATCAACGGTATGTCCGACACCTACGAACCGCAGGCGGTGGAAACCGCCGCTCAGGACTTCTGGAACCGCACGCACGCCTTCGAGGTGAGCGAGGACGCCTCGAAAGAGAAGTTCTACTGCCTCTCGATGCTGCCGTATCCGTCCGGTGCGCTGCACATGGGGCATGTGCGCAACTACACCATCGGCGACGTCATCAGTCGCTTCCAGCGCATGCAGGGCCGCAACGTGCTGCAGCCGATGGGCTGGGACGCGTTCGGACTGCCGGCCGAGAACGCCGCGATCAAGCACAAGACCGCGCCGGCGAAATGGACCCGTTCCAACATTGCCCACATGAAGGGGCAGTTCGCACGCATGGGCTTTGCCTACGACTGGTCGCGCGAGTTCGCCACCTGCGATCCGGACTACTACGTGCACGAGCAGCGCATGTTCGTGCGCCTGTTCGAGAAGGGTCTGGCCTACCGCAAGAATTCGGTGGTGAACTGGGACCCGGTCGATCAGACCGTGCTGGCCAACGAGCAGGTCATCGACGGCCGCGGCTGGCGCACCGGCGCGCTGGTCGAGAAGCGCGAGATTCCGCAGTGGTTCCTGAAGATCACCGACTACGCGCAGGAGTTGCTGGACGGCCTGGACACGCTGGAAGGCTGGCCGGATGCGGTCAAGACCATGCAGCGCAACTGGATTGGCCGCTCCGAGGGGCTGGAGATCCGTTTCGACGTGGCCGGCGGCGACGACTCCCTGACTGTTTTCACCACGCGCCCCGACACCTTGATGGGCGCGACCTACGTCGCCGTCGCCGCCGAGCATCCGCTGGCGATGCAGGCGGCAAAGGACAACGCCAAGTTGGCCGAATTCATCGAGATCTGCCGCCAGGGCGGCACCTCCGAGGCCGAGCTGGAGACGCAGGAAAAGCGCGGCATGGATACCGGCCTGGAGGTCGTGCATCCGCTGACCGGCGAGAAGCTGCCGATCTGGGTCGCCAACTTCGTGCTGATGGGCTACGGCACCGGCGCGGTGATGGCGGTGCCCGGTCATGACGAACGCGATCACGAGTTCGCGCAGCAGTACGGGCTGCCGATCAAGATGGTGGTGGTCGACGGCGGCGTGGTCGACGCCCTGAAGGAACTCCAGCACGATCTGGCCGCCGGCGTCGGCGCCGATCCGTTGCGCAATGCCCTGCGCGGCACCCACACCGATGCCTACGACGCCAGCACTGCCGTGCGCGTGGTGGAAGCGTTCGAGCATCGCGTGCTCGAGGTCGAGGCGTTCACCGAGCACGGCACGCTGGTCAACTCCGGCGATTTCGATGGACTGAATTTCCAGGGCGCCTTCGACGCCATCGCGGCGAAACTGGAAGCCGACGGCCGCGGTGCGCGCAAGGTCAACTGGCGTCTGCGCGATTGGGGCGTCAGTCGCCAGCGCTACTGGGGCTGCCCGATTCCTATCGTGTACTGCCCAACTTGCGACGTGGTCCCGGTGCCCGAAGACCAGTTGCCGGTGCGGTTGCCGGAAGATGTCGCCTTCACCGGCGTGAAGTCGCCGATCAAGTCCGATCCGGACTGGCGCAAGACGACGTGCCCGAAGTGCGGTGGTCCGGCCGAGCGCGAGACCGACACGTTCGACACCTTCATGGAATCGAGCTGGTACTACGCGCGCTACACCAGTCCAGGCGCTGCCACCCAGGTCGACGAGCGCGCCGATTACTGGCTGCCGGTGGATCAGTACATCGGCGGCATCGAGCACGCCATTCTGCATCTGCTGTACTTCCGCTTCTATCACAAGCTGATGCGCGACACCGGGCTGGTGCATTCGGACGAGCCGGCCAAGCGGTTGCTGTGCCAGGGCATGGTTGTCGCCGAGACGTTCTATCGCGAGCAGGACGACGGTTCGAAGCTGTGGTTCAACCCGGCCGAGGTCGAGGTGCAGCGCGACGAGAAGGGCCACGTCAGTGGCGCGGTGCTGAAAAGCGACGGCGAGCCGGTGACCATCGGCGGCATCGAGAAGATGTCGAAGTCGAAGAACAACGGCGTCGATCCGCAGGTGATGATCGACAAGTACGGCGCCGACACCGTGCGCCTGTTCTCGATGTTCGCCGCGCCGCCAGAGCAGTCGCTGGAATGGAACGAGGCCGGCGTCGAGGGCATGGCACGCTTCCTGCGCCGGTTCTGGCGCGAGGTCGCGGCGCATGCCGGGCAGGGCGCCACGGTGGCCGTTGATCCGGCATCGCTGGATCGCGCGCAGAAGGAACTCCGCCGCCTGACGCACGAGACCATCCGCAAGGTCGGCGACGACTACGGTCGCCGCCAGAGCTTCAACACGGCCATCGCCGCGCTGATGGAACTGCTCAACCACGTCAACAAGTTCGACGACGACAGCGAGCAGGGACGCGCCGTGCGCGGCGAGGCGCTACAGGCGATGGTGCTGCTGCTCAATCCGATTACGCCGCATACCAGCCACGCGCTGTGGCAGTTGCTGGGGCAGCCGGAATCGCTGATCGAGGATCAGCCCTGGCCGCAGGTCGACGAGGACGCGCTCAAGCGTGATGCCGTGACGATGGCGGTGCAGGTCAACGGCAAGCTGCGCGGCACGATCGACGTGGCGGTGGATGCGTCGCGCGAAGACATCGAGCGACTGGCGCAGGACCTGCCGGGTGTGCAAGCCTTCACTGAGGGCAAGACCGTGCGCAAGGTGATCGTCGTGCCCGGCAAGATCGTCAACATCGTGGTGGGCTGAAGATGGACAAGCGCTGGTTGCGTGTTTCCCTGTGTGCCGGAGTATTGCTCCTGCTGAGTGCGTGCGGTTTCCATCTGCGCCGCGGCGCGCAGCTGCCGCCGGGCATGGGCAAGATCCACTTGACCGTGAACGGCAGCGGTGACCTGCAGCGCGAACTGGCGCGCACACTGGAGAGCGCGGGGGCGACGCTGGTCGACGAGTCCGGCCCCGGCGTGGCCGAATTCCGGGTGCCGGTCGCGCGTTTTCGCCGCAATGCGCTGACGTTCACGGGCCGAGCGCGCGTGGGCGAGTACGCCGTGCGCTACGAGGTGCGTTTCAATGTAACTGACAGCCAGGGCAGGGTGCTGGTGCCGCTGCAGACGATCCGGCTCTCGCGCGAGTTCACCTACGATGCGAGACAGCCGATCGGGACCGAGGCGCAGACCGAGGAGATACGCAGCAGTCTGGTCAGCGACGCCGTGCAGGCCGTGCAGTTCCATCTGCGCGCCGCGGCTGAGCGCGCGACCGCTGCCGTCCCTGCCGCGTCGGCGTCGGCCATGCCGGCCGGCGCGGCGTCCGCCGTGAACTGATTCCGCACCGCATGCCCGTACCCGCCGCCCGCTGGCCGCAACAGCTCAAGGCCGACACCCTGCAGCCGGTCTACCTGCTGGTGGGCGAAGAGATGTTGGTGCTGGAAGCGGCTGATGCGCTGCGCGCCCGGGCGCGTGAACTCGGCTACACGGAACGGGAAGTGCTGAGCGTCGAGTCCGGGTTCGACTGGGACGATCTGGCACGCGCCGGAGCCGGCATGTCGCTGTTTGCCAGTCGACGCATGCTCGACCTGCGTCTGCCCACCGGCAAGCCCGGACGCGACGGCAGCAAGGCGCTGACCGCCTATTGCGAAAACCCTCCGCCGGACACGGTGCTGCTGGTGACCTGCGTGACCTGGTCGAAGAAGCACGAGGGTGCGTGGAGCAAGGCGCTGGACAAGGCTGGCGTGCAGGTCGTGTTCTGGCCGCCGCGGCCGCACGAGATGCCGGCCTGGATCGGCGCGCGCCTGGCTCGGTACGGCATTCAGGCCGAAACGGCGGCACTGTCCCTGTTGGCCGAGCGCGTCGAGGGCAATCTGCTTGCCGCGGCGCAGGAGGTCGACAAACTGGCGCTGCTGCACAGCGGTGGGCGCATGGATGCCGCGACCATGGAGAGTCTGGTTGCCGACAGCGCGCGCTACGATATCTTCCGGCTCAGCGATGCCGCCTTCGGCGGCGATGCGGCCCGAGCGCTGCGCGTGATGCGCGGACTGCAGGCCGAGGGCGAGGAGCTGATTCCGATGCTGGGCTGGCTGGTCAGCCAGCTGCAGATCGCATTGCGGTTGGCTACAGCCCCGGATTTTGCCGCGCAGGCTCGCGCCGAGCGTCTGTGGCAGGCGCGCGAACAGCTATTCCGACAGGCGCTTCGGCGTGCTCCACGCGAGCACTGGCAGGCTTGCCTGGCCCAGGCGGCCCGGATCGACCGCATGAGCAAGGGGCGCGAGGGTGGCGACCCGTGGCGCGAGATGCAGCGGCTGGTCGCGCGCATCGCCGATCCGCGCGGTGCGCGAGCGCTGGCGAGCGCATGAAGCCGGTCGCGATCTTCGGCGGCACCTTCGATCCGGTGCATCTGGGTCACCTGCGTGCGGCGTGGGAAGCGGCCGAGTACCTGGATGCCGACGTGCGCATGATGCCGGCGCGGGTACCTCCGCATCGTCCCCCGACCCGCGCCAGCGCCGCACAGCGCGAGGCTTTGCTGCGCGCCGCGCTGGAAGGCCAGGATCGGCTGTGCATCGATACGCGCGAATTGCAGCGCGAGGGGCCGTCCTACAGTGTCGACACCCTGCGTGATCTGCGCGCCGAGCTGGGCGCGCAGCGGTCGCTGGTGTTGCTGGTGGGGGCCGATGCCTTCGCCGGACTGGACCGCTGGGACCGCTGGAAGCAGCTGTTCGAGCTGGCGCATATCGGTGTCCTGACGCGTCCGGGCCTGCGTTCCGAGCACAGCGCGGCGCTGCGTGAAGCCGTGGAGCCGCGACGCATCCAGGACCGCGAACGTCTGCGCGACGCCCCACAGGGCTTCGTGATTGATGTACCCGTGACCGCGCTGGACATCTCCGCCAGCGCCATTCGAGCGCAATTGGCCTCCGGTCGCGTGCCGCGCTATCTGCTGCCGGAAGCGCTGCTGCGCGATCCGGCGCTCCTGAACGTCTATCGCGACTGAAACACGGTTGTCCGCGGCTGGCGGTATACTGCGGGCGAACGCGCCGGCCGGCGCGTCTGACCGAGGTGTAAACCACTTGTCTGCAAGCCAACCATCCGCTCAAGCCACCGTTTCCGCCCACCCCTCCGATCAGCTGCTGCGCAACCGCGTCGTTGCCGCGCTGGAGGATCTCAAGGCCAAGGATGTCGTCGAGATCGACGTTCGCGGCAAGACCTCCATCGCCGACCTGCTGATCATCGCTTCCGGCACGTCCAGCCGGCACGTCAAGTCCATCGCCGATGAAGTGGTCAAGTTCGCCAAGCAGGCGGGCGTGCTGCCGCTCGGCGTGGAAGGACAGGACGAAGCCGAATGGGTGCTGGTCGATCTAGGCGACATCATCATCCACGTCATGCTGCCGCGCATCCGCGAATTCTACGGGCTGGAACGCCTGTGGACGGTCGGTGACGGCCTCGAGGATGACGACGAAGCGCCCGAAGCGCCCGAGGCGCAGCGCCAGGCCGACTGAGCGAAGATGCACGGCGGCGCGGTGCGCCGCACGTGCGCGAACGGCTGCGGCGCGCGCTGCCGCGGTCCCGGAGCGGATGCCTGGCATCCGCTCTGCCGTCTTGACCCGCATTCCGGGACGCGCCCATGCATACACGCATCATTTCCGTCGGCGAGCGCATGCCCTCATGGGTGAGCGAGGGATTTGCCGAATACGCCAAGCGGCTCTCGCGCGAGCTGCCCCTGGAGCTGGTCGAGATCCGGCCTGGCGCGCGTGGCAAGGGGCGCGACGTGCAGCGGGCCATGGAGGACGAGGCCAAGGCGGTGCTGGCGGCGTTGCCGCGCGACACGCATGTGGTGGCTCTCGACGGGCGCGGAAAGGTCTGGTCCAGCGAGCAGCTGGCCGAGCGCCTGGCGGACTGGCGCATGAGCGGACGCGATCTGGCGTTCCTGATCGGCGGCCCCGACGGCCATGCCCCGGCGGTGCTGGAGCGTGCCGACCAGCGTTGGTCGCTGGGAGCGTTGACGTTGCCGCACATGCTGGTGCGGCTGGTGCTGGTTGAACAGCTCTATCGGGCGGCGATGATCGCTGCAGGGCACCCGTATCATCGCGCCTGATCGATATGGCGGTCGGGTGGGCGTCAGTGCTCGCGAGTGCGTCGCAGCAACAGGGCGAGCAATGCCGCGCCGCACAGAAGCTTGACCAGGACAATCAGTCCGAGGCCGCTCTCATAGCCGAACACGAACGCGCCGGAATCGTGTGTCTGTGCCGCGGCCAGCGCGTGGATCTTCGCCGTGGTGGCGCCGTCGAGCAGGCCGACAAGGTTCTGGGCGGTGGACAGGATCAGCAGTGCACCGCTGACTCCCAGGACGGTTTTTTCCGGAATGCGCATCCCCAATGACCTCTTTTCACTCCCCAGCCTGAAGATTAGCAGTTCTTTCTGGTGTGCATGCGCCGCGCTCAGTATGCTGACCGGATGCTTTATCTGGCTTCCCAATCACCGCGTCGACGGCAGCTGCTCGAACAGATCGGCGCGACGTTCCGCGTTGTCCGGGTCGATGTGCCCGAAGTGCGCGCCGATCATGAGTCACCCGAGGACTACGTGCGCCGTGTGGCGCGCGACAAAGCCTGCGCGGGGCGGGATGCACTCGATGAGGACGATGCCTGGGTGCTGGGTTCGGATACCGAGGTCGTGCTCGGCGATGAGGTGTTCGGGAAGCCCGAGACGCCTGCGCAGGCGTGCGGCATGCTGAAGCGCCTGGCCGGCGTCACGCATCGCGTGATTTCCAGTGTCTGGCTGGTGCATGCCGAGCGCGAGGAATCGGCGACCTGTATCTCTCATGTGCGACTGGCGAGCATGTCCGAAAAGGAGATCGATGCCTACGTCGAGACTGGTGAATCTTTCGGTAAAGCAGGTGGTTACGCCATTCAGGGGCGTGCTGCGGCCTATGTTGAATATCTCTCCGGAAGCTATTCGGCGGTGATGGGTCTACCGCTGCACGAAACAGCGGTGATGTTGAGTGCGGCGGGCCTGTGGGCGTCCGGACGTGCATGAGCGCAGCATCGGAACCGTATTCCGCGAAAGGGGTCTGAATAGGTATCGCAGGCATCATCGGAGGCGGGACGTGCGTTGTTTCGCGCTCTCGGCCGGCGAAGGCGCGCATGCGTCGACAGGTTCCATATGCACCGGCTATAACGATGCATCACGGAGGGAGTTGAGTCGGTGAGTGAAGAGATTCTGATCAACGTCACGCCCCGGGAGACCCGGGTGGCGGTGGTCGAAAACGGCATGATGCAGGAGGTGTACCTGGAGCGCGCGTCGCGCCGCGGGTATGTCGGCAATGTCTACAAGGGGCGCGTGCAGCGCGTCATGCCCGGCATGCAGGCGGCGTTTGTCGACATCGGGCTGGAGCGGGCGGCATTCCTGCACGCTTCGGACATTGTGCGTCCGGCGGTTTCTGCCGGAAATGGCAACGGTGACGGCGCGCCTGCGCAGAGCAACGGCAACGGCGGCACGCCGCCCATTTCCGGTCTGGTTCACGAGGGCCAGGAGATCGTGGTGCAGGTCATCCGCGATCCCATCAGCAGCAAGGGTGCGCGTCTTTCCGCGCACCTTTCGATTCCCTCGCGCTATCTGGTGTTGCTGCCCTATGCCAAGACCCTGGGCGTGTCGGTGCGCATCGAGGACGAGGACGAACGGCAGCGCCTGAAGGAGACTCTCGGCAGCCTGATCGGCGAAGATCCGCTGGGCTACATCGTGCGCACCAATGCCGAGGGCCAGTCCGCGACAGCGTTGGCCTTTGACGTGACCTACCTGGGCAAGGTCTGGCGTGTGGTGCAGGAGAACATCGCCAGCAGCAAGGTTGGTGAGCGCGTCTACGAGGAGCTCTCGCTGCC
The DNA here is from genome assembly GCF_003267965.1 of Oleiagrimonas sp. MCCC 1A03011. Lineage (NCBI taxonomy): Bacteria > Pseudomonadati > Pseudomonadota > Gammaproteobacteria > Lysobacterales > Rhodanobacteraceae > Oleiagrimonas > Oleiagrimonas sp. MCCC 1A03011. The sequence continues at coordinate 203,705 of NZ_MSPY01000004.1, read as the reverse complement.
GCTGCGCGCGTTGCGCGACCTGCTGCACGAGGGCATCGAGAAGGTGCGCGTGGATTCGCGCGAGACCTACGACAAGGTCTGCAAGTTCGTGCACAAGTTCATGCCCGAACTGGACGAGCGCATCGAACACTACGACGGCGAACGGCCGATCTTCGACCTGTACGGTGCCGAGGACGAGATCCAGCGCGCTCTGCGTCGCGAGGTGCCGCTGAAGTCCGGCGGTCACCTGGTGGTCGACCAGACCGAGGCGATGACCACCATTGACGTCAACACCGGTGCCTACCTCGGTTCGCGCAATCTGGAAGAGACGGTCTACCGCACCAACCTGGAAGCCGCGCAGGCTGCGGCGCGCCAGCTGCGGCTGCGCAATCTTGGCGGCATCATCATCATCGACTTCATCGACATGGTCGACGAGGAGCACAAGCGACAGGTACTGCGCACGCTGGAGAAGGCGCTGGCGCGCGACCATGCCAAGACCACGGTGTATCCGATGTCGGCGCTGGGGCTGGTGGAGATGACGCGCAAGCGCACCACCAAGAGTCTGGAATACCAGCTGTGCGAGCCGTGCCCTGCCTGCGGCGGCCGTGGCACGCTGAAGACGCCGGAGACGGTGACCTACGAGATCTTCCGCGAGATCACCCGCGCCGTGCGCCAGTTCGATGCCGAGAAACTGATGGTGCTGGCCAGTCCGGTCGTGGTCGACCGCATTCTGGAAGAAGAGTCGGTCGGCGTCGCCGAGCTGGAAGAGTTCATCGGCAAGACGATCACTTTCCAGGCCGAGGATCACTACGCGCAGGAACGGTTCGATGTGGTTCTGCTCTGAGCGCTCGCCAGTGCATCCGTGCCCGAAACGGCAGGTAGGTGCACGGTGAACAAGACCTGGCGGCAACGCTTGCGCCGGCTGCGTTTCGTGATCGGAGGTCTGATCTGTATCGGGCTGATCGCACTGGCTGTGCTGATCGGGTTGGTGCAGGTGCTGCTGCCGCTGGCGGCGAGGTACCCGGACCGGGTGGCCACGATGCTGAGCGAACGGCTGCACCAGCCGGTGCGGTTCGCCTCGATGGAGGGGCACTGGCAGGCCTCCGGCCCTCTTCTGGTGCTGCACGATGTGCGTATCGGCGGTCGCCATGGCGTGCCGCTGCGCCTGCCCGTCGCCGATGTGAAACTGGATTTCGGCGCCTTGCTGATTCCCGGTCGCCGTCTGGTCAACCTGCGGCTGGTCGATGTGCGGTTGGATCTGAACCGCGGCGCGGATGGCGTCTGGAGCGTAGCGGGTTTCGGCTCCGCCGAAGGCGCCGGTGCGCAGCAGAAGCTCGATCTCGGGCAGCTGCCGGGCAGTCTGTCGCTGGATCGCCTGCAGATGAAAATCCACGATGCGCGTACGCAGCGCGACTGGCATCTGCGGTCGGACGCACTGCGGGTCAGCAACAACGGGCAGTCGCTGCGTTTCGCCGGACGGGTGCGGCGCCTCGGCGTCGGGTCCGGGCTGGGCGTGGTCGGGCGCATGGATCTCGATGCGGACAGCGGCACGGTCTATGTCGGCGGTGACAAGGTCGATCTGGGCTCGCTGATGTCCGGCGTGGAGGTCGGCGGTTACGGTGTGAGCGCCGGTCGCGGCAGCTTGCAGTTTTGGTTGCAGTGGAAGCATGCGCGTGTCGTGTCGCAGACCGCGCGGGTGAATCTGCGCGGTCTGGACATGCACGGTCCGGCGGGGCGCACGCGGCTGGCGCACGTGCAGGGATTGTTCGGCTTCGACCGCGACGCCGACGGCATGCGCATCCGCTATGCCGGGGCGGATGGTGCGGCAGCACGCATTCTGGTGGACGGAACCGGCTCGGCGCGCACGGTACGTGCGCGAGCGCAGAAGCTCGAGTTGGCGACCCTGCTGCCGCTGGTCGCGCAAGTGCCATCCTTGCCGCCCTCGCTGGCGAAGTGGTTGCTTGCCGCGCACCCGGCCGGCATGGTCGACGCGGCGACGCTGCGCTGGACGGCCGGTGGCGGGATCCAGGCCGTCGATGCGGGTTTCTCGGCATTGACGCTGGCTCCGGGGAGCGGCAAGCCGGGCATCGGCCCCTTGCGCGGACGGCTGTTCGGTGACGCGGAGGCGCTGCTGCTCGAGCTTCCGGCGCAGCATGCCACGCTGCGCATGCCGGGAACCTTCCGCAAACCGATCGATTTCCAGCGGTTGCAGGGCGATGTGGCGATCTGGCGCAGCGAACGCGCCTGGCACGTGGGGACGGGCAAGTTCACGTTCGCTGGGCCGGGGTTCGGGGGGCAGGCGCGCGGCGAGGTGCAGATCCCGCATGCGGGCGGCAAACCGTTCGTGGATCTGTATGTGGCGCTGGGCAAGACCGCCATCCCGGCCGCCAAGCAGTTCTGGCCGGTCAACGCGATGCCGGCGGGCACCGTGAAGTGGCTGGATAGCTCGCTGGTTTCCGGGCAGCTGACGCATGCCGAGGCGGTTCTTCGCGGCGACCTGAAGGACTGGCCCTTCCATCATCACGAAGGGCGCTTCGAGGCGCGCGGCGACATTCGCGATCTGGTTCTGCGCTACAACGACAAGTGGCCGCGTGCGGAGGGCGTACACGCCATCGCCAGCTTCGTCGACGACGGCATGCTGGTGCGCGCGGATGCGGGCCAGTCGCGTGGCAACAAGGTCGGGGTCGCCGTGGCCTCGATTCCGCAGTTCAGCGATGCCGAGCTGGTGCTCAGCGTCGAGGGGTCGGGTAGCGGAGCCAGCATGCTGGACTTTGCCCGCAACAGTCCGATCGCGTCCGAGCAGGCCTCGGCGCTCAAGCAGCTGAAGCTGGGTGGTCGCGGCGATTTCGATTTCAGCCTGGTGCTGCCGTTCGATACCGCCAAGGACTTCACGCTCGCCGGCACCGCGCGCATCCGCGGTGTGGATGTGAACAACCCCGATTGGGGCCTGCGCCTGGGCAAGCTGACCGGAGCGTTGCGTTTCGATGGTCACGGACTTCGCGGGCGTGGGCTGCAGGCACAATTCAACGGTGTGCCTTCGCGGCTGGATCTCGCGCTCGGCAGTGGTGCGACGGGCGATCCGTCGCGGCCGGTCAGCGTGACTATGCACGGTCATTACGACATCGCCACACTGGTGCAGGGGCGGCCGTCCCTGCAGGAACTGGCAGACGTGGCCAAGGGCGACGCCGACTTCGATATCGGTTTCGACATTGCCCGGACGGATGCCCAGGACATGCGCCAGACGCTGCATGTCGAGTCCTCGCTGCAGGGCGTGGCGTTGGACTTGCCGGCGCCGTTGAACAAGCCGGCGCAGGCGACGCTGCCGTTGGATTTGAATCTGCGCCTGCCGCTCAGCGGGGGCGATCTGCGCGTGTCGCTCGGCGACAAGGCGCAGGCCTGGGCCAAGTTGCCCACCGACGACGGCGGCCCGCTCGCGCTCTCGGTCGCGCTCGGCGCCACGCAGCCGACGACCTTGCCGAGCAGCGGCATACGGGTGCGCGGGCATGGCGATGATCTGGACGTGTCCGGCTGGCTGCAGCGTGCGCTCGCTGCGCGCGGCCAGGACGGGCAGGGCGGTCCTTCGCTGGACAGTGTGGATGTCACCGCCACGCATGCGCGCGTGTTCGGCGCGACTTTCGACGACCTGCGTCTGCGCCTGACGCCGCAGACCGGGCAGATCCTGATGCAGGTGGACGGTCCGCAGGCCAAGGGCAGCCTGACATTGCCGACGAGCGATCTGGCCAAGCGCGGTGTGCTGGCGCGGCTGGATCGCCTGTACTGGCCCGACGAATCGGCGACGAACGCTGCGGCTTCGACGCAGGCGGCCGCGCCGGCTTCGGCGGCCAGCGTGGCCCCGCCGAGTGTGAACTACGCCGATACCGGCATCGCGCCGGCCGAGGTGCCGCCGCTGCACGTTTCGGTCGGCGATCTGCGGTTGGGCAAGGCGCACCTGGGCGACGCGCGCTTTGAGAGCTGGCCGACGGCCAAGGGCATGCACATCGACCAGTTGCGCACGCATAACAGCGACGTGCAGATCATGGGCAGCGGCGACTGGGTGGGTAGCGCCACGAACAGCCACACGAACATGACCATCGATTTCGGTGCCGAGAATCTGGGCAGTCTGCTCAACGCGCTGGGGTTCGGCGGATTGTTCGAGGGCGGTCGCACACGCGCCCATCTGCAGGCGACATGGCCGGGTGAACCATCCTCGCTGGCGTTGCAGCGCATGGATGGCACGCTCGATGTGGAAGTCAGCAAAGGGCGCATCCCGGAGGTGCAGCCCGGGGTCGGCCGTTTGTTCGGACTGATGGCGCTGACCGAGTTGCCGCGTCGCCTCTCGCTGGATTTCGGCGATGTCTTCGGCAAGGGGTTCGGTTTCGATTCGATCAAGGGACGTTTCCGGCTGGCCGATGGTTTCGCGCGAACCGACGACCTGCAACTGAAGGGACCTGCCGCCGACATCCGCATCACCGGCGCGACGAACCTGCGCGACAAGACCTATGACCAGCGCATTCTGGTGGTGCCGCATATTGGCAACAGCCTGCCGGTGGTCGGTGCGCTGGCCGGCGGTCCCGTCGGCGCAGCCGCGGGGTTGGCCGTGCAGGGGCTGCTGGGACGAGGGCTGAACAAGGCCGCCAGTGCGCGCTACAGTCTCACCGGGAGCTGGGACAAGCCGAAGATCACCTTGCTCGAGAAGACCGCAGCACGAGCGGTTCCGGCCAGGTCGTCCTCTGCGTCGGCTGTTTCGGAGCCCGGCACAGCTGCTCCGGCCGTTTCGGATGGCGCGAGTGCATCATCCCGGCCTGCAGCATCGGGCTCCTCTCCATCCGTCCCTGCATCGGCAACCAGCGCTGGTCGGCGCTAAGCCGCAGGGTGGCCAGCGCCGTCTTGCGGACTACAATGGTCTTTCGCGCGGCGAACATCGCCCCCATCTGATCTGTACCTTTACGCACGGAATCCGTCATGACGCAGGCTTCGCTGTCTCTCGCCGAACATCGTTTGCTGACGCCCGGAGGCTTGAGTGTCAACGATCTGGATCGAGTCTTCGCACGCCTGATGGCGCCGTCGGTGGATGCCGCGGACCTGTATTTCCAGCATGCCCGCAGTGAATCGTGGGTGCTCGAGGACGGCATTGTCCGGGACGGCAACCACAGTATCGAGCAGGGTGTGGGCGTGCGTGCGATCAGTGGCGAGAAGACGGGTTTCGCCTACGTCGATGACATTGTCATGCCGCAATTGCTGGAAGCCGCCGGTGCTGCGCGCGCGATCGCGTCCAGCGGTTCCGGGCAGGGGCGTCGGCTGGCCGTGCAGACGGCCAAGGCCCTGTACCCCGCCGTGGATCCCGTCGACAGTCTGCCCAACGAGGAGAAGATCCGCGTGCTGCGCGAGGTCGACGCCTATGCGCGCAGCATCGATACGCGGGTGCGTCAGGTGGTGGTATCCCTGGCCGGCACGCTCGATACCGTGCTGGTGGCGGCGTCCGATGGCACCCTGGCCGCGGACGTGCGTCCGCTGGTGCGCCTCAACGTGCAGGTGATCGCCGAGCAGGATGGCCGCCGCGAGCAGGGCATGGCCGGTGGCGGCGGTCGCTACGACTACAGGCAGTTGCTGGAAAACGGCAACGCACAGCGCTGGGCCTCTGAAGCTGTGCGTCAGGCGCTGGTCAATCTGGAGGCGGTCGATGCACCCGCGGGCAGCATGCCGGTGGTGTTGGGGCCGGGCTGGCCGGGAGTCCTGCTGCATGAAGCCGTCGGGCACGGCCTGGAGGGCGACTTCAATCGCAAAGGAAGTTCCGCGTTCTCCGGACGCATCGGCGAGCGCGTGGCGGCCCCCGGTGTGACCGTTGTCGACGATGGCACGCTGGCGGGTCGTCGCGGCTCGCTCAGTATCGACGACGAAGGGACGCCGACGAACTGCACCACCCTGATCGAGGACGGCATCCTGGTCGGGTACATGCAGGACAAGCTCAATGCGCGTCTGATGGGGATGGAACCGACCGGGAACGGACGACGCGAATCGTTCGCCCATCTGCCGATGCCGCGCATGACCAATACCTACATGCGCGCAGGCGCGCACGATCCCGAAGAAATCATCCGTTCGGTGAAGCGTGGGCTGTACGCGGTCAATTTCGGCGGCGGGCAGGTGGATATCACCAGCGGCAAGTTCGTGTTCTCCGCGGCCGAGGCCTACCTGATCGAGGACGGCAAGGTCACGCGTCCGGTCAAGGGAGCAACGTTGGTCGGATCCGGGCCGGAGGTGTTGAACCGGGTGTCCATGATCGGCAACGACCTCGCGCTCGACGAGGGCATCGGCGTGTGCGGCAAGGAAGGTCAGGGCGTGCCGGTCGGTGTTGGACAGCCGACGCTGCGCGTGGACGCGATGACTGTGGGTGGCACTGCTTCCTGAATACTTGTTGCACAATCAAGCAATAAGGTTCTGATAAGTAATAATTATTTTATCCGGTGTGATTGTTCCCGGAGGGGCGGTCGCGTCTGCGATTTACCACCATGCACGTGGATTTTTTAGGGCGGGGGATGCCCCCATCACGCTTTCTGATTTTCTGCCGAAAACGTGCCTATCCTCGTCCTGAGTACATGCTAGGTTCGGACTCAGGGTGAGGTTCCGGTTCATGGCCGATGCCGCAATGCGGCGTTTTTGCCATGCCAGGAGCACTATTTCAAAAGGACCCGGGGACTGCCTATTCGAACTCTTGCCGTGATCTGGCAAGGGTCATTCGTTCGTATTGCTGCAAAGTATTCTGGAGGAATGTTTCATGCGTATGAAGAAAGCTTCGTTGAATCTGGCCATGGGGGCTGCGCTGGCACTCACCGCGGTGGTGCCGGCCTGGGCCGGTTCGGCACATTGGGCCGCCACGAACACGCACGCCCATGTATTGGCGACGGGAAGCAAGGTCCACGGCGCCGCTGCGCTGGATACCCCGGTGCATGTCACCATCGCACTGAAGGCGCGCAATCAGGCCGAGCTGCAGAAGTTGGCCGCCACCGCGCATGCGCCGATGAGCGCACAGGATGTCATCAATGAATTTGCCCCGACCAGCGCGCAGGTGCAGTCGGTGGTCGATTATCTGAAGGGCCAGGGCTTCACCAACATCAGCGTCTCGGCGAACCGCATGCTGGTCTCGGCCGACGGCGATGCCGCGCGCGCGCAGTCCGCGTTCAACACTTCGCTGGTTTCGGTGACCACGCCGCATGGTCGCAACGCCATCGCCAACACCAGTGCTGCGCAGGTGCCGTCGTCCATCGCCGGTTCCGTGCTGTCGGTCATCGGTCTGCAGACGGCGGCGCGTCCGCACGTGATGTTCAAGGGCAAGCCGGGTGGCGGCGGTAGCACCACCGGTACGGTGACCGGTCACAACCCGACCGAGTTCCCGACCATCTACAACGTCGGCAGCACGCCGGCGGCGACCTCGATCAATGTCGGCATCATTTCCGACGGCGACATGAGCGCCACCCTGCAGGATCTGAACCAGTTCGTCACCACCAACGGTCTGGCCACGCCGAGCGTGCAGGTCGTGTATCCGGGCGCGCAGGGCACCGACACCAGCGGTACGGCGGAGTGGGATCTGGACAGCCAGGACATCCTTGCGATGTCGGGTGGCGTCAACAAGCTGATCTTCTACGCAGCCACCTCGCTCAGCAACAGCGATCTGACCGCGGCCTTCAACAAGGCCGTCAGCGACGATCAGGCTCAGGTCGTGAACGTTTCCCTGGGCGAGTGCGAGACCTCGGCTTATCAGGACGGCTCGATGGCCGCCGACGATCAGATTCTGGCGATGGGCGTCGCCCAGGGCCAGACGTTCTCGATCTCCACCGGCGACAGCGGTTCCAACGAATGCTCTGGCGGTGGCCCGAAGGGCACCACGCCGAGCTACCCGGCCAGTTCGCCGAACGTGATCGCGGTCAGCGGCACCACGCTGGGCACCACCTCCTCGGGCAACTGGGCCGACGAGACCCTGTGGGCCGACGCCGGCGGCAGCCCGAGCACGGTCGAGCCGAAGCCGAGCTGGCAGACGCAGGGCGACAGCATGCGTGACGTGGCCGACGTGGCCTTCGACGCCGATCCGAACTCCGGTTCGATCATCATCGTCAACGGCAGCAACGCGCAGTACGGCGGCACCAGCCTGGCCGCTCCGCTGTTCGCGGCGACGTGGGCGCGCATGCTGGCCTCGCATCCGGGCCTGGGCTTCGCCGGTCCGCACCTGTACACGGTGTCGACCAGCGTTTATCACGACGTGACGTCGGGCAGTAACGGCGGCGAGACGGCCACGGCTGGCTGGGATTTTGCCAGCGGCTTCGGCAGCATCAACGTCAGTGCGCTGAATTCGAGCCTGTAATACGGTTCGCAGCTAAGATGGAAGGCGCGCGTCGCGAGACGCGCGCCTTCTTTTTTGCAGGTTGGCTAAGAGGCGATACCGGCAGCGATGGAGTGCGGAGATCTGCCTGAGTCGGAACGCCAGGTGGGGCCTGGAGTTTTTTCGCACGCTGTTTCAGTGGTTCAGGAATGGTCTTCGCCGGTCCACTCGCGCAACGCGCGGAAGAGGTCGCGGTAGGCGCGCGGCGGCTTGTTCGCGTCACGTTCGATACGGGCCTGGCGAATCAGAGAGCGCAAGTGCTGACGGTCAATTTGAGGATACTGCGCGATCAGTTCGCCGAGGGCGTCGTCACCCTGGTCGAGCAGGCGTTCGCGCAGGGTTTCCAGACGCTGCAGAGCGGCATGCTCCTGGCGGCGACGCTCGTGGTTCTCGCCCAGCGCGGCCTGTGCCGCTGCGAAGGCATCCTCGTCATGGCGGCGCATCAGCTTGGCCAGGTAGGCCATCTGCCGCTTGCGTGCACCATGCGCGCGGATGCCGCGCACATGGGCGATCTCGGCGCGCACGTCGTCGGGCAGTTCGATCTGGCCGAGGCGGTTGGGCGTCAGGGCGACCAGTTGCTCGGCCAGCGCCAGCACCGCCAGCGCATCCCGCCGCCGTTGGCTGCGGCTGGGGCCGAGGTCGTCTTGGGAATCGAGTGAATCGTGTTCGCCAGTGTTCACGGAAAAAGTTCGATGAGAGTCGGGTGCCATTGTCCCGCATCGTGCGCATCGGTGCACGAGGCGATGCGATGGTGCTTCGTGAGACAATGCCCGACTTGGACCCCGAGGAGTGCCCATGAACGACGTCGTCCTGCAGTCCCACGCTGCCGCTGAACTCGATCGACTGTCCACGCTGGCCGAGGACGTTATCACCCGGGCCAAGGCGGCCGGCGCAAGCCAGGCCGAGGTCTCGGCCAGCGTCGATACCGGACTGAACGTCAACGTTCGTCTGGGTGAGGCCGAAACGGTCGAACGCACCCAGGACCGAGGTTTCGGTCTGACGGTGTATTTCGGCAAGCGGAAGGGATCGGCAAGCACGGCCGATTTGCGCGCCGAGTCGATCCAGGCGACCATCGACCAGGCCTGCGCCATCGCGCGCTACACCGAGGAGGATGCCTGTGCCGGTCTCGCCGACGCCGATCGCATGGCGACGGAATTCCCGGACCTGGATCTGTGGCATCCCTGGCAGCCGACCGTCGACGAACTCATCGCGATCGGCGTGCGCATCGAGGACGCCGGTCGTGCCGTATCGGGCATCACCAATTCCGAAGGGGCTTCGGTGACGACGGGCTCCAGTCTCGGCGTATACGCCAACTCGCACGGATTCGTCGGACGCGAATCGGCCACGCGCCACACCATGTCGTGCTCGCTGATCGCCGGTTCAGGCGGCGACATGCAGCGCGACTACTGGTACGACAGCGCGCGCAGCATCGAGCAGTGGATGGACGTCGAGGCACTGGGGCGCGAAGCGGCCCGGCGCACGCTGGCACGCTGCGGGGCGCGCACTCTGTCGACCCGGCAATGCCCGGTGCTGTTCGCACCGAATGTCGCGCGCGGGCTGATCGGGCACCTGATCAGTGCAGCCAGCGGCGGTCCGCTGTACCGTCGCGCCAGCTTTCTTCTCGATCATGTGGGCCGCGCGATCTTGCCGTCCTGGTTCTCCATCGAGGAACAGCCGCACCTGCTGCGCGGTCAGGGATCGTCGAATTTCGACGCCGAGGGCGTAGCGACCACGGCGTCCGCCGTGATTCGCGAAGGCGTGTTGCAACGCTATCTGCTCGGCTCGTATGCAGCGCGCAAGCTTGGTCTGTCCAGCACCGGCAACGCGGGCGGTCCCACCAACCTTGTCGTAGGCCATGGTGAAGACGATTTCCAGGCCATGCTCGCCCGTCTGGGGACCGGCTTGTTGCTGACCGAGGTCATGGGGCAGGGCGTTTCGCTTCTCACCGGAGACTATTCGCGCGGTGCGGCCGGTTTCTGGGTCGAGAACGGCGAGATTGCCTATCCGGTGCAGGAAATCACCATTGCGGCGAATCTGCGCGACATGTTTGCAGGCATTCGCGCCGTCGGTGCAGATGTGGATTCGCGTGCGCCGATCCTGACCGGATCGATCCTGGTCGACCGGATGACGGTCGCCGGCGAGTGACGCAACCGGTGTGACTTTCATCTCTTGACACCCGGTCGAGCGCTGGGGAGAGTGAGCGCATACCCTTCAGGAGGAGAGGACTGCCATGAACACCCCATCCGATCAGATGCCCCCGACGCCGCCTCCGGCTCCGCCGCCTGCGGCGGAACCCGCTTCCGGCGACAACACGGCAGCGGTCAGTCCCGAACAGCGTCAATGGGCGATGTTCGCGCACCTTTCCGCCTTCGTCGGGCTGGTGATTCCGTTCGGCAACATCATCGGGCCACTGGTGATCTGGCTGATCAAGAAGGACACCATGCCGTTCGTCGACGATCAGGGGAAAGAAGCACTGAACTTCCAGATCACCGTGGCGCTGGCTATGCTGGCCAGCTTCCTGCTGATGCTGGTGCTGATCGGCTTCCTGTTGGTCTGGATCATCCCGCTTGTCGCGCTGGTCTTCGTGATCATTGCCACGATCAAGGCCAACGAGGGCGTGTACTACCGCTATCCGTGGACGCTCCGCCTGGTCAAGTAAGATGGAGCGGTTGTCGGCGCGGGAGCGGTCAGTTCCCGCGCTCGGCGGCGTAGCGCGCCAGCGTCGCCAGCAGGGCGGCGGGTTCGCCGAGGAAGGCGATGGCTTCTTCCGCCTGCGCGGTCAGTTCGCGCAGGCGTTCCCGCGAGGCCTGCATGCCGAGCAGGGCGGGAAAGGTGGATTTCTCCTGCGCAGCATCCTTGCCGGCGGTCTTGCCCAGCGCCTCGGTGTCCGCCTCCACATCCAGCAGGTCGTCGCGGACCTGGAAGGCGAGTCCGACGGCGTGCGCATAGCGGTCCAGGGCTTGCAGCGTCTCCGCATCGTCGCAGCCGCCGGCCAGTGCACCGAGGCGTACCGAGGCGCGTATCAGCGCGCCGGTCTTCAGCGCATGCATACGTTCCAGCGCGGCTAGGTCCAGACGTTTTCCAGTCGCCGTCAGGTCGACGGCCTGGCCGCCGGCCATGCCCTGTGCACCGCAGGCGGAGCCGAGCACGCGCAGCATCTCCACGCGTTTGGCATCGCTGACGATTTCCCGTGTGTCGCGCGCCAGCAGTTCGAATGCCAGCGCCTGTAGCGCATCGCCCGCGAGGATCGCCATGGCTTCACCATAGGCGATGTGGCAGGTGGGCTGGCCGCGGCGCAGATCGTCGTCGTCCATCGCTGGAAGATCGTCGTGCACCAGCGAATAGGCGTGGATCAGTTCGACGGCGCAGGCGGGCGCGTCCAGCGCCGGACCATCGTCGCCGACCGCCTGGCCGGCCGCGTAGGTCAGCAGTGGACGCAGGCGCTTGCCGCCGCCGAGCACGGCATAGCGCATGGCGTCCTGCAGTACGTCGTCAGTCTCGGGGGCGGGAAACAGTCGCTCCAGCGCCCGGTTGGCGCGCGCGGTGAGCGTTTGCAGCTCGACCGCGTGTTCAGGGGGATTCGGGTTCAAGAGGTTCGGCGCTGTCGGGGTCTTCGGGATCGAGCAGTTTGCTGACGCGCAGCTGAGCCTGCTTCAGGGCGCTTTCGCAGTCACGGTAGAGCGCGACGCCGCGTTCGAAGGACTGCAGCGACTCGTCCAGCGAGAGTTCGCCGTCTTCCATGCGGCCGACTAGTTGTTCGAGTTCGTTGAGCGAATGCTCGAAGCGTTCGATCTGGTCGGGCGGGGTTTCGCTTGCGGGGGGCTTTGCCATGGGCGCAAACGCTAGCGCAGCTCCGTCCCCGAATCAATTGCGCCGGCCCCGCAGTCGCGGATCCGGCGCGGTTGGACAGGTCCCGGTCGATCAATATCGGTGGTGTCCGTGGCGATCGTCGCGATCCTGGTCATCGCGGTCGTAGCGATGGCGGCGTTCGTACCGGTCGCGGTGGTGCCAGCGCACCTGGTGTCCGCCGTAGCGGTTGACGACATACGTGTGGCGCTCGTATGGACGCGTGGCGTCGAGGTCGATGTTCACGCCGCCGACGCGGACGTAGGCGCGCAGCGCCGAGGGCAGGGTGACACCGGCCTGCCAGTCGTCCCCGGACAGCCAGAACCACATGCGGCGTTCGGGCGCGTAGTAGATCTCGCCGTTCGGGTAGTACACATAGTGATGCTTGGCGCGGTAGCCGTGCGCCGGCGCCCACGGCGGCGGGTCGGCCATGGCCAGGCTCGCGGTGCCGAGTAGCAGCGCCGGGATGGCGATCAGTGCCAACAGGCGCGAGGTGGTCTTCATGCTCGTTCTCCAGCGGGAGTCCGGGATTCATGAAACGGGGGCGACATCGTATGCAGGCTGAATCGGCGCGCCCGGAATGCGCGGATGTTCAGTTTCAACGCTGCCAGTGCGGCCACATGCCGTGTTTCCTGAACAGGGCGGCGCCGGCTTCCGTGCTCCACAGATCGGCGACGGCGAGCAGCGTGCCGTGCTCGTCGTGCAGGATCGGGCAGCGCGTGCGTTCCCAGGGCGGTACGCCCGCGCGCTGGAACAGGTCGCGCAGGGCGCGGGTATGGCGGTCGCCCAGGGGCTTGATGCGCAGGCCGCGACGATTCACGGAGACGCGGATCGTCGGTGCGGAAGGTGTGTCTGCCAGCGAACCGCGCCAGTGCAGCGTGCTCGCGTCGGGCAGGCGGACCGTATCGCCATGCCACAGGGCGGACCAGCCTTCGGGCGCTTCAGGCTGTGGTTGCAGGGCATGCAGGCGGCCGCGCCAGACGCGCACCTCCGCGCCCGGCCAGGCCACGCGCGGCACCCGGTCGGGCGCGGCTTCGCGGATCTGGCGTTCCAGCTCGTGCCGCTGCGCGCCGGTCGGCGCGGGCAGGGATCGGGTATGCAGCCAGCTTTCCAGCACGCAGTTGCGCAGCGCCGGATGCAGCGCAACCCAGCCGTGGGCGTCCAGCGTGCCGTCCTCGGTGCGTTGCAGTTCGGCCAGCGCCTCGGTCGCGTGGTGATCGAGGAAATCGGCCTGTTCGCGTTGCAGCGCAGCCGCGAGCGCGAGCGCGCGGCCTGCTTCGGGCCAGTGCGCGTGCAGGCGCGGCAGGATGTCGTGGCGCAGATAGCTGCGCGCGTAGCGGGTGTCGTCGTTCGCAGGGTCGTTGATGCCGGTCAGTCCCTGGGCGCGGGCATAGGCGTGGAGCTGTTCACGCGGAGTCGACAGCAGCGGGCGCCAGAGTCGGCCACGCCCCAGCGGGCGTTGTTCGCGCATGCCGCCCAAGCCGTGGGGACCCGCTCCGCGCAGCAGTTTCAGCAGCACGGTCTCAGCCTGATCCTCGCGGTGGTGCGCCGTCACCAGACACTCGCCCTCGCGCAGCGTTTCGGCAAGGGCTGCATAGCGCGCTTCGCGCGCGGCCGCCTCGATGCCCTCGCCGCGTGCCTGTACTTGTACAATGAACGTTTCCAGCGGAACGTCCAGGCGGGCGCACTGCTGCGCGCAGGACGCGGCCCAGCGGTCGCTCTCCGGGTGCAGGGCATGGTTCACATGTACGGCGCGTAGTGCGCGTCCGGCGCGTCGAACGGCCGCCAGGGCGTGCAGCAGCGCGACCGAATCGCGACCGCCGCTGAAGCCCACGCACAGCGGCGTGTCTCCGGTCCGCGACCAGGCGGCGTCGAGCAGTTGCGGCAGAGTGGACGGCATCGCTGGCGGTTCGTGCGCGGCTGTGATTCGATGCACAGTTTACCGTTCGCGGCGGCGATCCGTCGTCCACATCATCGGCATGTCATGTTCAAAGGAGAAGCTTCCATGAGGGGGTATCCGGGAAACCTCGATCCGGGATCGCACGATCCCGTTCCCAACCAAGGAGGTTTATCTCTCATGGCAAGCAAGTTGCTCGTGGGATGCGTATCGGCCGGACTGGCGGCGTTGTCGTCGCTGACGGTCGCCCTGTCCCACGGTGCCGTGCACCGGCATCGTCCCGACGCGCGCCACCTGCGCACCGCCACGCCGATCAAGCATCTGGTGGTGATCTTCCAGGAGAACGTGTCCTTCGATCACTATTTCGGCACCTACCCCCACGCGGAGAACCCAGCGGGCGAGCCGACGTTCCATGCGCGACCGGACACGCCGGCCATCAATGGTCTGGATGACGCGCTACTGCATCACAACCCGAACGCGTCCAACCCGGTCAATGGCGACGGCGCGGTCAATCCGTATCGGCTGGACCGCAGCCAGGCGGCGACGGCCGACCAGGATCACAACTACCTGGCCGAACAGGTCGCCTTCAACGGCGGCAAGATGGATCGCTTCCCGTTCGCCACCGGTCGCAGCGGTCCGCCGCCCGGCACCGATGCGCCGGACAACACCAAGGGATTGGTGATGGGCTACTTCGACGGCAATACCGTCACCGCCCTTTGGAACTACGCCCAGCGCTTTGCGATGAGCGACAACGCGTACGGCACCACATTCGGCCCGTCGACGCCCGGCGCGATCAACCTGGTCTCGGGGCAGACCAACGGCGTCGTGGAACACCTCAACGGCACCGGTGACGAGACCGACGACGGCAACGGAGGCCTGACCCTGATCGCCGACGCCGATCCGATCGGCGACGTCTGTTCCTCGCCGACCCGCAACCAGGTGCGCATGGGCAGCCGCAACATCGGTGACCTGCTCAGCATGGGCGATGTCAGCTGGGGCTGGTTCGAGGGCGGCTTCGACCTGACCAGCACCAACGCCGACGGCAGCGCCGGCTGCCAGCGCACGACCACCTCGGACGTCACCCACGTCACCCAGGTCGACTACATTCCGCACCACGAGCCCTTCCAGTACTACGCCTCCACGGCCAATCCGGAGCACGTGCGACCGACGTCCGTGCGCATGATCGGCCGTGCCGGTGATGCAGCGAATCACCAGTACGACACGCATGACTTCTTCGCCGCAGTGCGCGCAGGCAATTTCCCGGCGGTGACGTTCCTGAAGGCACCGGCGTACCAGGACGGTCATGCGGGCTATTCCGATCCGCTGGACGAGCAGACCTTCTTGGTGAAGGTGCTGAACTTCCTGCAGGCCCGTCCGGAGTGGCGCGACACGGCCGTGGTGATCGCGTACGACGATTCCGACGGTTGGTACGACCACCAGCGTTCGCCGATCGTCAACGCCTCGCGTGGCGACCAGGACGCGCTCGACGGGCAGGGCGTGTGCGGCAGCGGCGACATCCTGCCGGGCGTCGATCCGTCGACCCGGCACGCGATGGGGCGCTGCGGTCACGGTCCGCGTTTGCCGCTGCTGGTGATCTCGCCGTGGGCGCGCGAAAACTATGTCGACCATGCCGTACTCGACCAGACCTCGATCACGCGCTTCATCGAAGACAACTGGCTGCATGGCCAGCGTATCGGTCAGGGTTCGTTCGATGCGCGCGCCGGTTCGATGATGGGGCTGTTCGATTTCCGTCATCCGCACATGCGTCGTCTGTTCCTTGATCCGCAGACGGGCCAGCCGGTCGGTCCCGATGCGGGCCGTCCGCCGATGCACGATCGGCACGGCTGACCGGAGTCAGACAGAACGCATGAAGAGAGGCCCGCGCTGCGCATGCCGCGCGGGCCACCGTTTCAAGTTCGCACGGAGTCCGGGATGCCACTGACTCGTCGTCATTTCCTGCAAGCGGGTCTGTTGGCCGGCGCCGCACCATGGCTGCGGGCTCGTGCGGCGGTTGCAGCCACCGCGTCCGCTCCGACGCTGATCGATCCGCGTACGCTGCACGCGTTCGTCGATCCGCTGCCGATTCCGCCGGTGCCGCGCCCGGAACGGATCGCGCGCATCGACGACGCAGCGGTGCCGCATTACCGCATCGTGCAACGTCAGGTGCATGCGAAGTTGCATCGCGACCTGCCGCCGGCGCGGCTGTGGGTCTACGGCGACAGCATGCCGGGGCCGACGCTGGACGTGCGTGCCGGGCAGGGCATGACGGTGGAGTGGGTCAACGCGCTGCCGGCGAAGCACTTCCTGCCGGTCGACCACACCCTGATGGGCTCGAACAAGGGGCAGCCCGACGTGCGCACCGTGACGCATGTGCATGGCGGCCGCACGCCGCCGGACAGCGACGGCTGGCCGACGGACACCCGTGTGCCGGGTCAGTCGCAGACCTACCGCTATCCGCTGAACCAGGAAGCCGCGACGCTGTGGTACCACGATCACGCCATGGGTGTGGCGCGCCTGAACCACTATGCCGGCATGATGGGCATGTGCCTGGTTCGCGACGCCCACGAGGACGCTCTGCGGCTTCCACGCGGCGAGCACGAACTGCCGCTGGTGCTGTGCGATCGACTGATCACCGCGAAAGGACAGCTGCATTATCCCGTGTCGGAAAACCCGAAGTCGCCATGGGTGCCGGAGGTGTTCGGCAATGCTGTGCTGGTCAATGGCAAGCTGCTTCCCTACATGCAGGTCGAGCCGCGCCGCTATCGTCTTCGCGTGGTCAATGCGGCCAACGGCCGGTTCTTCCGGCTGCGTCTGTCGGACGGCCGTCCGTTGGTCCAGATCGGTAGCGATCAGGGGCTGTTGCACGCGCCCGTGGATGTGGAGCAACTGGTGCTGGCGCCGGCCGAGCGCGCCGATCTGATTGTCGATTTCGCGCCGCTGGCGGGCAAGGATGTGCGTCTGACCAACGATGGCGATCCGCACGGCATTGTGCAGTTCCGCGTGGCTGACAGCGGTCGTCGTGACGACAGTGTCGTACCGGATGTCTTGCGCGATGTGCCCCGTCTCGCCGCATCGCAGGCCGTGCGCGAACGCAACCTCACGCTCAACGAGTACGAGCATCTGTCCGGACTGCCGATGAAGATGCTGCTCGACGGCAAGTACTGGCACGAAAAGGTGACCGAGACGCCGCGGCTGGGCGACGTCGAGATCTGGAACCTCATCAATCTGACCGACGACTCGCATCCGATCCATCTGCACATGGTGCGTTTCCAGATCCTGGAACGCCGCCGTTTCGACAGCTTCGCCTACCGCAGCCGCGGCACGTTACGCTACACCGGTGCACCGCAGGCGCCAGCGCCGAACGAGCTCGGCTGGAAGGACGTGGCGCAGGCGCACGGTGGCATGGTCACGCGCATCATCGTGCCGTTCGACGGCTATGCCGGGCGCTACGTGTGGCACTGCCACATCCTCGAACACGCGGCCAACGAGATGATGCGACCGTTCGAGGTGCGGCCCCGCAAGGCCTGAGCTACCCGCGCTTGCGCGCGGGCTTGCGGCGCACGTAGAGCGCCTTGCCGTTGCCGACCGTCCGTGTCTCGGTCTCGAACAGGCCGATCCCCGCGACCAGCTCGCTGAGCTTGGGGTAGCCGTAGTTGCGCGCGTCGAATTCGGGCGACTGCTTGCTGATGATCTGGCCGACCGGACCGAGGCCGGCCCAGCCGCTGTCGTCGGAGGCGGCCTCGATGGCGTTGCGCACCAGATTGACCAGCCGGTTGTCCTTGCGCAGCTCGCTCCCTGTCATGCGCTTGACCGGGCCATCCGAGTCGTCTTCCGTCCCCGGCACCAGCACTTCGGTGTAGATGAATTTGTCGCAGGCGGCCACGAACGGGTTCGGCGTCTTGCGTTCGCCGAACCCGTACACGGTCAGGCCCGATTCGCGGATGCGCGAGGCCAGACGCGTGAAGTCGCTGTCGCTGGAGACGATGCAGAAACCGTCGAAGCGCTCGGTGTAGAGCAGGTCCATGGCGTCGATGATCATCGCCGAGTCGGTAGCGTTCTTGCCGCGCGTGTAGCCGAACTGCTGGATCGGCTGGATCGAGTGCGTCAGCAGCGTGTCCTTCCAGCCCTTCAGGTGGGTGCCGGTCCAGTCGCCGTAGATGCGCTTGACGTGTGCGGTGCCGTACTTGGCGATTTCGGCCAGCAGACCTTCGGCGATGGCCGGTTGGGCATTGTCGGCGTCGATGAGGACGGCCAGTCGGGATTGAGCCATGGGTCGGTTCCGTGACGGCGTTGGGGCGATGGTAACGCGTTGCCGCGGCGCGTGGGGCGACGCGGGTCGGCTCAGACGGGCAGCGGTTCGGCGGTGAAGGTCAGTTCGACCGCGGTACCGGCGGGGTCTGTCAGAAACAGCTGGACTTGCTGCAACGCGTCGACCTGATCGACGACGAAGTCGATGCCGGCTTCGCGCAGGCGAAGCAGGGTGTCGGACAGGCCGCGGCAGGCAAAGGCGATATGGTTGAAGGCCGTGTCACGCGGCGGGGCGACGTCGGCGTCGTGAGGGTCGATGGTCAGATGCATCACATCGCGGTCTCCGGCGTACAGCCAGTAGCCGCGGGAGCCGGAACGGAAGTGCGGGCGAGGGCCTTCGCGCAGGCCGACGACCTCGCGGTAGAACGCACGCAGGCGTTCGATCATGGTTTCCGATGCGCGCAGGTTGATATGGCCGATGCAGGCAACGGCCACTCTGGTGTCGCTCACGCGCCGCTGTAGGCGCCGAAGCTGCGCAGGCGCTGGTAGCGCTTCTCGAGCAGGTCCTGGGTCGACAGGCCCTCGAGTTCGTCCAGCTGGTTGAGCAGCATGGTCTTCAGACGGATGCCGGTGCCGTGCGGGTTGCGGTGTGCGCCGCCCAGCGGTTCGCGCAGGATCTTGTCGATCAGGCCCAGCTCCATCAGCTGCTGTGCGGTCATCTGCAGCGCCTCGGCGGCGATCTTGGCCTTCTCCGCGCTTTTCCACAGGATCGAGGCGCAGCCTTCCGGCGTGATGACCGAGTAGGTCGAGTACTGCAGCATGTTGATGCGGTCGCCGACGCCGATGGCCAGCGCGCCGCCGGAGCCGCCCTCGCCGATCACGGTGCACACGACCGGCACCTTCAGTTCGGCCATTTCCAGCAGGTTGCGAGCGATGGCTTCGCTCTGGCCGCGTTCCTCGGCACCGACGCCGGGGTAGGCACCCATGGTGTCGATCAGGGTCAGCAGCGGAATGTCGAAGCGCTCGGCCAGCTGCATCAGGCGCAACGCCTTGCGGTAGCCCTCCGGACGCGGCATGCCGAAGTTGCGGCGGATCTTGCCCTTGGTGTCGCGGGCCTTCTGATGGCCGATGATCATCACCGAGCGGCCGTTGATACGGCCCAGGCCGCCGACGATGGCGCCATCGTCGGCGTAGGTGCGGTCGCCGGCCAGTTCGTGGAACTCCTCGCACATCACATCGATGTAGTCGAGCGTGTAGGGACGCATCGGATGGCGCGAGATCTGGCAGACCTGCCACGGCGTGAGATTCTTGAAGATCTCCGCAGTCTTGGTCTTGAGCTTGCCGCGCAGGCGCGCGACTTCCTCGTCGATGTCGAACGCCTGTCCATGGCTGGCGTGGCGAAGCTCTTCGATCTTCGCATCCAGTTCGGCGATCGGTTGTTCGAAATCGAGGAAGTTCGCGTTCATTCGGCGCATGTTCGACTGTGTAAAGCTCGAAGTATAGCTGGACCGGACCGGTCTGCGACAGGAGGTCGCAGCACGCAAGTGCGACTCAGTTCCCGCCTGGATTGGGCCGCGACAGGCGCAGTTCGGCATCCAGCACGCCCGGCAGGCCGCGCAGCGTGCGCAGCAGGTCGGGTTGGGCGCGCACGCGCCAGGCCTGGCCCAGTTCGATGTCGGCCTGGCCGACGCCGTTGCGATAGCCGGTCAGCACCAGCGGCGTGGGGCCGCCCCGGTACTCGCCCAGTGCGTTCTTCAGGTCGTCGATGAAGCCGGCGTCGATGCCGTTCACGCGCACGCGCAGGAGGCGCGCCAGCCGTTCGCAGGCGTCGTTCAGGCCCCACACCTGGCGTGCGCGGACCTGGTAACCACCGGAGAAGTCGTCGATGGACAGGTCGCCCTCGACCACCAGCAGCGCGTCGCGCACCAGCAGCGGCGCGTATTCGTTCAGCGCTTCGCGGAAGAAGCTCAATTCGACCGCGCCGCCGGCGTCCTCCAGGCGTACGAAGGCAGCGGTTTCGCCGCGTCGGCGTACGGCGGTGACGATGCCGGCCACGACCCACGGGGTGCCCTTGCCGCGACGAAAGCGGTTGCCGCCGTCCTCGCCGCCGCCGAACGACTGCGGTGGCTGGTAGCGTTCGGGAATCTCCTCCAGCGGGCAGGTGGCGAGTTGCGCCAGCACGCTCTTCCACGGGTCCGTGGGGTGGCCCGAGAGATAGTGCCCCAGGGTATCGCGCTCGCCGCTGAGCAACTGTTCCAGCGGCCATTCGGGCGCTTCGCGCAGTTCGACCTGCACGGTCGCTGCTGCGCCGCCTCCGCCGCCGAAGATGTCGTGCTGGCCGGCGTCGAGGTTGCGCAGGTGCTGCTCGGCGGCTTTCATTGCCTCCGGCAGCTGCAGCATCAGACTGGCGCGGGTGGGCGCCAGGGTGTCCAGCGCGCCGGACAGGGTCAGCGCTTCCAGCACGCGCTTGTTGAGCTTGCCCGGCGCGACGCGGCGGCAGAAGTCGGCCAGGTCGGTGTAGCGGCCGCCCTGTTCGCGTTCGGCCACGATGGCCTGGCAGATGCCTTCGCCGACGCCCTTGATCGCGCCGATGCCGTAGCGCACCACGCGCGGCTCGACGGCCTCGAACTTGTACACCGAGGCGTTGACGTCGGGCGGCAGGACGGTGAGGCCGATGGCCTTGCACTCGTCGAGGAAGTTGACCACCTTGTCGGTGTTGTCCATATCCGACGACAGCGTCGCGGCCATGAACTCGGCGGGGTAGTGTCGCTTCAGCCAGGCGGTCTGGTAGGCGACCAGCGCGTAGGCGGCCGAATGCGACTTGTTGAAGCCGTACTCGGCGAATTTCTCCATCAGGTCGAAGATCGAGGTCGCGACCTGCGCGTCGATGTTGTTCTTGGCCGCACCCTCTTCGAAGATGGCGCGCTGCTTGGCCATCTCCTCGGGCTTCTTCTTGCCCATCGCGCGGCGCAGCAGATCGGCGCCGCCCAGCGAATAGCCGGCCAGGACCTGGGCGATCTGCATCACCTGTTCCTGGTAGACGATGACGCCGTAGGTGGGCTTGAGCACCGGCTCCAGCAGCGGATGCGGGTAGGTGACCTCGGCCAGTCCGTGCTTGCGGTCGGTCCAGTCGCGGTCCATCCCCGAACCCAGCGGACCGGGACGGAACAGCGCAGCCAGCGCGATGATGTCCTCGAAGGTGTCCGGCTGCGCACGCTTGAGCAGTTCGCGCATGCCGCGCGATTCGAACTGGAACACGGCCACGGTATCGCCGCGTGCGAACAGGGCATAGGTTTCGGCGTCGTCCAGCGGCAGCTGGGTCAGGTCCAGCGGTTCCTCGCCGGCCGCTTTGCGACGCACGTTGATCGCCTTCACTGCCCAATCGATGATGGTCAGCGTGCGCAGGCCGAGAAAGTCGAACTTCACCAGGCCGACGTCCTCGACGTCGTTCTTGTCGAACTGGGTGACCACGCCGCCACCGCCTTCTTCGGCGTACAGCGGCGAGAAGTCGGTCAGCGGGGTGGGCGCAATGACCACGCCGCCGGCGTGCTTGCCGGCGTTGCGGGTCAGATCCTCCAGCTTCAGTGCCAGGTCGATGAGTTCGCGGACTTCGTCCTCGTTCTCGTAGCGCTGCACCAACTCGGTGGACATCAGGTCCGAGTTGGCCTTGGATTTTTCCGAGCGCCCCAAGGCGTCGTTCAGGCTGATGCCCAGCGTGTTGGGGATCAGCTTGGCGATGCCATCGACATGGCCATAGCCCATGCCCAGCACGCGGCCGGAATCGCGCACCACGGCCTTCGCGGCCATGGTGCCGTAGGTGATGATCTGGCTGACCTTGTCGCGGCCGTACTTGCGCGCGACGTAGTCGATGACCTCGTCGCGGCGGTCCATGCAGAAGTCGATGTCGAAGTCGGGCATCGACACGCGTTCGGGATTGAGGAAGCGCTCGAACAGCAGGTCGTAGGGCAGCGGGTCGAGATCGGTGATCTTCAGCGCCCAGGCCACCAGCGAACCGGCACCCGAGCCGCGGCCCGGCCCGACCGGGATGTCGTGGTCCTTGGCCCACTGGATGAAGTCGGCCACGATCAGGAAGTAGCCGGGGAAGCCCATCGAGATGATGACGTCGAGCTCGCGCTCCAGGCGCGCGTCGTAGTCTTCGCGCGTGTGGCCGGGTGCCAGCGGATGCGTCTCCAGGCGCTGATCCAGGCCGGTGCGCGCCTCGGCGCGGATGAAGCTGTCGAGGTCGTGCTCCTCGGGCACCGGGAAGGCGGGCAGGTAGTAGGTGCCGAAATTCAGTTCGAGGTTGCAGCGTTTGGCCAGCTCCAGCGTGTTGTCCAGCGCCTCGGGCACGTCCTCGAACAGCGCTTCCATGGCCTCGGGCGGCTTCAGGAACTGCTCTTCGCTGTAGTCGCGCGGACGGCGCGGGTCGGCCAGCACGCGTCCCTGGCGGATGCACACGCGTGCCTCGTGGGCCTCGAAGTCCTCACGGCGCAGGAAGCGCACGTCGTTGCTGGCGATGACCGGAAGGTCCAGCTCGCCAGCCAGATGCAGCGCGGACTGGTTCCAGGCCGGTTCGTCGTCGCGGTGCGTGCGGGTCAGTTCCAGGTACAGGCGTTCGTCGAACAGCGCGCGCATGCGGTCCAACGGCGCGCGCGCCGCTTCCGGCCCGCCGCTGGCGACGCTGCGCGCGAACAGGCTCTCGCGTCCGGCGACGGCGATCAGGCCCTCACCGGATTGCTGCAGCCAGCCCGATTCGATCATGGCGCGACCGCCGTGCTGGCCTTCCAGCCAGGCGCGCGAGACCAGCCGGCACAGATTGCGGTAGCCCTTCTCGTGCTGGCATAGCAGCGTGAGGCGCCAGGGACGCGGATCGTCCGGCTCGGTGACCCACAGGTCGCAGCCGGCTACCGGTTTGACGCCCGCGTTGTAGGCCGCGCGGTAGAACTTCACCAGGGCGAACAGATTGCTGTCGTCGGTCAGGGCGACGGCGGGCATGTCCGCGCGCGCGCAGGACTCGACCAGCGCCTTGACGCGGATGGTCGAGTCGACCAGCGAGAATTCGCTGTGGGTATGCAGATGGACGAAACGGCTGGGCATCGCGACGCGCGCTGGGAGCTTCCTGACAGTGTAGTGCTTCGGCGGCGCGTTGACCGCTTCCGTTCGACGAAAGCGCATCCAGTTCGGGGCCGGCGCGCCGCAGATCGTACCCTAGCGATGCGCGGAATGGTGGACAAGCATCCGATGCGGGGCGTGCAGGCGAGCTTCAGTCGACGATGTGGAAGCGATCGTCGCCTTCCGACCGGTATTTGGCGTACGGGCGCAGACTTTCGGGCGTGGTTCCGTGTCGCAGACGCAGCTGCAGCCATTCGTCGGGGGTAATGTGCAGCGGCTTGTCGTCGGGGATGTTGAGGCGAGCCGCCATGGCGCGGCGGAAATGGCAGAAATCCTGGTGCGCCGCGATCAGCAGCGCGACGTCGGGGTTGGGCGCTTCGTCGCCGCATTGCGGATCGGTGTCGATGCGGTACAGCAGTTCGTCCAGCTTGGTCAGATCCTGGCAGGCGGGCAGCCAGTCTTCGTCGGCGAGCATGTCGCGCAGCTGCGGCGCGAGCTCACGCAGATTCAAAGGGTGGGATGCAGCGGATGCGGGTTGGCGAGAATCGGAAACATTCATGGCCAGGCTCCTCGTGTGGAGCCGCCGCGGCTTCCTGGTCCCGTAGGTGCCGCGTGCGGCGTAAACCTCGGTCCGTAGGTCCACTGTACTCCGATCGCGGCGCCATGGAATAGGGCGCAAGTCACGCGTCGAACAGGCCGGGTTCCAGTAGTTTTCGCACGGGTGCGAAGCTGCGGCGGTGTTCGGGACAGGGGCCCAGCCGCTGCAGCGCATCGAGGTGCTCGGGAACGCCGTAGCCCTTGTGGCGGGCGAAGCCGTAGCCGGGATAGCGCTCGTCCAGCGCCTGCATGTGCCGGTCGCGGGCGACCTTGGCCAGGATCGACGCGGCGCCGATGCTCGGTTCGAGGCCATCGCCACCGACGATGGCCTGTGCCTCGCAGGACAGTCCCGGAGGCACCTTGTTGCCGTCCACGAGCACGTATTCGGCGGTCGGATCGAGGCCGCAGGCCGCCTCGCGCATGCCCTGCATGGTGGCCTGGTAGATGTTGATGCGGTCGATCTGCGGGCATTCGACGAACACGATGCGCCAGGCCAGCGCGCGTTCCACGATGCGCTCGTAGAGCGTTTCGCGACGCGTCTCGCTGAGCTGCTTGGAATCGTCGAGACCGCGAATCGTTCGTGCCGGGTCGAGAATCACGGCCGCGACGACGACCGGACCAGCCAGCGGCCCGCGACCGGCCTCGTCGACGCCGGCGATGCGCAAATCGCGATCCAGGCGCGCGCTGACGGGGCGGCGGCGTGGCATGTCAGCGCGCGTGCGCCGTGTCGGGCAGCAGTTCGGCGATGGCCTCGGCCGCCTGTTCCGCGGCGCTGCCGTCATGGTGGCCATTGAGTTCGCGGTGCAGCGCTTCGAAGGCGGCGACGATATTGCCGCGGCGCTGGCTGTCGCGGAACAACGCGAGAACGGCCTCGGTGACCTTGTCGACGGTGCAGTCATCCTGCATCAGTTCCGGCACCAGACGCTGGCCGGCCAGGATATTGGGCAGCGCGAAGGTGTCGGTCTTGATCAGTTTCAGCGCCTGCACGAAACGGTAGGTCATCGGCGCGACGCGATAGCCGACCACCATCGGTCGCTTGGCCAGCATGGCTTCCAGCGTCGCCGTACCCGAGGCCAGCAGCACCACGTCGGCGGCGAGCATGGCTTCGTGCGCCTGGCCGTCCAGCAGGGTCAGGGGAGCATTGGGTGCCAGCGAGATCAGACGCTGCAGCACCTCGCGACAGCGCGCGTTGGCGGCCGGCACGACGATGCGCAGGCCGGGGATGGACTGCGCCACGCGCGCGGCGGCGTCGAGAAAGACCTGCCCGAGCCGCTCCACTTCGGAAGCACGGCTGCCAGGAAGCACGGCCAGAACCGGGATGTTCTGTGCCAGATCGAGTGTTTCGCGTGCGCCGTGACGATCGGCGACCAGCGGGAAACGGTCGGCCAGTGGGTGGCCGACGAAGCGGGCGTCGACGCCGTGACGCGCGTAGATCTCCGGTTCCATCGGGAACAGGCACAGCACGCGATCGGCGCTCTGTCCGAGCTTTTCCGCGCGTTTCTCGCGCCAGGCCCAGACCGAGGGGCTGACATAGTGCACGGTGCGCAGCCCGCGGCGCTTCAGCGCGCGTTCGAGGCCCAGATTGAAATCCGGGGCGTCGATACCGACGACCACGTCCGGACGCAGCGCAGCGATGCGCCGGATCAGGTCGCGGCGCAGCTTCAGCAATCGCGGCAGGTGCTTGAGCACTTCCAGGAAGCCCATCACCGAGAGCTCGTGGATATCGCGCCAGGCCTCGAAGCCTGCGTCGTGCATGCGCGGACCGCCGACGCCGACGATGCGTGCGTTCGGATAGCGTTGCCGCAGGGCCTGGATCAATGCGCCGCCGAGCTGGTCACCCGAGGCTTCGCCGGCGATCAATGCGATGGTCGGTGCGGCCGCCTCGGTTCGGGATTCGGGGAGTGCTTCGCTCATCCGCCAGAGAATACGGGACATCGGCGCTTTCGTCGCGCGCGACGAAAGCGCATGTTGGAAAGGGTTCATCGAGCCGCCGCCGAGTGCGGCGGGAAGTTCAGCGTTTCAGCGAGCGTTCGCTGCTGTCAATGAAGTCGAGCATGGCTTGCACATCCTCGCTGGAGCCGGCCTGTTCGTTCAATCGCTCGCGCGCTTCGGCCAGCGGCAGGCCCGCCATGTACAGCGTGCGGTAGGCGCGCCGGATGGTGGCGATGCGTTCCGGCTCGAAGCCGCGGCGCTTCAGACCTTCGCTGTTGATGCCGCGCGGCCGGCCGTGCTCCTGCTTGCCCATGATGACGAAGGGCGGCACGTCGGCACCGACCAGGCAGCCCATGCCGACGAAGGCATGATCACCGATCTTGCAGAACTGATGCACGCCGCTGAAGCCGGCCATGATGACCCAGTCGCCGACTTCCACGTGTCCCGCCAGCGAGGCGTTGTTGGAGAACACGGTGTGGTTGCCGACCTGGCAGTCGTGGGCAATATGCACGTAGGCCAGGAACCAGTTGTCGTTGCCGATGCGGGTCGCGCCGCCGCCGTCGCCCGTGCCGCGATTAATGGTGACGAATTCGCGGAAGACGTTGTTGTCGCCGATGATCAGTTCGGTGCGCTCGCCGTGGTACTTCTTGTCCTGGGCGTCGCCGCCGATCGAGGCGAACGAGTGGATGTGGTTGCCTTCGCCGATGCGGGTGGGGCCTTCGATGACCACGTGCGGTCCGATGACCGTGCCTGCGCCGATTTCCACGTCCGCGCCGATGACGCTGAACGCACCGACCTGGACATTGTCGGCGAGGCGGGCCTTGGGGTCGATCTGGGCACTGGCGTGAATCATCGCATTGACCTCACTCGGCGCGACCGGCGCACATCAGTTCGCAACTGGCCACTTCGTTGCCGTCCACTACCGCGCGAGCCTCGAACAGGCCCATGCCTCGCAGCATACGCTTCAGGCGCACTTCCAGACGCAGCTGGTCGCCCGGCACCACCTTGGCGGAGAAGCGTGCCTTGTCGACCTTGGCCAGGTAGAAAAGGGGATTGGTGTCCGAGTTGCTCTGGTTGCTGAGCATGATCAGGGTGCCTGCGGCCTGGGCCATCGCTTCGATCACCAGCACGCCGGGCATGACCGGATGGTTGGGAAAGTGGCCCTGGAAGAACGGCTCGTTCATGGAGACGTTCTTGATCGCGACAACGCGCTCGCCGGGCTCCAGTTCGATCACGCGATCGACCAGAAGGAAGGGATAGCGGTGCGGTAGGAGCTCCTGGATCTGCTCCACGTTCACCGGCAACTTGATGGCGTCAGTCATGATCTTTCCTTTCCAGCGCCGTGAGGCGGCGCGCGTACTCGTCCAGTTTCTTGAAACGTGCGGCGTTGCGTCGCCACAGGCGGTTTTCCTGCAGCGGCACGCCGGATGAATATTCGCCTGGTTCGCGAATCGAATGCGTCACCAGACTCTTGGAGGTAATGGTAACCCGATCGGTCACTTCCAGATGCCCGAGGATGCCGGCGTCGCCGCCGACCAGGCACCAGCTGCCGATTTTCGCGCTGCCGGCCACCGCGCTGCAACCGGCCATGGCGGTGTGTGCGCCGATCTGCACGTTGTGGGCGATCTGGATCTGGTTGTCCAGACGCACGTCTTCGGCCAGCACGGTGTCTTCCAGGGCGCCGCGGTCGATGGTGGTGTTGGCGCCGATTTCGCAGTCGTCGCCGATGCGCACGCCGCCGAGCTGCGGCACCTTGGTCCAGTGCCCGGCATCGACGGCGATGCCGAAGCCGTCCGCGCCGATCACCACGCCCGGATGCACCAGCACGCGTCGGCCGAGGCGCACGCGAATGACCAGGGTCACGCGGGCGACCAGTCGCGACTGCGCGCCGATCACGCAGTCCGGGCCGACCATGCAGTAGGGACCGAGTACCGCGCCGTCCTCGACGCGAGCGTTGTCCTCGATGACGCAGTACGGTCCGATGCAGGCGGTCTCGGCCACTTCGGCGCTGGGCGAAACCACGGCGGTCGGGTGGATGCCGGGTTCGGCCGCGGCACGTTTCTCGAACAGGGCGGCGATCTTGGCGAAGGCGAGGTACGGGTCGCGTGCGATCAGGGCGGGGGTCGGGCATTCGTCCGCCGAATCCGCGTCGAGAACCACCGCGGAAGCGCCGGTTTCGCGCATCTGCGCGGTATAGCGGCTGTTGGCCAGGAAAGTCAGCTGGCCCGGCCCGGACGAGGCCAGCGTGCCGACGCCTTCGATGAGAGTCTCGGCGTCGCCCTGTACCTGCACGTCGAAACGTTCGGCCAGTTCGGCCAGTGTGTAACGGCTCACACGGTGCTCCCCTGCCGCCGAGCGGCTATGCAATGGGCCAGTGGTCGATGACGTGGCCGGAACGACCGCGTTGGGCGCGAAAACCGCGAACGCGACGGATCCGATCCGGTCGGATTCTACGACCTGGCGGCCCGGATTGCCCGTGAGGCCGCTCCGGGAACGCCGGGACGGCCATACGGGATCATGCCGGCAACGCTCAGAACTGGTTGCCGAAGGTGAACTGCAGGCGTTCCTCGTAGCGGCGATCCTGCGGCTGGTCGCGGAACGGCACCGCAAAGCTGATCACCAGCGGACCGATCGGCGCCTGCCACTGCAGCGACAGGCCGTAGGAGGCGCGCAGATCCTTGGCGTTGAAGGAGTTGTAGTCCTTGTACACGTTGCCGACGTCGACGAAGGCGGCGACACGGGCGGTACTGACGTCCTTCAGGGCGGGAATCGGCAGGAACACCTGCGCGGTGCCCTTGACCTTGAAGGCGCCGCCGACCGGCTGCGAATAGCCGTAGGCCGGGACGTAGGCGCGCGGACCCAGTGTGTTGTCCTGGAAGCCGCGGACGTCACGCACGCCGCCGGCGTAGTAGTTCTCCCAGAACGGGAAGCCGTACTTCTTGTCCTTGCCGTAGGTCTTGCCATAGCCGACTTCGCCATCGAGCAGCAACACGAAACCGCCGCCGACGGGCCAGTAATGGTTGCCGTGGTAGAAGGCCTTCCAGAACTGCACGGTGGAACCGGGCAGGGCCGCGTTGATGGACAGGGACTCCACGCCGCCGGTGGTCGGCGCCCAGTAGTAATTGCGCGTGTCGCGCGAGTAACCGATGGTTCCGGTCCAGGAGTGGACGGTCTTGTTTCCGATCAGGTTCTGGTAATCGACCAGTTCCTGCGGCGAGAAGCCCGGGAACAGATTGATCTTGTTGCTGGTCAGGCCCAGACCGAACTGCAGGCGGTCGACTTCGCTGACCGGCACGCCGACGGTCGTCGAGAACGAGCGGGTGCTGTTGGTGTAGTTGGCGAAGTCGGTATTGCCGTAGTCCAGTTTGCTGTAGGTGGCGTTGTAGCCGATGCTGACGCCGTCGTCGGTCAGATACGGGTTCACGTAGCCCAGCTGGATCTGCGAGTAGTAGCTGCTGTGCTGCACGGCCACGGAGAACTTGTCGCCGCTGCCGAGGAAGTTGTTCTGCGACACCGAGGCGCTGAGGATCACGCCCGAGTACTGCGAGTAGCCGACGCCGAACATCAGGCTGCCGGAGGATTTCTCCTCGACCTTGACGTTCAGATCCACTTCGTCGTCGGTGCCCGGCACGCGCTGGGTGTCGACCTTCACGTCGTCCTTGAAGTAGCCCAGGGTCTGCAAGCGGCGCTTGGAGGCGTCGATCGCGGCCTGCGAGTACCAGGCGCCTTCCGGCTGGCGCATCTCGCGGCGCAGCACCGAATCCTGGGTCTTGGTGTTGCCCTGGAAATTGATGCGGCGCACATACACGCGCTTGCCCGGCTTGATGTAGAAGGTCATGTCCGCGGTGCGGTTCTTCTTGTCCAGCTTGGGCACGACCTGCACTTCGGCGAAGGCGTAGCCGATGTTGGACAGCACGTTCTTGATCGCCTTCTTGCTTTGCTCGACCAGGAAGCGATTGAAGGTGTCGCCCTTCTTCATGAAGACCAACTGGCGGATGGTCTTCTCGGGCAGCACCAGATTGCCCAGCAGGTGCACGTCGGAAATCTTGTACACCTCGCCCTGCTTGATGTTGGCGGTGATGTACATCTTGCGCTTGTTCGGACTGATCATCACCTGCGTGGAGTTGATGTTGAAGTCCGCGTAGCCGCGATTCATGTAGTACGAATCGAGCTTCTTGAGATCGCCGGAGAGTTTTTCCTTCGAGTACTGGTCGTCCTTGGTGTACCAGGACAACCAGTTGCTGGTGTCGGATTCGAAATTGTCGCGGATCTGCTTGTCGCTGAAGGTCGTGTTGCCGACGATGTTGATGGCCTTGATGCGCGCGGTCTTGCCCTCGCGCACGACGATGTCCAGCGAGACGCGGTTGCGGTCCAGGTGCGTGACGTGGGTCTTCACCGAGACGTTGTACTTGCCGCGGTTGTAGTACTGCGTGATCAGTTCATCCTGCACGCGGCTCAGCGCCAGCGGGTCGAAGGTGTCGCCCTCGGTCAGGCCGATCTGCTTCAGGCCCTTCTTCAGGTCGTCGGTCTTGATGGCCTTGTTGCCGCGGATGTTGAGCTTGGCGATGGACGGCCGTTCGACGACCTTGATGACCAGGATGTCGCCCTGGCGTTCCAGCTCGACGTCGCTGAAGAAGCCGGTGTTGAACAGTGCCTTGATGGACTGCTTGGCATTGGCTTCGGTCAGGGTGTCGCCCTTGGCGACCGGCAGGTAGCTGTAGACCGTGCCCGCAGCAATGCGCTGCAGGCCGTCGACGCGGATGTCGGAGATCGTGAACGGCTGCATGGCCATGGCCTTGGCGGTCATGGAGGCAAGCAGGATCAGGGCGGCGATACGCTTCATCGTCGATTCCAGTGGGTGATGCGCGAGTACGCGGCAGCAGGCCGCAGCGAATAAGGGCCTCGGTTCAAGACGAGAGTCCGAGAATATCGTTGTACAGAGCCAGCCCGACCAGGCAGGCGAGCAGGGCGAGACCGATGAACTGGCCGGCGATCATGGTGCGTTCGCTGACCGGGCTGCCCTTGACCAGCTCGATAAGGTAATACAGCAGATGCCCGCCGTCCAAGACGGGGATCGGCAACAGGTTGATCACGGCGAGGCTCAGCGACACCAGTCCGAGGAAGCCCAGGAACCAGGTCAGCCCGAGTTGTGCCGAGGCGTTGGCCACGCGGGCGATGGTGATCACGCCGGAAAGGTTGCGTGCCGAGGCCTGCCCGGTGAGGATGCGGCCGATCATCTGGAACGTGGTCGCGGTCTTGTCCCAGGTGGTGGCGAAGGCGTGGCCCAGCGCGGCGATCGGGCCGTAACGGAGGATGGCGGTTTCCTGCTTGGCCGGAGCATTGTAGACCCCCAGGCGCCACACGTCCTTGCCGTCATCGATCACATGCTTCGGCGTCAGGGCCAGCTTCAGTGTGCGGTCCTGCCGACGGATGGCGATCTCGACGCTGGACGCGTGTTTCATGTGCTCGTCGAGAATGGTGCCGATGTCGGTGAAGTAGTGGACCGGCGTGTCGTCGATGCTGAGAATTCGGTCGCCACTCTGGATGCCTGCTTTCGCCGCCGCGCCGTCCTGCACCAGTTTGCCGACGACGGGCGGGATGCCGCCCGGCAACAGGCCGATGCGGTCGAAGGCCGTCTGCATGGCGGTATCCGCGGGCAACTCGTTCAGCGCCAGCGTGACGGTTCGCACCTCGCCCTGATGCCGCACATCCAGTCGCACGGGCTGGCGCAGCAGCGCATCCTCGCTGATGGCATCGAGCGCGCCGCTCCAGGTCACGACCTTGTTGCCGTCCACGGCCACGATGCGGTCGCCGCTGCGGATGCCGGCTTCCGCGGCAAGCGTGTGCGACGGTGGCGCGGCGAGTACCGGAACGGCGTCGGGTTTGCCGATCACGAACATCAGCCAGAAAGCGGCCACCGCGAAGATCAGATTGAAACCCGGGCCGGCGGCGACGATGGCGATGCGCTTCCAGACGCTCTTGCCGGTGAATTCCTGGTCCTTCTGGTCCTCGGGGACCTCACCCTCGCGTGCGTCGAGCATTTTCACGTAGCCGCCCAGGGGAATCATCGCGATGCGGTATTCGGTGCCGTCGCGACCGACGCGGCTCCAGATGGCGCGCCCGAAGCCGACCGAGAAACGCAGCACCTTCACGCCACAGCGGCGCGCCACCCAGAAGTGACCGAATTCGTGGAAGGTCACCAGCAGGCCGAGGGTGACGATCAGCCACCAGACGGAACCGAAAAATGTGCTCATGCAGTCGTTGGGTCTTGAATCAGCAGCAGAAAGTGGGCACACGCCGCAGTGCGGCATGATCCGTGTAGCTTAGCAGCGTCCGCCGATGCAACGGCGAGCCGTATCGCGAGCCTTGAGATCACGCGCCCTGAGTGTCTGAATATCGACCACGGCTTCGGCAGGCAGTTCCGCAAGGACCTGCTCGATGACGTCGGCAATGCCGAGAAACGGCAGCGTTCCTTCGAGAAACGCCGCGACCGCGACTTCGTTGGCGGCATTGAGGAGCGTGGTCGCGTCGCCGCCCTCGCGCAGGGCCTGGAAGGCCAGGTCGAGGCAGCGGAAGGTGGTGGTGTCGGGTGGCTCGAAATCGAGTTGTGCGACGGCAGCCAGGTCCAGCGGCGGCACGCCGGCCTCGATGCGCTCGGGCCAGGCCAGCGCATGCGCCAGCGCCGTGCGCATGTCCGGGTTGCCGAGCTGCGCCAGCACTGAGCCGTCCGCGTACTCGACCAGCGAGTGCACCAGGCTCT
This sequence comes from Oleiagrimonas sp. MCCC 1A03011, assembly GCF_003267965.1. NCBI lineage: Bacteria > Pseudomonadati > Pseudomonadota > Gammaproteobacteria > Lysobacterales > Rhodanobacteraceae > Oleiagrimonas > Oleiagrimonas sp. MCCC 1A03011. The sequence continues at coordinate 170,963 of NZ_MSPY01000004.1, read as the reverse complement.
GCCGGTGCACTACCACGTCGATGATGTCGGGCGCGGCGCCGAACAGATGATGCGCCTCGATGACTTCGAGGCCCTTGTTCATCAGCGTCGCCGAATCGACCGAGATCTTGCGGCCCATGCTCCAGTTCGGGTGCGCGCAGGCCTGGTCTGGCGTGATGTCGTGCAGATCGCGGCGTGTGCGTCCACGGAACGGGCCACCCGAGGCGGTCAGGATCAGCTTGCGCACGCCCGCCGCGGCCAGCGGCGGACGCTCCCCCGGCAGGCACTGGAAGATGGCGTTGTGCTCGGAATCGACCGGGATCAGTTCGCCGCCGCCCTCGTGCAGCGCCTGCATCAGCAGCGCCCCGGCCATGACCACGGATTCCTTGTTGGCGAGCAGCAGACGCTTGCCGGCGCGCGCGGCGGCCAGGGTGGAGTCGAGGCCGGCCGCGCCAACGATGGCGGCGACCACTGTGTCGTAGCGTGCGTCGGCGGCGGCCTCGCTGATGGCGGCCATGCCCGACTGGACCTCGCACTCGACGCCGGCGCTGGCCAGACGTCTGCGCAGGTCGTTCTCCATGGTCGGGTCGGCGAGGATGGCGCACTGCGGTCGGAAGCGCGCGCACAGCTGCGCGAGTTTCTCGCTGTTGCGGTGCGCGGCGAGCACGCCGACGCGGAAGCGGTCGGGGTGGCGCGCGACCACGTCTAGGGTACTGCCGCCGATCGAGCCGGTGGCGCCGAATACGGCCAGCGTTCTCATATGCGGTTCTCCGCGTTTCGCGCCCGGAACGAGACCATCACAGGCCCAGCAGCAGCTTGGCGATCACGAACACGGGCAGGGCGGCGAACACGCTGTCGAGTCGGTCCAGCAGACCGCCGTGGCCGGGAAACAGGGTTCCGGAGTCCTTGATGTCGGCCTGGCGCTTGAACAGGCTCTCGATCAGGTCGCCCAGAATGGAAGCGGCGACGGTGACCACGCCCAGCACCAGCATGCCCAGTAGCGCGATCGGATGGCGTATGTCCAGCAGCCAGCCGCCGATGACGCTGACCGCGCCGCCCAGGATCAGCGCGCCATAGACGCCGGCCCAGGTCTTGCCCGGACTGATGCGTGGCGCCAGCTTGCGCTTGCCGAACAGGCGGCCGGAAAAATAGGCGCCGGTGTCGGCGGCCCATACCAGCAGGATCGCCAGCAGCACCCACCAGGGGCCTCGCGCCTCGCCGTGCATGCCGATCAGGGCCAGCCAGGACGGTATGAAAATCAGCAGACCGACCGTGAGTTTCAGCGCGACATGCTCGTGCGTCGGTGAGGCCGCAAAACTGTAGTGACGCAGCCACAGCAGGCTGGTCAGCCACCACAGCACGCCGACGGCCACGCCGAGCGTCCAGATCCAGGTCTGTGCGCGCAATATCCACAGCGCGATCAGCGCGATCAGCGTCAGCGTCAGCCAGGCCAGGCGCACGGAAACCTTGCGCACGCCGCACAGCCGCGTCCATTCCCACTGCGCGGCCAGGAACACGGCGCCGACGATGACGCCGAACAGCCAGGTCGGCGGCAGCAGCATCACCGCGAGGGCGAGCGGAATGAGGATGAGAGCGGTCAGGATGCGCTGTAGAAGCATGCGTTTCGGTCGTCCCTAGGGTTGGGGCGCGGTGGATTCGGCGACTTGCGATCCGGTACGGCCGAAGCGGCGCTGGCGACCGGCAAAGTCGTCGAGCGCCGCGTCCAGACAGTCGGCATCGAAGTCCGGCCACAGCGTATCCGTGAACACCAGCTCCGTATAGGCCAGTTGCCACAGCAGGAAATTGCTGATGCGGTGTTCGCCGCCGGTGCGGATGAACAGGTCCGGTGCGGGAAGGTCGGCCAGACAGACGTGCGCGCCGAGCATCTCGGCATCGATCCCGGCCGGGTCCAGATCGCCGCGCGCAGCGGCTTCGGCGAGCGATCTCGCGGCCTGCGCGATGTCCCAGTGACCGCCGTAGTTCACGGCCACGTTGACGTGCAGTGCGGTGTTGCCTGCCGTGCGCTCACGCGCGGCGTGCATGCGTTTGCGCAGGGGCGCGTCGAAGCGCGACAGATCGCCGATGAAGCGCAGGCACACGCCATTCGCGTGCAGTTGATCGACTTCCTTGTCGAGGGCCTTCAGGAACAGCGTCATCAACGCAGAGACCTCGGTCTCCGGTCGGCGCCAGTTCTCGCTCGAGAAGGCGAACAGCGTCAGGGCGCCGATGCCTCGGCGCATGCAGTGCTCGATGGCCTGGCGCACCGCCTTCTGGCCGGCTCGGTGGCCGAAACTGCGCGGTTGGCGACGCTGCTCGGCCCAGCGGCCGTTGCCGTCCATGATGATGGCGACGTGGCGCGGAAGGCTGGGCGTGTCGGTGCTCATGGACGCGGAGATGAAGCCGGGCGGATCAGACCGCCATCAGCTCCTCTTCCTTGGCCTGCGCCACGGCGTCGACTTCCTTCACGAAATGATCGGTCAGGCGCTGGATCTCTTCCTCGGCGCGACGCTCGTCGTCCTCGCTGATTTCCTTGGCCTTTTCCAGTTCCTTGACCTGATGCAGCGCGTCGCGGCGGATGTTGCGGATGGCGATCTTGGCGTTCTCGCCCTCGCCGGCGACGTGCTTGGCCAGTTCCTTGCGGCGCTCCTCGGTGAGCGGCGGCAGGTTCAGGCGGATCACCATGCCGGCGGTGGTCGGCGTGATGCCGATGTCGGAAGCCATGATGGCCTTCTCGATGGGGCCGACCATGTCCTTTTCCCACGGCGTGATGGTCAGCGAGCGGCCGTCGGTCACGGCGACGCCGGCGACCTGGGTCAGCGGCATGTCCGAGCCGTAGTAGGGCACCTTGATGCCTTCGACCAGGGCGACGCTGGCGCGACCGGTGCGCAGGCGTTGCAGTTCGTGCCTGAGCGACTCGACGCTCTTGCCCATGCGGGTTTGTGCATCGTTCTTGATGTCGTTGATCATGCAGGACTCCAGGGGCCGGGCGATCCGGCGAGTATAGCAGCGCGCCGGCGTGCAACCGGCGCGAGGGGAAAGTCTTCGCCGCGGCTGCGGCGCGGGATCAGGCGGCTTCGACCAGGGTGCCGACGGGCTCGCCGCGCAGGATGCGCGCGAGGTTGCCCGGCTTGGTCTGGTCGTAGATGCGCAGCGGCATGCCGTGATCGCGGCACAGGGCGATGGCCGCGGTGTCCATGACTGCCAGCTTGCGCTCGATGACCTCGTCGTAGGTCAGCGTCTCGAAGCGCACCGCATCGCTGTGCGTGGCTGGATCGGCGGTGTACACGCCGTCGACCTTGGTGGCTTTCAGCAGCAGGTCCGCGCCGAGTTCGACCGCGCGCAGGGCCGCGGCCGAGTCGGTGGTGAAGAACGGGTTGCCGATGCCGGCCGCGAACAGGGCGATGCGGCCCTTCTCGATATGGCGGATGGCGCGGCGACGGATGAAGTCCTCGCACACGTCATGGATGGGGATCGCGCTCATCACGCGCGCATAGGCGCCGCGCTTCTCCAGCGCGTCCTGCATGGCCAGCGCATTCATGACTGTGGCCAGCATGCCCATGTGGTCGCCGGTGACGCGGTCCATGCCTGCTGCGGCCAGGCCTGCGCCGCGGAAGATGTTGCCGCCGCCGATGACCACGCCGATCTCCACCCCCGCCTTGCTGGCCTCGATGATTTCGTCGGCCAGTCGACCGATGACCTTGGGATCGATCCCGTAGTCCTCGTCGCCCATCAGGGCCTCACCGGAGAGTTTCAGCAGGATGCGGCGATATTTCGGCGCGGATTCGGACATGGGCGGATTTCCAGAGAGGCGGGCAAACGCCCGAGATTGTAGCGGATGCCGGCGCGGCATAGCAGTCTGCGCGCGCCGTTCGGACGAAATGCCGCGGACAGGCCGCGGGCATAAAAGAAGGGCCGCGACAGGCGCGGCCCTTCTTCGGTACAGCGGTGGAGGGTGAATCAGGCCAGGCCGGCCTGCTTCATCACCTCGGCGGCGAAGTCGTCTTCGGCCTTCTCGATGCCTTCGCCCACGGCGAGACGCTCGACGGCCAGGATCTCGGCGCCTTCCTTCTTCAGCACGTCACCGACGTTGCTGCCGGTGTCCATGACGTAGGCCTGACCGGTCAGGGACTGTTCCGCGCACAGCTTGCGCAGCTTGCCCTGGATCATCTTCTCCTGGATCTCGGCCGGCTTGGCCTTGTCCTTCTCGGTCATCTGCGCCAGGGCGATTTCCTTCTCCTTCTCCAGCACCTCGGACGGCACGTCCTCGGGGTGGATGAAGTTCGGATTCATCGCCGCCACGTGCATGGCGATGCCCTTGGCCAGTTCCTCGGAACCGCCCTTCAGGGCCACCAGCACGCCGATGCGGCCGCCGTGAATGTAGCTGCCGATCACGCCGTCGACGTCCACGCGCGCCATGCGACGCACCTGGATGTTCTCGCCGATCTTGGCGATCAGGCCCTTGGCGGTGTCCTCGACGCTGTCACCGCCCGGGTAGGCGGCGCTCTTCAGCGCGTCGACGTCGGCGGCGCCCGACTCCAGGGCCACCTTGGCGACGTTGTCGCTGAAGGTCAGGAAGTTATCGTCCTTGGCCACGAAGTCGGTCTCGCAGTTGACTTCGACCAGGACCGCCTTGCCGCCGTCCTGCGCCGCGACGATGCGGCCTTCGGCGGCCACGCGGCCGGCCTTCTTGTCGGCCTTGGCCAGACCCTGCTTGCGCAGCCATTCCATGGCGACGTCGATGTCGCCCTCGTTGGCCACCAGGGCCTTCTTGCATTCCATCATGCCGGCGCCGGAGCGCTCGCGCAGTTCCTTGACCTGTTGTGCACTGATCTGCATCGGATTTCCTCGATGTTCTTGCGGGCGCACGCCCCGCGCGGGGCGTGCGTCGTGAATGACTTACTTGCTGTCGGCTTCCTTGGCCTCGGCCTTGTCGGCCTTGGCTTCGGCGGCGGGCTCGGCGTCCTTCTTGGCGGCAGGCTTCTTGGCCGCAGCCTTCTTGGCCGGCGCCTTCTTCTTGTCGTCGGCCTTCATCACCGGGTTGCCCTCGGCGTCGAGTTCGACGAAGTCGTTGCCGTCGCCCTGGGCGGCGGCCGGCGAAGCGGCCTTGCCTTCCAGCACGGAGTCGGCCGCGGCGCGGGTGTACAGCTGGATGGCGCGGATGGCGTCATCGTTGCCCGGAATGGCGTAGTCCACCAGGCTCGGGTCGTAGTTGGTGTCGACCACGGCGACCACCGGGATGCCCAGCTTGCGGGCTTCCTGCACGGCGATGTCCTCGTGACCGATGTCGATGACGAACAGGGCGTCCGGCAGGCGGTTCATGTCCTTGATGCCGCCCAGCGACTTCTCCAGCTTGTCGCGCTCGCGACGCAGCGACAGCACTTCGTGCTTGACCAGCTTCTCGAAGGTGCCGTCGGTCTCGGCCGCTTCCAGCTCCTTCAGGCGCGCGACCGACTGCTTGACGGTGCGGAAGTTGGTCAGCATGCCGCCCAGCCAGCGCTGGGAGACGAACGGCATGCCGCAGCGGGCGGCTTCCTCGGCGACGGCTTCGCGCGCGGCGCGCTTGGTGCCGACGAACAGCATCGTGCCGCGCTTCTGCGCCAGGCCCGACACGTAGTTCATGGCGTCGTTGAACAGCGGCAGCGTCTTCTCGAGGTTGACGATGTGGATCTTGCCGCGGGCGCCGAAGATGTACGGACCCATCTTCGGGTTCCAGTAACGGGTCTGATGACCGAAATGCACGCCGGCTTCGAGCATCTGGCGCATGGTGACTTGAGGCATGTTGTACTCCTTGGGGTTGAACCTCCACGCATCCCCGACCTCGACCCTGGCGCTTGAAAAGCGGGCAGGGCACCCCGAAACCGGTGTCGATGCGTGTGTGGCGTTGTAGTGTGCCGGCGCGAACCATTTCGCTTCCGGCCCGACGAGTATCCCGCACAGGGGTTACAATCGTCTTTCGCTCCGCGCGCCGCATGGGGCCGAACAGGCACTCGGCGGCGACAGAACCGGCCAATTGTAGCTGCATGCGGAAGGCTTCCACAAGCAGCTGAAACGGTTCGGGAAAATTGTTCAGCCGCCCGGCGACGAACGGTCGTCGCGGCGGAACCGGAAAAGCACAGGATTCGGCGTATGCCCGCAGTACCCAAGACCCCCGAAGAAATCGAGAAGATGCGCGTCGCCGGACGCCTCGCTGCCGAGGTTCTGGCGTTGCTCAAGGAGCACGTCAAGCCCGGCGTGACCACGGAAGAGCTCGATCGCATCGCTTACGAGCACATCGTCAACGTGCAGAAGGCCGTGCCGGCCAACGTCGGCTATCGCGGTTTTCCGAAGACGCTGTGCACCTCGGTCAACCATGTCATCTGCCATGGCATTCCGAACGAGCGCAAGGTGCTCAAGGACGGCGACATCGTCAATTGCGATGTCACCGTCATCAAGGATGGCTGGCACGGAGACACCAGCCGCATGTTCATCGCCGGCACGCCCAGCGTGCGTGCGCAGCGCCTGGTGGACGTGACCTGGGAAGCCATGATGAAGGGTATCGAGGCGGTGCGTCCGGGCGCGACCCTGGGCGATGTCGGTCACGCCATCCAGAAGCACGCCGAGGCCGCCGGCTTCTCCGTGGTGCGCGAATACTGCGGTCACGGCATCGGCAAGATCTACCACGATGAGCCGCAAGTGCTGCATTACGGCAAGCCCGGCGCCGGCCTGAAGCTGGAGAAGGGCATGACCTTCACGGTCGAGCCGATGATCAACGCTGGCAAGGCCGGCACCCGCTCGTTGCCGGATGGCTGGACGGTGGTCACGAAAGACCATTCGCTGTCCGCGCAGTGGGAGCACACCATCGCCGTCACCGACGACGGCTTCGAGATCCTGACGCCCTGGCCGGACGCCTGAAGGCGCAAGTGGGCGGGGAGAAGTGAGGACGGCGCGCGTGCCGGAATTCTTCGGCATGCGGACGGCGGTTGGCTTCTGACCGAATGCTCCGGGGCCTTTGTCCGGGCGTGCGTTGAGATGTATCGCACCGCGCCGCGTTGCCTGCAACGGAGCTGCTCCGGGCATGCAGACCGGGGCGGGTGCATGGAACAAGGGCGTCGATGTCTTGCGTCCTGCGCGGAATCCGCCTTTACTCGTTTCTCGATGTCCCACTTCTGATACGCACCGTGCCCGAACTCGCCACTCGTCGTCTGCTGCCCGCCCTGCCGCGCCTGCCGCGCGGCGTGCCGCGTTCGGGTGTGTCGGCGGATGCGCGACGTGCGCTGCGGCTGCTGATCGCCGATGCCGACCGGGCTCTGGCGGCCTCCTTTGCGGCTGGTGCGGACGCCGGTGCGCTGGCGCGGCGCCGTTGCGAGCTGGTGCAGCGCGTGCTGCTGCATGTCTGGACCGCCTTTCTCGGTGCGCCCGAAGGCGTTTCCCTGTTCGCGGTCGGCGGTTTCGGGCGTGGCTTGCTGTTCCCGCATTCGGACGTGGACCTGCTGGTGCTGGTCACCCCGCAGTCCGGCGAGCGGCAGGCGCCGGCGCTGCAGCGATTCTTCGCTTGTCTGTGGGATATCGGTCTGAAGCCCGGCAGCGCGGTGCGCGATGCCGAACAATGCCGCGCGCTGGCCGCCGAGGACGTCAGCGTCTTCACCAGCATGATCGAAGGGCGCTGGCTGGCCGGCGACGCGGGCATGCAGGGCGATTACAACGCGATCGTCGAGGATCCGGCGCTGTGGCCGCCGCAGGCTTTTCTCGAAGCCAAGCTGGCCGAACAGGCCCAACGCCACGCGCGGCACGACGATACCGCGCACAATCTCGAACCGAATCTCAAGGACGGTCCGGGCGGTCTGCGCACGCTGGATCTGATGCGCTGGCTCGGGCGGCGCGTGGCCGGCGTCGGTGATTTCGATGCCATGGCTGCCGAGGGGTTGCTCGATCCGGCCGAGCACGAAGCCATTGTCAGTGCCGAATCGACCCTGCAGCGCTACCGGTTCGCGCTGCATCTGGAAGCGGGGCGCGCCGAGGAGCGTCTGCTGTTCGACTACCAGCGCGCACTGGCCGCGAGGCTGGGTTTCGAGGACGAGCATGCCAAGAATCTGGGTGTCGAGCAGTTCATGCAGGGCTACTACCGCGCCGCCACGGTGATCGAGCGGCTGGGCGTGCAACTCGGCGAGCGTTTCGAGGAACTGCTCGAGCCCGATGTGACGCCGGAGCCGCTCAACGATGATTTCATGCGTTTGGGCGCGCGTCTGGAACCGCGCGATCCCGACCTTTTCCTGCGTCGTCCCGCTGCGTTGATCGAAGGCTTCGTGCTGCGTCTGGATCATCCCGAGCTGGTCGGTTTCACTGCCGAGACCATGCGCCGGATCCAGCAGGCCGCAGCCGACCGCGGCACCGAGATTGGCGAGGATCGCGCGGTGCTGGATGCGTTGCGCGCCTTGCTGCATCGCGGTGCGCCGGCGGTCGAGGCACTGTGGCGGATGAACCGCTTCGGGCTGCTCGCCGCGATCCTGCCGCCGTTCGCGCGCGTGGTCGGGCGCATGCAGTACGACCTGTTTCACGTCTACACCGTCGACGAGCACACCATGCGCGTGTTGCGCAATGTGGCGCGTTTCGCCGATCCGCAGGCGCGCCGCGAGTTTCCCATCGCCTGCGAGATCTGGGCGACGCTGGATCGCCCGGAAATCCTGCTTCTGGCCGCGCTGTTCCACGACATTGCCAAGGGGCGCGGTGGCGATCATTCCGTGCTGGGCGAGGCCGACGCGCGCGATTTCTGCACGCGTCTCGGCGTGCCCGACGAGGACGGGGCCCTGGTCGCCTGGCTGGTGCGCTGGCATCTGCTGATGAGTACCACGGCGCAGCGGCAGGACATCACCGACCCGGACGTGGTGCATCGCTTCGCCACCGAGGTCGGTGACTGGGAACATCTTGACCATCTCTACCTGCTGACCATCGCCGACATCATCGGCACCAGCCCGAAGCTGTGGAATTCGTGGAAGGATCGTCTGCTGGCCGATCTCTACGTGGCTGCGCGCTACGCGTTGCGCTCGGACCTGGCCCTGCCGCTGCGCGCCGAGGCGCGTGTGCGCGACTGCCGTGAACGCGCGTTGTCGATGCTGCTCGATGATGGCTTCGATGCCGACGATGTCGCCCACATTTGGGCCGACTTCCCCGATCTCAGCTTTCTGCGACATCGCCCGGAACAGGTCGCCTGGCAGACCACCGCCATCCTCAATGCCAAGGGCGAGTTGCCGCTGGTCGAAGTGCATCCGTTCTCGGTGCGTGGTTGCACTGAGGTGTTCGTGTACGCGCCGGATCGCGACGGTCTGTTCGCCACCGTGACCGCCATGCTCGACCGCATGCGTTTCTCCGTGGTGCAGGCACGCGTGCTGGGCTCGCCTACGGGCATGGCGCTCGACACCTTCCTGCTGCTGGAATCGGAGACGCAGGAACCGGCCAGCCTGGAGCGCGCCGAGGACCTGCGCGTGCGGCTGGCACGCGCGCTGGCCAGGCCGGCCCGCGCGCAGCCGGCCAAGCGCAATCTGACGCGGCGACAGCGACATTTCCAGATGGCTCCGCGCATCGAGTTCACGGACGACGTCGCCGCCGGGCGGACCCAGCTGGCGCTGGTCTGCACCGACCGGCCGGGGCTGCTGGCCGTGGTGGCGCAGGCGTTCGTCGAGGTCGGCGTGCGCGTGCACGATGCGCGCATCGCCACGTTCGGCGAACGCGTGGAGGATTTCTTCCAGCTCACGGACGGCGAGAACGGGCGACTCGATCCCGCGTTGCAGACCCGTCTACGCGAGGCCCTGCTGCCTCTGGTGGGGCCGCAGCGCGAGGCATCCTGAATCCGGGGCGATGCTTGGTGAACGGCGCGGCGTCACGTATCGTCGTCGCACTCCGCATCGCGCGGTCACCATTCGGGGAAACGACATGAACATCGGAAAGTCAGGCCGTTCGGTCCTGGTCGCATTGGCGTTGTGCGCGTTCGCGCTGCCTTCACTGGCTGCCGAGCACCATCAGGCGTCCAAGCACAAGGCGGCGGAGGTCAGCTGGATCCATCCCGTGATCGCCAAGTTCGGCGGCGTGCACCCGCGCACGGACGTCGACATGCAGCCCAATCCGGCGGTCGACTACAAAGTCTTCGTCGACGTGGTCAGCGCCAACGACGACCCGGGCAAGATGTCCGGCTCGCTGGATCGCCTGGCCCGTTTGGTGAACCTGATGGGTTTCGCCAAGGTGCCGTCCAATCACGTGCACATCGTTGCGCTGCTGGAAGGCAAGGCGACGCCGCTGGCGCTGGACAATGCCACCTACCGTAAGCTGTTCAAGCACGACAATCCGAATCTGGCCGTGCTGCACGCGCTGAAGAAGGCTGGCGTGAAGCTGATGATCTGCAGCCAGGCCATGGCCGGACACGGCATCAAGGACGACCAGATCGATTCCGCCGTGACCATCACCCTGTCGGCGCTGACCGACACGGTCATCTACGGCCATCGCGGCTACAGCTACATGCAACTGTAGGCTTTCCGCATTGCCCATATGGACGGCCGTCGCGGCGACGCGGCGGCCGTTTTTCGTGCCGCGACGGTGACAGCACGCGGTGCCTGCGTGTACTCTTTGCAGCTTGTATCGAGATCCTGGAATCCCCGCCGCATGTCTTCCATCGAAGCCCTCATCGACGACGCCTTCGAGCGCCGCAACGAACTGACCCAGAGCGAGATCGAGACGCACATCCGTCCGGCCGTGGCGCAGGCGCTGGACCTGCTCGAATCCGGCGAGCGTCGCGTCGCCACGCGCGAGGAGAACGGCGACTGGACCGTGCATCAGTGGCTGAAGAAGGCGGTGCTGCTGTACTTCCGCATCAACGACAACAAGGTGGTCGACGGCGGCCCCGCGCAAGCGTTCGACAAGGTGCCGCTGCGTTTTCCGCTGGGCGACCACGACGAGCTGCTGAACCTCGGCGCACGCGTGGTGCCGGGCGCGCTGGTGCGCCGCGGTGCGCACATCGCCCGGAACGCCGTGCTGATGCCCAGCTACGTCAACATCGGCGCGCACGTCGGCGAGGGCACCATGGTCGACACCTGGGCCACCGTCGGTTCCTGCGCACAGATCGGCGCGCACGTGCATCTGTCCGGCGGCGTCGGCATCGGCGGTGTGCTGGAACCGCTGCAGGCCGGTCCGACCATCATCGAGGACAACTGCTTCATCGGCGCGCGTTCGGAAGTGGTCGAGGGTGTGGTGGTCGAACGCGGAAGTGTGATCGGCATGGGCGTGTTCCTGGGTCAGTCCACGCGCATCTACAACCGTGCCACCAGCGAGATCAGCTACGGCCGCGTGCCCGCCGGCAGCGTCGTGGTTGCCGGCAGCCTGCCGGCCAAGGACGGATCGCACAGCCTGTACGCCGCCATCATCGTCAAGCAGGTCGACGAGAAGACCCGCGCCAAGACCGGTATCAACGAACTGCTGAGGACCGCGCAATGACCGTCACCGTCTACGGACTGAAGACCTGCGATACCTGCCGCAAGGCGCGCAAGTGGCTGGACCGCTTCGAGGTTGCCTACGACTTCGTCGACTATCGCGAGCAGCCGGTTCCGGCCGCCACGCTGAAGGACTGGGCGGGGCAATTGGGCGGCTGGGAGAAGCTGGTCAACAAGGCTTCGACCACCTGGCGCAACCTGCTGCCGCAGCGAAAGGATCCGGGCAGCGATCCGGAATGGACGCTGCTGATCAAGGAATACCCCGCGCTGGTGCGCCGTCCGGTCGTGGTGCTGGACGACGGCAGCGTCAGTGTCGGTTTCAAGGACAATCTGTTCAAGCAACGGTTCGGACGCTGACATGAAACGCGCCGTGACTCGCCGCTATCTGACCAACCTGCGCATCGAGCGTGACAACGCCGCGCTGTACGACGGCCTGGCCGCGCTCAGCGACGACGCCCGTGCTGCACGCGCCTATCGCCGGATCGCCGAGGCGGAGTGTGCCAATGCGGACTTCTGGGCCGGGCAATTGCAGGCGCTCGGCGTGTCCGCGCCGCCTTATCGTCCCAGCATCCGCGTGCGTTCGCTGCTGTGGCTGGCGGAGCGCTTCGGCAGCGACTTCGTCATGCCGACCGTGGCGCGCATCACGCATGCGGATCATCACGATACGCCGGTCGATCGCCGGGATTACCGCGATCATTTCCGCAATGCCGGCCACGCGCTGCCACGCAGCGGACTGCGCGGGCAGGACGGCAATACCCTGCGTGCAGCGGTACTGGGTGCCAACGACGGTCTGGTCTCCAACGTCAGTCTGGTGATGGGCATGGCCGGCGCCGCCGTGGCCGATCACGCGGTGCTGCTGGCGGGACTGGCCGGTCTGGTCGCGGGCGCCTGCTCCATGGCGCTGGGCGAATGGCTGTCGGTGAACAGCTCGCGCGAGTTCTATCAGGCGCAGATCACCGCGCGCGCAGAGCGGCTGGCGGTCGCACCGGAAGACGTGCGCCAGCACATTGCCGCGATCTATCGCGAGAAGGGGCTGGGCGAGGCCGCTTCCGAAACCATGGCCGCGCAGCTGGTCGACAGTCCGCGTTCGGCGCTGGACCTGCTGGTGCGTGAGGACATGGGCGTCGACCCGGAAGACCTGGGTGGTTCGGCCTGGAGCGCGGCGCTGTCGTCGTTCGCGCTGTTCGCGTTGGGCGCGGCGTTTCCGGTTGCGCCGTATGTGTTCCTGCACGGTCGCGCGGCGCTGGTCGGCAGCGTGATCGCGGCGGCTGCCGGTCTGGCGCTGATCGCCACCGCGACCTCGTTGTTCACTGGCCGGAATGTCGGGTTCTCCATCGCGCGCCAGTTCGCCATCACCACGGCGGCCGCCGGTGTCACCTGGCTGTTGGGCAACGCGCTGGGCGCGGTGCTGAGCTGACCGGTCGGCTGTCTCGGGCATCCTGAGCGTTTTTGCGAGACGAGACTTTCATGCGCGCGCTGATCTTCGGCAACTCCGGTTCCGGCAAGAGTACGCTGGCGAAAAGGTTCGCCGCGCGGCATGGTTGCGCGCATCTCGACCTGGACACCATCGTCTGGGAGCCGGGGCGCATCGCGGAGGCGCGACCGATGGAGCGGGTGCTGGCCGATCTCGATGCGTTCATCGCGCAGCACGAGACCTGGGTCATCGAAGGCTGCTACGGCGATCTGGTCGAACATGCGGCGCACGCCTGTACCGAGCTGCTGTTTCTCAATCCCGGACGCGAGGCCTGTCTGGCCAACAACCGGCGTCGGCCGTGGGAGCCGCACAAGTACGACTCGCCGGCAAAGCAGGACGCGATGCTGGACAACCTGCAGGCCTGGGTGAGCGGCTACAACGAACGCGACGACGCCTGGTCCTACGCCGCGCATCGTCGCCTGTTCGATGCGCATGCTGGCGAGAAGACCGAATACACCACGCTGCCGGCGATGGACTGACGCAGTACTTGCGCGTCGCGCGGCCTTGCGTCAGCCTCGACGCGATACTTTCGCTCTCTTGCCTTCCATGTCCGACGTTCTCGATCTCACCTGCGAACTGATCCGCCGCCGTTCCGTGACGCCGGAGGATGGCGGTTGCCAGGACCTGATCGCCGCGCGTCTGGAACGCGCGGGATTCCGCATCGAGCGCCTGCGTTTCGGCGAGGTCGACAACCTGTGGGTCACGCATGGTGCGAAGGACGCTCCGACACTGGCGTTTCTGGGCCACACCGATGTCGTGCCCAGCGGTCCCGAGGACGCCTGGGCCACGCCGCCGTTCGAGCCGACGATCCGCGATGGCGTGCTGTACGGTCGCGGCGCGGCGGACATGAAGGGCAGCGTCGCAGCGATGGTGGTGGCGCTGGAAGCCTTCGTCGCCGCGCATCCCGATCATGATGGTCGCGTGGCGCTGCTGTTGACCAGTGACGAGGAAGGCGACGCCATCGACGGCGTGCGCAAGGTGGCCGATGCCTTCAAGGCGCGCGACGAACGCATCGACTGGTGCGTCGTCGGCGAGCCGTCGGCGAAGGCGCAGCTCGGCGATCTGATCCGCGTCGGTCGTCGCGGGTCGCTCTCGGCCACGCTGACCGTGCGCGGCGTGCAGGGGCACGTGGCCTATCCGCTGCAGGCCGACAATCCGATCCACCGGTTCGCACCCGCGCTGGCCGAACTGGTCGCCGAACACTGGGACGACGGCAACGACGACTTCCCGCCGACCTCGCTGCAGGTCTCCAACATCCATGCCGGGACCGGTGCCAACAACGTCATTCCGGGCACGCTGGAGGCCCTGTTCAACTTCCGCTACAGCACTGCGAGCACCGCGGAACAGCTGCGTGCGCGCGCCGAGGCGATCCTCGATCGGCACGCGCTGGATTGGCATATCCACTGGCACGATTCCGGCCGTCCGTTTCTCTCCCCGCCCGGTGGCAGGCTGCGCGAGACCGTCGTCACGGTCTGCCGTGAACACGTCGGCCTCGACCCCGAGCAGAGTACCGGTGGAGGGACGTCCGATGGCCGTTTCATCGCTCCGCTGGGCGTGGAGGTGGTCGAGCTGGGGCCGGCCAATGCCACCATTCATAAAGTCGACGAATGTGTCGCGGTCGCGGACCTGGAGCGCCTGCCGGGACTCTACGGGGCCATTGCCGTATCCCTTCTCTGAACGCATGCAGGCCGCTGTGCTCGGCCCCTGTGCACCAATCGAACGAAGACGAAGCTGATTCATGTCCGCCGATCTCATACGAACCGTCGCCGCCGTGATCGCGAACGATGCCGGCGAGGTGCTGCTCGTACGCAAGCGCGCTTCCGATACCTTCATTCAGCCCGGTGGAAAGATCGAGCCGGGCGAGGCGTGGCTGGAGACGCTGGCGCGAGAGCTCGAAGAGGAGCTCGGCGTGCGGCTCGATCCGGCCACGGCCGTGCATCTGGGCGAATTCGAGGAACGCGCCGTGCACGAACCGGGTCGGCGCGTGCGGGCGCAGGCATTCCATGTGTCGGTGGTCGGAACGCCCTCACCGCAGGCGGAAATCGAGGCCATGGCCTGGGTCGATCCGCAGGGGCCTCGCGATGTGCGGGTCGCGCCGCTGAGCGCTGGTCACATCCTTCCCGCCTTCGTGGCTTGGCGACGCACGGCGTAGTGCGGGTTTGGGCCGCCGCGTCCCTTACTTCGACCGGTGCGAGGGCGTAGCATGCGAGGTCCGCTTCCGAGGGAGCATGCACTCATGCGATCCACGATTCTGCGTCACGTCCTCCGATTCGGTGCGTTGCTGTCGCTGTTCGCCCCCATCCTCGCGTTGGCCGGCGAGCCGGTCACCCTGCACACGCGCGACGGCGGCGCCGTCTTCGGCACCTTCACGCCTGCGTCCGAGAGCGGCGGAAAAATTCTTCTGCTGTTCCATCAAGCCCGGGCCAGCCGGCACGAATACGATCCGCTGATCCCTGCCTTCAATCGGCTGGGCTTCGACACCCTGGCGATCGATCAACGGTCCGGCGGCGATCTGTTCGGCGGACACAATGAGACCGTGGCGAAACGGGGCGCATCCACTGGCTACCTCGATGCACGGCCGGACCTGGAAGCCACGCTGGCCTGGGCTCGGGCACGGCAGTACGCGACTATCGTGATAGTGGGCAGCTCGTATTCCTCTTCACTGGTGTTGTTGCTGGCCGCGAAGCATCCGGAGGGCGTGTCGGCAGTGGCGAGTTTTTCGCCCGGCGAATATTTCGCCGACAAGCACCGGGTCAAGCGCGCCGCGGCGAAGATCCGTATGCCGCTGTACATCACCACGGACCCCGCGGAAGAGGTGCGCGTGAATGAGGTGCTGCGGGATGCCCACGGTGCGAACATCACGCGCTACCGGCCGAGTGCCGGCGTGCACGGCGCTTCGACGCTGGTATGTGCACGCGACCCGCAGGGCTGCGAGGCGAATCTGCGCAGTTTCGAGACCTTTTTGCGCAAGATCGGCGGCAAGCCGGCGCAGCCTCATCGAGGCACTCAGCCATGACCGTCACGATCACGCGCGCGCTGTGGTTCGGCGTGGCCGTGGCGACGGCGTTGACTGCATGCCAGCGCTCGCCCGAATCGTCCGATGCTCCGGGAAGGAGTTCTTCCGTGAATGTCCCGGTAGCGGCCGCAACAGTTTCGAGCGCACTGGAACAGCACATCAGCACCAGGCGCTACCGTATCGACGTCACCTATCCGCCGTTGTCGCCCGAGGCCGATGTCCTGGCGCGGGCCCTGCATGCGCGTACCGAAGCAGCCCGGGTCGATTTCATGAAGGGACTGCCTGATCCGAAGACCCTGCCTGAATTCGCCGATCGCCAGCTGCGGATGATGATCGACTACAAGGTGGCGTCGCGCACGCCGGCCTTCGTCAGTGTGCGCGAGCAGGGAATGATGGACACGGGCGGCGCGCATCCGATTCCGCTCGACGGAACGTTCGTGTTCGACCTGCCGCATCGCAGACTGGTGGCGTTCGACGATCTCTTCGTCGATCCTGTCGCGGCGCGCGCGAGGCTGTCCGTTCTTGCGCGCAAGGCGCTGTACGCGAAGCTTCTGGACAAAGTGCCGGGCGGCGACAAGACGCCGGCCAAGGTGCGCAAACAGTGGCAGGACAACATGCGCGGCATGATCGACGACGGCACGCGACCGACCGCGCAGAACTTCGGCGAATTCCTGGTCGACGGCGGCGGTCTCGATGCGCCGCCGTCGCTGGTCCTGGTGTTCTCGCCGTATCAGGTCGCGCCCTACGTGTACGGGGCGCAGACCGTGAAGGTGCCGCTCAAGGACTTCGCGTCGATGCTGAAGCCGCCATACCGGGGCGCCTTCGGATTGGCGCCCTGAGCGGACGGAAGAGGATTCAGGGGCCGAAGATGGCCTTGATGCCGCTTTCGGGCGGCATGCCGCTGAGGCTGTGGATGCGGCCCTGCTCGTCCTTGTAGACGATGCCCGGCGTGCCGTCGATGCCGAACGTGTTCATCAGCTCCACATTCGCGGCAATCTTCGCGCGCGTGGCCGGCGGAATCGTGGCGGCCAGCTTGATCGGGCTGTCGCGGAAGTCGCGTTCGTTGCGGGCGAACGCCTTGATCGGGTCGGCGGCGTCCAGCACCGATGCTGCGCGTGGCAGGCTCTGCGGCTTGATGACGGCGACCAGCAGGTAGCGCACCTGCACTTCGCCGTTCTTCACCTGCGGGCGGATCGCGTTCCACAGGCGATGGCAGTACGGGCATTCGGTGTCGGTGAACACGTAGACCGTGCGCTTGGCGTGCTTCGCGCCTTCCGAAATCCAGTCGGCCTTGGCCAGCTTGCTCCAGGCATTCTTGTCGATGCCTGCCGAAGCGCGGTCGGCGAAGGCGTCGCGAGTGAGGTCCTTGCCGTCGGCGTCGAACAGGTTGCCGACCACGGTGTGCTTGCCATCGGGCAGCAGATAGACCGGCATCGGCTGCCCGCGGTATTCCCCGATGAAGCCCTTGAAGCCGTCCGGCGCGGGCATGGTTCCGCGGATGTCGATGCCGTTGGCCTTCAGGGCGCGAACGGGGGCGGGGTAGGCGGTCTTGCCGCTGTCGGCGCGCGCGTGGCCCGGGGCCAGCAGAGCCAGGCACAGCAGGCCGAGCGAAAGAACGGAAGTCAGTTTCAAGGGGCGTCTCCGGAAACGGGGGCGGGGGAAGCGAGGTGCGACAGACCTTCGGCCAGCGTCGCGGCGGAAAGTTCACCGACGTGGATGTCCCGCACGGTGCCGTCGGCGTCGACGAACAGTGTGGTTGGCGTGCCGCGCAGATTGAACTGGCGAGCGAGCTGCTGACTGTCGTCGATCAGCACGTGGCGCGGCGCGCGCGGGAGTCCGCGCAGGTAGGTGCGGACCGTCTCGGCCGATTCGGCCTGGTCGACGAACACGAAGCGGACCCCGGTGTCGCGCGCCTGCGCGTCGATCAGCATGGGCATCTCACGACGACAGGGTGGGCACCAGGTCGCCCACAGGTTGATGACCATCGGCTTGCCGGTCAAGGCGCGCAGCGAAACGGGCGCGCCCTTCAGGTCGTGCAAGGTCAGATCCGGTAGCGGCCGCTGCATGGCGGCGGACAACTGCGCGACGACCAGCGTGGCGACGAGCCAGGTGCCGAGGCCGAAACTGCCGGCGACGGTCAGCGGCATGCGCAGACGCGGTCGTCGCCACAGCAGCACGAGCAGTGCGACGAGCAGCGCGATGACGCCAGGCCAGGCCATGAAGCCACCGTCACGCACGTTCAGCATGCTCAGCGGATGGGCGGCGTAGTCGGGCCAGCGGCGCACGACGAAGGCGACGCGTGCGACCAGCAGCGCGGCGAGCAGGGCGATCCAGAGCGGCGTTTGCACCGCCGCGGCGCCGCGTTTCTGTAGTGCGCCGGCCGCCATCATCGCCACGGCGACGGCCAGTAGCAGCACCAGCAGCGGCGTCTGGAACAGGAACGGACCGATCGCGATGCCCTTATCCACGCGGATTCCTGCGTCGACAGGCGCGGGTGGCAAGGCTTCGATGCGCTGCGAGGGGCGTCGACAGTTTCACACGGTCTCGAAAAAACGTCGGAACACGCATCTTAGGCGGCGGTCCCCGCATGTGGAAATCGGTGCGACCGAATGTCGCCCGAATGTCGCCGCCCGCGCCAGGGCGGGCGGCGACAGGAGTATCAATGCTTCTCGACCACCGGCAGCTCGACGTAACTGGCCTCGCCCGGCG
Source organism: Oleiagrimonas sp. MCCC 1A03011 (assembly GCF_003267965.1). Classification (NCBI taxonomy): domain Bacteria; kingdom Pseudomonadati; phylum Pseudomonadota; class Gammaproteobacteria; order Lysobacterales; family Rhodanobacteraceae; genus Oleiagrimonas; species Oleiagrimonas sp. MCCC 1A03011. The sequence goes on along the minus strand of NZ_MSPY01000004.1, from coordinate 152,332 downwards.
CGTGGTAGATGCGCTGGGTGGCCTTCACGTAGTCCTTCGGCTTGGCGAAGAAGATGTTCTTCACGTAGGTCTGTGGGTTGCGGTCGTAGAGCGGGAACCAGCTCGACTGCACCTGCACCATGATGCGGTGGCCCTTGCGGAACATGTGGTTCGCCGTGGGCAGCTCGAAGCGATACAGCAGCGGCTTGTTCGGCGTCAGCGGGTGCGGGTGGGCGTAGCTCTCGCGGTAGCGGCCGCGGAAGATGTCCATCGCCACGGCCAACTGGTAGCCGCCCATCTGCGGATCGTCGGCGACCTGGTCCGGGTACACGTCGATCAGCTTCACCACCCAGTCCGAGTCGGTGCCGCTGGTGGATGCGACCAGATGCACCTTGGGCATGCCGGCGATGGTGACGTCGTGGTCGAGCACCGGCGAGACGAAAGTCGCCACGTCGGTACGGCCGGAGAACGTGCGCTGGTCGTCGACAAGCCACTGCGGCCAGGTCAGTCCGCCGTCGTAGCCGACCGGCTGACTCGGGCGCGCGCGATACGGCACCGGCTTGGCCGGATCGGAGACATAGCTCGTGTCCTTGGCTTCGCTGGCGGTTGGCGCGTGGAAGCCGGCCTTGCCGCCGGCATGCAGATAGAACGGCGTCGGCTGGATGGCACAGTCGTGGGCGCAGCCGGACGGCCACGATTGCAGACGCTCCCACTGATTCGCGCCGGTGCGATAGGCCGTGACCGGTGCGACCGGGTTCGGCGGGGCGTTGTCCTTCAGGTAGTGCGCCAGGAACGGCGCCAGGATGTGCTTGCGGAAATAGGTGCCGGTGTCGCTGCCGAACTGGATCGCACCGAGCGAACGGGCGTCCTCGATCTCCTGGCCGTGATGCCACGGGCCCATCACCAGGTAGACCATGTTGTTGTGCGTGTCCTTCGGTTCCAGCGCGCGGTACACGGCGGGCGCACCATAGATGTCCTCCTGGTCCCACAGGCTGTGCACCAGCATCACCGGCACCTTCAGCGGCTCCTTGGCCAGCACCTTGTCCATCGCCTGCTGCTGCCAGAAGCTGTCGTAGGCCGGGTGTTCGACGATCTTGTTCCAGAAACCCAGCTGCTCCATGCCGTAGGCCTTGCCCATCGCGCCGGCGGAGCCGTAGTGCATGTACAGGTTGTAGTCGTCATGGAACGCGCTCCACCAGTGCTGGGTGTTGTCGCGCGTGGCTTCCTGTTCGTAGATGTACGGCATGTTCTGCTGGCGGAACGCGCCGTGGTGGAACCAGTCGTCGCCCATCCAGCCGTCGACCATCGGGTTCATCGGCACCGAGACCTTCAGCGCCGGATGCGGGTGCACCAGGGCCATCAGTGGTTCGAAGCCGTCGTAGGAGATGCCCAGGATGCCGACCTTTCCGTTGCTCTGCGGCAGGTGCTTCACCAGCCAGTCGATGGTGTCCCAGGTGTCGGTCGACTCGTCCACCGGTGTGTCGTTGAGCGGGCCGCGCAGCGGCCGGTTCATCACGTAATCGCCTTCCGAGCCGTACTTGCCGCGGATGTCCTGGATCACGCGGATGTAACCGCCGTCGATGATGGTGTCGACGGCATTGTCGTAGCCCTGCAGCGCCGGTCCCATGTGCGCGCTTTCGTGGCCATCGACCATGTGCGTGACCATGCCGGAGGCGTTGTACGGCGTGCGCGTAAGCAGGATCGGCGCGTCCTTGGCGCCCTTCGGAATCACGATGACGGTATGCAGCCGCACGCCGTCGCGCATCGGGATCATCACGTCGCGGATGGTGTAGTTGAAGGCGTCGCGCGACGGCTTGAACTGTGTCGGCGTCTCGCTCTTCAGTTGCGGGTAGAGCGGTCGCAGCGCGACGGCGGCCTGGGAGGCGACCGTAAGACAGACGCCGACAAGCAGCGCGATACAGAAATGGCGAATGGAACGTTTCACGAATCACCCCCGGATGGACGGCCAAGCACAAACATAGCGCGGTTGGATGCTCTGTGCATGGGCGCGCATTGCGCAACTTCAGGGGGTGTGATGTCGGTGTGCTTTTCCCGTTCAGTGCCGGGCCGCATCCTCGAACACCGCGAACATGCCCGCGTAGGGCTTGGTCATGAACAGCGGCGGGCCGAAATAGTCGCCGTGGTCGTAGAACTGCGAGATGGTGCCGTCCAGATACAGCGCGTTGCGGCAGCCCAGCCTGTCGCGGAACAGGCGCGCGAAGGCGTGGAAATTGACCGGCGTCTCGCTGATCGCGAAGACGACCTGGTCCGGCGAGCGCGCACAGACGCCGCTGCGCCATTTCAGACTGTTCGAATCGGCAATGAAATGCGGATTCAGCGCGCCGTCGATCACCAGCATCGGCCCCGACTGCGTTGCCAGGCGCGGATCGGGCCGCTGGGTCTGGTAATCGCTCGTGCTCATCACGCGGGCATGGTTCTGCTTGTCGATCAGGAATACGCCGTTCGGGCGCAGCGAGAAGTTGCCGGCTGAAGGGTCGCCGTGCGCGGTGTTCAGCGGTTCCAGCCGTTTGCCGTCCTCGACGTACAGCCCCAGCGGCGCGCCCTTGCGGTCGTAGATGCCGGCGTTGGCGGCGAAGCGCAGCACCTTGCCGTGGCGCTTGCCCCATTCACGCAGCGCATCGATGTCGGCGAACGGCTTGCCGGTATCCGGGTCGCGCCAGTGCAGCGTCAGGTCGGCATGGCGGAGGTCGACCGACACCACGCGATACACCGCGCCATCGAAGCGCACCTGTTCACCGGACTGCGCCGCACGCGAGCCGCAGCCCGCCAGCGCTGCCGCGCAGAGCAGCAGGGCAGGCAGCATGCGATGCAGGAGGCGACCACGGGAGCGGGGCGGAAAAAGGTTCATGCCTGCATGGTCGCGTTCGTCGGAAAACCGCGCAAGCGACTTTGTCGGAACCGTTCATGTTCGGCGGGCACGGTCGGTGCGTGGTCTAGAATGGAGCTTTTCGCGCGGACCTTGCCATGCCTTACACGCCCATCATCGGAACGCTCGGCTACGTGCTCTCGCCCGACCGCGAGCGGGTGCTGATGATCCACCGCAACGCGCGCAAGGACGACCATCACCTGGGCAAGTACAACGGCCTGGGCGGCAAGCTGGAGCCGAACGAGGACGTTGCCGCCGGCATGCGCCGCGAGATCCGCGAGGAGTCGGGCATCGAGTGCGTGTCGATGCAGTTGCGCGGCACCATCAGCTGGCCGGGCTTCGGCAAGCACGGCGAGGACTGGCTGGGTTTCCTGTTCCTCATCGATGGCTTCGAGGGCGAACCGCACGACGGCAACCACGAAGGAACGCTGGAGTGGGTCGACCGTTCACGCATGATGGAGCTGCCGATGTGGGAGGGCGACCGACACTTCCTGCCGCTGGTGTTCGATGACGATCCGCGGCCGTTCCATGGGGTGATGCCATACGAGAACGGGCGGATGCAGTCGTGGGCGTTCAGTCGGTTCTAGCGCTCACCTCGCCATGAATGGCAACCGGGGCTCGAATCATGCGGGTACTGATCAGTGAGCGTTCGGTCACGCAGCGCGCCTTTCGGGCGCGCGATACCGTCGCGGTCATAGCAAACTGCGAAAGACGATGCAGGGGCCCATAGATGGACGGTCACCTTGAACGGTCGCCCTGTGCCGCATGCGGCACACCCCGGATGTAAGTGCGAGGCATGATCGCAATGCAGTCCGCGTTCTTGTCCCGGCTACGGGTTTTCAATCCGCTGATGGCGCTCGACCAGGGTGGCAATGACCACGCCCAGGCCGTGACCGGCCAGCCCCACGGTCCACCAGATCAGCGCCCACTTCATGATGAAGCTGCCGACGCCGATGCTGATGCCGATGAACAGGATCACGCCGAAGATGTAGCTGGCCACGTGGATCCAGAAGGACAGCCGGAACGCGGCGATCCCGCGCGCGGTTTCCTCGCGCTTGGATCTGGCGGCTTCTGACCGCGCATCGGTCGACAGTGCGAGCGCATCGACGCCGAAGGCCGCCGCCAGCGCCATCACCGATTCGCGCGAGGCCGGATCACCGTTCTCGATCCGCTGCACGGTACGAAGGCCGATGCCGGCCACCTCGGCCAGATGTTCTTGCGACCAGCAGCGTTCTTCGCGCCAGCGCCTGATCTTGGTGCCGTCCGGGTTGAGTTTCATGTTTCTGCCCCTGTGCTCTTTGCCGTTGTGGACCGGACCGTAGCCTGCCGAATGCAGGCCAGCATGCCACGTCATGGCCGCGTCACGGACCTGCCAGAAAGCCGTCAGCCAGGTGGCGGGGAGCTTTTGCGCGGCAACGGGGATGCCTGTGATCGGCGCGTCAGCTGCCTGCCAGGGATACGGTTTGGCCTGGGCGGAATCACCCGCACGGTCTTTTTGACGGTGGTCGATAACGCAGCCACGTGTCGAAGATGCGCAAGCCAGTGCTTCGCCTGGCTTTAGCCCAGTGCCCGAACCCGGAAGTTGCGTCCCTTGATGCGGCCGTCGCGCAGGCGCAGCAGTGCCTTGCCGGCGAGGTCGCGGCGGATGGCGACGTAGGCGCGGGTGGCGTAGACGTCGATCTTGCCGATGGCCTCGGCCTTCAGGCCAGCCTCGCCGGTCAGTGCTCCGAGAATGTCGCCGGGGCGCAGCTTGTCGCGGCGGCCGGCATCGATCACCACGGTCTTCATCGGCGCCAGGTGCAGGGTCTTGGCGGACGGCGGCGCCAGTTTCAGCGGGTGCCACGGTATCGGCTGGCCCTGCATGTCCTCGATGTTCAGGGTTTTGGGACGTTCGCGCGGGGTGCACAGGGTGATGGCCACGCCGCGCTCGCCGGCACGGGCGGTGCGGCCGATGCGGTGCATGTGGGTGTCGGGGTCGTGGGCGACGTCATAGCTGATGACCAGTGGCAGGCCGATGATGTCGAGTCCGCGCGCGGCCACGTCCGTGGCGACCAGCACCGCGCAACTGCGGTTGGCGAAGCGCACCAGCACTTCCTCACGGTCGCGCTGATCCATGTCGCCGTGCAGGGCCAGCGCCGAGAAGCCGCGTTGATCCAGGTTCTTGGCTACGGCGTCCACGTCGCGTCGCATGTTGCAGAACACCAGCGCATGCGCACCTTCGGCGCTGCGCTCGTGCGCGGCGGACAGCAGCTGTGCCAGCGCATCGGCCTTGCGCGCCGGATCGACTTCGTGGAAGCGCTGCTCGATGGCTGGCTGCTCCGCGGCCGGCGTATCCACGGTCACCGTCACCGGGTCGCGTTGCAGGCGCGTGCTGACGGCACGGATCGCGTCGGGATAGGTGGCCGAGAACAGCAGGGTCTGGTGACTCTTGGCGATGCGCCCGACGATGTCGTCGATGGCCTCGCCGAAGCCCATGTCCAGCATGCGGTCGGCCTCGTCCAGCACCAGCATCTTGATGCCGCCGCCGTGCAGGCTCTTCCGCTTGAGATGTTCCTGCACGCGCCCCGGCGTTCCGACCACGATATGCGGATCGTGCGTCAGCGAGGCCAGCTGCGGCCCCAGCGGCATGCCGCCGCACAAGGTCAGCACTTTCACGTTGGGAATGCTGGCCGCCAGCTTGCGCAGGGTCTTGCTGACTTGATCGGCCAGTTCGCGCGTCGGGCACAACACCAGCGCCTGCAGCCGGATCGTGTCCACCTCCAGCGCCTGCAACAGGCCCAGCCCGAACGCCGCCGTCTTGCCGCTGCCCGTCACCGCCTGCGCGATTACGTCGCGCCCGTCGAGTATCGGTGGCAGGCTGCGCGCCTGCACCGGGGTCATCTCGGCATAGCCAAGGGTCGCCACGCTGTCGAGCAGCGCGGGCTTGAGGGGGAGGGTCGTGAAGGCGGTCATGCGACATGATCGCATCAATCGGCGATTGCTCCGAGCATCCTGTGGCTTGGGCGGCTCGGTGGGCTTTCGGCGGTCAGAAGCGGGTGCTCGTCAAATCTGCCCAGATCGATAGTGTTGGCAAGCCGAGCGCTAGTCGAGCGGCGGAAGTGGGCCTGGAACAGTTTCCTACTGCCAGATTACGGTCTTCTCAGAGAGTTGAGACGTCGGGTTTCGTCCGGCTGACGCCGGCCGAGTGACTTCTATTGCTTGTCCAATAGAAGTAACCAAGACAAGGACACCCCAGCGTCCGCGCCCTCCGGAGCTACGCTCCTCCGGGTCCGCTCCGGGCTCCGGGAGTTCGTCGACAGCACATCCTGTGCTGTCGACGAACTGGCGCACATCCCTGTGCGCCACCCTACGGGCCTGATCCTCCACCCTCCGCCGCTACCGAAGGGGAGGGTGTACATCGGATCACTCGGCAGGAATTAATTACCTCCGTCCCCTTAAAAGCGACCATCACGGGCAACCGCCTCCTAAAGCCCGTTACCGACAATTGCGGACGGTCACGTAGGGTGCGATGTCGCAGAAATTGTCCCTGGCACCATTTTTGCAAGATCCGTGAGGCGCGCGTCCATGGCAGGTTCGTTCAATGCGACGAAACGTAGATGGCATCCGCGAAGGCAGACGGTATGGCGAAGCTCTCGCGCATGCGGCGCGCTTCCACTGCGGGCGTTGCGCCGAACAGCCGCTTGAATTCACGGCTGAACTGCGAAGGGCTGGTGTAGCCGACCGCGTGGCTGGCCGCTTCGGCGGTCAGGTCCTGGCGCACCATCAACAGGCGCGCCTGGTGCAAGCGCGTGGATTTTACGTACTGCATCGGCGATACCTGCGTGATCGCCTTGAAATGGCTATGGAAGCTGGGAACGCTCATGCCGGCTTCCTCGGCCAGCGCCGTGACGTTGAGCGGTTGCGCGTACCGTGCGTGGATCAGGCGCAGCGAACGACCGATCTTGCCGAACTGCCCGCGCATCGCCAGCGCCTCGCGCATCGAGTCGCCCTGCGGGCCGGTCAGCACGCGGAAATACAGTTCGCGTAGCAGCCCCGGACCGAGTACCGAGGCTTCCAGCGGTCGGTGCATTGCTTCGAGGAAACGCAGCACGGATTGCTGCATCGCCGCGTCCATCGGTGTCGACATCATGCTTTGCGGCGGCTGCATGCGGACCGATGTGCTGGCGCGGTCGAGCTGTGCGGCCAGCTCGGCAGCCAGGGCGAAATCGAGATGCAGGTACAGGGCCAGCAGCGGGCGCTCCGGCGTCGCATCGGTCTCCATGCTGAACGGAACGGGCACGGACACGGCCAGGTAGTGGTGTTCGTCGTACACGTACACCCGGTCGCCGAAATAGCCACGCTTGCAACCCTGCAGCACGATCACGATGCCGGGGTCGTACAGCACCGGCGTGCGCGCCAGCGCGCGATTCGAGCGCAGGATGCGCACGCTCGGCAGGGGCGTGAGGTTGTAGCCCTCCTCGGGCGCCAATGCGTGCAGCAGCGTCACCATGCGCTTCCGGTCAGGGGCCGCGGGTTGCGTGCGATGCGGCGAAGAGTGGCTATTCATAGTTTTAGGCAAGAAATGAAGCGAAATTCGGCTTATTTCGATTCATATCGAAGACTATCATGCACGCTCCGATTTGCTCTTTGGAGAAGCTTCGATGGCATCCAGCCAAATACTGCTCATCACCGGCGTCAGCAGCGGCTTCGGCCGTGCGCTCGCCGAAGAGGCCCTGGCCGCAGGGCACAAGGTCGTCGGCACCGTGCGAAGCATGGAAGACAAGCAAGCCTTCGAATCGCTGTCCGTGGGTGCCGCGTTCGGCTATGTGCTCGATGTGACCGACTTCGACGCCATCGACGGCGTGGTGGCGGACATCGAGGCGAACGTGGGACCGATCGACGTACTGGTGAACAACGCCGGCTACGGTCACGAAGGCATCCTGGAAGAGTCGCCGCTGTCGGACATCCGGCGACAGTTCGACGTCAACGTGTTCGGCGCTGTCGCCATGATGAAGGCCGTGCTGCCGTACATGCGTCCGCGCCGGCGTGGACGCATCCTCAACATCACCTCGATGGGCGGCTACATCACCATGCCGGGCATCGCCTACTACTGCGGCAGCAAATTCGCGCTGGAAGGCATCTCCGAAGCGCTCGGCAAGGAAGTCGCGCCATTCGGCATCGCCGTGACGGCCGTCGCGCCAGGCTCGTTCCGCACCGACTGGGCCGGACGCTCGATGGCGAGGACGCCGCGCTCGATTCCGGACTATGACCGTCTGTTCGATCCCATCCGCCAGGCACGCGAGGAGAAGAGCGGCAAGCAGCTCGGCGACCCACGCAAGGCGGCGCGCGCGATGCTTGCGGTGATGGCTACCGATCAGCCGCTGGCGCATCTGCTGTTAGGCAGCGATGCATTGGGACTGGTGCGCGACAAGCTGGCGGCGCTGGAAGCTGAGATTCGCGCGTGGGAGGAGGTTACTGTTTCGACGGATGGGTGAGTCTTTCCGTCTGATTTAGCTTTTTGGTGGGAGCGAGACTTAGGGTTTCGTCCGGCTCGCGCCGGCCGAGTGACTTCTATTGCTTGTCCAATAGAAGTCACCAAGACAAAGACACCCCAACGTCCGCGCCCTCCGGAGCTACGCTCCTACGGGTTCGCTCCGGGTTCCGGGGGTGTTTCGACAGCACATCCTGTGCTGACGAAACACTGGCGCACATCCCTGTGCGCCACCCTGCGGGCCTGATCCTCCACCCTCCGCCGCTACCGAAGGGGAGGGTGTACATCGGATCACTCGGCAGGAATTAATTACCGCCGTCCCCTCAAAAGCGACCATCACGGGCAACCGCCTCCTAAAGCCCGTTACCGACCCATTGTGGACGGTCACGTATGGTGCGGTGTCGCAAAAATTGTCCCTGGCACCATTTTTGTGATTTGGCTTTTTTGGTGGAGCGAGGCTTAGGGTTTCGTCCGGCTCGCGCCGGCCGAGTGACTTCTATTGCTTGTCCAATAGAAGTCACCAAGACAAAGACACCCCAACGTCCGCGCCCTCCGGAGCTACGCTCCTACGGGTTCGCTCCGGGTTCCGGGGGTGTTTCGACAGCACATCCTGTGCTGACGAAACACTGGCGCACATCCTTGTGCGCCACCCTTCGGGCCTGATCCTCCACCCTCCGCCGCTACCGAAGGGGAAGGGTTGCAAGCCGGATCATCCGGCTGGAATGAGCTATTTCCACCTACCTGTGGTGACAGGCTTCTTCCGGCCAATTGCGGACACTCGGGAATCGCAAAATTGCTGAGCTTCCTTCACGTATCGTTGCTAGCGGTTAGCTGCAGCATGTCAAAGTTGTATCGTTTAGTGCTTTCGTCACTGAAACATCAGGTGTAAATGGCCATGGATGAAAAAAAACGAAAAGAGGCCGCGGCCTCTTTGCTGAAAGACATGGAAGACATAGCCGCTCGCATGCGAGCGCTGATTGTAGCCATGCCTGCGCATGACTTGCTGGGATACATCTACGCCCAACATATGATGAAAGCGATGGCAGGCCAAAACGCTATCGAGGAGCATTGCGAAGCGAGCGGCTTAGATGACCAGATCAACGAAAACCAATTCTTGCTGGAGTACGTGCATGCGGTCCTCGCGTCCGATACCGCTCCTGTTGAGGTGACATTCGACGAAGCTAAATGCGTCGAGCTGTTTGAACTTAGCCACAAACTGCGAGAGAAGGCCATGTTCTTCGCCATGGCTACCTCCGCCGATTCGAAAGACGGAGCCTTCGGTCCCGACACGGCAGACATTGAATTCCATGCGAAATCCATCTGGGTCATGCTTCGCGGAAACCGCTATCAAGTCTTAGAAGGCGAGTTTTACTGCTATGTTCTGGCGCCGCACAATGATGTCCTAAAAGAAGTGTACGGCGTTGGTGCCGCCGAGATCGCAGAAGGTTTTCAAGCCATAGCCAACGCTACCCGCTCTGGACATGCCACCGCTATTGCCGAGATGGAGAAGCAGTTTGAGGAGGCACAAGCCTTTGCTACTGCGCAGGGCAAGCCTCTGGAAGACGTCATGGAAGCCTGGGTTGCGGCCAATGAGGAGCAAGCGAATGCCGCCGGACAAGCGATAGATGACATGCTTCGTGGTGGCATCGCCAATGTGAGCCGTCATACGAAGTTGCCGCCGACGCTGTTGGCGGACCTAGCGTACCGGCGCGGAGAAGAAATCGAGTTCTTCGCAGCGGGCGATTTTGCAGGAACACCCTACCGGACATTGCCTGCCCGGAAGAAACCCCTAATCCAACTCGGATCGGAGTACTACTCTGTTGACCCATGCTTTATCCGCGATGCGGGGTATCGCGCGCTCCTCTACAACCTCCTTCAGCGGAGGCCGGACTACAGAAAGACCTTTGAATGTCGTCAGAAAAGGATGAGTGAAGCGGCCTTCGCCGACATTCTGGCACCCCAGCTTCCCGGCGCTACGATTTTCCAAGAGGTTTACTACAAGGACCCTACCAGCAAGCAATGGGTTGAAAATGACACTCTAGCCCTGGTCGATGATGTGCTGTTTTTGATCGAAGCCAAGGCAGGAGCGGCAGCCACCATTGCGTCGCCGGCGCTTGATTTCGGCCGTCACGCCCAGTCAGTGCAAGATTTGGTACTTAAGGCGTACAAGCAGTGCGAGCGCTTCTTTAATTACTTGAATTCTGCGGACGAAGTGCCTCTCTACCACCTCGTCGGCGGCAAGCACATAGAGTGTGGCAGTATCCGCCGCACCGACTATCGTGTGATGGTGCCCATTGGGCTGACAGTCGAGTCATTTTCGCCCTTCTCGACGTTCTGCAAGGATCTGCCACAGGTTGAGCCGCTCCTTGGGAAGCATGCCTTCATTTCGTTATCCATTGACGACCTGTTCGTGCTTAAGCGGTTCCTGCCGACTCCTGGTGCATTTGCTCACTACATGGAGGTTAGGCAAGCCGTGGCAGGTATACGCCGCGCTCATCTCTTCGACGAGTTCGACCACCTAGGTGCGTACCTGAAGAAGAACCGCTTCGATCAAGACATTGCCGAGCAGCTGAAGGGCGGTAAGAATGATTTGGTCATATGGAACGGTATGAGCGACATCATAGACAGGAGCTTCGAAGATGAAGATTGGGAAAGCCGCCCGTTTCCGGCGCAGCCGTTCCCGGTGGAAGTGCTGAAGCTGCTTGAAGCGCTCGACGCCACCCGAGCACGTGGATGGCTTTTGGCCGATAGCTATATCCGTGATCGGGAAGAGGAAGGTCGAAATGATCTAGCGAATATGTTGTCTGAGCTTCGCCAAACTCTTAACCAGTATCCAAGCCGTTACTTTGTTCAATCCGGGGAAGGTGACGCGCTCTTCGTTTGGCTCCAGCGGCATGACACCCAAATTGACTGGGCCAAGATCAATGACAAAGCGGGCGCAGCCGCGCTGGCGGTTGGTGCTTCCAAGACCTTTGGCATCTTTGCAGAGGTTGGTGCCGATGGTGCCTATCACGGCGCACGGTTTTTCGCTGTTCAAATACCGACGGCTCAAACGGAAAAAAACGCCCATGTTTACGAAGACGCCGCACGAATAGCTCAACGCGGGCGGGTCTCGAAGCCCAACAAACCAAAAAGAGTATTTCATCCCGCGAAGACTAAGAAGCTGGGGCGGAATGACCCTTGTCCGTGCGGTAGCGGCCTAAAGTACAAAAGATGTCATGGTTCGCTAGGAACATGAGGCGAATGACCTAAGTCACTCATTCTGTCTATTCCTGAGATCCACTTAAGAGAATGGCCAGGATTATCGCTGCGGATTTCAGCACTTTGATACATGTCGCGTGTGCCCGCGGCTCGTGTAATTCAAAGGAAAGTGAATACGGTACTTGAGTGACCTCTTTGGGTCGGTAGCGGGCTTTAGGAGGCGGTTGTCCGTGATGGTCGCTTGCGGTGATGTCGAGCTTCGCAAATTCAGTCCAACCTACGAATGCTGCGGATTGCGAACCCATGAAGTTTGCAGGTTCTCAACCCGCGAGCTTTTCCATCCCCTCCGGTAGCGGCGGAGGGTGGAGGATCAGGCCCGTAGGGTGGCGCACAGGGATGTGCGCCAGTTCGTCGTCAGGTCAGGATGACCTGTCGACGAACCCCCGGAACCCGGAGCGAACCCGTAGCGCCGCAGGCGCGTAGGGCGCGGACGCCGGGGTCTCCTTCTTTTGGTTCGTTTTCTTGGAGAAGGCAAGAAAATGAACCCGGGCTCCGTGAGGAGCACGGAACCCAAGCGCCATAAGCGCCGAACGCATGGTGCGCTAGCCGCGCGGGTCCCCTCAATCCGAAGACGAAGACGAGTCCGGAGCAGGCTCCAACGTCAACGAATGCTCCACCGGCCCCGGCAACAGCGGCGTAGGCCGCCCATGCACCCAGGCCTCATGCCCCGCCCCGAAAAACGGCGACAACGGATGATCGCTCTGCCCGCCGGGCATGTGCAGATATGACCGCGCCTCGTGCCCCGGCATGATGCCGAAGCGTTCGGAGGCACCGAAGTCCGGCGTCTGTACGCGAGGCATGTCGTGGTCGCCGGGTAGCGGCTGTGCCGGCATCGACAGGCGGCGGGCGAGGAAGGCGGGCAGCACGCGTGCGAGCGGGTGCCGGATGGCGGCGGTGTTGCGCGCGCCCCAGGTCTGCGCGGCGAGTCCGCCGGGGCGGCTGCCGAGGTTCTGGTTGACGGCTTGCGCAGCGTCGAGCAGCAGGGCGTCCCAGTCTGCGTAGCGCGGGTCGAGCAGATTCATCGGGCGCTGCTGGATCATGGCCCAGACGGCGGCTTCGCTGTGCATGGGCAGCTTGAAGTCCGGATATTTCTTGCGCACGCGGGCGACGAACGGCGCCAGCACGCGTTCGACGACCTGTTCGCGGAAAGCGCGCACCAGGCGGTAGTCGACGCTGCCGATGCTGGCGCGGCCCTGCCAGTGCGCGGTCAGCTTCTGCAGGGCGTCCAGATGCACTTCGTCGTGGCGCTGGAGCACGTCCTGCAGCAGTTGCTGCCAGCGCGTCAGGAACACGGCGCGGTCGTCGAGCTGGATCGCCAGCATGCTTTCGGTGGTGAAGCGGTTGCGGGCGTTGAGGTCGTCACGGATCTGTTGCGCGCGCGCGCCGCGGTCGTAGCCGCCGTCGCCGAGCAGCGTCAGCCAGTCGCCGGAGGTGGTGCGGTTGTTGGCGGTCCAGAGGCGGCCGTCGACCGGGTCCTCGATGCGCGGGAACTGCAGCGGCGAGGCGAAGCCGATCCAGCCCGTGCCCTGCACCGACCACTCGGCCGGCACCAGCGGGTCGAAGCCCGAGCGCAGCGGCAGCGCGTTGCCGGTGACGGTCCAGCCGATGTGGCCGGCGGCGTCGCCAACGGTGAAGTTCTGTGGCGGCATACCGATGGTCGGCGCGACCAGCAAGGCCTGATGCACGGTATCGACCTGTTCCAGCTTCAGCAGGTTGAGGTTGTGCGTGCGCGGCAGGTGGGCGATCCAGGACAGCGCCAGCGGCGTGCCGTCCAGGTCCTTGCCCATGATCGGTCCCCAGCGCGTCTCGCGCACGGTCAGCGTGCGCGCGGTCTCGCCTTTGACCTCGATGGTTTCCTTGTGGTCCTGGATGGTCGCCCAGCCGTCCGGCGTGCGGTAGCGGTTCGGGTTCTTCGGATCGAGATCGACGCGCACCCAGTCCTGCCAGTCGCCGTAGGAGTTGGTGAAGGCCCAGGCGATGTGGCCGTTGCTGCCGTCGATCAGCATCGGTGTGCCGGGCAGGGTGAGGCCGTTGAGCACGACCGGCGCGCCGACATCGTTCTTGTAGCGCAGCTGGGCGCGGAACCAGATGTTGGGCACGCGCAGGCTCAGGTGCATGTCGTTGGCGACGATGGCGCCGCCGCCGGTCAGGCTGCCGGCCACGGCGAAGTTGTTGCTGCCGGGGAATGCGGCGTCGGGGCCGACCAGGGCGACGCTGGCGGCGGGTGCGGGCGGCTGGCCGCGCAGGGTGAAGACGCTGGCGTCCGGCAGCACGGGTGCGGGTGAGGGATCGCCCTGCAACGGGGCTTCCCAGCGCGGTGAGCGTGCCATCAGCAGGTCGGCGACGGGGCGCGGAAGCGCCTTGCGCAGGCGTTCGATGTCCATCTCGCGCAAGTCGTCGCCGTTGCGGTTGAGGTCGAGGAACATCGCGTCGACGGTGAGGAAGGTGTCCTCCATGCGCCACGGTTTCGGCTTGGTACGCAGCAGCAGGTATTCCCACGGACGCACGCGCAGTTTCTTCAGGCCGGCGTTGACGCCATCGCGGTAGGCGGCGAGCAGTGCGCGCTGTTCGGCCGGCAGGTTCTTGATGAGCGCGCGGTCGCGCTCGCGGAAGCGGTGGCGGCGATGGTCGAGGTCGAGCTTCAGCGCGCCCGGACCGACCAGGGCGGCCAGTTCGCCGGCGGCCATGCGCCGTTGCAGGTCCATCTGGAAGAAGCGTTCCTGGGCGTGTTCGAAGCCCAGGGCGTAGGCGAGGTCGGTGCGGTTGTCGGCGGTGATGGTGGCGACGCCGAGGTGATCGCGGGCGATGGTCACGGGGGCTGACAGGCCCTTGGCGGTGACCCGTCCGTCCAGTCGCGCCTCGCTGCCGGCGAAGGCCAGGTAGCCGGCAGCCGCCACCACCAGCACTAGGAGCACGATCCCGGCCAGAATCCGCTTGATCCAACGCATCATTGTGTTTTCCCTTGCCCGATGCCGCCGACGCTGTGTGCGTGGACGGTGCGGGACTGCCCCGTGACGATATCCCCGATGCGCCCATCATCGCGCACTCGGCGGTCGATGCAAAAGTGAGCCGGAATCCGGGGGGGACGTCGAGGGCCGTCACCGGCACGACAGGCGTGCCGGTGACGGGGAGGCGATAGGCGTCAGGCCGAGGCGACGAGGCGGTCGACGCGGCGGAACCCGCGCGGCAGCAGTCCGCCGCGGGTGGCGCGGGTGCCACCGTATTCGACCAGGTCGGCCCACTTCAGGATCAGTTTGCGCTGGCCGGCGAACAGGGTGACCTCGCCGCTGCCTTCGGCGATCACGGCGACGCCGGCGACGCGTTCGTCGCCGCTGTCCAGCTTGGCCTTGGGGATGCTGATGAGCTTGTTGCCCTTGCCCTTGTCCAGTTCCGGCAGCTCGGCGACGGAGAACATCAGCAGATGGCCGGCGGTGGTGGCGACGACGATGCGGTCGCGCGATGGCTCGGCGGTGACCGGCGGCGGCAGCATGTGCGCGCCGTCGGGCAGGTTGATGAGCTGCTTGCCGGCCTTCTTGTTCGAGAGCATCGATTCGAAGCGGGCGACGAAGCCGTAGCCGAAGTCCGAGGCCAGCACCAGACGGGTGTCGTTGCCGCCGCTGGCCATGACGTCGAAGCGCGCGCCGGCGGGCGGGCTGAAGCGGCCGGTCAGCGGTTCGCCGTTGCCGCGCGCCGAGGGCAGGGTGTGCGCCAGGGTCGAGTAGCTGCGGCCGGTGGAGTCGACGAACGCGACCTGCTGGTTGGTGCGGCTGGGCACGGCGCAGCCGAGCTGGTCGCCTTCGCGGTAGTTGAGGCCTTCGGCGTCGACATCGTGGCCCTTGGCCGCGCGCACCCAGCCCTTCTGTGACAGCACCACGGTCACCGGTTCGGAGACCACCAGGTCGCTTTCGTCCAGCGCCTGAGCGGCGTCGCGTTCGACCAGCGGCGAGCGACGGTCGTCGCCGAACTTCTCGGCGTCGGCCTTGATCTCGTCGCGGATCAGGCGCTTGAGCTTGGTCGGCGACTTCAGCAGCACGTTGATGCGTGCGCGCTCTTCCTCGAGCTTGTCGCACTCGGCGTTGATCTTCACTTCTTCGAGTCGGGCCAGTTGGCGCAGCTTGGTCTCGAGGATGTATTCGGCCTGTTCGACGCTGAGGCCGAAGCGCTCCATCAGCACCGGCTTGGGTTCGTCCTCGGTGCGGATGATGCGGATCACTTCGTCGATATTGAGGAAGGCGATGCGCAGACCTTCGAGCAGGTGCAGGCGGCGTTCGACCTTGGCCAGGCGGTGTTCCAGGCGGCGCGTCACCGTGGCGGTGCGGAACTTCAGCCATTCGCCGAGGATGGTCTTGAGATCCTTCACCTGCGGCCGGCCGTCCAGGCCGATCATGTTCAGGTTGACCCGGTAGCTCTTCTCCAGGTCGGTGGTGGCGAACAGGTGCTGCATCATGCCTTCGGTGTCCACGCGCGAAGAGCGCGGGACCAGCACCAGGCGCACCGGGTTCTCGTGATCGGATTCGTCGCGCAGATCTTCCAGCATCGGCAGCTTCTTGGCGCGCATCTGCGCGGCGATCTGCTCGAGCACCTTGGACGGGCTGACCTGGTGCGGCAGCGCGGTAATGACGACGTTGCCGTTCTCTTCGCGGTAGATGGCGCGCGCGCGCACCGAGCCGGTGCCCTTCTCGTAGATCTCCAGCAGTGCCTCGCGCGGCGTGATGATCTCCGAGGCGGTGGGGTAGTCCGGGCCCTTCACGTGCTCGCACAGGTCGGCCACCGTGGACTTCGGCTCTTCCAGCAGCCGGATCGCGGCGGTGGCGACTTCGCGCAGGTTGTGCGGCGGGATGTCGGTGGCCATGCCCACGGCGATGCCGGTGGAGCCGTTCAGCAGTACGTGCGGCAGGCGCGCGGGCAGCCACGAGGGTTCTTCCAGCGTGCCGTCGAAATTCGGCGACCAGTCCACCGTGCCCTGGCCCAGTTCGGCCAGCAGCACTTCGGCAATGGGATGCAGCTTGGACTCGGTGTAGCGCATCGCCGCGAAGCTCTTGGGGTCGTCCGGCGAACCGAAGTTGCCCTGGCCGTCGATCAGCGGGTAACGGTACGAGAACGGCTGCGCCATCAGCACCATGGCCTCGTAGCAGGCCGAGTCACCGTGCGGGTGGAACTTGCCGATCACGTCGCCGACGGTGCGCGCGGATTTCTTCGGCTTGGCGCTGGCGGCCAGGCCCAGTTCGCTCATGGCGTAGATGATGCGCCGCTGCACCGGCTTCAGGCCGTCGCCGACGAAGGGCAGTGCGCGGTCCAGCACGACGTACATCGAGTAGTCGAGATAGGCGCGTTCAGCGTATTCCTTGAGCGGGATCTGTTCGTAGTTGGCTTGCAGGTTCATGCGTGGGTTCTGCTGTGTCGTTCTGTGGGTCCAGCGCGCCCGGTGATGCGCGCGAGAAGTCGTTCAGGGCAGGCGTCGGGTCTGGATGCCGTGCTTGGCCAGTTGCATCTGTACGCTATCGGGACCGGCGAGATGCGCCGCACCGACGGCGACGAAATACACGCCGGGCGTCTGCATGATGTTGTGCAGTTTTCTGCCCCAGCGCGCATTGCGGTCGGCGATGAGGCGTTTGTACAGGCCGGGAGCTTGCTTGCGCAGTTTCAGGTCGGCCTTGCGCGCGATGGCATCGACGTTGCCGCTCTGCCAGTAGCCGATCAGCTCGTTGAGATCCTTCTTGGCGTTGCCGAAATCCTTCAGCACGCTGTGCAGGAAGGCCAGTTCCATGGCTGGTGGCATGTCGGCGAAGAAGCGGATCTGCTGCTCGGCGGTCTCCAGTCCCTTGACCGGCTTGCCGGCCTGTTCGAACTGCGCCTTGAGCTGCTTGTCGACGCCGCTGTTGGGGTCCATGCCGGCCTTCAGCAGGGGCGCGACGCTCAGCGTCAGCCCCGCCAGCCACGGGCGCATCGGCTCCAGCGTGGCTTCGCCGCCGGGCAGACCGGCGACCCGCGCGGCCTGCTGCAGGCGGTGCATGTCGGCCTCGTTGACCTTGCTGGACAGCGGGTGCGACAGGTCCAGGCCGTACTTCAGCGCCAGCATCTGCACGTTGGCCTGGTTGTCGTCGGTCAGTTCGATATACAGCGTCTTGCTGGACTTCAGTGCCTTGTCCAGTTGCGCGTCGTGCCAGTTCATGTGGTCGGGCAGCAGGTGCACGGTGCCGAACAGGTACAGGGTGCTGTTGCCGCTGTGGGCGACCCACAGCGCGGGCTGCGCCAGCGCCGGCAGCGCGAGCAGGGCGAGCGCGACCACGGCCAGTCGCGCGAGGCGTTGTAGAAGCGTCATGGCGGTCCTTCGTGGGACGACGATCCGCCTACTTTAGCGCGATTCGCGCGGCGCGCGACCGGTGCGGGTCAACGCGGCACGCGATAGCCGCCGGGCACGCCGTCCGGGCTGAGTGTCAGTTGCCAGAGCTGGTCGCGGCGCGAACGGAACACCGCGGCCGAGGTGGCCAGGTAGAAGTGCCACATGCGACGGAAGGTCTCGTCGTAGTTCGCCGAAAGCTGCGGCCAGGCGGCGTCGAAATTGGCCGTCCAGGCCATCAGCGTGCGGTCGTAGTCGGGGCCGAAGTTGTGCCAGTCCTCGACCACGAACAGGTCCTCCAGCGCGGACGCGACCTGGCTGGCGGCGGGGATCATGGAGTTGGGAAAGATGTACTTCTCGATCCACGGGTCCGGCTGCGCCGGCGCGCCGTTGCTGCCGATGGTGTGCAGCAACGACAGACCGTCCGGCTTCAGGCAGCGACGCACCATCTCGAAGTAGCTGCGGTAGTTCTTGCCGCCGACGTGTTCGAACATGCCGATCGAGTAGATGGCGTCGAAGGTTTCGTCGACGTCGTGATAGTCCTGCAGGCGGATCTCGACGGGCAGTCCGGCACACAGTTCGCGTGCGAACTCGGCCTGTTCCTGCGATACGGTCACGCCGACGCCTTCCACGCCATAGCGTTCGGCGGCGAATTTCAGCGCTTCGCCCCAGCCGCAGCCGATGTCGAGCACGCGCATGCCGGGCTTGAGCTTCAGCTTGCGGCAGACCAGGTCGAGCTTGGCCTCCTGCGCGTCGTCGACGTTGTCGGCTTCGGCCCAGTAGCCGCAGGAGTAGACCAGGCGTTTGCCCAGCATGGCCTTGAACAGGTCGTTGCCGAGATCGTAATGGGCCTTGCCGATCTCGAAGGCGTGTTCGCCGCGTTGCAGATTGACGAAGCGCGCCTTGAGGTGCGCGATCAGCGTGTCCAGCGTCTTCAGGTCGCGATCCAGCTGCGCGGCCAGAATGCGGGTGAAGAAGCCGGGCAGGTCCTCGGCATCCCACCAGCCCTCCATGTAGGCCTCGCCCAGACCGAGCGAACCATGCGCGAACACGCGTGCGTACAGACGGGAGTCATGCACATGGATGTCGGTCGGCGCGGGGCCGTCGAGGTGGATGTCCGCCTTCGCCAGCAGGGCGATGGCGCGTTCCTTGAGTGAATCGTCGCTCACAGGCTGCTCCTCGATGCGGAAAAGTTTTCGGGGCGAACGTCGCGGGACGTGTCAGGTCCTTGTGTGCGTACCCTGTATCGATACGTGGCTCGCCGCCGTATCCGAAGTGGGGATGGACGCGGGTGATTTCACGCAGAAGCTCGGGTCTTCGGGATGTTGCGCGCGCTGCATGTCGCAGAGATGCTCCCACCGGCGGTACTGTGCGCGTTTCTCCGGTGCCGGGTCTTCGTGACCCTGCAGCCAGAAACGCATCCAGTCAACGGTGCCACCTTGCGAGGCCATGCGCGCGGCCGGCTGCGTGTTTTCGTGCTCGTCGGAGTGCAGCAAGTTCATGGCGACGGGCTTGTGCAGATAGCGCAGCGCGGCATACGGTTCCCACAGGAATTCGACGCCGCTGGCTTCGGTGCCGACGACGAGCAGCGGCGTGGTCACCTTGTCCATGTGGAAGGTGGGCGCATTCTTCAGCCATTTCTGCAGACCCTTGCCGAAGGGGGCCGCCTGGTTGAGCGTGTCGTCTTCACGGGACGTGCTGTTGCCGAATGCATCCAGGGACAGCATGTACTGCCAGTAGCCGGCATTGACGCCGTCGGTGATGGTGGCGGTCGCGAAATGGTGTTTGCCTCGGGTCAGTGCTTCCAGCACGTAGTAGCAGGTGCGGCTGAAGCCGACGATGCCAATGCGTTGCGGGTCGATCCATTTCAGCCGTTGCAGCTTGTCGATCGCGGCGTCGTACGAACGCGCCTGGCAGGGGGCTTCGTCGGGCGTCAGGATTTCCGGGCAGCTGTTGGTCTGCAGCACGATGAAGCCCTGCGCGGCCAGTTCCTGGGCGGCGAAGGCCGTCGTGTAGACGCCGCTCGGGCTGAACTCGCCGATGTGAAAGCCGTGCGTCTGGATGACCAGCGGATAGCGTTTGCCCGGTTGATAATCCGCGGGCTTGAACAGGCCGCCGGTCATGACGTGGCCGTTCGGAAGCTTCCAGTGGAAGATCGAAATCGGGTTCAGGGTCACGTTGGCCAGTTGGGGGTTCGGGTCCCAGACAATGCGGGAGCGGTGATTCGCGGTATCGGTCGCGACCAGCTTCGGCGGCAGGTCGTAGCGTTGGCGGATGGACAGCTTCAGCGTGTCGCTGTCGGTCGCGTCGTGTCCGGTTTTCGCGGTGAGTAGCGTCCAGTCGTGTTGCCCATGGGGCATGTAGCGGCGTGTCACGTTGCGGTGATCGCGGACATGCAGACGCTCGACGTCGATCAGAATTTCACGGTTGTCGGGACCGCCAAAGCGCAGGTGCTTGAGCGATTCCTTGCGAGCGGGCTTGCCGTCCACATAGAGCGGTTTCAGGTGCTCGATGCAGGACACGCCTGCATGGTCGACGCGAGCCAGAGCGACGCATGGCGGGTTCCGAGTGATGCTCCCGTCCGCACCGAACAGGAACTGGTCCGGAAGTAGCACGCGTCGGGAATCGGGCGACCATGCCGGCTGCACCAGCGTGAACCAGGTCGCGGAGAAGCCGGTCGGTGCTTTCGACGGGAAGCGTTGCGCGCCGGTTTTCAGGTTGATCAGCGCGTAGCGGCTGACGAGGCGTTGGTTGAGGCTGAGCGGACCGAGATCCTGCGGTCCACCATGCACGCTGTAGGTCTTCAGGACGACGGGCCACTGCTCCCAGGCGACAGGGACGTTGCGCACTGGAAGGGCCGTAAGCAGCCAATTTCCGTCCGGCGACAGACTGAGGTCGCGTTGGCCCTCGCCGAAGATGTACAGCGGCTTGCCGCTGTTGGGATCTTCCAGGCGCGTCGGTGCGCCGCCCCGTGCGGCCCACAACTCGCTGCGTTCATAGAACTTGGCTTGCTGCGGATACTTGTCGACTGGGTAGACGATGGTGAACAGCGGTCGTCCGGTCACGTCCTCGCTGCCGGTTTGTCTGGCACTGGGCTTGTAGATTTTCGGATCGCGTGCCGCGTAGACGTAGTGGTGTCGGTCGTGGATGTCCGCTGCAGTGACGTCCTGTCCGGGCAGTGAAAGTATTTGCAGGCGTTTACCGGACAAATCGGCAAAGACCAGACGGTGTTTGCCGTGAACGAACTTCAGGAAAGTCAGAGCGCGTGAATCCGGCGTCCAGCGAATGTTGCTCATTGCCGGCCCTTCCTTGTAGGGCGCCATCGAAATGGTCCACAGCGGCGTCGGTGGCGCAGCGGATTTGGGTCCCGTGATCCATTTCTTCAGTGCGCGTGTGGAATAGATGCGAAGGATGCCTTCGACTTTGTTCTGCTCGAGCTGCCCGCGTTCGACATAAACGGCGGCCTTGCTGCGGTCCGGCGACCAAGTGATGGGTGGGACGGGGTAGTCGCCGAAGGTGGCGATGCGGATGTCGTCCTTGACGGTGAATCGATGCTGCGCTGCATGAGCGCTGCCCAGAAAGGAGACAGCGCATGCTGCCATGACGAGCCACGTACGAATATGCATCGGTACTCCCCTGTGCGGAGCCATTTGTCCATACTTCCCGAGTATGGTGAATGGCCTGTCCTGCATACGGGGCATCCACGCGCGCCCCGGCGTGCCTATGCCAGTGCGCGAGGGCCGTGGTGGCGCGTGTTCGTCGCGCTGGCGGTGCTTCAGTTGTTCTTGTGCTGCCCCAGTACGCCGATCTCGACGGGCGAGCTGGTGTAGACCAGTTCCACTCCGGCCTCGCGCACCGTGTTCAACAGCTGTTCGGCTTCCGAGTCGCGCAGCACGAATTCCACGCGCACCGGCATGTCGCCGGCGAGTTCGAAGAAGGCTTCCTCGTGCAGCACGCCGTGGCGGCCGAAACCGGCGATGGCGCGGAAGGCCGAGCCGCCGGCCAGGCCCTGGTCACGGGCTTGTTCCAGAATCCATTCGTACAGCAGCCGGCCCTTGTGCTTGGCATTGCTGTGTACGTAGAAGCGCAGATTGACGCCTTGCAGGTGCATCGTCTCGGTAGCATTCATGCGGCAGGTCTCCATTCAAGCGCGCAGCAGGGTGCGGATCAAGGTCAGGCCGACGATGGTCATGGTGATCGAACCGATCACGTGCACCGCGACATGGCCGGCGAACCACATGTACTGCTGGCGCAGCAGCAGGGTCGTGGCCTCGGCCGAGAAGGTCGAGAACGTGGTCAGACCGCCGAGGAAACCTGTGCCGATCATCAGTTGCACTTCGGCCGGGAGCGTTCGGTAATGCGCGAACGCGCCGAGTGCGACACCCATCAGCAGACCGCCCAGCAGATTGGCGGCCAGCGTGCCGATGGGCAGCGTCGGAAAGATCGGATTGAACAGCATGCCCAGCCAGTAGCGCAGCAGTGCGCCGAGACCGGCGCCGCAGGCAATGGCGATGATTGCGGTGATGCCCATCGGGACTCCCTCGTGATCCTGTCAGCCAGCGAAACCCCGCGACCGGAATGGCGCGGGGTTCGACGGAACAGACATCATCAGCCCTCGGGCGGTTCGTCCGGAGGCCGGACGGGAGGCATGCCATCTCCCCGGACCCCATTGCCGGAGGCCCGTCGGCGAATCATAACTGCCTGCCATGGTTGGCGTCACCTGTCGGGCGGCGCGGGGCAGACCCGCTACAATCGGATGCCCGCTCACGCGAACCCGTCATGACTCGAAACGATTCCCAGCGCTACGGCTTGCTGGCCGTGCTGCTTGCGGCCCTGTCGATGATCGGGCCGTTCTCCATCGATGCGATCTTTCCGGCTTTCGAGCGCATCGGTGCGGAGTTCGGTGTCGGTGCGGACGCGATGCAGCAGACGGTCAGCGTGTATCTGCTGGCCTACGCGGCGATGAGCCTGTTCCACGGCGCGCTGTCTGATGCCTATGGCCGCAAGCCGGTCATCGTGATTGGCATGCTGTGCTACGGCGTGGCCTCGATGGGTGCGGCGCTGGCTGATTCCTTCACCATGCTGCTGGTATTCCGCGGCTTGCAGGGACTCTGCGCGGGCGCGGGCATCGTGGTCGGTCGCGCCGTGGTGCGCGATCGGCTGGAGGGTGCGGCGGCGCAGCGTCTGCTGGCGCGTGCCCTGATGATCTTCAGTGTGGCGCCGGCGATCGCGCCGATGGTGGGGGCGTTCATTCTCGGCGTCAGCGGTTGGCGCGCGATCTTCTGGTGCCTGGCCGGATTCGCCTGGCTGATGGCGCTGGCCTGCGCGCTGTTGCTGGCCGAGTCGCATCCGCACGCCGCTCGGACGCGATTCGCGCCGGGGCCATTGCTTGCGGGCTATCGCGCCATCGCGCGCGACAGCCGTTTCTGGCAGTTGACGATCGCGGCCACGGTCAATTTCAGCAGTCTGTTCCTGTACATCGCTTCGGCACCAGTGATCGTGCTTCAGCATCTCGGACTGGGAGCGCACGGATTTCCGTGGCTGTTCGTGCCGGTGGTGATCGGCCTGATGGGCGGAAGCGCGCTGTCCGGACAGCTGGCCGGCCGCATCAGCGCACGCCGCACGATCCGCATGGGCTATCTGTTGATGCTCGTGGCGTGCGTGGCGCACGTGACGCTGGCCTATGCACTGCCGCAGCCGCGCGTGCCGTGGTCGATGCTGCCGCTGGCGGTGCAGGGCATCGGAGTGCAACTGGCGTTTCCCACGCTGACACTGCTGCTGCTGGATCGCTTTCCGCATCGGCGCGGTTCAGTGTCGGCGGTGCAGGCGGGGTTGAGTCTGCTGTTCAACGCCATCGTCGCCGGTGTCTTCTCGCCACTGCTGTCGGTGTCGATGGTGGAGCTGGCCTGGGGCACCTGTTTGCTCACGGCGATCGGGTGGGTGGCCTGGTATCGCTGCGAATGCTCGTTGCGGCGCCTGCACCCGACGGCGGGACCGGAAGCGGTGCCGGCGGAGAGCGAACCGGTGGAGCCGGCCTGAGTCAGCCGGCGCGGATCAGGCGGCGGCGAGGTCCGGCAACAGCTGGCGCTGCGCCAACCAGACGCGGGCATTCTCGGCGTCCTGTTCGAACCACGCCCGGGTACTGCCGAGCCGGAAGCTGTAGCCCCAGGCATCCATGTCGCGCATCAGCCGCTCACGACCCACGCCGGGCAGGGCGTCGGCGAGCACGATCTGCAGGAAGCAGGTCGCGTCTTCTTCCTCGATGGAGTCGGTGGCATCGGTGTGCACCTGCGCGCGGCGTTCCGCGGGAAGAACGATCAGATGGCAGGCTTCGTGCAGCATCGAGTGCACGGGCGTGTCGCCACGCACGAAGACCTGCGCGCCGATGATGCCGGCCTCGGGCTCGCCCCAGTAGCTGCCGGGAATCGGCGCGTCGTCCGCGACGAGCTGGAGTTGCAGTCCGTGACGGGCGAGCAGATGCTGCGCGTCGCCGAAGGTGATGTCGACGACGCGCAGCACGGTATCGGCTTCGGCCTCCGCTACGGCGTGGTCAGGCGTTGTCATCTTCCGATTCGGGCAGCGCCACGGACAGTTCCAGCACGTCGTGGCCGCTGTCGGATTCGAGGTTGACGTTGACCGCGTCCGGATCGACGTGCACGTATTTGCGGATCACTTCCAGCAACTCGCTGCGCAACAGGGGCAGGTAGTCCGGTCCGCCTCGCGTGCTGCGTTCCTGCGCGACGATGATGCGCAGGCGCTCGCGCGCCAGGTTGGCGGTGTTCTTCGGCTTGCTGCGCAGAAAATCCAGGATTCCCATCATCAACCTCCGAACATGCGCTTCAGCAGACCCTTGCGCTGCACGTCCAGAAAGCGCAGCGGACGTTCCTCGCCGAGGATGCGTGCGACCGTGTCCTGATATGCCTGGCCGGCCAGGGATTCATTGTCCAGGATCACCGGCACGCCGGCGTTGGAGGCAGCCAGGACCTGCTCGGACTCGGGGATCACGCCGACCACCGAGATGCCCAGGATTTCCTCGACGTCCTGCACGCTGAGCATTTCGCCGGCGGCCACGCGGACCGGGTTGTAGCGGCTCAGCAACAGGTGCTGGGCTACCTCGCCGCTGCCGTTCTCGGCATGGCGCGTCTTGCTGGCGAGCAGGCCCAGGATGCGGTCGGAGTCGCGCACCGAGGACACTTCCGGGTTGACCACGACGACGGCCTGGTCGGCGAAGTACATGGCCAGATGTGCGCCTTTCTCGATGCCGGCGGGCGAGTCGCAGACCACGTAGTCGAACTTGTCCTCTTCCAGACCCTTGAGGACCTTTTCCACGCCCTCCTGGGTCAGCGCGTCCTTGTCGCGCGTCTGCGAGGCGGCGAGCACGTAGAGGTTGTTCAGACGCTTGTCGCGGATCAGCGCCTGCTTCAGCGTCGCTTCGCCCTGGATGACGTTGACGAAGTCGTACACCACGCGGCGCTCGCAGCCCATGATGAGGTCGAGATTGCGCAGACCGACGTCGAAGTCGATCACGGCAACCTTCTTGCCGAGCTGAGCCAGACCAGTCGCCAGCGAAGCGCTGGTGGTGGTCTTGCCGACGCCGCCCTTGCCGGACGTGACAACGAGGATCTCAGTCAAGTGGGTATCTCCAGATTCGGGGGTTGCCCTGTTTGCGTTCGGTGGAAGATCAAAGGGGTTCGATGAGCAGCTTGTCGCCATCCAGACGGCACTGTACCGCTTTGCCGGCGATGTCGGCGGGTAATTGTTCGAACACGCGGTACTGGCCGGCGATGGACACCAGCTCGGCGCGGAAGTCGGAGCAGAAAATGCGTGCGTCCTCGTCGCCCTGCGCACCGGCGAGGGCGCGGCCGCGCAAGGTGCCGTAGACGTGGATGGAGCCGTCGGCGATGACTTCGGCGGCGTTGGCCACGACGCCATTCACGACCAGGTCGCGCTCTCGTGCATAGATCTGCTGGCCGGAACGCACCTGACCGTCGTGGTACTGGCTGCGCAGGCCGAGCGTGTCCGCGGCGGCCGGCTGCGGAGCGGGAGCTGCGGCTGCCGACGCTGCTGTCGGTGCGGGCGATGCTGCCGTGACCGAGCCGTCGGCGCGCTCGTAGGCACTGCGGAACTTGGCGATCAGCGGCAGATGCATGCGCTCGGCCAGCGCCTCGGTTTCCTTGGTGCCGTAGGCCAGACCGACCGGCAGCATGCCGGCCGTGCGGACGGCTTCGAGCATGGCGTCGACCATGCCGTCGTCCGGCAAGTCGGAAAGATGGCTCAGGTCCAGCACCACGGCGGTGCGCAGGAACAGCTGCGGCGCGGCCTGCACGCGGCGTTCCAGTTCTTCGCAAATGGCGGCGGCGTCAGCCTGGCGCACGCGCACACAGGCCATGCCGACCTGGCCGAAGCGCAGGTCGCAAGCGGATTCGAGAGAAGTATTCACGGAGTTCATGCGTGGCCGGTCCCCACGGCGTGCTGCGGTGCCTCGGCATCTGCGCGTCGGCGCTCGCAAAGCCAGGGTACGTCGGGCAGGCCGCCCTGTTCGAGGTAGCGCTCGCGGACGAAGTCGTAGCTGCACAGGCTCTTGCTGAGCAGGCTGACCGGACGGTCGCTGCCGGGCATCCGCTGCTGGCCGACCTCATGGAAGCCGAAGCTGCCATGGAACAGCAGCGTGGCGTCGTCGCGCGGCTCCAGGAAGACTTCGCAGGTGAGCTGGGGCACACGCACCTCGGCGTAGCTCTGCACGTCGCTGTAGAACACGCGGCCAAGCCCGTGGCGACGGCTGTTGCGGGCGATCACGATGCGGTCGATGTAGAGGAAGCGCGGCAGGCGCTCGCGGAACCAGAGAAAGTTGGGACTGTCATGATCCGCGTACTCGCGAACGGCAATGAGGAAGCCGGCGATGGCGCCGTCCATTTCGGCGACGCGGAAATAGTCGGCAGTGTCGAAGAAGTGGCGCAGTTGCGCTTTACTCATGGGGAGGATGCCTTCGCCGGCAGCATTGTTGACTG
The DNA here is from genome assembly GCF_003267965.1 of Oleiagrimonas sp. MCCC 1A03011. NCBI lineage: Bacteria > Pseudomonadati > Pseudomonadota > Gammaproteobacteria > Lysobacterales > Rhodanobacteraceae > Oleiagrimonas > Oleiagrimonas sp. MCCC 1A03011. The sequence goes on along the minus strand of NZ_MSPY01000004.1, from coordinate 125,387 downwards.
CCAGTACGGAATCCAGGTCGTGCTCGCACACGTCACGGACGGCCAAGACCATTGCTACTCCGCTTGATACAACGTGAAACCGCGCCGCACAGGCGTCGCGGGGTCCCTTGCGACGCGGCCATGTGCCGGGCGCATCGCAGTCGAATCCGGCAGCCCTCGTCTGCCATGACACCGCGCATTATCGCACGGACGCAGGCGTCGTGAGGCATCATGATGCACAGCGCGTTCAGATTTCGTCCTGGCTGCGGCCATGACTTCGGACCGATTGCTTCGCCCTCCGCGGCGTCTATGATGCAAGCCATGTTCGGCATCAAGCTCAATCACACCAGCATGCTGCGCTACGCGGCCCTGTTCACCTATCTCTGTGTGGGCGTGCCGCTGGTGACCACATGGGCGAATCAGCGTCTGAGTATGCTGCAGCGGCCCAATATGGCCTTGCTGATCTGGGCCGGCTGCTATCTGGTGTTCGGCGTCATCTACTGGCTGCTGACCCACAACTTCGGCTCGCGGCGCTACTGGGTCCTGAAGACGTTGGGCCTGGCGGTGATGACGGCGGCGTCGATCATGGTCGGCTGGATCAGCCACAGCGGTCTGTCGGCCATGCTGATGGTGGTGATCACCGTGGTGCTGCCGTGGCTGTTGCCACTGTGGATCGGTGTGGCGTGGATGGTGCTGCAGAACCTGAGTCTGGTGATGGTGTTCTCGCGGTTTCCCGAGAACCAGTACAGCATCGCCACGGCTCTGCTGCAGTCGAGCGTCTATCTGGGCATTGCCGCGCTGGCCTTCGTGGTGTCGCTGGTCGCCAAGCAGCAGGCGGAGGAGCGCGAGCGCCAGCGGCAGCTCAATTCCGAATTGCGCGCCACGCGTGCGTTGCTGGCCGAATCCAGCCGCATCGCCGAGCGCATGCGCATTTCGCGCGAACTGCACGATCTGGTCGGTCACCATCTGACCGCGTTGAGCCTGAATCTCGAAGTGGCCAGCCATCTGGCGCAGCCGCCGGCGGCCGATCACGTGCGCAAGGCGCAGGGTACGGCCAAGCAATTGCTCGCCGATGTGCGGGAGGTGGTCAGCGAGTTGCGTCAGGACGCCGAACTGGATCTGACGCAGGCGCTGAACAGCCTGATCGAGGGCGTGCCCAGTCTGCATGTGCACTTGAAGATGCCGTCGCGTTTCGCCGTGGAGGATCCGCAGCGCGCCCAGGTGCTGCTGCGCTGCGTGCAGGAGGTGCTGACCAATACCGTGCGCCATGCGCATGCCAGCAACCTCTGGCTTCACATCGAACGCACGGCCGACGGCGGCCTGCAGCTGGATGCGCGCGACGACGGTCGGGGCGCGCCGCAGTTGAAGCCGGGCAACGGACTGGTCGGCATGCGCGAGCGGCTGGCCGAGGTCGGCGGTCGTCTGGACATTCCTCACCCGCAGACGCGCGGCTTTCACCTCAGCGCCTGGCTGCCGCTGGAGCCCGAGGTCGGCCTGCCCGGGGTGAGCGCGAGGCCGAAGGCGTCGGGCGCGGCATGAACACAGGTGGGCATGAGGCCCGATTCATCATGACTGGTTGCGAGGAAAACTCATGATTTCAGTGTGTCTGGTCGACGATCAGAATCTGGTGCGGCAAGGCATCCGTTCGCTGCTGGATCTGGCCGAAGATGTGCAGGTGGTGGCCGAGTGCGCCGATGGCGCCGAGGCGGTGGAGCAGATTCCCAAGCTCAAGCCGGATGTGGTGCTGCTGGATCTGCGCATGCCGAAGATGACCGGCATCGAGGTGCTGCAGCGTCTGTCGGCCAATGATGCGCTGCCGCCGACGGTGATTCTGACCACGTTCGACGACGATCAACTGGTGCTGGCGGGCCTGAAGGCGGGTGCGCGCGGTTATCTGCTCAAGGATGTGTCGCTGGACCAGCTGGTCGAGGCCGTGCGGACGGTTGCCGCGGGCGGCTCGCTGGTGGCGCCGGTGGTGACGCAGCGGCTCAAGGCCGGCGTCGGGCGGATCCAGAATGAATTCACCAGCCTGGAACAACCGGACCCTCTCACGGAGCGTGAGACGGAGATCCTGCGTCTGCTGGCGGGCGGCTACAGCAACAAGGAAATCGCCAATTCCCTGCGCGTGGCGGAGGGCACCGTGAAGAATCACGTGTCCAACATCCTGTCCAAGCTGGGGGTCCGGGACCGTACCCGTGCAGTGCTCAAGGCGCTGGAATTGGGGATCGTGTAGGGCGCAGAGCCTGCGCGGACGGCGCAAAACGGAAATTTTTCGCTGCCCCTAGCCCGGCGCAGCGTGAACAAGTACCATCGGGGACTTCGGTGTCGCACCTTGGGAACGGCGCGCCGCAATTGTTGGGTGTGCCTGTGTCCGGCCAGGGCCGGAGAGGCGCGCACCGGTACCACGTTCGGAGACTTGTCGAATGACGCGTGTTTTAGAATTCATCACCGCCCTGATCATCGTGGCTGTTCTTGCCGTGGTGATCGGCGTTCTCATGCCCAGCTCCGGCCATGTGGATCGCACCACCATGGTCAGCAAGGACATTCGTGACGTATACGATGTCTTTAACAACTTCCGTCGATTCCAGGACTACGCCGTTCTGCGTGTCTATGACCCGAATCTGACCTACAAGCTCGAGGGCAAGGCCTACGGTCCGGGCGCTGCGATCAGCTGGACCAGCGACGTGCCCAAGGTCGGCAACGGCCGTCTGGAAATCGCCTCCGCCACGCCCGGTTTCGCCGATGTCGGCGAGCAGGGTTCGGCCACGATCGTCTGGAAGGTCACCAACGACTGGCCGGGCGAGAACAAGCGCTTCACCATCAACATGGAGCGCGCTGGTCGCGGCAAGCGTCTGGTCAAGGTGACCTGGAACTACGACGTCGACTACGGCTGGAACCTGCTGGATCGCTACTCCAACCTGTTCATCCACGGCACGCCGGATTCGATGGTCCAGTACAGCCTCGGCAACGTGCAGAGCATGCTCGCCGCCGTGCCGAATATCGTCTATGACGATCTGAACCCGAAGCTGGTGGACACGCCGCAGCAGCCTGTGCTGTACGTCTCCACGGCGGCCAAGCGCAATCTGACCGATGTCGATGCGGCGACTGCCACGGCGATGACGCAGCTTCAGGACGCGATGAAGAAGCTGGGCGTCAAGCAGGCCGGTCCGCGCATCATCTTCACCACCAACTACGGTGATCAGAACTACACGTTCGACGTGGCCGTGCCGATCGACGCCAGCACGCTGAAGATCGACGGTCAGGACTACGCGCTGACGGCGCCGGTCCAGCCGAAGCTGGAAGGACCGGACAGCGCTTCCAGCGCGCCGGCCGAGGGTGCCAGTGCGGCAGCAGGCGCTTCGGCGGCCGCGCCGGCGATGGCCGCCAGCGCCGACAAGGTCGCCAAGGCCGATGCCAAGTCCGGCAAGAAGGCCGACAAGGCCGACATGGACACCGGTCCGAAGCCGGGCACCCGCGACAAGTACGGCCACCTGATCGTCGATCAGAACGTGCGCGGCATGCTGGCCTTCGGCGGTCGTGCGCTGGAAGCGAGCTGGACCGGTAACCCGGCCGGCATTCCGCCGACCCGCCTGAAGCTGGAAGCCTATGCCGCCACGCACGGTTACGACACCGACACCGTGGTGCACCGCTTCTACAACAAGCAGATCGTCGCGTACGAATCGAAGAAGCCGGATGGCAGCGAGGTGCTGTACGACGAGCAGACCTTCCACGTCTTCCTGCCGGTGACCGATGCGCCGGAGCAGACGCCGGAACAGGCTGCAGGCATGACCGATCAGCCGGCCGATGCCTCCAGCAGCGCGCCCGCCGATTCCAGCAGTGCCGCACCTGCCGCCAGCAGCGCCGAGCCTGCGGATGCCGAAAGCGCCAACTGAGGCTGAAAGGCAGTTCTATGGAAACGGACTCTCCCTCGGGAGGGTCCGTTTCTTTTTGCACGCGAGGCAGGGCGCGATGCACGTGACGCGGACGGTTGCGGACGTGGCGCCGGAACGGGGCGTTTGTTCACCGCGCGCCATACGGTACATTGCCCGAGTGCCCGCCCTCTGCATGACGAACCCCGCCTGATGATCGAAGCCGAACACCTGACGCGCAGATACGGACGACTCACCGCGGTGGACGATCTGAGTTTCCGCGCCGAGCCGGGCGAGGTCGTCGGTCTGCTGGGGCCGAACGGTGCGGGCAAGTCCACCGTGATGCGCATGATCAGCGGCTTCATCGCACCCTCTGCCGGCACGGCGCGCGTGTGCGGGCACGATGTGCGCAAGTCGCCGCTCGCCGCCAAGCGCGTGCTCGGCTATCTGCCTGAGGGTGCACCCAGCTACGGCGAACTGACCGTACGCGAGTTCCTGCTTTTCATCGGGCGCGTGCGTGGCTTGCGCGGCAGCGAGCTGCATCGACATATCGATGCAGCGGTCGAGCACCTTGATTTGCACGATGTGCTGCATTCGACCATCGACACGCTGTCGAAGGGCTTCCGCCGTCGCGTCGGGCTGGCGCGTGCGATTCTGCACGAGCCGGCCGTGCTCATGCTCGACGAGCCCACCGACGGCCTCGATCCGAACCAGAAGCGCGAGGTGCGCGCGCTGATCGACGCCATGGCGCGCAAGCGCACCATCCTTATTTCAACGCACTTGCTGGAAGAGGTGCACGCCCTGTGCAATCGCGTTCTGATCGTGGCGCGAGGGCGTCTGCTTGCGGACGCGACGCCGGCCGAATTGGAGACGCGCTCGCGCTACCACGGCGCAGTGTCGTTCAGCGCCGCGGGCGCAGGCGTGGCGCGAGCCATGCTCGAACGCATGCCCGGTGTGGCGGCGGTCGAGGTCGACCCGCTCGACGGCCGCGTCACGGTGCTGCCCGAGCCGGGCAAAAAACTGCTCGATCCGGTGCAGGAGTTACTGCGTGCACAGGGCTTGAAGGTGCTGGAGATCCAGCTCGAACGCGGTCGCCTCGAGGAAGTGTTCCGAACCATGACCGCTCGCTCTCGGGAGGGCGAGACATGAGCGCGATCCTGGCGATCATGCGGCGCGAACTGCGCAGCTATTTCGTGACGCCGCTGGCGTACGTGTTCCTGGTCATCTTCCTGTTCATGGCCGGTGTGCTGACTTTCTATGTCGGTGACTTCTACGAGCGCGGTCTGGCCGATCTGCAGCCGTTCTTCAATTTCCATCCATGGCTGTACCTGGTGCTCGCGCCGGCGCTGACCATGCGGTTGTGGGCTGAGGAGCGAAAGAGCGGCACGCTGGAGCTGCTGCTGACGTTGCCGATCAGCGTGACTCAGGCAATGCTGGGCAAGTTCCTCGCCGCCTGGCTGTTCGTCGCGCTGGCGCTCGTGCTCAGTTTTCCGATGTGGCTCACGGTGAACTACCTCGGCAACCCGGACAACGGCGTGATCCTTGCCGGCTACCTGGGAAGTTGGCTGATGGCGGGTAGTTTCCTGGCCGTCGGCTGTTGCCTTTCGGCGCTAACCCGCAGCCAGGTCGTGGCGTTCATCCTGACCGCCGCGGTGTGTTTCGTGCTGGTGCTGGCGGGTCTGCCGGCGATCCAGGACATGCTGATCGACTGGCTCCCGAGTCGGTTGGTCGGGATGGTGTCCGCGTTCAGCATCCTGTTTCATTTCCGCGCCATCGCACGGGGCGTGCTCGATGTGCAGGACCTGGTCTACTTCGTGACCTCGATCGTGGTCTGGCTCTGGGCCGGCGTGATCGTCCTGCAATTGAAGCGGGGGGACTGAGATGCGCACGCTGGTTCGCCGCTCGTTCCTTCTGCGTCTGGGGCTGTTAGCGCTGCTGGCTGCATTCGTCGGGGTCATCTTCGCGAATGCGATGTGGCTGCGCGGAGTGCGGGTGGACCTGACTTCGGATCATCTGTACAGCCTGTCCCCCGGTACCCAGAAGATTATCGAGGGGCTGCATCGCCCGGTGCACCTGACGCTGTATTTCTCGCGGCACGCCACGCGGGATCTTCCGCAACTGCGCAGCTACGAACAACGGGTGCGCGAGCTGCTGCAGGAAATGGTGTCGCGCTCGCATGGGCGCCTGCATCTTTCGGTGGTCGACCCGGTGCCCTACTCGGACGACGAGGATCGAGCCCTGGGCGGCGGCCTGACGGCCATGCCGGGCGGCAGCAACGGCGAACGCGTGTTCTTCGGTCTGGCCGGACGCACGGCCAGCGGCACCGAGCTTTCGATCCCGTTCTTCGACCCGGGTCAGGAAGCCTTTCTGGAATACAACATCACGCGGCTGGTCTACGAGCTGGACGCGCCCAGCAAGCCGCGGATCGGCATTCTCAGTACGCTGCCCATCGACGGCAGTGCGATCAGCGGCACGCCGCCCTGGGCCGTGATGCGGCAGCTGCATCAGCTGTTCGACGTGCACATGCTGGACCCGAACGATCCGTCGCAGATCAACGACAAGCTCAGCGTGTTGATGATCGTGCATCCGAAGAACCTCAGCGATGACGAGCTGTACGCCATCGACCAGTACGTCATGCATGGCGGTCATCTGGCCGTGTTTGTCGATCCCGACGCCGAAATGGATGCGCTGCCGGTCGGATCGCTGGCCGGGACGGTCGCGGGCAGCAGTTCCGACCTTCCGCGCCTGTTCCGGGCCTGGGGTGTGGAATTCGATCCGAATCGCGTGGTGCTGGACCGTTCGCTCTCGCTGTCGATCTCGCTGGGTGGAAACTCGGCGCCGGTGCGTGATTTCGCGGTGCTCGGGCTAGGAGCGCAGGAGCTCAATCATCGCGACGTGATCACGGCGAGCCTGCAGAACATAGATGTCTCCAGCAGCGGCTATTTCGAGCTGGTGCGCCACACGAATTCACGCCTGTTTCCGCTGGTGCAGACCAGCGGCGAAGCCATGCCGGTTTCCGCCGACCGCGTCCGCGACACGGCCGACCCGACCGAGCTGTACAAGGACTACCGGCCGACCGGCGAGCACTATGTGATCGCCGCGCGGCTGCGCGGACAGTTCCAGTCGGCCTTCCCGAATCGGACGGGGCCGCATCACCTGGATCGCATGCGTGAACCGGGGCAGGTGATTCTGGTGGCCGACACCGATCTGCTGTCGGATCGTCTGTGGGTGCGGCGCACGCCGTTCCTGGGCGAGCAGTTGCTCAGCGCGTTCGCCAACAATGGCGATTTCGTTGCCAACATTCTGGACAATCTGGGCGGTTCCTCGGCACTGCTTTCCGTGCGCGGACATGCCATCTCGCAGCGTCCATTCACACGCGTGCAGGGGCTGCGCCGCGCGGCTGACGTGAAATTCCACAATCGCGAGAAGGCGCTGGAAGACGAGCTGGCGGCGACCGAGCAGGAGCTGGCCAAGCTGCAGCCGGACAAGGGCGGCACTGCGGCGCCGGACAACAAGGTCAAGCAGCAGTTGGAAAAGGCGCTCAAGCGCAAGCTGTCGATTCGTCGGCAGCTGCGCGAGGTGCAACATCAGCTGGACGCGGAGATCGATACACTGGGCACGCGCGTGAAGGCGTTCAACATCCTGTTGATGCCGTTGCTGGTGATGCTGTTCGGCATGCTCTACGGATGGCTGCGACAGCGCCGCAGCGGCAAGCGCGATGCGACATAAGGGCGCAAGCGCGGCCAGTGCGGAGGCGTGGCGGGCGTGACTCTGGTGTAATGGATCGAATGAGCGTGCTGCACTGGTTCGTGCCCTGGGAATTCTCGCCGACGGTCGTCGTGTTCTGCGCGATGGCTGTCGTGCTGTACGTGCGCGGCGCGAGACGGCGCCCGCCGGGGTTCTGGCGGCAATTTGCGTTCTGGACCGGTCTGGCGCTGATCTACGTGGCGCTGCATACCTACCTGGACTACTACGCCGAACGCGAATTCTTCATCCACCGTATCCAGCATCTGGCGCTGCACCATCTCGGGCCGTTCCTGATCGCATTGTCCGCGCCGGGGCCGGTACTGCGTGCGGGTCTGCCACTACGCTGGCGCACGCGCGGTCTGGCGCGTATGCAGGCCGGACCGGTGTGGCATGTGCTGTTCGATGTGCTGCTCAATCCGTGGGTGGCGTCGATCCTGTTCTTCGGCGTGATCTACATCTGGCTGTGGCCGCCGATCCACTTCGTGGCGATGCTGGACTGGCGCTGGTACCGGGTCATGAACTGGAGCGTCACCGTCGACGGGTTGATGTTCTGGTGGCTGGTGCTGGATCGACGACCGAGTCCGCCCGCGCGGCTGGCGCCGGGCGTGCGCGTGCTGATCGCACTGGCGGTTGCGGTACCGCAGATCCTGATCGGCGCGATGGTCACCTTCGCGCGTCATGATCTGTATCCGATCTACGACATCTGCGGGCGTGCCTTCCCGTCCATCAGCACGATGACCTCACAGCTGATCGGCGGGCTGGTGCTGTGGATTCCCAGCGCGATGATGAGCGTGATCGCCGCATTGATCGCGCTGCGCAATTGGATGTCGCTGTCCGCGCGCGGCCGTCTGCCGAGGCGCGGAGTGCGCGGTCGCGTCAGTCGCTGATGCCGGTGGCGTTGGCCGGGCGGGCCAGGAAACCAGCGTGCAGGATGCTGCCGTCGGCGAAGCGCAGCTGGATCGCGACATGGGTGCCGGGTTTCACCGGGTGCACGGCGCGCATCAGCATCAGGTGATAGCCGCCGGGCGCGAACTCGACCTTGCCGTGCGCCGGAATGGTCAGGCTCGGCACCATATGCATGCGCGAAACGCCACCCGACTCGCTGCTCTTGTGCAGCATCACCTGTCCGTAGGCCGGACTGCTGGCACCGACCAGCTTCACGGCGCTATCGCTGTCGTTGTGCAGCACCGCGTAGCCGGCGTTGGGCAGCGCGCCAGGCAGTACGCGAATCCACGCCGCGCTGACGTGCACGGCAGCGCTTTCCTTGGCCTGGGCCAGAGCCAGAGCGGGTAGCGCGAGAGCGAACACGAAGGCCAGGGCGAGCGTCTTGGGGATGCGCATGTCGGTCAGTCTCCCGTGTTGAGCAGCAGGTGCAGGTCATGCACTAGGTCGTCGTTGCTGGTGGCCGGCGTGGCCAGCACGCGGGCGCGGCCCTGGCGGTCGAAGATGTAGATGGCCGAGCTGTGGTTGACCTCGTAGCCGCCGTTCTTGGCCTGCTTGCCGCGGTCGAACGCGGCGCGGTAGCGCTTGGCCAGTGCGCGGATCTGCGCGCGGGTGCCGGTCAGGCCCACGGCGTGCTTGTCGAAGGCGGTCACGTACTGGTGCAGCACGGGCACGGTATCGCGCGCCGGGTCCACGGTGACGAACAGGAAGCGCGCGCCGTCAGCCAGCTTGCCCAGGCGCTGCATCACCACGTGGATGCGGGTCAGCGTCAGCGGGCATACGTCGGGGCAGTGGGTGTAGCCGAAATACAGCATCGTGACCTTGCCGCGGTAGTGCTTCGCGGTCACGGTCTGGCCGTCATCGTCGGTCAGCTGGAACTTCAGGTCGGGCAGGTGGCCGGTGACATCGGTCAGGCGGAATTTCAGCTTCGGTGCGCTGTGGCAACCGGCCAGCAGGGCCGCGGCGAGCAGGGTCGCGATCAGGCCGGTCAGCAGGCCTGCGCGACGAAGAGGTAGGCGAGGGCTGTTCATGGCCGGTCAGCATACGCCAAGATGGCCGGGTTTTCGTTTCGGGAGCCGATGCATGCGACATTCTGTCCCTTCCCCAGGTGGCTGGCTGGTGGCCATCGCCGGCGCCAGCGCGGTGCTGCTGGGCGCGTTCGGTGCGCACGGCCTGCGCGCCACGCTGGACGCGCAGCATATGCAGATCTGGGAAACCGCCGTGCAGTATCAGTTCTGGCATGCACTGGCGCTGGCGCTGACGGTCGTTCTCGCGCCCAGCGGGCGTTCGGTGAAGGTCGCGTTGGTTGCGTTCGCGCTGGGTATCGTGCTGTTCAGCGGCAGCCTCTATGCGCTGGCGCTCGGTGCGCCGCGGTGGACCGGCATCATCACGCCGTTCGGCGGCATCGCCTTCGTGGTCGGCTGGCTGGCCCTGGGGTGGTCGATGCGCGTGCGTCACTAGCGGCGTCGCCGTCTGCACGGCACGCGATCGCCGTTCATGGCGAACGCTGACCGCTACAATGGATCGACAGCCTCTGGAGTCATCATGAAAGCACTGGGCACACCCTTGAGCGAACGCGCCACGCGCGTGCTGTTGCTGGGTTCGGGCGAACTCGGCAAGGAAGTGGCGATCGAGCTGCAGCGTTTCGCGGTCGAGGTCATCGCCGTGGATCGTTACGCGGACGCGCCGGCCATGCAGGTCGCGCATCGCAGCCATGTGATCGACATGCTCGATGGCGAAGCATTGCGCCGCCTCATCGAGCAGGAGAAGCCGGACCTGGTGGTGCCGGAGATCGAGGCGATCCACACGCCCACGCTGGAAGCGATGGAGCGCGAGGGCCTGCATGTGATCCCGACCGCGCGCGCCGCACGACTGACCATGGATCGTGAAGGCATCCGCCGCCTGGCGGCCGAGGAGCTGGGGCTGCCGACGTCGCCGTACCGGTTCTGCGGCACGCGCGAGGAATACGAGCAGGCCATCGAAGCGGTGGGTCTGCCGTGCGTGGTCAAGCCGGTGATGAGTTCCTCCGGCAAGGGGCAGAGCGTGCTGCGCACGCGCGACGACATCGGGCCGGCCTGGGAATACGCCCAGTCCGGGGGCCGTGCCGGGCAGGGGCGGGTGATCGTCGAGGGTTTCGTCGATTTCGAGTACGAGATCACGTTGCTGACCGTGCGCCATCGTGACGGCACGTCGTTCTGCGACCCTGTCGGGCACGTGCAGGAAGACGGCGACTACCGCGAGTCGTGGCAGCCGCAGCCGATGAGCGACGCCGCGCGGGCCGAGGCCGAACGCATCGCCGCTCGCATGACCGAAGCGCTCGGCGGGTACGGACTGTTCGGCGTCGAGTGCTTTGTCCAGGGCGATACGGTGATCTTCTCCGAGGTCAGCCCGCGCCCGCACGACACCGGACTGGTGACGTTGATCTCGCAGGATCTGTCCGAATTCGCCCTGCATGCGCGGGCGATTCTGGGCCTGCCGATTCCGGCGATCCGCAGTTTCGGGCCGTCCGCGTCCTGCGCGGTGCTGGTCGAGGGCGAGGGACGGCATCCGGTCTACCACGGGCTGGACAAGGCGTTGGCCGAACCCGATACGGCTTTGCGCGTGTTCGGCAAGCCGGAAGTGTCCGGTCGCCGGCGCATGGCGGTGACGCTGGCGCGCGGCGAGAACGTCGACGAGGCGCGCGCGAAGGCGCGGGACGCCGCGGCGCAGATAAAGGTTACGTTCTAGCGGCGTGAGGCGGGGGTCAGCCGAGGCGGGACGTCGGTTGCACGAGGACCGCGTTTCCACCATTCGCCAGCGTCATGAGCGTCACTGTACGCGAAGAATGGCCGGAAAGGTGGCGGCCGTGCCATCCGGTTGGCAAAGCCGTTCACGCTCCTGACGGCTTTGCCGCGTCGGTATCGTCCCGCAACGGTGTCCAGCGCTCTTCGCGGAGGACCTCCAGCGGGCGGAAGCGCCGCTTGTAGTCCATCTTCGGGTGGCCTTCGATCCAGTAGCCGAGGTAGAGGTATTCCAGGCCGCGCCGCCGTGCCAGCTCGAGCTGGCTGAGGATGCCGAAGGTGCCCAGGCTGCGCGCCGATGCGTCCGGGTCGAAGAAGGTGTAGACGGCCGACAGGCCGCTGACGCAGACGTCGGTGACGGCGACGCCGAGCAGGTGGCCGTTCTTGCGCATCTCCAGGAACAGCGTCGGACTCCACGGCGCGCTCAGGAAGTGGCGAAAATCGTCCGGCTCGGCCTCGTCCATGCCGCCGCCCGGGTGCCGGCTGCGCAGGTACTTGGTGTACAGCGCGAAGCGTTCCTCGGTGTAGGTGGGTTCGGCTTCGTGCAGGGTCAGATCCGCGTTGCGTTTCAGACAGCGTCGCTGGCTGCGGTCGGGACGAAAGTGCTCGACCGGCACCCGGCAGGGGATGCAGGCCTGGCATCGCGCGCAGCGCGGTCGATACAGATGTCCGCCGGCGCGACGAAAGCCCTGCGCCAGCGCGCCCGGATAGAGGCGGTCGAGGTTCGGTGCGGCCGGGTCCAGCACCAGATTCTGCGCCGCGCGGTCGGCGTAGTAGCCACAGGCGTGGGGCAGGGTCAGGAACAGGCGAATGCGTTCGGAGCGCATCGAATCGGTCCGGCGGGGTCCATCCACAGTCTACGACGATCGCGGCGGAACGCGTCCAGCTGCACGTGGGCGGGTCAGCTGGAGAACGTCATCCGCAGCACCATCAGCGCGATCACGGCGACGATGGCGGCGAAGGCGATCGTGCGGGCGCGCCGCACGGTGGACTTGCGCTTGAGCACGGCGCGTTCGGCACTGTCGCTGGCGCGTGAGGCAGCCAGCACGTCGGCATGCCGCGTCAGCGGTTCCAGTCCGGCCTCGCGCAGCAGCGCGCGTGCCTTGGGCAGGTCATCGGCGAAGCGCACTTCCACCTGCGGCCAGCGCTGGGTATCGCCCGGCTGCGTGTAGCTGAAGCGCTTGTAGCTGGAGCGCTGGTAGGACGCGCGGTTGTTGATCTTGGTCTCGATGCCATGCTCGGCGAGCATGGCGACCACGCGGTTGATGTTCTCGTCTCGAGGGGAGGTGTAGATCTCGCGCATGGGGCAAGGATACTCCGTGGCTCAGTCGTCGTCGCGCAGGCGCACCAGGCCTTCCTGCGCGGTCGAGGCCACCAGCGTGCCGTCGCGGCGGAAGATCATGCCGCGCGCCAGGCCGCGCGCACCTTGCGCCGTCGGGCTGTCGAACGAGTACAGCAGCCACTCGTCGACGCGGAACGGGCGGTGGAACCACATCGCGTGGTCGAGGCTGGCCATCTGCACGTTGTGGCTGATGTAGGAAATGCCGTGCGGCAGCGTGCTGGTGCCGATCAGGTGGAAATCCGAGGCGTAGGCCAGCAGCGCGCGCTGCTGATCGGCCGTGGCGTCGGGCACCGGCGCGGTCAGGCGGAACCAGATGTGCTGGTAGGGCGGTCGCTTGGCCGGGTGCATCTCATCGCGCGGCCAGACCTGGCGGAACTCGAACGGGCGGTCGGCGCCGAGCCAGCGTTGCAGCTTCACCGGCAGCTTGGCGAATTCCTCCGGCGGCAGCGGGTCCTGCGGTGCGATGTCCTCGGGCGCGGGCACCTCGGGCATCGAGGTCTGGTGCTCGAAGCCTTCTTCCTCGATCTGGAACGACACGGCGCAGTTGAGGATCGGCTTGCCGTGCTGGATGGCGACGATGCGCCGCGAGGAGAAGCTGTGCCCGTCGCGCGCGCGCTCGACCGAGTACACGATCGGTGCGTTGATGTCGCCGGCGCGCAGGAAGTAGGCATGCAGCGAATGGGCATGGCGGTGCGGTTCGACGGTCTGCTGTGCCGCCGAAAGCGCCTGGCCGAGTACCTGTCCGCCGAACACGAAGCGGGTGCCGATGTCGCGGCTCTGGCCGCGGAAAAGATTGTCTTCGAGGCGCTCCAGGCGCAGCAGTTCGATCAGCTCGCCGACGTGCGTGTTGCTCATGCGGAATCCGGGTGCGGGAATGGACGCAAGTATAGCGGGGCGGGGCCGCGCTCAGGGATGCAGGCGCTGCAGGGACAGGCCTTCGAGCACCTTCGGCCAGGGGAACTGCGGGCCGGGGTCGAGTTTGCGGTGGACCTGGATCGACGGATCGTCGCTGGCCGGCACCAGGGTGGTGTCCAGGTCCTCATGTCCGGCGATCCAGCGCAGGTTCGGATAGTCGTGCCGTAACTGCCCCAGCAGCGCGCGCAGGCTGGCGATCTGCGCGGCGGTGTAGGGCTGGGTCATGGTCTGGTGGCGGCTGTCGAGCCAGTCCGGATAACGGCCTGTGTTAACCAGTTCGATACCGATCGAGCGCTCGTTGTAGCCGCGCGTGTGGTTGGCGACCCGCGTGCCCGGCACGTAGCGGTACACCTGGCCATCGCGGTCGATGTAGAAATGGCCGCTGTTGCCGGTGCCCGAGGCGTACAGCACCTTTTCGCCGTAGCGGCGTGCGGTGGCCAGATCGGGCAATTCGGTGCAGTGGATCACCACCAGATCGACGGCGCCGGCCGGGCGCTCGTCGAGCTTGGCCACGTAGGGCAGGGGCTGGTCGTGGATGTGCGGAGGCGGCAAAGGCATGCGCGCAGTGTCGCATGCGGCCAGCGCCGCGTCATGGCGGCGGCAGCGGCTACAATGGGCGATCTGTTCATCGTATCGGAGCGCTCATGCGCGGCCACGTCATTCTTTCCCACGGCTCCGGCAGCGGACCACAGGCGACCAAGGTCAGCGTGCTGGCCGAGACCGCCGAGGCGCTGGGCTATTCCACCGAGCGGCCGGATTACCGCGACTGCGACGAGCTGGGCGAGCAGGCTTCGGTCGCGCCGCGCGTCGAGCGTCTGCTGGAGCGCATCCATGCCGCGCCGCAGCCGCCGATCCTGGTCGGTTCGAGCATGGGCGCGTTCGTGTCCGGACTGGCCTCGTTGCGTGCGCCGTGTCGCGCGCTGTTCCTGCTGGCCCTGCCGATCGGCATCCCCGGCGTGGAGCCGCAGTTCGACATGGCGCGCGACGTGCCGTCGATGCTGATCCACGGTTTCGCCGACGACCTGTGCCCGGCCGACGCCGCGCTGGCCTTCGCCGACCGCGTCGGCATGCCGGCCCTGCTGGTTGCCGACGGCCATCGCCTGTCTGATCACGTGGCCGTGATCGAGCAGCAGTTCCGCCTCTTCCTGGAGCGACTCTCGGCGTGAGCGATTTCTTTGTCAGTTGTCCGCGCGGTCTGGAATACCTGCTGCGCGATGAGTTGCTGGCCCTGGGCGCGACATCGGCGCGCGAGGCGCTGGCCGGCGTGCATGTCGAGGGCAATCTGGAAATGGCCTATCGCGCCTGCCTGCATTCGCGCCTGGCCAGCCGCGTGCTGTGGCCGCTGATGCAGTTCGACGCCGCCGACGAGCAGGCGCTGTACGACGGCGTGCGCGGGGTCGACTGGGCGCCGCATCTGGCGGCGGACGGCACGCTGGCGGTGGATGCCGTGGTCTCGCGCAGCACCGTCCGGCACAACCGCTACGCCGCGCAGCGGGTCAAGGACGCCATCGTCGACCAGTTCCGCGAGGAGCTGGGCACGCGTCCCTCGGTCGACACCGAGCGACCGGATGTGCGCGTGCACCTGCGCCTGAAGCGCAATCGCGCGGCGCTGTCGCTGGATCTGTCCGGCGCGCCGCTGCATCGGCGCGGATGGCGCAGCGGGCAGGGCGAGGCGCCGCTGAAGGAGAATCTGGCCGCGGCCATTCTGCTGCGTGCGCAGTGGCCGCGGATCTACGCCGAGGGCGGTTCGCTGGTCGACCCGATGTGCGGCTCCGGCACGCTGCTGATCGAGGCGGCCTGGATGGCGGCCGATGTCGCGCCGGGCCTGCATCGTGACTACTTCGGTTTCCTCGGCTGGCGTGGTCATGACGCGGCGCTGTGGCAGCGTCTGAAGGACGACGCGCAGGCACGTGCCGAGGAGGGGCTGCGGACTCTGCGTCCCTGCTTCTTCGGCAGCGACCGCGATGAGCGCGTGCTGCGCATCGCCGTGCGCAACGCGCAAGCGGCGGGCGTGGCCGGGTTCATGCGGCTGGAACGCCATGACGTCGCGCATCTGCCGCCGGCGGCCGACGATGCCGGTGGCCTGATCGTGACCAATCCACCTTACGGCGAGCGGCTCGGCGATCGCGAACGGCTGCCGGCTCTGTACCACGAACTCGGCACGGTGCTGCGCGAACGCTATCCCGGCTGGCACGCTGCGGTGCTGTGCGGTGACGCCGCGCTCGGCAGTGCGCTGGGTGTGCGCGCGGACAAGCGTTACGCGCTGTACAACGGCGCGCTGGAAACCACGCTGGTCACCTTCTCGCTGCGCGCCGCCGACGCTCCGCCGCCGGTGCCGAAGCCCTTGTCCGACTCGGCGCAGATGCTGGCCAACCGCCTGCGCAAGAACCTCAAGCATCTGCGCAAGCGTCTGACGCGCGAGGGCATCACCTGCTACCGCGCCTACGATCAGGATCTGCCGGAATACGCGCTGGCCATCGATGTCTACGAAGACTGGCTGCACCTGCAGGAGTATCGCGCGCCGGCCGATGTGCCCGAGCACGTGGCTGCCGGGCGTGTGCGCGAGGCCGTGCGCGCCGCGGCGGAAGTCTTCGAGGTGCCACGCGAACGCATCGCGGTGAAGCAGCGCCGTCGCGGCAAGGGCGGTTCCAAGTACGGGCAGTTCGATCAGAGTGGCGAGATGATCGAAGTGGGTGAGGGCGGTCTGTGCTTTCTGGCCAACCTGACCGATTATCTCGACACCGGCCTGTTCCTCGATCATCGCCTGGTGCGCGCCAAGCTGCGCGAACTGGCGTCGGGCAGGCGCTTCCTGAACCTGTTTGCCTATACCGCCACGGCCTCGGTGTACGCCGCGGCGGGCGGCGCGCGCGAGACGGTCAGCGTGGATTTGTCCGGGACCTATCTGGACTGGGCCTCGAAGAATCTGGCGCTGAACGGCTTCACCGGCGAGGCGCACCGGCTGGCGCAGGCCGATGCCATGGCCTGGGTGCGCGAGGATCGCAGCCGCTACGGCCTGATCTACGTCGATCCGCCGACCTTCTCCAACTCCAAGCGAACCGAGGAGGACTTCGATGTCCAGCGCGACCATGTGGCCCTTCTGCAGGCGTGCGCGGCGCGGCTCGAGGACGGTGGTGTGATCGTTTTCTCCAATAATTTCAGGCGATTCAAGCTGGATGTGGAAGCGCTTTCGGCAACCTTCGCGATCCAGGACTGGAGTGCGCAGTCGATTCCCTTCGACTTCGCGCGCCGCGCCGATATCCACGGCTGCTGGCTTCTGAAGCGACACGCCTGAAGGCCTGCACTTTTCAGTATCGATTCAGGAGCGAAGCACCACGCTGACTCCAGATTGCGGAGAACCGACATGACCACGCCCCTGTTCAAATCGATCGTATGCGCCGCGGCCGTCGCCGCGCTGGCTTGCGCGCCCAGCGCATTCGCCGGTCATGGTCGTCATGGCGGATACCACCATTACCGTGGGCACTACGGTCACGCCGTGCGCTATCACGGCGGATACGGGCATCACTACTACTACCATCGCCATCGCGACCATGTGGGGCGGTGGGTGGCCGGTGCCGTGGTACTGGGCGCTTTGACGCACTTGGTGGTCGAGGCCAGTCAGCCGCGCGTCGTGTACTACGACAATCCTCCGGTGACGTACTCGCGCACTCGCGTGATCTATCGCGACCGTCCGGTGGAGCGGGTCTACGAACAGCGCACGGTCTACAGCGATCCGTACCAGACACGCTACATCGGTCACGACGATTCGTACGACGACGATTGAAGATCGTCGCAGCGCTGCACGAAAAGCCCGGCATGGCCGGGCTTTTCTTTTATGCGTCGTTCATGGGACCGGCAGGGCGTAGTGCACATCGGTATCGCGCAGGTAGCCGACGTCTTCGTACAGTCGCTGCGCGCCGGTGTTGTCGTTGGCGGTGGACAGCGTCATGCGACAAGCGCCGGTGCGGCCCGCATGCTCGCGGGCACGTTCGAGCAACGCGCGGCCCACGCCCTGACCGCGTGCTTCGGGTATCACGAACAGGTCGTTGAGAATCCAGAGACGCTGCGCCGCCACCGAGGAAAATCCCGGGTACAGCTGCGTGAAACCGAGTGTCTGGTTGTCCGAAGTCTCGACGCGTTCGGCCACGAAGATCACCGACTCGCGCAGGGCCAGGCGTTCGTGGAGGAAACGACGCGCGGCGTCGAGGTCGGCCGGTTGCTCGTAGAAGCGGCGGTAAGCATCGAACAGCGGTGCGAGGGTGTCGAGGTCGTCGAGCAGCCCCTGGCGGATGCGTAGGGTGTGCGGCATGGCGAAGCTCCGGTTTGCGGATGTCTTCGAGCGTAACGGTTCGCGTGCGCGAAGGTGTTTCGCGTTTTGCTGTCGAGGCTTTTGTGCCATCTTCGCGGCTCTGGTAGGGTCATCGAACGCGCATCCGGTGGATGCACGCAGCGAGCGTATCGGATGAACGCCCAACCCGAATCGCCCCAGGGCATGGAGCCTGTCGAAGCACTGGACGCGCGGTATGCGCGGGTGCGCGATGCGACGATGGCGCTGTGCGCCACGCTGACGCCCGAGGATACGGTCGCACAGTCCATGCCCGACGCCAGTCCGGCCAAATGGCATCTGGCGCACACCACCTGGTTCTTCGAGAAATTCGTGCTCTGCCGCGATCCCGGCTATGCGCCGATGCACGCGGACTGGCACTACCTGTTCAATTCCTATTACCAGTCGGCCGGTCCGATGCATGCGCGGCCGCAGCGTGGCCTGATCACGCGGCCGAGTCTGCTGGAGGTGGTCGATTTCCGTCGCCACGTCGATGCGTGCATGCGCGAGCGACTGCAAGCCGGCGTGGACGAGGACACTGCCGCGATCGTGGTTATCGGTCTGCACCACGAGCAGCAGCATCAGGAGTTGCTGCTGACCGACATCAAGCATCTGTTCGCATGCAATCCGCTGTTGCCCGCGTATGCCGAGCTGCCCGAACCGCCGCGAGGTCGCGCGCGCCCGCAGCACTTCCTGCGCGGACGTGAGGGACTGGTCGAGACCGGCGCGCCGGCGCATGGATTCGCCTACGACAACGAGCGGCCGCGTCATCGAGAACTGCTGCACCCGCACGCCATCGCGCAGCGCCCGGTCAGTAATGCCGAATTCATCGAGTTCATCCGTGACGGCGGCTACCGCACGCCGACGCTGTGGATGTCCGAGGGGTGGGATACGGTGCAGCGCGAAGGCTGGAACCGCCCGCTGTACTGGAGCGAGGACCTGGACAGCGCTTTCACGCTCGGCGGCCTGCGCGCGCTCGATCCGCACGCGCCGGTGGCGCACGTGAGCTATTTCGAAGCCGACGCCTTCGCGCGCTGGGCCGGCGCGCGACTGCCCACGGAAGCCGAGTGGGAGGTACTGGCCGCCGACCGCGATCCGGGGCAGGGCAATCTGCGCGATCGCGGCCTGCTGCAACCGTGCGCGGCGCCAGACGACGCCGATGAGGACGCACCGCTGCAGCTGTTCGGCGATGTCTGGGAATGGACGTCCAGCCCGTACGTCAGCTATCCCGGATTCCGCCCGCTGCCGGGCGCGTTGGGCGAGTACAACGGCAAGTTCATGTGCGGTCAGTGGGTGCTGCGCGGCGGTTCCTGCGTGACGCCGAGCGACCACGTTCGTGCCAGCTACCGAAACTTCTTCTATCCCGCCAGTCGCTGGCAGTTCAGCGGGATCCGACTGGGACGCGACGCATGACATCCGCCGCCTTGGACGTGCAACTCCATGACCTCCAGCCCAGTGCCGACGACATGCTCGGCGACGTGCTCGAAGGACTCTCGCGACAGCCCAAGCAGTTGTCCTCGAAGTACTTCTACGATGCGCGCGGCTCGCGTCTGTTCGAGCGCATCTGCGAGCAGCCGGAGTACTACCTGACGCGCGCCGAACTGGCTCTGATGCGCGAGCATCTGTCGCAGATCGCCGATGCGCTCGGACCCGAAGTGCTGCTGGTGGAATACGGCAGCGGCAGTGGCATCAAGACACGTCTGCTGCTGGAGCACCTGCATGCGCCGGTGGCGTACATGCCGGTGGAGATCTCGCGCAGCGCGCTGATGGCCAGCGTCGAACGCCTGGCCGACGACCATCCGTCGATCCAGATGCTGCCGGTGTGCGCGGACTTCACGCAGCCCATCGAACTGCCGATCCCGGATCGCAAACAGCGTCGGACCGTGATCTATTTCCCTGGTTCGACCATCGGCAATTTCGAGGCCTCGCAGGCGGTGCGCCTGCTTCGGCAGATGCGCGAGGAAATGGGCGAGAACGGTGCGGCGTTGGTCGGCGTCGATCTGCTCAAGGACCCCGCGATCATCGAGTCAGCCTACAACGATGCAGCCGGCGTGACCGCCGCCTTCACGCTCAACATGCTGGTGCACATCAACCGTGAACTGGGCGCGGATTTCGACGTGGACGGATTCGCCCACCGGGCGCGCTTCAATCCGCAGACCGAGCGTATCGAGACGCATATCGACAGCTTGCGTAAGCAGGACGTGCACATCGAGGGGCGCGCCTTCCACTTCGATGCCGGCGAATCGATCCTCGTCGAATACAGCTGCAAGTATTCCCGCGAATCCTTTGCGCGACTGGTCGGCGAAGCCGGACTGCGTGTCGAACGGGTCTGGACCGATCCGGACGAGCTCTTCAGTCTGCAGTATCTGGTGGCGGCCTGATCGCACGGGGCCGCGCGTCACGCAGGGGCGTCCGAAGTCACGAGCTTGATCGAGCACTCCTCGAGACACCGTCTGCGTCGACCATCGCGTTTCTTGCAGTGTGATGATCGACGGTAAGGCAGCCGGTGCGCATGGGCGGGCAGGCCATCCTGCATTCGACTTCCTCGCGCGGCAGGCCGTGCCGGAGGCAAAAGAAAAGGGCCGGCATGGCGCCGGCCCTTTTCATCCTGACGTCGAAGACAGGACTTACTGACAGCTCACACCCACACCGGCGAAGGCGGCCGTCACGTCGCTGCGCGAGTAGCCGTAGTCGTCAGCGGCGGTCTCCACACCGCAGGCGCCGCTGTTGAACGTCGCGGTCGACGTCCAGTACAGCTCGTTGGCGCGCTTGAACACCTCGAAGGCCATCTTGGTGTTCCAGCCGCCGGTCTTGGCCAGATCGCAGAACGCCTTGTTGTAGACGCCGCTGGAGTAATGCACATCCAGGCCACTGTAGTAGTCCGCCGCGTTGTCGATCGACGCGCCGTCCTGGGTCGGGTTGCACATGTAGCGCAACGCGTTGCCCAGGCTGGTGCCCGGCTTGACGATGTCCGCACCGACCTCGAAGTCGTTGCTGCCGCGGTCATAGTACTCGGCGGCTTCGCCGGCCATGTCCGAGAAGGCCTCGTTCATGCCGCCGGACTGGCCGGAATACTGCAGGCCCGAGTTCTGCTCGGTGAAGCCATGGCTGATTTCGTGGCTGGTCACGTCCAGCGACACCAGCGGATAGAAATGGCTGGCGCCGTCGCCGAACACCATCTCCGAGCCGTCCCAGAACGCGTTCTCGTAGTTGCGGTTGTAGTGCACGTACATCTTCAGCACCTGGTTGAGCGGCGGGGCGCCGAACCAGTCGTTGTACATGTCGTGCACGACGCCGCCGAAGTGGTGCGCGTCGTTGATCGGCGAGTACGCGCCGTTGATGCCGTCGCCGTCGCTGTACGAGCAAGCGAAGGTCCACAGCGTGACGCGGTTGCGGCTCTGGCCCATGTCGTAGGTCTGCACGTTGTCGTTCTGCATGTAGCACGTGCTGCCGGACTGCTGGACCTGCAATGCGGCGTAGTCGGTACCGTAGAAGTACTGACCCGTCTTCTGGTTGCCGCCGGGGCCGGTCGCCGTCGAAGGCGAACCGCCAGTGCTGCCGCCACCACCGGGCTTGCCCTTGGTGGTGAGGCCGTCCCAGCTCTCGATGACGTCGCCGGTGTTGGCGTCGATAAGCGCCATCGGACGCATCGGCTTGCCGGTGCTGTCGTTGAAGAACGAGGTCAGGTAGGCCAGACGCGGCTTGGCACCCTCGGCGTAGACGAACAGTTTGCTCTGCACGTTGCGCAGGTCGGCATCGCGCACGCCGTTGACGCCGATGCCCAGCGGCAGCAGGCCGACATGATTGCGCAGGCGCTGCACGGCGTCGTCGCTGCTCAGGCCCGGACGCATCGAAGTCAGGCCGAGGCCCAGACCGTGGGCGACATGGCCGGTCACGCTCATCACCGCACCCGACGCATCGCGTTCGACGACAACGCTGCGGCCGTACACGGGCACGCCGCGGAACATTTGGTGCTCACGTGTCTTCAGGGTGCCGTGCGCGGTGCGCGCGGACTGCGCCGGCATCAGCGACGCATCGGCGCTCAGGCCGATGCCCTGCGCCAGGCCGCGATCGTTGACGTGACCCATCGCGCCCATGCGCACGTTCCCCGGTGCGGCGGACGCCATCGAAAGGCCGAACATACCCAGTGCGCCGAGCACGGCGCAGGCAACTTTTTTCTGCAACATGTATGGATTTCCTCCCAATCCGAAAGATGCGGCCGTCTCCCCCTGCTCCCCAGCACGACCGCGACCTGTTCGTCGCTGATGCGGGGCGTTCCCTGCGCTCCGCGGTACGAACGAAATCACCATGACATGACGATGCGGTGAGCGTCACGCTGCACCGCAACTCCTCAGATTGAGTAGGTTTTCCGAGGCGCTCAGTCGTCCAGAAGGCCATGCCGTCGATGCCACTCGCGCAGCGATTCATCCGGGTACTCCGGGAAGTGTGCATCGTGCGGCCCCTCGGGGGCCGGCACCCAGGAAGCCTTCGAGTCGAGCTGGATATGCACTCGCTCGGGTGCTTCGGACAACGGTGTGTCGATGGCGGAGGCGTGCGGGTGGACCAACTCGGGCCAGGTCGGGTCGTACAGCCACAGCGCGCTACCGCACAACCTGCAGAAGTGCCGCTGGCCGCTGCTGGTGCGGGTGTCGCCGTGCTCGTCGTGGATCACGGCCTGATAGACCGCGAGATGCTCGCGACCCTCGACCTTGAGACTCTCCGCGTAGGCGCCGAGGTTGATCGCGTAACCGCCGCCACCGGCTGTCTTGCGGCAGATCGAGCAGTAGCAGTGCATGTACGGGACCGGCGCATAGGCCTTGCAGCTGAAGCGCACGCTTCCGCAGTGGCAGGAACCTTCCAGTTTCATGTCGCGTCTCCGTCGTCGGGGTGGGCGGATGGCTGCGGGCGCGGCGGCTGGAGTCGCTACATCGGCTCCTTGATGCCGCGCTTGAGCAGCCAGGCGTTCACCGGCATCGCCGTGGCGAAACCGGCCAACATGGCGATTTGCATCATGAACCAGAACATCGCGCCCGTCTTCGGCAGTCCGGCCGGGAACAGCACGAACAGCGCGATGGCCATCCATCCGTACATGCCGATTTGCCAGGACGTCAGCGACAGCGCGTCGGCCTTCACGGCAGCCTTCAGCACGGCCATCGGCGGCTCGTCGCTCATCGGCCGGATGCTGAAGTACTGGAACGCGATGCCGATGGCGAACGCGAACATATAGTCCAGCGTCCACGCGGCGGCGACCTCGCTGCCGAAGAGCGTCAGCGGCAGGGCGATCAGCGCCGATTCAATCAATAGGTCGGCCAGGGTGCAGCCGCTGCCGCAATGCGTCGCGGCCAGCGCGGCGTGCTGGAGGCGTCCGGGTTCACGATCGGCCTTCCCGCGATCCTCGGCTTCGCGACGCCCCCGCGGACTGTGCCGTCGACCGACCCGCAGGTAGCTCCACACGGCTAGTGGGCCGGCATACAGCGCGGTGATGGGCCAGACCAGATTCATGATCGCCATGTGCTGACGATAGCCGCGGACGATATCCCACGCGATCCAGACCGCGCAGGCGATGGCGAGACCCAGGGAGCATTCGGCCAGGAGGATCAGCCAGGAAGGCATGTGCGACTCCTTTGCAAAAACCACCGGACAGGCTAGCGCGGAGCCGTGCAATCTGCGGTGAATTGGCCGGTGTCAGAGCGTGCCGTTTGTCGTTGCGCGCGTGTAGGTGCCGAGGAAAATCGTCTTCCAGCTTGTGCCGCCGTCTCGGGAGATCTCCCAGTGCTGGCGTACGCGGCCACTGTTCAGCGGCGTCCAGGTGATGCGGTCGCGCACATGGCCTCGCTTGTCCTTGCGGGTGCCGGTCAGCACCATCGACGCGCCCTGCAGGCGACCGTGCAGATGCAGTACCTGGCCGCCACTGCCGACCCAGTCCTGGTGCCACTGTTTGGTTCCGGCGTCGTAGTAGTTGAGGCTGTTGCCGGTCGATTTGCGTCCGAACCATTGTTCGCGGATGGCGCATCCCCGCGAGATGCGCGTGATACGGCTGTGCCCGACGGTCACACCGGCGGGGTTGGTCACGTGCCAGCGTCCGAGCCAGAAGTCGAACTGGCGGAAGACCGGTGCCGCGCAGGTCTTGCCGAGATCGTGATCAGAGAGCAGGGCCGGTCGTGGCGGTTTCGCGGGCGCCGCCGCGAGTACCGGCGCGCACAGGAACAATGCGGCGAACAGGCTTGCAGGACGCATGAGCATCTCCGCTCGGTTCGGGTGTCCCTACCATGCGGGTTCATGCGTTGGGGTGCAAGCACGCGGACACGGCTGCCATGACTGCGACCGTGTCCGCGTGGCCTCGCCGCGCTCGGATCAGGACGTGGTCGAGCGCTGGTGCACCCACCGCCGATAGGCGCCGCGCGAGATCGTCTTGGTGCCGTGGCTCACGTACAGGAAGTCGTTGGCCAACGGTGCATACGCATTGGCTTCCTCGGCGTTCAGACGGCCATTGTGGTTGCTGTCCAGCGCAGCGAAGGTCGGGGCCGGGCCGTATTTCGGCGGTGCAGGCATCGAGCTCTTGACGATCAGCGTGCCTTGCCGGGTGTGGTAGACGGCCGGCTGCGGCGGCGATGGCTTCATGGCGGGGCCGTTCGTCACCTGGGCGGATACGGTGGGCGCACTCTGCGCCATCGCGCCGGCGGCGACGCCGGTCAGGGCCAGTCCGAGGACGAGGGGAAGCGAACGAGACGTTGGTTTCGTGAACATGGCACACGCTCCTTGCGAATCGGGGGAGGCGCGTACGGCAGGCGTCGGGTCTACCGCACGCGTGCCTTTGGACCGCATGCGGCAGGCAGGATTCGGCGAAGCGGCGACGGCGGATCAGTTTGCGTTCAAGATTCCGGCGCTGCGTGTGGATCAGGCCGCCTTGCGCGCGCCCAGCGTGTCCAGCAGATCGTGTGCGGTGCGCAGACGTTCGGCGGCGCCCGGAAGGTCCAGCGTGATACGCAGCTTGTCCTGGCCGTCGAGCTTGTACACGCGCGGCTGACCCTGGATCAGGCGCAGGATCGCCATCGGATCGATCTCGGGTTTCTCTTGGAACAGGATGCGCCCGCCCACGGGACCGAATTCGAGCTTGCGGATGCCCATCGGCGTGGCGCGCAGCTTCAACTCGGTCACCGCGAACAGTTGCTTGACGGCATCGGGAAGCAGACCGAAGCGGTCGACCATTTCCACCTGGAGTTCGCGCAATGCATCGGTGTCGCGGGCGCTGGCGATGCGTTTGTAGAGGGTCAGGCGCGTGTGCACGTCGGGCAGGTAGTCGTCCGGGATCAGCGCGGGAAGATGCAGTTCGACCTCGGTTTCGTGGTCGGCGGTGAGATCGAAGTCGGGTACCTTGCCGCTGCGCAGCGCCTTGACCGCGCGTTCCAGCAGTTCGGTGTACAGGCCGAAGCCGATCTGCTGGATCTGGCCGGATTGTTCGTCGCCGAGCAGTTCACCCGCGCCGCGGATTTCCAGGTCGTGCGTGGCCAGGGTGAAGCCGGCGCCGAGTTCCTCCAGCGAGGCCAGTGCTTCCAGACGCTTCTGCGCGTCGGCGCTGATGGCCTTGCGGTCGGGTACGATCAGGTAGGCGTAGGCGCGGTGATGCGAGCGGCCGACGCGGCCGCGCAACTGGTGCAACTGAGCCAGGCCGAAGCGGTCGGCGCGGTCGATGACGATGGTGTTCGCCGTCGGAATGTCGATGCCGGTCTCGATGATGGTGGTGCAGACCAGGATGTGGAAGCGCTGGCGATGGAAGTCCAGCATCACCTGCTCCAGCTCGCGCTCGGGCATCTGGCCGTGGGCCACGCGTACGCGGGCGTCGGGCAGCAGGTCTTCCAGTTCGCGCGCGGTGCGCTCGATGGTTTCGACGTTGTTGTGCAGGAAGTAGATCTGGCCGCCGCGCGCCAGTTCGCGCTGCACGGCCTCGCGCACCAGCGCCGGATCGTATTCGCTGATCAGTGTCTTCACCGCCATGCGGTGTGCGGGTGGCGTGGCGATGATGGACAGGTCGCGTAGGCCGTTCATCGACATGTTCAGCGTGCGCGGGATCGGCGTGGCGGTCAGCGTCAGCAGGTCGACCTCGGCGCGCAGCTTCTTCAGCGCTTCCTTCTGACGCACGCCGAAACGCTGTTCCTCGTCGACGATGACCAGACCCAGGTCCTTGAACTTCACATCCTTCTGCAACAGCTTGTGGGTGCCGATGATGATGTCGACCGTGCCATCGACGATGCCTTTCAGTGCGGCGTCTACGTCCTTCTTGGCGCGGAAGCGCGACAGCACCTCGACCCGCATCGGCCAGTCGGCGAAGCGGTCGGCGAAGTTCTGGTAGTGCTGCTGGGCGAGCAGGGTGGTCGGCACCAGCACCGCGACCTGACGGCCGGCGGCGGCGGTGACGAAGGCGGCGCGCAGCGCGACTTCGGTCTTGCCGAAGCCGACGTCGCCGCAGACCACGCGGTCCATCGGTTTCGGCGCGGCCAGATCGTTCAGCACGGCTTCGATGGCGTTGCGCTGGTCCGGCGTTTCCTCGAACGGGAAGTTGGCGGCGAAGTCGGCATACATCACGCGGTCGATGGGCATCGCCGCGCCCTTGCGCGCCTCGCGCTGGGCGTAGATGGCGAGCAGTTCGGCGGCCACATCGCGGACTTTCTCGGCGGCCTTCTTGCGCGCCTTCTCCCAGGCGTCGCCGCCCAGCGAATGCAGCGGTGCCAGTTCCGGCGCGGTGCCGGTGTAGCGGCTGACCAGGCCCAGCTGTGCGACCGGCACGTAGAGCTTGGCTTGCTTGGCGTACTCGATGACCAGGAATTCGTTGGCGGTGTCGCCGACGTCCAGCGAGGTCAGTCCGCGGTAGCGGCCGACGCCGTGGTCGAGATGCACAATGGGCGAACCGATTTCCAGCTCGGTAAGGTCGCGGATGATGGTGTCGGGATCGCGCGTGGCGGTGCGGCGGCCGCGACGCTCCTGGCGCACGCGTTCGCCCAGCAGTTCGCGCTCGGTCAGCACCGTCAGTGCGGGCTGGGTCAGTGCGAAGCCCTGTTCCAGTTCGGCGACGGTGATCGCCAGTTTCGGCGCGTCGTCGCCTTCGGCCTCGGCGAATGCGCGCCAGCCGTCGACGGGCTGCGGATGCACGCCGAACGTGCCGAGCTGGTCATACAGCGCCTCGCGCCGGCCGGCGGAATCGGTGGCGATCAGCACGCGGCCCGGATAGGCATCGAGGAAGTGCTTCAGCGATTCGCCAGCCTCTTCGCCGCGCGTGTTGAGCGGCAGCGAGGGCGCCGGTTGCGTGCCCAGGGCGCGGGCGTGCTCATGATCCTTGTCGACCAGTTCCACGCGCAACTGGCGATTGAGCTGTTCGCGCAGCGCGTCCGGCGGCAGGTACAGATCCTCGGGCGGAAGGATCGGGCGCTCGATGTCGTGCGCGCGCTGTTCGTGGCGCTCGCCGACCTGCGTCCAGAATGCGTCGGACGACTCCAGGGCGCGTTCGCCGAGCACGAACAGCGCGTTGTCGGCGAGGTAGTCGAACAGCGTCTCGGTGGTCTCGAAGAACAGCGGCAGGTAGTACTCGATGCCGCCCGGTGCGACGCCCTGCTTGATGTCCTGGTAGACCGGGCAGCGGCGCACGTCGATGGGGAAGCGCTCGCGCAGGCGGTTGCGGAAATCGCGCGTGGCGTGATCGGTCAGCGGGAACTCGCGCGCCGGCAGCAGTTCCACCGATTCGACCTTGTGCGCGGACAGCTGGGTTTCCGGATCGAAGCTGCGGATCGATTCGATTTCCTCGTCGAACAGCTCGATGCGGTACGGCTCGGCCGCGCCCATCGGGAAGATGTCGATCAATGCGCCGCGCACCGCGAACTCGCCCGGATCGCCAACCTGCGGCACGTGGCGGTAGCCGGCGGCTTCCATGCGTTGCTGTTCGTCGGCGATGGTCAGCGTCTGGCCGACGCGGATGGACAGGCCGCTGCCGGCGACATAGCTGCGTGGCGCCAGGCGCTGCATCAGTGTGGAGACGGGTACCACCAGCACGCCCCGGGTCACGGTCGGCAGGCGGTACAGCGTGGCGATGCGCCGCGACACGATTTCAGGGTGCGGACTGAATAGGTCGTAGGGCAGGGTTTCCCAGTCCGGGAAATGCAGCACCGGAAGATCGCCGGCGAAGACCTCCAGTTCCTGCTCCAGCTGGTGCGCGCGCAGGTTGTCGCGCACCGCGACGACCACCAGTCCCTCGTGCTCGCGGGCGGCGGCGACGACGGCCAGCGCCATCGAGGCGCCGTCCGGCGCGCTCCAGAAGCGGCGCTGTTTCGGGGTGGTCGGCAGGGGCGGCTGGATCAGTGCTGTGGGCATGTTCGGCAACACAGGACAGCGCCGGTCGCTCGGGCGGCCAGCGCGTAAAGGAAAGAGGATGATTCTAGCAGTCGCGTTCCGTGGGGCGCGAAACCGGCTCGGACGCACCATCGAGCGCGAGGCTGAGCAGCCGCATGCCGGGATCATCGACCGACAGGCGGTGGCGGAAGCCCAGTTCTCGGCACAGATCGAGCATCGGCCGGTTGTCCACCAGCACGTAGCCCCAGATTTCCTCGAGGCCGCGTCGTTTGCATTCCTCGATCAGGCGCAACATCAGCAGATGGCCCAGCCCCTTGCCGGTCCAGGCGCGCTCGACCAGGACCGCGAATTCGGCGCTGTGGGTGGCGGCATCGAGGTGGATGCGGCCGACGCCGCGCAGTTCGGCGGGGTTGCAGGTCTCGTCCATCAGTACGTAGGCCGAAGCCTCGGCCGGGTTCAGCGTGCATAGCCGTCTGGCCAGCGGCAGCGGCAGCTCGCGCATGGCCTGCATGAAGCGCATGCGTACTTCGTCTGGATGCAGGCGAGTAAAACAGCGGCGCACGGCGTCGACGTCGTCGGGACGGATCGGGCGCAGGTAGAGCGTGCGCCCGTCGTCGAGACGGACTTGCTCGCCTTTCGCGCGCTCGGATTCGTCCGCTGCTTGACCGAAGCGGGCGCGTCCGCGAGGCGGCAGGGGCGTGGCCTGCGCCGGCACGGGCACGATGCGTTCGCTTCGCAGGACGTTGACCATACTCATGCGTATAGTCTGAGGGTCCGGGTCGAGGGTGTCTACCGGGCGGAGGATGTAGAGGGTGCGACGTTCAGGTGCGAGCAAGCGACCGTGGCAGGATGCGCGCGAAATCGTTATGGTGACGGAAGCATCCGCGGTCAGGGAGTCCGCTGTGGCTACAGAGGTCATCGATTTCAATGCCTTGCGCAAGTCCTGCGGGTCCTGTGCGTTGGCGCAGCTGTGTCTGCCGGCATCGATCGGGGCCGACGACCTGACCCGTCTGGACCATCTGGTGCAGCAGCGCAAGCCGACCGATCGCGGCACGACGCTGTTCGATACCGGCAGCTCGCATGCCAGGCTCTACGTCGTGCGCTCCGGTTCGTTCAAGACGTATGTCGATCTGCCCGACGGCGACCATCAGGTGCTCGGTTTCCATTTGCCCGGCGATCTGCTGGGGCTGGATGCGCTGCCGTCCGAGCGACACCGCTGCAGCGCCGAGGCGCTGGAACGCTCGACGGTGTGCGAAGTGCCGTTCAACGACTTGTCGGTGGTGGCGTCGAAACTGCCCGGTCTGCAGCAGCAGCTGTACCGGGTCATGAGCGACCAGTTCGCGCTCGAGCAGGAACACATGGTGATGATGGGGCGGCGTCAGGCTCCGGCGCGACTGGCGATCTTCCTGCACAGCCTGTCCGAGCGGCGCAAGCGGTTGGGTCTGGATCCGCTGGAGCTGAACCTCAGCATGTCGCGGCAGGACATCGCCAATTACCTGGGGCTGGTGATCGAGACGGTCAGCCGTCTGATGGGTCGGTTCCAGACGGCGGGCGTGCTCGAGGTCGAACGCCGCATCGTCCGCATCCGCGACATGGATGCGCTGCGCGCGATGGCGCACGGCGGCGACACGCCGACGGACACGCAGAAGTCCGCGTCCTCGTCCTCCTGAGCGGTCAGCCGCGCGCCACACAGTCGAACGGCAACAGGGCGTCGGGCATGCCCAGCGGCGCCAGCCACGGGCCGGCCAGCGTCAGCGCTGCCATGCCCAGCATGACCACGGCGGTACCGCGCCGCAGATGCGCACCGGCCGTGCGCGACAGGAAATCCGCGCCCAGCGACACCCCGAGCACCGCGGGCAGGGTGCCGAGACCGAACGCGGCCATGGTGGCGGCGCTGCTCCACGGGTCCAGGCTGGTCCAGGCCAGAAGCAGCACGGTGTAGACGAAACCGCAGGGCATCCAGCCCCAAGCCAGTCCCAGCATCCAGGCCTTGGGCAGGCTGTCGACGGGCAGCAGACGACGCATTCGCGGTGACAGCCAGGCCCACACGCGCGTGCCGGCGATGCGGTCGAGCACGCCACGCCCCGTCCACAGGCCGACACCGATGACGACGAAGGCCGTCGCCATCAGCACGCGCAGCCCCAGCCGCAGCGTGGCGTCGTCCAGCCATCCGTACAGCGCGGCACCGACGCTGCCGAGCAGCAGGCCGGCCAGGGCGTAGCCGCTGATGCGACCGAACTGGTAGGTAAGCAGCAAGGCGCGACGGGGGCGGCCGTCGGGGCGCCGTTGCGTGGCCAGTCCCAGCGCGTGCGAGATGCCGCCGCACATCAGCGCGCAGTGCCCGGAGCCGGCCAGGCCCAGCAGCGCGGCGGCGGCGATGGTCAGGGCGCCGGTCATGCGTCCGTGTCCTCGTCCGGGTGCGCATCGTCGGACAGCGGCATCAGCGCCGGCGTGTCGAGGTCGTCGAACTGCGCATGATTGACCGCCCAGAAGAAGGCCCAGACGCCGGCGCCCAGCAGCACCATGCTCAGTGGAATCAGCAGCAGGATCACGTTCATGCCAGCGCCTCGCGGGGAGTCGGCGCGACGGACTTCGTCGTGGCCTGTGTGGACACATGACGACCGATGCGCAGTGATTGCAGCAGCACCAGCAGCGAACTGGCGGACATGCCGATGGCGGCCAGCCACGGCGGGACCAGTCCGAATGCAGCCAGCGGCACGGCGGCCAGGTTGTAGCCGATGGCCCAGCGCAGGTTGCGATGGGTGGCCTGCAGCATTTCCCGCGCGACCGCGCGCGCGTCCAGCAGCCGATCCAGGCGGTCGCCGGCCAGCAACAGACCGCTGCTGGCCTGGGCCAGCGCCGCACCGCTGCCCAGCGCGATGGCGACATCGGCGCCGGCCAGTACGGGGGCGTCGTTGATGCCATCGCCGACCATCGCCACGACACGGCCTTCGCGGCGGAGCTGTTTCAGGTTGTCCAGCTTGTCGGTCGGCGTGGCCTCGGCACGCCAGGTCTCGATGCCCAGCGCTTCGGCGATGCGCGCCACGCGCGCGCGGCGATCGCCACTGAGCAGGATCACCCGCAGACCGGCTTCACGCAGGACGCTCACGGTGCTGGCGGCCTCGGTTCGTGGGCACTCGCGTAGGGCGAAGCGGGCGAGCGTGCCGCGTTCGTCGCGCAGCACCAGACGTTCGTCGCCGCTGCTTTCGCCGGTCCAGTCGGCACGGCCCAGGCGGTAACGCACGCCGTCGATCACGCCCTCGACACCGCAGCCGGCGGTATCGCGGCGATCGTGGACCGTCGGTAGAACGGCTTCGTCGGCGGCGCTGCGCAGGGCGCGCGCCAGCGGGTGTGTGCTGGATTGTTCGAGTGCGGCGGCGATATGCAGTGCATGCTCGAGTTCGCCGCGAACGGCCTCGCTGCGTGCGCGATTCAGCCTGGGCACGGTCAGGGTGCCGGTCTTGTCGAACACGACGGTGTCGACGCCAGCCAGCCGTTCCAGCGCGTCGCCGTCGACCACCAGCACGCCGCGCCGGGCGAGCACGGCGACGGCGCGGGTCAGCGCTGCCGGCACGGCCAGCGCGAACGCGCAGGGGCAACTGATGACCAGCACCGCGATGGCGGCGTCGAAGGCGCGCGAGGGATCGAACACACTCCAGGCCAGCGCGGTCAGCACGGTCAGGGCGAGCGTGCGCGTGACGAAGCGCCGCGCGTGTGCGTCGGCGGCCCGCGCCAGCGCCGGTTTGTCGCTGGCCGCGCGGGTAATCATGCGCACGATGCCGGCCAGCACCGTATCGGCGCCGACCTGGGTCACCCGCACCTGTACCGGCCCGTCCTGCAGCAGCGTGCCGGCCATCAGCGTGTCGCCGGACACGTGGCGACGCGGCGTGGACTCGCCGGTGAGCAGCGATTCGTCGACCTGGCACGGCCCGTCCAGCAGCACGCCGTCGGCGGGCACACCGGCGCCTGCACTGACGCGCACGCGATCGCCGGTCTCGAGTTCGTGCACGCCGACGGTTTCCACCCGGTCGCCGTCGATCAGCCGCTCGGCGGTGGCGGGCTGCAGACGGGCCAGGGCATCGACCAGATCGCCGGCGCGATGGCGGGCGCGCATTTCCACATAACGCGCGCCGAGCAGGAACAGCACGAACATGCTGACCGAATCGAAGTAGATTTCGCCGCCGCGGCCGAGCGTGGCGATCAGGCTGGCCGGGTAGATCAGTGCGATGGCCAGCGCCACCGGCGTGTCCATCGACACATGCCGCGCGCGCAGTTCGCGTAGCGCGCCGGCGAAGAAGGGACGGGCGGCGTACAGCACCACGGGCGTGGTGACCAGAAAGCCGAGCCAGCGGAAGAAGTCGCGCGTGGCGACGTCCATGCCGTCGAAGTGGCCAGCGTACAGTGCCACCGCGTACATCATCGCCTGCATGGTACCGAGTCCGGCGACCACCAAGCGTTTCAGCGCATCGCGGCTCTCGCGCTGACGCAGCGCGTCGAGTGCGGCCAGGTCCAGCGGATGCGGGTCGTAGCCGAGTCGCGCCAGCGCCGTGAGCAGGTGCGACAGCGGCGTGTCGCGCGGATCGAACACCAGCCGCACCCGGCGTGCCGGCGCGTTGACGCCGACCTCGCACACACCAGATTCGGCACCCAATGCGCGTTCGATCAGCCAGCCGCAGGCGGCGCAGCGCATGCCGTCGACCAGCACCACGACTTCGGCGCGGTCGTCGGCGTGCATGCGCACATGCAGCCGCGCCATGGCCGGTCGGTCCCAGGCGCTGAAGTCGGCCAGCGGCTCGGCGCGTTCGGCGGGTTCGCTGCGCAGACGGTAGTAGTCGGACAGGCCCAGCCCCTGAATCCACGTTGCCGCGGCCTCGCAGCCGCGGCAGCAGACGGGCGCGTCGACGCCGTTCGCCCGCACCGTGAGGGTGCAGTCGGACGGCACCGGCTCGCCGCAGTGGAAGCAGGCCTGCGTCATGTCAGTGGCCGTGCAGCCGGCCCTGCGTGTTCGGGTTGTGGATCTGCGCGTCCGGCAGGCGTTCGGCGATCACCAGCGTGGTGATGCCGCCGGCCACGGCCGCGCTGAGCAGCACGATCATCAGCCAGACCTCGGGAACGCGGTACCAGGGAAGCGTGGGTGTGTTCATGGCGAATCACTCGGTGCGAAGAAGGCCGTCGTCACGTCGGCGACGGGCTGGGAGGCGTTCGGGTCGGTGGAGTTCAGTTGCAGCGTCACGCGCTGCCGGCCGTGCACGCTGCCGGCCGGCGCGCGCAGGGTGACCGGCACGGAGGCGACTTCGCCGCCGGCGATGTCCAGATACTGGCGGCCGACCAGCACCAGCGGCGTGTCGCCGTCCAGGCTCAGGGTCAGCGTCATCGATTGGTCGCTCTTGTTGACCAACTTCAGGGTGTAACTGTTCTCCACGCTGCCGGCGGGTCCCGCGCGCCACAGTGCGTTGCGGTCGCGCAGCACTTCGGCCAGCAGCATGCTGCGATGACCGATGCTCCAGGCGAAGGCGCCGGCCAGGAGCAGCAGCACGGTCGCGTAGATCAGTGTGCGCACGCGCAGCACGCGGCTCGGCTTGCCTTCCATGGCGTGCTCGGTGGTGTAGCGGATCAGCCCGCGCGGGTACGCCATCTTGTCCATGATCGCGTCGCAGGCGTCGATGCACGCCGCGCAGGCGATGCAGCCGACCTGCAAGCCGTTGCGGATGTCGATGCCGGTCGGACAGACCTGTACGCAGGCCTGGCAGTCGATGCAGTCGCCCAGCGCGGGACGCTCACCTTCCTTGTCCGCCCAGTCCAGCACGCTCGGTGTGCCGCGCTTGCGGTGACCGCGATCCTCGCCGCGCGGTTCGTCGTAGCTGATGATCAGCGTGTCGCGGTCGAACATCGCGCCCTGGAAGCGCGCGTATGGGCACATGTACTTGCAGACCTGTTCGCGCAGGAAGCCGGCATTGCCGTAGGTGGCGAAGCCGTAGAACGCGATCCAGAACATCTCCCAGCCGCCCAGATCGAAGTGCGCGACTTCGCCGGCCAGTTCGCGGATCGGCGTGAAGAAACCGACGAAGGTGAAACCGGTCCACAGCGCGAAGGCGATCCACGCCAGCTGCTTGAGGCCCTTGCGCGCGAACTTCTTCGCGCCCCACGGCGCCTTGTCCAGACGCATGCGCTGGTTGCGGTCGCCTTCGATCTTGCGTTCGATCCACAGGAACGCCTCGGTCCATACCGTCTGTGGACAGGCGTAGCCGCACCAAAGCCGGCCGGCGAGGGCGGTGAAGAAGAACAGCGACAGCCCGGCCATGATCAGCAGCCAGGCCATGAAGAAGAAGTCCTGCGGCCAGAAGGTCAGGCCGAGGATGTAGAACTTGCGGTGCGGCAGGTCGAACAGCACCATCTGCCGGCCATCCCAGTTCAGCCACGGAAACACGTAGAACATGCCCAGCAGCCACAGCACGGCGGCGTTGCGCAGGCGCTGGAAGCGGCCTTTGATCTCGCGCGGGTAGACCTTGGGCTGGCGCGCGTAGAGGGTGCCCTCGTCGCCGTCGACTAACTGCAGGGGAATGCGTTCGTTCATGCGTTCTCGTCATCCACCGGAACGTCGCCGCGCGGTTTCAGCAGCAGCGACGTGAACAGGCTCGAGGCCAGCGTGCAGACCCAGAACATGAAGAAGCCTAGCGTGTAGCCGACGCCGCGACTCACGTTCAGCGTCGGCCAGGTGATCGTGGCCAGACGGTCGGGATCGACGACGGCGAAGAACACCATGGTCGCGACTCCGGCGGCGAAGAACGATGGCCACGCCACCGCGCCGACGCGTGCCGCGAGCGGCAGACGCGACGTCGACGCGGATACGCGTGGCGCGATCACTGCGCCGCCTCCGCCGTGTCGGCCGGGGCCTGCTGCGACTGCGCGAGCACCCATGCCGCGGCCATGCGGATGCGGTCCGGACCGAGGGTCTTGTCCCAGGCCGGCATCTGTCCGTTGCGGCCGTTGCGGATGGTGGCCTCGATGGTCGCCAGGTCGCCGCCGTACAGCCAGGTGTTGTCGGTCAGATTCGGCGCGCCGAGTGCCTGGTTGCCCTTGCCCGTTGGACCGTGACAGGCGATGCACAGCGTCATGTAGCGCGCCTTGCCGGCCGTGGCGAGCGTGGCGTCGTGGGACTGCCCGGACAGCTCGCGCACGTAGTTGGCCAACTCGGTCACGCCCTGGTCGCCGGCGACCGCGCCCCACGCCGGCATGACGCCGTTGCGGCCGTGCGTGATGGTCGTGATGACCTGCTGCGGATTGCCGCCGTACAGCCAGTCGTTGTCGGTCAGGTTGGGAAAGCCGCGTGCGCCGCGCGCATCCGAGCCGTGGCACATCGCGCAGTTGTTGGCGAACACGTTGTGACCGATGCTCAGCGCCTTGGGATCGTCGACCAGCTTGTTCATCGGTATGTCGCGGAACTGCGCGAACAGCTTCTCCAGACGCGCGTTGGCCGCGGCCACGTGGGCGTCGTGCTGCTTCACCGAACTCCAGTCGAGGCTGCCCTTGGTCGCGCCGAAGCCCGGGTAGAGCACCAGGTAGCCGATGCCGAAGGCGACCGACAGCACGAACAGACCGATCCACCACATCGGCAGCGGCTTGTTGTACTCGGTCAGATTCTCGTCCCAGGTGTGGCCGGTGGTCTCGCTCGGGTCGCTCTTGGCGTTGCCGAACAGCAGCCATACCGCGCCGACCACGTTGATGGTCACCAGGACCATCACGAAAATGCTCCAGAAGGTGCTCATGCCTGATCCTCCTTCGTGGCGCGCGTGTCCTCGATCAGCGGAAGCATCTCGGCTTCGCGGAAGCGCGGCTTCTGCCGTGCGCTGTAGGCCCAGACGGCGACCCCGATGAACAGGATCATGAGCAGGGCGGTCAGGATGCCGGAAATCATGGCGTGTCCTCCTTCGGGCCGTGCGTGCCCAGGCTTTGCAGGTAGGCGATCAGGGCGTCCATCTCGGTCTTGCCCTTGACCGCAGCGGGAACGGCGGCGATGTCGGCGTCGGTGTATGGATCGCCGATGCTGCGCAGCGCGCGCATGTGCGAGGCGACTTCCTTCGCGTCCAGCGTGCGTTCGGCCAGCCACGGGAAGCCGGGCATGTTCGACTCCGGCACCACGTCGCGCGGGTTCATCAGATGCACGCGGTGCCAGTCATCGCTGTAGCGTCCGCCGACGCGGGCCAGATCCGGGCCGGTGCGCTTGGAGCCCCACAGGAACGGATGGTCGTAGACCGACTCGCCGGCCACCGAGTAGTGGCCGTAGCGTTGGGTCTCGAACGACAGGGTGCGGATCATCTGCGAATGGCAGTTGTAGCAGCCCTCGCGGACGTAGATGTCGCGTCCGGCCAGTTGCAGCGCGGCGGGCGGCTTCAGACCGGGCACGGGCTGGGTGGCGTTGGCCTCGAACATCAGCGGCACGATCTCGGCCAGGCCGCCGAAGCTGATCGCGACCGCGATCAGCACGGCCATCAGGCCCACGTTCTTCTCGATCTTTGCATGCAGCATGGCGGGCTCCTCAGGCGTGCACGGCGGTGGGAATCAGCGCCGGCGCGGGTTCGCGCGAAGTGCGCCAGGTCATCCAGGTGTTCCACGCCATCATCAGCATGCCGCTCAGGTACAGCAGGCCGCCGAAGAAGCGCGCGTAGTAGAACGGATAGGTCTGCTTGAGTGACTCGATGAAGGTGTAGGTCAGCGTTCCGTCGTCGTTGGTCGCGCGCCACATCAGGCCCTGCATCACGCCGGCCATCCACATCGCGGCGATGTAGATCACCACGCCGATGGTGGCCATCCAGAAGTGCGTCTCGACCAGCTTCTGCGAGTACATCTGCTTGCGGCCGTACAGCCGCGGGATCAGGCAGTACAGCGAACCCATGGTGATGAAACCGACCCAGCCCAGTGCGCCCGAGTGCACGTGGCCGATGGTCCAGTCGGTGTAGTGCGACAGCGAGTTGACCGTCTTGATCGACATCATCGGCCCCTCGAAGGTCGACATGCCGTAGAACGACAGCGACACGATCATGAACTTCAGGACCGGATCGGTGCGCAGCTTGTGCCATGCGCCGGACAGCGTGAGGATGCCGTTGAGCATGCCGCCCCACGACGGCGCCAGCAGGATCAGCGAGAACACCATGCCCAGGGACTGCGCCCAGTCGGGCAGCGCGGTGTACATCAGGTGGTGCGGGCCGGCCCACATGTAGATCGCGATCAGTGCCCAGAAGTGCACCACCGACAGGCGATAGGAATAGATCGGACGCTCGGCCTGCTTGGGCACGAAGTAGTACATCATCGCCAGGAAGCCGGCGGTGAGGAAGAAACCCACGGCGTTGTGGCCGTACCACCACTGCACCATGGCATCGACCGCGCCGGAGTAGACGATGTAGGACTTCGTCCACGACACCGGGATGGCGATGTTGTTGACGATGTGCAGCACCGCGATGGTGATGATGAAGGCGCCGTAGAACCAGTTCGCCACGTAGATGTGCTTGACGCGGCGCTTGGCCAGGGTGCCGAAGAACACGATCGCGAAGACCACCCACACCACCGTGATGATGATGTCGATGAACCACTCCGGCTCGGCGTATTCCTTGCTCTGGGTGATGCCCAGCGGATAGGTGATCGCCACCAGCACGATGACCAGTTGCCAGCCCCAGAAGGTGAAGGCCGCCAGCTTGTCGCTGATC
Organism: Oleiagrimonas sp. MCCC 1A03011; assembly: GCF_003267965.1. Taxonomy (NCBI): domain Bacteria; kingdom Pseudomonadati; phylum Pseudomonadota; class Gammaproteobacteria; order Lysobacterales; family Rhodanobacteraceae; genus Oleiagrimonas; species Oleiagrimonas sp. MCCC 1A03011. The sequence goes on along the minus strand of NZ_MSPY01000004.1, from coordinate 87,453 downwards.
AGCCGCACCTGGCAGGTGCGCTGGACCACGTAGAAGGCGGTGCCCATCAGCGCGCTGCCGCCGAAGGCGAAGATCACCGCGCTGGTGTGCAGCGGACGCAGGCGGCTGAAGGTCAGGTACGGGATGTCGAAATTCAGTGCGGGCCAGGCCAGCTGGGCGGCGATGTACAGGCCGACCAGCATGCCGACCACGCCCCACAGGATCGTGGCGGCGGTGAACTGCCGTACGACCTTGTCGTTATAGGTCTTCGTCGAGTCCATGCGGTTCCCCAAAGTGATTGCGCATCGAGCGAGACTCTAGGGGCTGGGTGGCTAGGCCATCTTGATCTTGGTCAATTGCCGTGCGCATGAGCCTTCAGGCGCCGGGTTCACGCGCCTGCGGGTGGCTCGGCTACACTCGATTCTCGTTTCGAGGCGATTACGGGGGACCGATGTCCGGACACGCCAATTCCCTGAAGGTCATCCTGTTGGCGCTGGGTGCCAACTTCGCGATCTTCGTCGCCAAGCTGGCGGCGGCCCTGATCACCCGTTCCGGCGCGATGCTGGCCGAGGCCGTGCACTCGCTGGCCGACTGCGGCAATCAGGGGCTGTTGCTGCTGGGACTGCGCCAGGCCAAGCGGCCGCCCTCGGACGACTATCCGCTGGGTTGGGGGCGTGCGCTGTATTTCTGGTCATTCCTGGTCGCGATCCTGCTATTCAGTGTGGGCGGCGTGTTCTCGATCTACGAGGGCGTGCACAAGCTGACGCATCCCGAACCGCTCAGCTGGCCGTGGCTGGCGGTCGGCGTGCTGGTGTTCGGCCTTGTCGCCGAGGGTCTCTCGATGCGTGGCTGTCTGCAGGAAGTGCGCAAAGAACAGGGCGATCGCAGCCTGTGGCAGTGGTTCCGCGAGAGCCGTTCCAGCGAGCTGCTGGTGATCTTCGGCGAGGATTCCGCCGCGCTGCTGGGGTTGCTGCTGGCGCTGCTCGCGGTGCTGGCGACGATGCTGACCGGCAACCTGCTTTTCGATGCGCTGGGCACCATCGCCATCGGCGTGCTGCTGGTGGTGGTCGCCGTGCTGGTCGCGGTCGAGGTGAAGGGCCTGCTGATCGGGCACGGCGTAGAGCCGAAGCAGCGCGAGACGATGCTGGCCTTCCTGCGCGAGCGCCCGGAAGTCGAGTGCGTCTACAACCTGCTGACCCTGCACATGGGGCCGGAGGTGATGGTGGCGATCAAGGCGCGCATGCGCCCGGCATCGTCGGGTCGCGCGCAGGTCGACGACATCAATGCCGTGGAACGGGATTTCCGTGCCCGCTTTGCCGCGGTGCGCTGGTGCTTCTTCGAGCCCGACGTCGACGACTGAGGGTCAGTGCACGCCAACGCCCACGCCGACCCCGCTGCGGCCGCCGCTGCCGACCCCGACGCCCATGCCGAAGCTGAAGTTCGGGTGCCCCTGGCGCATTTCCTCCGCCGTCCAGGCGTGGTGCTGTTCCACCTTGACGCGCGGGAACACGTAGCTGGCTTCGCCGACCTGGCCCGCATGCACGCCATCCAGCGTGCCGCGCACGGTTACCGGCGAACCCGGTGGCAGGCTCAGCGGTTCGACGTAGCCGGGCAGCACGGCGATGAAGCGGCCGATGCCCTTGTCGCGGGCAATGCGCGGCCGCTGCGAGCGGTCCAGTGGGTAGGCCAGCAGCTGGACATCGGTGTGGTCGCTGAAGTTCTCCACGCGTACCACGGTGCCGCCCCAGATGACCGTCTGGTTCTGGTATTGCTCCGGCGTCTGTGCGACCTGCGTCGGCGTGATGATCGCGGTGCCGGGCGCGACGGTGTAGATCGGCGCGGGCGCGCAGCCGGCGACGAGCGCCAGCAGGGTGGCGACGGCGAGGCTCGGAAGAAGGCGGGCGAAGCGGGTCATGATCGGTCCTGTGCGCGCGAGCGTGCCGCCAGCTTAGCCCAAGCGGCGCGGACGGCAAGCGGTTCAGACCGCTGTGCCGTCTTCGGTTTTCAGCCAGTTCAGGCGCGCCGTGCCGCGTTCGCCATCGGCCGCGAGCTGCGTGGCGAGCAGGCGCAGCAGCGGGTGCAGCGTCGCATCCAGGCGCCAAGGTGGATTCAGCACGGCTATGCCGGCGCCGTTGAGGCGTTGCGGCACGGTGTCCGGGCGGGTCAACAGCTCGATGTCGAGCACGGTCTTCGCCGCGCAGCCGCGCAGCCAGCGGCGGAACGGATGCAGCTCGCGGCCCAGCTTGATCGGATACCACACGGCGTAGACGCCGCTGGGCCAGCGCGTCAGCGCCGTGTCCAAGGCCGTCTGGATGCGAGCGTACTCGTCGATCTGCTCCTCGAACGGCGGATCGATCAGGACCAGACCACGTTTCTGCGTGGGCGGAAGCAGCGCTTTCATGGCCGCGTAGCCGTCGCGCTCGTGCACGTGAATACGGCGGTCGTCGCGGAACAGCGCGCGCAGCTTCGCGGCTTCCTCGGGCAGCAGTTCGCATAGCTGCGCGGCATCGTCGGCGCGCAGCAGGCGAGCGGCGATGCGCGGCGAGCCGGGGTAGTGGTCCGCGCCCTCGGCGGCGACCAGGTCGAGGTAGCGGTCCAGCAGCGGAAGCCGGCCGTGCAGCGCGCGCAGGCGACCGATGCCGGCGTCGGCCTCGGCGGTCTTGCGCGCGGCTTCGCCGCTCAGGTCATAGCGACCGGCGCCGGCGTGCGTGTCGAGATAGCACAGCGGCTTGGGCTTGGCCTGCAGCGCCTCGATCAGCGCGATCAGCACGCAATGTTTAAGAACGTCGGCGAAATTGCCGGCATGGTAGGCGTGGCGGTAGTTCATTCGGCAGTCGTGCGCGGCGAGGCTGGACCCGGGTCCAGCGTTGAGCGGGCGGGCGGAGCGAAGTACGCTAGCGGCGTGCGTACCTTGTCCCTCCAGCGATTGTCGCATGCCCCGCGCCTGACGGCGCTGGCGTTGTTCGCCTGGCTGCTGATGGCGGCCATGCCGACGCTTGCCGGTGTGCGCGCGTCGCATGCGGCGCAGGCGACGCCGGTGACCGCGATCATGGCACAGATGCATGCGCACTCCGATGCGGCCTGCGGCATGCCGTGCTGCGGCGGGGCCGGGCACGACACCGGCTGTCTGCACGCCTGCGGCTGCGCGTTGACCTGCGGCGGCCTGGCGGTCCTGGCGCAGGGAGCGTGGCCCACGCTGGCCGTGACCGTGTCGCCATCCTGGCCGGCGCACGTGCCGGACTGGGCGGGGCCTCCGTCCTCGCCGCCGCTACGACCACCACGCAGCTGAATCTCCCCATTTCACGATCTGTGTACGCGCACTCGCCGTGGTGCGCGATTCCGGGCGCGGCTTCCGGCCGGCCCACGCGAGGAGATTCTTCGATATGTCCGATTTCCGACACGGGCCGCCGCCGGCGGCCCTGACCCGACGCCGTTTCGTGCAAGGCCTGGCGCTCGGCGGCGCCGCTGTCGGCCTGAGCCTGCTGCGCACGCCGCGCGCCCTGGCCGCGCCGCCACCCCAGGGCCTGCCCCACCTCTCCGGCACCCGCTTCGCACTCGATATCGGCGAGACGCCGGTCGACTACACCGGTCGCGCGCGCATCGCCACCACCATCAACGGTTCCGTGCCCGGACCGCTGCTGCGCTGGAAGCAGGGCGACACCGTGACCATCCAGGTTCGCAACCGCTTGCGCGTGCCGACATCCATCCACTGGCACGGCATCCTGCTGCCCGCGGACATGGATGGCGTGCCCGGTCTCAGCTTCCCCGGCATCGCGCCGGGCGAGACCTTCACCTACCGTTTCAAGCTGCGCCAGAGCGGCACCTACTGGTACCACAGCCATTCCGGTTTTCAGGAGCAGACCGGCCTGTACGGTCCGCTGGTGGTCGAATCGGAAGGCGGCGAGCGGCATCCGACCGAGCGCGACTACGTGGTCATGCTCAGCGACTGGACCGACGAGGACCCGTGGACGATCTTCGCCACGCTGAAGAAGCACAGCGACTTCTACAACTTCGCCGAGCCGACCGCGCCCGAGTTCCTGCGTGACGTGAAGCATGAGGGCCTGCAGAAGGCGCTGGCGAAGCGGAAGATGTGGAACCGCATGCGCATGAGTCCGGCCGATCTGTCCGATGTCACCGGCTATACCTATACCTACTTGATGAACGGCCATGCGCCGAACGGCAACTGGACCGGGTTGTTCTCGCGTGGCGAGAAGGTACGGCTGCGCTTCATCAACGGCTCGGCAATGAGCTTCTTCGACGTGCGCATTCCGGGCCTGAAGATGACTGTGGTCGCCGCCGACGGTCAGGACGTCGAGCCGGTCACGGTGGACGAATTCCGCATCGCCGTGGCGGAGACCTACGACGTCATCGTCGAGCCGTCCGATGACCGCGCGTACACCATCTTCGCGCAGTCGATGGACCGCACCGGCTACGCCCGCGGCACGCTGGCGCCGCACACGGGCATGCGGGCCGAGGTGCCGGCGATGGACCCGCGCGCGCGTCTGGCCATGGTCGACATGATGGGCGCGATGGCCATGCCGGGCGGCAAGCACGACGGGCATGCGATGCATGGCATGAGCATGCCGGACGATCCGCCGGCGCATCACGCGCGCACCGAGTACGGCCCCGGCGTCGACATGCGCGTGGATCACCCGCGCGACAACATCGACGACCCCGGCATCGGCTTGCGCGGCAACGGTCGCAAGGTGCTGACCTACGCCGACCTGCACACGATCGGCGGCCCCATCGACACCCGCGAGCCGGGGCGGGACATCGAGCTGCATCTGACCGGCAACATGGAACGCTACATGTGGTCGTTCGACGGCCAGAAGTTTGCCGACGCCAAGCCGCTGCATTTCCGCTACGGCGAGCATCTGCGCGTGACGCTGGTCAACGACACCATGATGACCCACCCGATCCACCTGCACGGCATGTGGAGCGAGCTGGAAGCGCCGAGCGGGGCGTTCCAGGTGCGCAAGCACACCGTCAGCGTGCAGCCGGCGCAGCGCGTGCGCTACCGGGTCAAGGCGGATGCGCTGGGGCGTTGGGCCTACCACTGCCATCTGCTCTATCACATGGAGGCGGGCATGTTCCGCGAGGTGGTGGTGTCATGAGCCGTGTTTATCGTTTACTCCTGGCGGGACTCGCTTCGTGCATGGGGATCGCGACGCTTCCGGCGCAGGCACAGGAAGCGCCGGCTCCGGCATCCAGCGCGAGCGCGATGCCGGCCATGCAGGGCATGTCCATGACGCCGCAGACATCGATGGATGCGACGACGCCCTCTGCGAAATCACCGATGCCGGCCACGCACCAGGACGGTCACGACCCGTCCGCCATGTCCGGGATGCATGGTGCCGGGGACATGGCGCACACGGATCATGTCGACTCGTCGATGCAAGCCATGCCGGGCATGCAGCATGGCGAAAGCAACACCATGCAGGGCATGTCCATGGGCGCGATGCAGGGTGGCAGCGCGCCGCCGGATGCGCGCGATCCGGACTACTCGGACGGCATCTCCTTCGCGCCCGATCACGACGTGCACATGCACGGCGACAGCCGCTTCGGCATGCTCGCCGTGGATCGTCTCGAATATGTGTACGGCGATCATGCGAAGGGCGCCTCGCTGGAAGGCCGGGCCTGGTATGGCGGCGATCTCGACCGCGCGGTGCTGGAATTCGAGGGTGACTCCAGCGGCGGACGCGTCACCGACAGCCGCGTCGAGGCGTTGTGGAGTCATGCCGTCAGCGCGTACTGGGATACCCAGCTTGGCGTCCGGCACGATGGCGGTGAAGGACCGTCGCGCGACTGGGTCGCGTTCGGCGTGCAGGGGCTGGCGCCGTACTGGTTCGACGTGCAGGCGGAGGTCTATGCCGGCTCGTCGGGACGCACCGCGGCACGCGTCGAAGTCGAATACGACGTGCTGTTCACGCAGCGCCTGATCCTGACTCCGAAGTTCGAGCTCAACGCCTACGGCAAGGACGATCCGGCACGCGGCATTGCGCGCGGCGTATCCGATGCCGGGTTCGGGTTGCGTCTGCGCTACGAGATTCGCCGGCGGTTCGCGCCCTACCTGGGGATAGAGTGGTCGCGTCGGTTGGGCGCATCGGCCGGTCTGGCACGACGTGCCGGCGAACCGGTGCTGGAGCGTAACTGGGTCGCCGGCGTGCGGATGTGGTTCTGACGAAGGAGCAGCAAGATGAAGAAGTGGATCGGGTCCCTGATCCTGATCGTCGCCGTGGCGATCGTCGCGCTGGGTGCCTGGGCTTATTCGGGCCTGTACGACATCGGTGCGGATGCGCCGCACTGGACGATTACCCGAAAGGCCATCGCGGTGCTGCGCGAGCGGTCCATCGAAACGCGCGCGGCGAAGGTGACCGGCATGCCGAATCTCAGCGATCCGGCGTTGATCCGTCTCGGCGCGGAGCACTATCGCGAAATGTGCACGGGCTGCCATCTGGCGCCCGGCATGCATGATTCGGAGTTGCGCGCAGGCTTGTATCCCAAGCCGCCGAACCTGACGCGTTTCGTGCCGGAACCGGCCGAGGCGTTCTGGGTCATCAAGCATGGCGTGAAGATGACCGCCATGCCGGCCTGGGGCAAGACGCACGATGATCACAAGATCTGGGCGATGGTGGCCTATCTGGAACAGCAGCCGCAGATGAGTGTTGCGCAGTATCGGGCGTTGAGCGCCGGCGATGCGGACGACGATGACGACGCAGCGCCAGCGCACATCGCACATGTGCATGCCGATACGGCCGAGGCCACAGGCCAGGGCGTGCCCGCGCCGGCGTCCAGCGCGCATTGAATGGATGCCGGACTGAAGCCGGCAGGATTCAGGCGTGTTCGTGCAGGTGGCCGCGTCCGAAGGCGCAGGGCGCAGCTTCCGTCGGTTCGCCCTCGGCGCAGTGGTCGGTCTGAAGAGTCGTGTGGGTGATGCCGAAGCGTTGCTTGAGCATGTGTTCGATGTCGCGCCGGGTGTCGTGGCAGTCGACTTCGTGACTGACCAGCACATGCGCGGATAGCGCCGGCATCTCCGAGGTGACTTCCCAGACATGCAGATCGTCGAGCCGGTTGACGTGCGGCATGGCCAGGATCGCCTCGGAGATCGCGGCCGGATGCAGGTCGCGCGGCGCGGCTTCGAGGAACACGCGGCCGGAATCGCGCACCAGGCCGTAGCCGGCGCGCAGCATCAGTCCGGCGACTACCAGTGCCGCCAGCGCATCGACGCGGTTCCAGCCCGTTGCCCAGATCACCGCGCCGGCCACGGCGGTGGCGATGAAGGCGTAGAGATCGGTGAGGATGTGCTGGAAGCTGCCTTCGACATTCAGGCTGCGCCGGTTGGCCTTGCTCATGATCCACACCGCGAGCAGGTTCACCACGATGCCGGCCAGGGCGACGAAGAACACCCAGCGGCCTTCGACCTGCGGCGGATCGACCAGACGAAACACCGCCTCGATGATGAACCAGCCCGACAGCAACAGCAGGGTGATGCCGTTGGCCTGCGCGCTGAGAATTTCGGCGCGCTTGAAACCGAAGGTGTAATGGCCGTCGGCGGGCCGCCGCGCCAGATGCATCGCGACCAGTGCCAGGCCGATGGCGGCGACGTCGGTGAGCATGTGGCCGGCGTCGGAGATCAGCGCCAGCGACGAGGCGATGATGCCGGCCACGACTTCCAGCGCCATGTAGCCGGTCAGCAGCAACAGGGCGAGCGTCAGATAGCGACGATCCGCATCGGCGGAGACACCGTGTGCATGATGATCGTGACCGTGGTGGTCGTGGTCGTGATGATGGGCGTGCAACGCGTTCCTCGCATGCAGGCGGCTTCGGTGGCGCGAGCATACGCCGACGGCGCAGTGTTATGACATGACATTCTGCGCGGTGCTTGGCGATATGCTGGGGCGATGCACGTGTTGCCGACCCGAGTCACCGCCCTGTTGCGCCGGCACTGGATGCCGGCGCTGCTGATCGCGCTGACGCTGGTGCTGGCCTGGGTCGACCCGCGTCCCTGGAACGACTGGCTGCGTTGGCTGGATGCGCCGGCGCTGTGCAGTCTTCTGGCCTTGCTGGCCGTGGCGCAGGTGCTGCGGGAGAGTGGTCTGGTGCAATGGGCGGCGCAACGTCTGCTCGCGCATGTGCATTCGCAGCGCATGCTGGTGCTTGCGTTGATGACGCTGTCCGCGTGCGCGGCGATGTTGCTGACCAACGACGTCAGTCTGTTCCTGGTGCTGCCGCTGGCGCTGGCGCTTTGCGAGCTGACTGCACTGCCGCGCCTGCGCGTGGTCGCGCTGGTGGCGCTGGCGGTGAATGCCGGGTCGGCCCTCAGCCCGATCGGCAATCCACAGAATCTGCTGCTGTGGCGGCAGGCGAACGTGGGCATGCTGCATTTCGTCGTCGCGATGGCGCCGGTTGTCGCGATCATGGTGTTCTGCCTGCTGGTCGCGGCATGGCTGCTGATTCCGCGGGGACGGTTCGAACGGCTCGCCCCGTCGCCGCCGCGCACGCCGCTGGATCGGCGGCTCGCCGTGATCGGCGGGGTGCTGTTCATCGTTCTGCTGGCGCTGCTCGAATGGCGGTTCGAGTTCACGGCGCTGGTGTTCGTGCTGGTCGCGTTGCGTGTCGTTCGGCGTGGCGCGCTGGCGCGTCTGGATTGGTTGTTGATGGTCAGCATCGCCCTGATGCTGCTTGCGCTGGGTCATCTCGCAGCGTTGCCGCAGGTGCGGTCGATGATGGCGCATCTGGCGTGGGACCGCCCCGACGTCACGCTGTTCGTCGGCGCGCTGCTGTCGCAGGCGGTCAGCAATGTGCCGGCTACCGTGGCGTTGAAGCAGCAGGTGTCCGATCCCTTGTGGCTGGCGGTGGCGGTCAACATCGGCGGCAGCGGGCTGGCGATCGGTTCATTGGCCAATCTCATCGCCTTGCGGATGGAAGGCAGTGCAGCGGCATGGCGCGTGTTCCACCGCATTTCCGTGCCATATTTTTTCGTCGTGCTGACGCTGGCCTGGTGGTGGTTGCGGCCGTGAAGCCATCGGCATACCGTGCAAGGTACGTCATGCGTCGTCTCGGGTTCATGCGCGACTTGCTGTAATGGGGCGGCGCGATCATGCGGTCGTGCACCTATTCCGGATACGGAGACGCGTCATGAGTGAAGATCGTTTCAAAAGCCGTTGGGCCGATTGGAAGGGTCCGTTCAAGAAAGAGTGGGACCGGCTCACCGATGAGGACCTGGATATCGCTGAAGGGCATCGAAGCTACCTGATCGGCAGGATCCAGGAACGCTACGGCATCGCCCGCGACGAAGCCGAGGAGCAGGTGCAGCGCTTCGAAGTGAGAATGTAATCCAGGCGGCGGAAGTCTTGACTCTGGACCATGGTCCAGGGTTTAGACTTTCCGCATGGATACCGCACCCACACCCCGCTACCGTATCGGCGCGGCGGCCCGCGAGGCCGGCGTCGGCGTCGACACCATCCGCTACTACGAGCGCGAGGGGCTGCTGCCCGAACCGCGCCGGCGTGCCTCGGGCTATCGCGACTACGACGCCTCGGCTATCGCCCAGCTGCGCTTCATTCGCCGCGCCAAGGATCTGGGTTTCAGCCTCGACGACATCCGCGAACTGCTGGCGCTGTCCACGGACCGCAACCGCGGCGTGGCCGGCGTCAAGGCGCGCGCCGAGGCGAGGCTGGAAGATGTCGAGCATCGCATCCGCGAGCTCAAGCGCATGCAGCGCGGGCTGAAGAAACTGATCGACGCCTGTCCCGGCCACGGCGAGCTGGCGCAATGTCCCATTCTCAAGGCGCTGTCCGCCAAGGAAGCGTCATGAGCCACGACACGCACACCCACACCCCGAAGATCGCATTCCCGTTCGACGACGCCCACGCCGTCGACCCCAACTGCGGCATGCGCGTGGCGTTGGATTCGCATCGTCACGTCGATCACGAAGGCCGTCGCTATTTTTTCTGCGGCGACGGCTGCCTGAACAAGTTCCGCGACGATCCCGAGGCGATCCACGCCAAGGGCCGTCGCCGCGAGATCGAAAAGGGACGCATGGACCCGGTCTGCGGCATGCGCACCGATCCCGATGCGCCCAGGCACGCGACCGAACACGAGGGTCACGCCTACCACTTCTGCTCGGCGCGCTGTCGCGAGAAGTTCGAGGCCGATCCCGGGCGCTGGCTGGGTCCGGCGCCGGTGCAGCCGGCGGCGCCGAAGAACGCGATGTACACCTGTCCGATGCATCCGGAAATCCAGCAGCAGGGGCCGGGCGACTGTCCCAAGTGCGGCATGGCGCTGGAGCCGATGATGCCGAGCGCCGACGACGATGACGGCGGCGAACTGCAGGCCATGTCGCGCAAGTTCTGGACGCTGGTCGTGCTGACGATCCCGGTGTTCCTGCTGGCGATGGTGCCGCATGCGTTCGACGTGCATCTGCCCGCGCCGTGGTCGCGCGTCGGCGCATGGGTGGAAGCCGTGCTCGCCAGCGTGGTCGTGCTGTTGGGCGGCGCCAGTTTCTTCAAGCGCGGATGGAATTCGCTCAAGCCGTGGAACCCGAACATGTATACCTTGATCGCGCTGGGCACCGGCGTGACGTGGGTGTACAGCGCGGTGGCGTTCCTGTTCCCGCAGCTGTTCCCGGCGGGCTTCCGTGACGCGCAGGGCAACGTCGGCGTGTATTTCGAGTCGGCGGCGGTCATCGTCACCCTGGTCACACTCGGCGACTTTCTCGAACTGCGCGCGCGCCGCCGCACCGGCGATGCGCTGAAGGCGCTGCTCAACCTCGCGCCGAAGACCGCGCGCCGCATCGGCGAGGACGGCAAGGAACACGACGTCTCGCTGGATGACGTGAAAGTCGGCGACCGCCTGCGCGTGCGCCCCGGCGAAAAGCTTCCGGTGGATGGCGAGGTCATCGAAGGTGCCAGCCACGTCGACGAATCCATGCTGACCGGCGAACCGCTGCCGGTCGCCAAGCAGGCCGGCGATACCGTCACCGGCGGTACCGTCAATCAGGACGGCGGCCTGGTCATGCGCGCGCAGAAGGTCGGCGGCGAAACCATGCTGTCGCAGATCGTCGCGCTGGTGGCGCAGGCGCAGCGCAGCAAGGCGCCGCTGCAACGCATCGCCGACAAGGTCGCGGCATGGTTCGTGCCGGCGGTGGTGACCGTCGCGGCGCTGGCGTTCGTGACGTGGACGCTGATCGGCCCCGATCCGCGTCTGGCGCACGCGCTGGTGGCGGCGGTGTCGGTGCTGGTGATCGCCTGTCCGTGCGCGCTGGGGCTGGCGACGCCGATCTCGATCATGGTCGCCAGCGGGCGCGGTGCGCAGCACGGCGTACTGTTCCGCGACGCCGGCGCCATCGAGGCCCTGCGCGATGTCGACACGCTGGTCATGGACAAAACCGGCACGCTGACCGAAGGCAGGCCGTCGCTGCGCGACGTGGTCGCGCTGGGCGACATCGAACGCGACCGCGCGCTGACGCTGGCCGCCGCACTGGAACGTTCCAGCGAACATCCGCTGGCGCGCGCCATCCTGGCCGCCGCCGAGGAAGCCGAGCTGAAGCTCCCCGACGTCGAAGACTTCAAAGCGCCGACCGGGCGCGGCGTGCTGGGTCGCATCGACGGCCAACGCGTGATGCTGGGCAACGCGCGCCTGCTGCGCGAACACGACGTGACACTGGACGAGAGCATCGAACAGCGCGCCGAAGCGCTGCGCGCGGACGGTGCCACGGTGACGTTCCTGGCCGACGGCCGGCGCGTGCTGGCCCTGCTGGCCGTCGCCGACCGCATCCGCGAAGGTGCAGCCGAGGCGGTCAAGGCGCTGCATGCCGAGGGTCTGACCCTGCGCATGCTCACCGGCGACAACGCCACCACGGCGAAAGCCGTGGCCGATGCGCTCGGCATCGACGACGTGCAGGCGGGGCTGTCGCCCGAAGACAAGGCCGAAGCGGTGCAGGCGCTGAAGGCGAACGGACATCGCGTGGCGATGGCCGGCGACGGCATCAACGACGCCCCCGCACTGGCCGCCGCCGATGTCGGCATCGCCATGGGCAGCGGCACCGACGTGGCGATGGAAAGCGCGCAGGTGACGTTGGTGAAAGGCGACCTCGGCGGTCTGCGCCGCGCACGCACGCTATCGCGCGCGACCGTGCGCAACATCCGTCAGAACCTGTTCTTTGCCTTCGTCTACAACGCCCTCGGCGTGCCGCTGGCGGCCGGCGTGCTGTACCCCTGGTTCGGCCTGCTGCTGTCGCCGATGATCGCGGCGTTGGCGATGAGTCTTTCGTCGGTGTCGGTGGTCAGTAACGCTTTGCGGTTGAGGCGGGTCGAACTGGGTTGATTGGGGTGGTGATTTGCAGGTGAACTTGGCGTGTGAGGGGGCAGGGTCCTACACGTAAGACTGGGATTGGCCAGAAGCAGTCGCTCGTTCCGATTAGTGCATTCTCGATCCAGGCGCTAGAACAGCTGACCGAGCATGATTCAAATGGTCGTAAGTTAACCTGGGGCCGTTTTCACACGCCATCCTGTATACGGATGGCCGTTTGAGGCATGCATTCAATGGTGACTGATTTTTGTAGTAGCATGTACGGTTGATCGAGTCGATGACGCCATGGTTTGTGGTGTTCTGGTCAGCGAGTACTCACTTCTGTGGGCGCATAGAAAGGATGCTATGGGGGGCGCGTGTCTAAGAAAAGTCGAGATAGGAAGGTCACGGTTGAAAAGGTGACCTGGGCGCAGGCGTTTCGGGACATCATCATCGCGGCGATGAACAAAGGCCAGTTGATTCCTGTCCTATTAGGGCTTGCCTTGCTGATCTGGATGGTTCGCGTAAGCCCTGATGAACTCTCCAAATTCGGCTATAGATGCGTCGAACTCATCGTGCACCATCACGTGCTTGGCTATGTTCTTTGGATCATGACGTTGCTAGGGTGGGTCATGCATGCGCGATTCGCGAAAGGAACCACGGATGCCGAAAGCAGTCGAATTGGAAAGGAAAAGACTGCACTTCAGGAGCGTATTGCTGGCGGGAAGTTACCGTCCAGCAGGGCTTGAGGAGGTCATATGGAATATGTAGTCATTGCACTCGTCTTTCTTGGCGCTTGGCACTACTTGTACCAGCGCATTGTTCTTCCAACTGTCCACTGCCGTTGGCGGAATAAACTGTTTGCGCTACGTGACGAACTGCGTACGTTCTCGTTTGACAACGAGAACTACGACCGTGTTGCCTTCGAGATTACGCAACACGGCATCAATAATGCGATTAACCTTGTTGATGTGCTTGACCTTGAGATGCAGGCAAAGATGCATCGTCGCCTGACACACGATTCGGATCTCAGAGCGCAAGTTAGCGAACGCTCAAAGGCAGTTGAAAACACCCAGGATCAGCAGATCAAGGACATCATGAAGAGAGCCAGCGAGGTGGTTCGAGATGTTTCTGTGCTCAATGCGGGTGGTTGGTTTATTTATGTCGTTCCTATCGCACTGATGTTCGTGTTTTCAAATTCCATCATGAGGATGGCCGCTGAAATCATCAATATTGATAAGCAGAACGATGACGATATGCATGGCTTTGGTGCATTGCGACACTGACGCTAAGCCCCTCTTGTTAGCGGCTCAGCTGTTAGCCGTTGACGCTGCACTCCACTGCTGAGGCAGTAAGGGGACGTAAGGCAGTAAGGGGGCGGAGGCAATTAAGTTTGTCCCGACCAGCAGCTCAGGGTCGAAAGTCACACCTCGTGGCTTGATCGGGTCCCGCGCAGCCTGCAAGGACTGTGCTCGGGCAGAGGTAGTCGTTCAACGTCGAGCACTATCCGGTAGGTTGGCGCGGCAAAGCGGAGAATGTTCGGCCGATGGCATGAGTCTGTCGGATCTAGAGCGCCAAGTTATAGTGAAAAAAGAAGTCATCTTGCTCCCATCCCTGAGACTCATACAACTTCTGAGCTTGCTTGTTCGCGCGTGCGGTGGACAGGCTTAGGCTTGCCGCCCCCTGGGTGCGTGCGACCTGAGTGGCCTTTGCGAGCAGGGCCTGCGCTACGCCCTTGCGGCGCGCTTCGGGAGCGACGAACAGATCGCTCAGTATGAATGTGCGGCTGGCGTCGACGGACGAAAAGCTGGGATAGAGTTGGGTGAACCCTGCGAGACGGTCGGACAGTTCGGCCACCAGTATCAGCGACTCTTCGCGCTGAATGCGCTCCGCGAGAAAGGCGTGCGCCAGGCGCACATCCGCTTTCTTTTGGCAGAATTGCCGAAAGCTGTCGAACAACGGCGCTAAATGTTCCAGATCTTCGATGGTGGCTTGTCGGACGACTACGGACATGGCTTCTTCTCTTGGGTCCAATGCTGGAATGAACCGCCGCGGGTCACAAGCGTCTGCTTGGATGGTGAGCTAGAACTCTTGCGCGCGTGCCCATGCGAGCAGCGCTATGGCTGATCGCGTTGCAAACGCATTGAAGTTTTGCTCCTGAAACGCGCGCTCTTGATCGTAGCGAACGAGTGCCTCATGCGCCCACAGCTCGCGAGCGGGTCCCACTGAAAATATGTGCGTCTCGGAGTTGATGCCGATAAATGGAGTGAACAAGGGGTTGTTGTCTTGTCGAAGTGCAAAGCAAGCACTGCAAATCAAACGAGTTGCTTCAACAACGCCGATCCGGGATCCGAGAAATGCTTCAAGGGCCTCGATAAGCAAGGACTGGTTTTCGAGATTCTCGGTGCTTCCCATGGGTTCTGGTGCCTGATTTAGGCGGCGCACATCGGCGCGTCCAACTGGATGAGTGGTTAGAGCTTGCCACGACGTTTTCGGTCGAGCCAGACAGTGGTTGCCGTGAGGCCAAGAGATGCTGCAAAGACTGCATAAGAAGCAATGAGTAGCTGTGACGCACCACGGCAGTGCGGCCCCCGAGATGAAAGGCTGCTAGGACCGCAATGGCCAAAGTGAAGTGATGCTGTGCCGACAGCGGTCACGAACATCAGAACAGCTGCAAGGGGAAAATCGTGTCAGGGGAAAATCGTGTCAGGGACAATTTATCGGGGCAACACGACTCGAACAGTCAGTGCCTGGTGCCTTCTGCTGCGAGCAGGTCGGCGATACGTTCGACCAGCATCCAGTTTTCCGACGGTCCTTCATTACTGGTCATGACCACGGTCGCGCCGGTTTCCCAGACCATTTGCAGATCAGCCGTCGTACCCTCGATGCCGCCGACCTTGCCGCGAATGTGGCGACCGTGCGAGAGACGGTCGCCGAAACCAGCGGCATTCCAGCCCGGCCCGGCCGGGACTTCGTCATCGAACATCTTTGCCAGGGTTGCGGGCTTGACCAGTGTGCCGTCGCGCAGTGCCTTGGCGAAACGGAGCAAGTCGACATTGGTGGAGTAGCCGCCACCGTCCGGGGCTGCCATGTAGGGAAGCTTCAACCAGTTGGACTTCCAGGCGCGGGAAAACAGGGCGCCGTGGTAGTAGCCGGTCGCCAGCTTCGGGATGATCTGGTCCAAGCTGCTGAAGCCGCTGGACTTCATGTGTGCCGGCGCAAGGATGTGGCGCTGGACGTAGTCGAAATAACTCTCGCCGGAGGCATTCTCGATGATGCGACCGAGCAGCACATAGCCGGAGTTGCTGTAATTCCACTGCTTGCCCGGCGCGCTCACGATTGGTTGGCGGGCAATCAACCCCAGATAGTCGGCCGGATGGACGTAGCGTTCGCGATGCTCGAAGAACGCCGGCACCATGTAATCACCCAGGCCGGAGGTGTGGTGCAGCAGTTCCCACACGGTGATCTTCCTCGCCGTCGCCTGGTCGGGGTATTCCGGCACCCGCTTGGCCAGGGTGTCGTTCCATGACAGCTTGCCGACCTGCACCAGTTGCGCGATGGCGACGGCCGTGAACATCTTGCCCATCGAGGCGATACGAAAGCGGGTCTGGTGATTCACCGGTACGGCGAAACTGCGTTCGGCAAGGCCACGACATGCGTTGAAGATCGTTTGGTCGTTGTCCTCGACCGTCAGGCAGCCGGAGAAATCTTCGGTATGCACCAAACGATTGAGCGCCCTCTGGATCAGTCGACGCAGTTTGGCGTGAGAAACCGCACCTTTCGGCCAACCCGCATACAACGCCGGGTCCTGCATGGGCCACAACATCGCCTGGTCGAGTTTGCCGGCATGCGCCGGATCGACGTTCAGCACGAACAAGGCATGCCTGTCGCCGCGGCGTGCCTTGACGGCCACCTGGATAAACCCGGGGCGATGCGCGTTGCTGCGTATATCGAATATCTGCAGGCCGCCACTGTCACGGGCGGCCGAAGCCATGTTCGCGACAAAGTCCTTGCGACTGTCCGGGTCGATGGACGCAGCAAGGAGGCTGGGCAACCACTTGCGGATCTGCGCCGGGCTGTCGGTGTCGACATGATGAATCAATTCGCCGGTGAGCCGCCCTGCGGGCGTGTCGGGGAGTGTTTGATGTGGTGCCGACAGCGCTACCGATGGAGTAGCCAGGCAACTGACGGTCAGCACTGCCCAGAGTAGCGAAGCCAGTCCGGCTTTGCGGATTGCGCATGGCGAGAAGAGGGTGCGGTTGTTCATGGGTAGTCGATCCTTGGCAGCCGCCCATGTGGCGGTATCGACTACTTAGATACGTTCTGGTCCCGAACGGATGCACTCGTCGCCGACGAAGACAGCGCGCGGCGGCCCCATCTCAGTGATAGGTCTGCGTACCGCCCGTGGCAGTGCATCGCACGGTCATCCATGAGGATGTGAGAGTGGTCAGACGCCAATATCCTCGTTCCACAGCTCTGGCCGCTCGTCGATGAACTCGCGCATCAGTGCGATGCAGGTTTCGTCCTGCAGCACCTCCACGCGCACGCCGCGCGAGCGCAGCAGTTCTTCTTCGCCCATGAAGGTCTGGTTCTCGCCGACGATGACGTGGCGGATGCCGTACAGCAGGATCGCGCCGCTGCACATGGAGCAGGGCGAGAGCGTGGTGTAGAGCGTCGCTTCGCGGTAGACCGCGGCGGGTTGGCGGCCGGCGTTCTCGAAGGCGTCCATTTCGCCGTGCAGGATCGCGCTGCCCTGCTGCACGCGGCGGTTGTGGCCGCGGCCGAGGATGCGGCCTTCGTGCACGATCACCGAGCCGATCGGGATGCCGCCTTCGTCGCGTCCCTGGCGGGCTTCCTCGATGGCGGTTTGCATGAAGGTGTCCATGATGTTCGTTCCGTGATGGTGTCGTTGCCGGAAAGGTAGCGTGAAGGACCGATGCGCGCACATCCCCGTTACACTTCGCGCCATGACGAAACGCACGCTCGATGAATGGCTCGATTACCAGTTGCGCGTGCATCCGCGCGAGATCGATCTCGGTCTCGATCGGGTGCGCGCGGTGTGGCAGCGCATGGGTGCGCCGAACGCGCCGCGCAGCGTGATCGTCGGCGGTACCAACGGCAAGGGTTCCACCGTGGCGTTCCTCGAAGCCATGCTGGAGGCGGCGGGCTATCGCGTCGGCGCGTACACCTCGCCGCATCTGCTGGCCTACAACGAGCGCGTGCGTGTGGATGGCGCGGATGCTTCCGACGCCGATCTGTGCGCGGCCTTCGAGCGCATCGAGCACGCGCGCGGCGAGACCGAGCTGACCTATTTCGAGTTCGGCACGCTGGCCGCGCTGGACTTGTTTGCGCGCGCCGGTGTCGACGTGGCGCTGCTGGAAGTCGGTCTGGGCGGACGCCTGGATGCGACCAACATCGTCGACGCCGATGCCGCCATCGTCACCACGGTGGATCTGGATCACCAGAGCTGGTTGGGTCCGGACCGCGACAGCATTGGCGCCGAGAAGGGCGGCATCGCGCGCGCCGGCCGGCCGCTGATCGTCGGCGAGCTGGACCCGCCGGAGGCGCTGCTGGCGACCGTGAATCGTATCGGTGCACGGGTGCAGCGCAACGGCGTGGATTATCACGTGCAGGACGCCGCCGACGGGTGGGTCTGGCAGCACGAAGATGGCACGCGCCTGACGCTGCCGAATCCGGCATTGGACGCTTCCGCGCAGCGGACCAACGCGGCGGCCGCCATCGCGACCTTGCATGCGCTCGATGGCGTGCTGCCGTGTACGGAGCAGGCGTTGGCGCAGGGTGTGCGCGCGGCGCGGGTGCGCGGCCGGTTGCAGCGGCTGGCGGAGGTGCCGGAGTTGATTGTCGACGTGGCGCACAATCCGCAGGCTGCGGGCGTGCTGGCGCAGTGGCTTGACGAGCATCCCGTCGATGGCCCCGTGCACGCCGTGTTCGGCGCGCTCGACGACAAGGATGTGGGCAACGTGTATGCCACGCTCGGCAACCGCATCGCGCATTGGCATCTGGCGTCGTTGACGGCGGAGACATCGCGCGGGCTTTCCGCACAGGCTTGTGCATTCGCCTTGCCGGACACGGCGGAACACGACCTGTACGATGACGTCGGCAGTGCGCTGCATGCCGCGCGCAGGGCTGCGCCGGCGCGCATCGTCGCTTTCGGTTCGTTCTTTCTGGTCGCGGCAGTGTTACGGCGCATGAACGGCGATCCGCCGCACATGCCGTAAAGCGTTTCGACGACAGGTATAATTTCCGCATCGCGCCAACGGGGACTTCCATGGAGCCCGCTCTGAAAACGCGTCTGATCGGTGCCCTGGTGCTGATCGCGCTTGCTGTCATCATCGTGCCGATGTTCTTTTCCGGCGGTTCGCCGCCGTCCGACAACGGCAAGACGCTCAGCCTCGCGCTGCCCGCCTCGCCGGATCAGGAGCTGACCACGCGAACCATGAGCGTGGCGCCGCCGTCCAGCGCGGCGATGCCCGCGAACGCGGCCACGGCATCCGCCTCCGGCGGTGACCAGCTCGCGACCGTGGATATCCCGTCGCGCCGCCCGCCGGACGTGCACCCGGAAAACGATGCGCAGCCGGCGCAGACACCTCCGGCCGCGCAGGCGCCGACGAAACCGGCGACGCAGGCGCCCGCCGCTCCGGCCAAACCCGCACCCAAACCCGCGCCCTCCAAGCCGAAGCCGACCGCGCAGCAACCGGCTTCCGCGCCCGGACAGGCGGCTGACGGCGCGTATCGAGTCAACCTCGGTGCCTACAGCGATACCGCGAATGCGCGCAGCCTGGTCGAGCGCGTGCGCAAGCTGGGCTACGGCGTACAGA
Organism: Oleiagrimonas sp. MCCC 1A03011; assembly: GCF_003267965.1. Lineage (NCBI taxonomy): Bacteria > Pseudomonadati > Pseudomonadota > Gammaproteobacteria > Lysobacterales > Rhodanobacteraceae > Oleiagrimonas > Oleiagrimonas sp. MCCC 1A03011. The sequence continues at coordinate 68,344 of NZ_MSPY01000004.1, read as the reverse complement.
CCGACAAGGTCACGATTTCCGGCAAGGTCGGCGCGCGCGTCAGCGCCGGGCCGTTCGCCACGCGGGCCGCGGCCGAGACTGCGCGTTTGCGCCTGAAGCAGGCCATTCCGGGTGCGCCGGCCAGCGTGGTGTCCTCCGCGCACGATCAGAAGGGCGATGCGCCGGCCAGCGCCTTGCCGGCCGGTCGCGCTGGTGGCTGGGCGGTGCAGATCGGCGCCTACAGCCATAAGGCCGACGCCACCGCCTTGCGCGACAAGCTGCGCAAGGCCGGCTTCGACGGTTTCGTCGACGACGTGCGCAGCGGCGGCCGCACCCTGTGGCGGGTGCGCGTGGGACCGCAGACTCAGCGCGCCGACGCCGAGAAAGTGCGTCGCGACCTGCAGTCCAAGCTGAAGCTGGGCGGCGTCGTCGTCACCGTGCCCTGACGTGGATGCGCTCGACGCCATGAACTGGGCCGACTATGTGGTGCTGGGCGTCATTGTCCTGTCCGTGCTGATCGGCCTGTGGCGCGGGTTCGTGTCCGAGGTCATGGCGCTGGTCATCTGGATCGCGGCGTTCTGGGTGGCCTGGCTGTTCGGTCCCAGCGTCGCGGCCTACTTCGAGCACTCCATCGAACTGCCGTCCGCGCGCATGCTGGTGGGTTACGGCTTGTGCTTCGTTGCCGTACTGCTGCTCGGCGCGCTGGTGCGTTTCATCATTGCGCGACTGGTCGAGAGCACTGGACTTTCCGGCACCGACCGCCTGCTGGGCATGGGCTTCGGCTTCGTGCGCGGCGTGCTGCTGGTCACCCTCGCGGTCTTCCTGCTCGGTTTCACGCCGTTTTCGCGCGATCCGTGGTGGCAGCAGTCGGTGCTGCTGGGGCAGGCCCAGGTGGTCGCCGACTGGCTGGCCCAGCGCCTGCCGGACAGCGTGCGCCGCTACGTGCATCCCGACGACCGCACGCCGACGCTTCCGGCCGCCGCCGATCACCTGCCGGAAGCCGTGCAGACGGGTCTTTCCGGTATGGCAGGTGCGGCCCGGGCAGCGGTGCCGTCCAGTGCCGCAGCGCGCCCGCAGCCGCTCTCGGTGAGGACGGGAACACCCTAGCTTCCGACCTTCGGCGCGCGTTGCGCGCACGCCCCCGGCGGCAGGGGATGCCGCATCTGCAGACAGGAGGTCCAGTCGAACCATGCGGCGGGAGGCCGCTTGGTCGTACAATATGCCCCGCCCGCGAGGCGCGGGATGATCCCGCCCCGCGGATGCGCGACGGCTTGCGCCGTCCTCCGCCACCGGCCCCAGCTTCAGAGAACGCCTGCTCATGTGTGGAATCATCGGAATCGTCGGCACCGCGAACGTGGCGTCGGCCCTGTACGACGGCCTGACCGTGCTGCAGCACCGCGGCCAGGACGCCGCCGGCATCGCCACGGTGGACGGCGCCAAGCTGCGTCTCCACAAGCGGAAGGGCCTGGTGCGCGACGTGTTCACGCAGAAGGCCATGGAGAAGCTGCACGGTCGCATCGGCATCGGCCATTGCCGCTATCCGACGGCCGGAAGCGAAGACGTCGACGAGGCGCAGCCGTTCTACGTGAATTCGCCCTACGGCATCGCCTTCGCGCACAACGGCAACCTGGTCAACACCGAGGCGCTGCGCCGCGAGATGTTCGAGCAGGACCGCCGCCACATCAACACCAATTCCGATTCGGAAATCCTGCTCAACATCCTGGCGCACGAGCTGCAGATCCAGGAGCGGATGCAGCTGACGCCCGATCACATCTTCAAGGCGGTGGCCGGCGTGCATGCGCGCGCCAGCGGCGGCTACGCCTGCGTCGGCCTGGTCCTGGGCTACGGCCTGGTCGCGTTCCGCGATCCGCACGGCATCCGCCCGCTGGTGCTGGGTCAGCGCGAGACGCCGAACGGCCGCGAATACGCCGTCGCTTCGGAGTCCGTGGCGCTGGACATCCTCGGCTTCAAGTTCATGCGTGACGTGGAGCCGGGCGAGGCCGTCATCATCAGCGAGAACGGTCGCATCACCGCGCGCCACTGCGCCGAGGGCGCGGTGCACGCACCGTGCATCTTCGAATACGTCTACCTGGCGCGTCCCGATTCGATGATCGAGGACGTGTCGGTGTACAAGGCGCGTCTGCGCATGGGCGAGAAGCTGGGCGAGAAGATCCTGCGCGAGTGGCCCGACCACGACATCGACGCGGTGATCCCGATTCCCGACACTTCGCGCACCGCCGCCAGCACGCTGGCCATGCAGCTCGGCGTGCCGTTCCGCGAAGGCTTCGTCAAGAACCGCTACATCGGCCGCACCTTCATCATGCCGGGGCAGGGCGAGCGCGTGCAGTCGGTGCGCCGCAAGCTCAACGCCATCGACCTGGAATTCCGCAAGAAGAACGTGCTGCTGGTGGACGACTCCATCGTCCGCGGCACCACCTCGCGGCAGATCATCCAGATGGCGCGCGAAGCCGGCGCGCGCAAGGTCTACGTAGCCTCGGCCGCGCCGCCGGTGCGCTTCCCCAACGTCTACGGCATCGACATGCCCGCTGCATCCGAGCTGATCGCCGCCGGCCGCAGCGTCGACGAGATCCAGCGCCTGATCGGCGCCGACCGCCTGATCTACCAGGATCTGGACGATCTGATCTGGGCCGTGGCCGACGGCAACGAATCGCTGAAGCACTTCGATACGTCGTGCTTCTCCGGCGAGTACATCACCGGCGTCGATCCGGCCTATCTCGCGCAGATCGAAATGCTGCGCTCGGACGAGGCCAAGGCCAAGCTGCGCAGCGCCTGAGAAAGGGCTGCTGCGAGGGCGAAGCTGCGAGTGTGGCAAGCGCTACGGCAGGAGTAGCGCGCAGTCTCTTTGCCGTCATTCCTGCGTAGGCAGGAACCCAGTGTCTTGTGCGCAAGCTGCCGGATGATCTGCTGCTTCAGCCTCGTCCGTATATCCTTTGCGCTCCACGCCTGTCCGACCCGACGTCACGTTTGTCTTGCATGCCCGACCTTCACGCAACCGCCAAGCAGTGCCTTGATTGCGCCGATCCGCAGGAAAAACTGCGTCGGACGCATGCGGCCTGGGATGCACTACTGCGCGGCGAGCTCGCGCCTGACGCGGATGCGCTGCCGCCACAGCCGATCTCGGCAGGGCGTCCCGAACGCCCGCGTCTGGTGCACCCGCGCGAACTCGCGCAGCGCGGTCTGGGTACGCCCGAGGGTCGCGTCGCGCTGGTGCACGCTGTCGCACACATCGAGTTCAACGCCATCAACCTGGCCTGGGACGCGGTCTACCGCTTCCGCGGCATGCCCGCGCAGTACTACCGCGATTGGGCCAGCGTCGCGCACGACGAAGCGCGGCACTTCGCGCTGCTGTCCACGCGACTGAAGGAACTGGGGCACGCCTACGGCGACTTCGATGCCCACAATGGCCTGTGGGAAATGGCCGAAAAGACCGCTCACAGCGACACCGCCCGCATGGCCCTGGTCCCGCGCGTACTCGAAGCGCGCGGCCTGGACGTCACGCCCGGCATGATCGAACGCCTGCAGCGTGTCGGCGACGACGCCACCGTGGTCGTGCTGGAAGTGATCCTGCGCGAGGAAGTCGCCCACGTCGCCTTCGGAAGCCGCTGGTTCCGCTGGTGCTGCGAACGCGACGGCCTGGAACCGCGCGCGACCTTCCGCAAGTTGCTACAGGAATACATGGGCAGCAACTTGCGTGGCCCGTTCAACCACGAAGCCCGGCGCGAAGCTGGCTTCGACGAAGCCGAGCTGGAAGCGCTCGAAGCGGGTCTCTGAACGAGCCTGCGGCCGGGTCATCATCAGCATGCGCGGTACGTCCCATGTGACCCACCCACGCATCGAGTCGCAATCGTCGCCGCGCATACCGCTTACACCTGCATGTCCGCAGGTGTAAGGCGTTACACCCTCATATCCGATGCGTAAACGCAGCCTGTTCAGCATGTTTCCGATCCATCGGTCCAGCTATCCGACTGTTTGGGTTGGTGTTTTTCCTTGACCTCGGGATGAGGTTTGCTGAATATTGGGTGCAACACCCCGGATTCGGGGGATACTTCTAGTTCCACGCCCATAGGCTCACGTAGGACGCTTGCGAAGAGAGATCATCGCTGACACAACGAAGCGGAGTCGCCTGATTGACCCACTTACGCAGCGGCGGATACTGACCAAAGGGCCTGGGGCCGCCGGATAACTTTCGTTGATCCGGCGGCCCCAGGCCCTTTGGTCATCTGAAGACGCTAAAAGCGGATCGCTGCGGAGCCACTTCGTCATTTACCGTAGTAGGCTGTAGTAACGCTCGTGAGCCTACGGACGTCGAACTAGTCGTCCGAGCGGACGGGGTGAAGGCTGAAGCGAAAACCACCGTTGATCGGCCCGCCGCTCAACTCCAATCTTGTTATGCGGCTAGAGAAACTCCAACCCGGCTTCTCAACAGCAGATACTAGCTACCCGGATCTTGCTTCAGCTCCGGGTAAGCTGTCAGTGCGCTTCAATAGTTCATCCGGGCAAGCCATTCATGTCAGGTTCGCAGGCGTCGCAGCGTTCTCGTGGCAAGAGGGAAATGATTCTCTGCTTCCTGGCGAACCTTCAGATGGGTCTTGCGAGCTTTTCGAAAGCGATCTACTGTCCGCGCATCCACCCGGGTGTACGATTCATTCTGTTGCTGGCCTGCGCCATATTAGGCTCAACTTCAACGCGTGGGGTCGCCTCGATGTACTGTGTGTTGAGTTTGCGGCAGCCGCATAACAGTTCATCCAAGCGGACACGCTGACGCGTGCCGCTTAATTCAAGCGTTAGGCAGCTTTGATGCATCGCGCTCATTCATGGAAACAATCCGGCAATGTCTCGCTCTGGTACTACACGGAGAACGAGCGCAATTACCCGGGCTGGCACCTCACCGCTGATGCGGCCGGCTGCGAGTCTCTTGTTGCCTTGCTTGATGCCTTGGCCGCGGATGGCACCCCCGCCTCCCGCGCAGTCAAGATCACACCGCCCTCCAAGGCTCAGCTGGGTGTTCCAAACAACAAGTCCGGCCTGGCTGCTTGGCGAGCACCCAGCAAGCTTCGGCTAGCTTTCTCCGGCAACCCTGCCGACTGGTCATTCCCGCCCGACCTGGATCCGGCGCTTCTTACAATAGGCGCGGACTGGCTGACACCACTCCACGAGGGCATCTCGGGCATTCCTCACGGGCGTGGAGACTATTCCATTGGCCCTACTGGCAAGGGCAGCTTCAGGCTTTGGTTCTGGTGGTGAGTCGAGAGCTGCCTAACAATTCATTCAAGCCGACCGCCCACTGGCTACGCCAGCGGTCGGCGTCTTAACTTCAGCGTTAGGCGTCCAGGGAGGATCATGGCGAACAAGCAAGAACCATTGTTCTGCTCAGCAGCCTGCAAGGAGACGGAACTCGTAAGATCCGTGCGTGGTTGCACGCTATGCGGCTTAACGTGGAATAGCCAGAGCGATAAGAATTATTGCAATGGCTCCTGGGTTCTGTGCATCGACTGCGCAAGAGCTGAAGAGCGTTGCGTAGTTTGCGGAAACAAGGCACCACTCGCAGTGGCGGGTGCCTAACAACTCGTCCAAGCTGACCGCCCACTGGCTACGCCAGCGGCCGGCAGCTTAACTCCAGCGTTAGACGGTATGAACATCATCACTATCGACTGCACAGGAATTACTAGTGAGCCAGACTTTTGGTGCACTTACTTGCACGCAGCAAAGCCTTCGGGCGGCCATCTTTTTGGTTGTAACCTCGACGCGTTCCGAGATGCAGTTACTGGCGGCGGCCCTGGGTGGCCTGGTGAGTGTCAGCTCATTTTCGTCAACACCGAATCGCTCAGAGGCATCAACGATGGGCGGCTCTACCAAGGCATTGAATCAATCGCAGCAACCTCATCAGCGGTATCCATCTGCATCGGGTGAGCCGTCTAACATTTCGTTCAAGGCGGACGCCTTCGGCGCCGCTTAACTCCAGCGTTAGGTGCCATGCCAAAGTGTTTCGTAATTGAGGACGAAAGCCACGCTGAGCAAGTCAGTGAGCATCCGTCTTTAGCCAAGGCGTGGGAAGCTTTGCGTCACTTGGCAACCATCCCTTGGGATTGCGAGCCAAACGTAGCACCCTGCAAGAGCTGGCAAACTTGTGGCCGCAAATACGAGATCATCGAGTACGAAACCTCGACGCGACCATGGCAAGAGCTACGGCGGGTCGCAGGTCTCTCGGTAAGTACAAAAGGTGTAGTTTGGGGCACGGAGGCGCCGGCTCGTGGCACCTAACCACTCATTCGAGGCGGACGGCTTTGCCGCCGCTCAATTCCAGCGTTAGATCGCATATGGAAGTTTACGTATCTCGAAGCAGCGTCGCAGCCGGTGACGACGTGGATGCGCCAAACGCAAGGTCGCTTTCTGTGCCGGACGGCACCGAACCAGTCGAAATCATCGAGAGCATTGTTCAGTCGGGCTATCTTCCAAGCATTGCCGGTGGTCACGCGACTTGGTCGGTCACGTCCAATATCGTGCTGGCCGTGGTTGCACAGCAATGGTCGGAGCCTCGTATGTTCATGGCACGTCAAGACGACCTAGACTACGAACAAGGAACTCTGCGTTTGTACTTCAACTATCATGCTCAAATTGACCCCGAGACCGTCTTCAAGGTCTTCTGGGGATTTCGGCTAAATGCAATCTAACTGTTCAGTCAAGCGGACGGCGTACCGCCGCCGCTTAACTCCAGCGTTAGCTGGATAAAGGAGATCTTATATTTATGAAGTGGTGGGAAAAAACGGTTGAGTATTATTTTATATTAAAGCATGTTGATCCAAACTTGCTTGTATCGCCTTTAGACGGAAAAGAGGAAAAGCTCGGTGATACTATAATATCTTCCAATAATAAATGGGTGCTAATTGAATTCAAGCGGGATGAAAGCTGCTTAAGCTCAGAAATTAAAAAATTTTATGATTACGAAAAAGCTTTAACAAAATTGTCTGATAAAGATGATCATCATTATTTAATCTATGGTGAATTCAATGGAAACTTTCGCCTCAACTGCAAAACCTACTTTTCCGCGAAAGATCGAGATTCAATAGAGTCCGCCCTAAAAACAGGTATTGATAAGAACGCATTTGCCAAATATGTAGAAGAATTCACTGGTCTAAAAAACCCACCTGATGGTGGTGGAGGCGCTGGCGGGCTATCACTAGCAGACTATTCTTTAGTGGCTTGTGTTAAAGACGACGGAAATATAGTCGAATGTATGTCAATTTCAGATTACCAGCAATCGATGGGATATGAGCCTGATCCTGAGCCAATGCAGCAACCAGGATCTAGAAGCATGAGGATGTGAAAAAACGGTGTCGGGGACAATTTTTTTGCGAGGTTGGCGAGTTTTCTGGAAGCCAACGAGTGAGGCTTGGCAGTAAGCGACGGTGAATTGAAAAATCAGATGGATACAACCACTTTCAACAAGGAGAGTAAGCCGTGATCCGTAACACGATAAGGATGTCATTTGGCATCGCCCTCATCACCCTCATCGCCTTCGCCGCGCCTACGCGTGCGGCTTCGCTGGACCCCTCGTTCGGTTCGGCGGGCGTCACGTCCACTGCCTTCGGGAGCTACGGTGCCGCCGCCCGGGTTGTTGTCCAACCGGACGGACGGATTGTCACCACGGGCCAGGACGCCTTGGGCGACTTCGTCCTTGCGCGTTATACGACGAGTGGCGCGCTGGATACGAGCTTCAACGGTACCGGCAAGGTTGTCACCAGTCTTTCCGGAAGTTGCCACGGACAGGCGCGCGCACTGGCTTTGCAGGCGGATGGCAAGATCGTCGTGGTGGGCACCTCGTGCCCGAATTTCACTTCCACCCGCAACTTCACCATCTATCGCTACAACCCGGATGGCTCGCTGGATACCACCTTTGGCAGCTCGGGCAAGGCGACCGTCAATTTCTACGGAAAGGCTTCGGAAGCCTGGGCCGTTGCCGTACAGGATGGCTTGATCTGGGTGGCTGGCTATGCCGGTTCCGACTTTGCGCTGGCGCGTCTTACCAGCAGCGGAACGCTGGATTACAGCTTCGGCGGTGGTTCCGGTACCGTCACCTCGGCAGTTGGTACCGGCTCCGCCTTCGCAAACAACCTGGTCATTCAGGCGGACGGTAAACCTGTGTTGGCCGGCTACGCGTCGAGTAGCGGCACTGTATTCGCGGTGGTGCGTTACACCACGAATGGCACGCTGGACTCCACGTTCGGTACCGGCGGCAAGGTTCTGACCCATGTGGGCGGCACGTTCGCCGGCAATTCCGCCATCGCCACTTCGCTGGCCATGCAAAGCAATGGAGATATTGTCGTTGCCGGTTACGCGAACACATCGAGCAGCGGCTACTACCGCTTCGCGGCTGTTCGTTACACCACTACCGGTGCGCTGGACACCACCTTTGGCTCCGGCACCGGCAAGGTCCTTACCGCCATCGGTAGCAGCGATGCGATCGGCAACGACGTAGCCATCGATGCCAATGGAGGCATCATTGTCGGCGGCTACTCGAGTGCAGGCAGCTACCGCCAGTTGACGCTGAATCGTTACGACCAGTCCGGCAACCTGGATTACAGCTTCGGACCTGTCACCACCACGGTCGGCAGCGCGAATGCTGCTGTACAAGGGCTCGCCATACAAAGTGACGGAAAAATCGTCGTTGCGGGCTATGGCAACTCACCAACGACGTTCGTTGTTGCGCGCTACCAATAGCCGGTTCTCGACATTTGTTGTTTTAACGGAAGCATCAGCAAACCCTTCCTGGTTCGCTTGGGAGGGGTTTGCTTTTTTCGTAAAGACGGTGTCAGGAACCATTTCTTGCGATGGCGCGCAGGTGTTCGAGGGGGCGAAGTCGGTGGATTTAGCGATGTAGGCGTCGACGCGCGGGTCGGTGGCGGCCATGGCGGTGTCGTGGCGTGGTGGAGTGTCCAGCCTGCTAGGGCGGCGAGAATCCGGCAAGCGGGCGCCTTGTCGGGTGGCGCTGTCCGCCTTGCGGCTGTGAATATCGGGCAAGCGGGTTCATGGTCAGGCGGGCGGCGTCCGTCTTGCGGCGACGCGCTGCGGGCGAGGCAGACGTGTCAGTCGCGGCGAGGCGCCGGCCGGGCTTGCGCCAGCAGTTGATCGAGCTGGTTGGCGAAGGCTTGGCGGTCGCGGGTGCCGAGTGCGGACTGGCCGCCGGTGTCGATGCCGCTGGCGCGCAGGGTGTCCATGAAGTCGCGCATGTTCAGGCGTTCGCGGATGTTTTCCGCGGTATAGCGTTCGCCGCGCGGGTTCAGGGCCACGGCGTCCTTGGCGACGACTTCGGCGGCGAGCGGGATGTCAGCCGTCACCACCAGATCGCCGGCGGCCACGCGGCGCACGATTTCGTTGTCGGCGACGTCGAAGCCCGGCTCGACCTGGATCGCGCGGATGTTGCGCGCGGGCGGTACCTTCAGCCAGCGGTTGGCGACCAGTGTCAGTTCGACGCCCGTGCGTTCGGCGGCGCGGAAGAGAATGTCGCGGATGACGACGGGGCAGGCATCGGCGTCGACCCAGATGCGCATCGCGATCAGTCGGAGACGGGCAGGCTGCGCAGGTCGATGCCGTCGGCGTCGACCCGCAGCACGGAACCCTGCTCGTACCAGTCGCCGAGCACGATGCGCTGCGCGTGGCGGCCGTCGAGTTCGAGGTCGTGCACAGCCGGGCGGTGCGTGTGCCCGTGGATGAGCTGGATCACGCCGGCGTCGCGCATGGCGGCTTCGACGGCGTCCTGGTTGACGTCCATGATGGTCTCGCCGGTGCTGCCGGTGTGCGCCTGGCTTTCGGCGCGCGACTTGGCCGCCAGCGCGCGGCGCGCTTCCAGCGGTGTGGCCAGCACCTGCGCCTTCCACTCCGGTGTGCGCACGTTGGCGCGCACCTGCTGGTAGACGGTGTCGTCGGTGCACAGCAGATCACCGTGCATCAGCAGCGTCGGTGTGCCGTACAGGTCGTGCACGGTGGGATCGTCCAGCAGGGTCAGGCCGGCGCGTTCGGCGAAGGCCTCGCCGAGCAGGAAGTCGCGGTTGCCGTGCATGAAATACACCGGCACGCCCGCTTCCCGCACGGCGCGGGTGGCGCGGGCGATGCGCGCGGGCAGTTCGGCGTCGTCGTCGTCGCCGATCCAGGCCTCGACGAGGTCGCCCAGGATGTACAGCGCGTCGGCGCCGCGCACTTCGTCGCTGGCAAGATACTGCTCGAACAGCGCGGTGATGTGCGGCCGGCTGTCGTCGAGATGCAGGTCGGAAATGAACAGGGTGCTCATGCGGATGTCTTCTTCGCCGTGGCTTTGTCGGCCTTGGGCGCGTTCGCGGCCGAGGCGGCCTTGGCCGGTGTCGCTGCGCTGGCGTTGCTGGCGGGCTGGTCCTCGCCGATTACCTTCGCGCTCTCGATGATGACCAGCGGCTTGGGCACGTCGCCGGCGAACGGGCCCTGCGGATGCGTGGGCAGCTTGGCGATCTTGTCGACCACGTCCATGCCCTGGATGACCTTGCCGAACACGGTGTAGCCCCAGGTCAGGCCGCTCTGGTCGCTGGTGTAGTCCAGACGGCGGTTGTCGACCAGGTTGATGAAGAACTGTGCGGTGCCCGAGTTCGGGTCCGCGCCGCGCGCCACGGCGATGGTGCCGCGCAGGTTGGACAGGCCGTTGTCCGCCTCGGCCTGTACCGGTGCGCGGGTGCGCTTGGGCGTCAGTTCGCGTGTGTACAGGCCGCCCTGGATCAGGTAGCCGTCGATGACGCGGTGGAACACCGTGCCGTCGTAGAAACCGTCACGCACGTACTGCAGAAAGTTGGCCACGCTCTTGGGCGATTTGTGCGGGAACAGCTCCAGGGTGATGTCGCCCATGCTGGTGTGGATCCGCACTTCGGGATTCGGCGCCGGGGTCCCTGCGGCCGAGGACGACGCCGGTGCGGGGTTGTCCTGTTGTGCGCAGAGCGCCGGCGACAGCAGCAGAAAGGCGAGGGCGATCAGGATTCTTTGCATGGCGTGGAATCGTTCGGTCGGATGCAGCGGAGCGGTCATGATACCCGCCGTGCGCGGTGTGCGCGTGGTCGGCGCGGCAGACGTTCAGGCGCGGTCGGCATGGATGTCCAGGCGGAGGCCCAGTTCGGCCATGTACGAGGCTTCGCGCTCCAGATCGGTGGCGGTCAGCGGATGTCGTTGCAGCCAGGCGGGAGGCAGATGCAGGTCGATGCGATCGTTTTCGGCGTGCAGGCGCAGGGGCGGCAGCTTCTGTTCGCGGCGCGCGCGGCGCAGCAGCACGGCGAGGCGCAGCAGGGCGGCGATGCGTCGGGCCAGTGTGCGGTAGCGCACGGGCAGGGCGTCGAACAAGGCGACGTCCGGTTTGCGGCGATGGCCCTGCACGATGGCGGCCAGCAGTTCCTGTTCCTGGCGCGAGAAACCGGCCAGGTCGGCGTGGCGAAGAATGTATCCGGCGTGGACGTGATGCTGGCTGTGCGCGATCGACAGGCCGATCTCGTGCACGCGCGCCGCCCAGCTCAGCCACTCGCGCTCGCCGGGGTGGAAGTCCCAGCCGGCGGCGGCTTGTTCGAACAGCTGCAGCGCGGTGTCCTCGACGCGCTCGGCTTGGGCAGTGTCGACGGCGTAGCGCGCGGCCAGCGAGCGGATGCTGGCGATGCGCGGGTCGCGGTCGCTGCTGCGGCCGACCAGATCCCACAGCACGCCTTCGCGCATGGCGATCTCGCAGACCTGTAGGCGGCGGATGCTCAACGCGCGGAAAGCGGCTTCGAGAATGGCCACGCCGCCGGCGATGATTGGCGCGCGCTCGGCGCTGAGACCGGGCAGGTCGATGGCGTCGATTCGACCCGCTTCCAGCAGGCGATCACGTAGAACTGCCAGGTGTTCGATGCGCACGCCGTCGTCGGACAGCTTCATGTTCTGCACGATGGTGCCAATGGCCTTGGCGGTGCCGGACGAGCCGATGGTCTCGTTCCAGCCCAGTTCGCGGTAGTCGGCGGCAAACTGCTGGAGCTGCAAGCCAATCTCGTCCTGCGCGCGCTGCCAGCGTGCGGCGGTCAATGCGCCGTCGGGGAAGAAGCGCAGCGTCGAGGCCACGCAGCCGACCTGGATGCTTTCGGTCTGCAGCGGTTCGAGGCCGCGGCCGATGATGAATTCGGTGCTGCCGCCGCCGATGTCGATCACCAGCCGGCGCTGCTTCGAGCGCGGCAGGCCGTGGCTGACGCCGAGGAAGATCAGGCGGCCTTCCTCGCGGCCGGAGACGACTTCCACCGGCTGGCCGAGTGCCTGTTCGGCCTGCTCGAGAAAGCCTTCGGGGTCGGCCAGCTGGCGCACGGCATTGGTGGCGATGGCGCGGACGTGCGCGCCGGGAATGCTGGCAATGCGCTGGCCGAAGCGTGCCAGACAGTCCTGCGCGCGCTGCAGGTAGTCGGGATCGAGCGCGCCGTCGCTGCGCACGCCGGCAGCCAGCCGCACGCTGTCGCGCACGCGATCGATGATGCGCGGCGTGCCCTTGTCGTAGCGCGCCACGACCAGATGGAAGCTGTTCGATCCGAGGTCGGCGGCGGCCAGCAGGTCGCCGTCGTGGAGGCTGTCGCCGGTTTCGCTCACGAGCCGTTCCTTGCGTTCACCGCTGGGATGATGACACGGCGGCGGTCGAAGCTGCAGATCCGGCAGTCAGAGCAGGGGCGCCAGCAGCGCCTTCTGCGCGCTGTGCGGCGGCGCATCGCCGGGTTCGGTGCGCGTGTAGCGGCCGTCCGAGTTGAGCAGCCACGCCTGGGTGTTGTCCTGCAGATAGTTGACCAGCGCTTCGTCGTAGACGCGCTGCGCCAGCTCCGGGTCGAGGATCGGGAAGGCGACCTCGATGCGATGGCGCAGGTTGCGTTCCATCCAGTCGGCGCTGGAGCAGTACAGCTCCGGTTCGCCGCCGTTGCCGAACCAGTACACGCGGCTGTGTTCGAGGAAGCGGCCGACGATGGAACGCACGCGGATGGTCTCGGAGATGCCGGGCAGTCCCGGGCGCAGCGTGCAGGCGCCGCGCACGATCAGGTCGATCTCGACGCCGGCGCAGGACGCCTTGTACAGCGCCTCGACCACGCTGGGCTCGTTGATGGCGTTCATGCGCGCGATGATGCGCGCGGGCTTGCCGGCGTGGGCATGCGCGATCTCGCGGTCGATGCGTTCGAGCAGGCCCTGGTGCAGGCTGAAGGGCGATTGCAGCAGGCGCTTGAGCCGGGCCATCTGTCCAAGGCCCGACAGCTGCTGGAAGATGTTGTGCATGTCCTCGCCGATCTCGGGATGCGCGGTGATCAGCGACAGGTCCGTGTACACGCGCGAGGTGCCGGTGTGGTAGTTGCCGGTGCTCAGGTGCGCGTAGCGGCGCAGGCGGCCTTCCTCGCGGCGCACGATCAGCAGCATCTTGGCATGGGTCTTGTGGCCGACCACGCCGTACACGACCTGCACGCCGGCTTCCTGCAGGCGTGTGGCCAGTTCGATGTTGGCCGCTTCGTCGAAGCGTGCGCGCAACTCGACCACGACGGTGACGTCCTTGCCGTTGCGCGCGGCCTGCACCAGCAGGTCGATCAGCGGCGACTCGATGCCGACGCGGTACAGGGTCTGCTTGATCGCCAGCACCTGCGGGTCCTGCGCGGCCTGGCGCAGCAGTTCGACCACGGTCTGGAAGGCGTCGTAGGGCTGGTGCAGCAGGATGTCACGATGCGCCACGGCCTCGAACAGGCTGGTGTGCTGGGCCAGGGCCGGCGCCAGGCGCGGGGTGAACGGCGCGAACTTCAGGTCCGGCCGCTCGATCATGTCGTAGATGGCGATGACACGGTTCAGGTTGACCGGGCCGTCGCAGCGGTAGACGTCGTGTTCGCCGAGGCCGAAGTTGGCGGTCAGCAGGTCGGTGATCGGCTTCGGGCAGTCGCTGGCGATTTCCAGTCGCACCGGCATGGCGTAGCCGCGTCCGGCCAGTTCCTCGGACAGCGCGGAGGCCAGGTTCTCGACTTCGTCCTCGTCGACGATCAGCTCGCTGTTGCGGGTGACGCGGAACTGGTACGAACCCTTGACCTCGAAGCCGGGGAACATGTCATCGGCGAAGTGGTGCAGCAGGCCGGACAGGAACACGAAATCGTGCGGTCCGCCGGCGACTTCGTCCGGCAGGCGGATGATGCGCGGCAGCGAACGCGGCGCGCGTACCAGCGCCATGTGACCTTCGCGACCGAAGGCGTCGCGGCCTTCCAGCGTCACGGCCAGGTTCAGGCTCTTGTTGAGGATGCGCGGGAACGGGTGCGCCGGGTCCAGACCCAGCGGCGACAGCACCGGCAGGATCTCGTTCTGGAAGTAGCCCTTCAGCCAGCGCTGCTGCTTGTCGCTCCAGTCGCGACGGCTGACGAAGCGAATGCCCTCGGCCTCCAATGCCGGGAGCAGTTCCTCGTGCCAGACCACGTACTGCTCGGCGGTCAGCTCCAGCGCGCGTTCGCGGATCTGGTCCAGCACCTCGCGCGCGGCCATGCGGTCGGGGCCGGGGATGGCGTCGCCGAACGCGTAGTGATGACGCAGCGCGGCCACGCGCACCTCGAAGAATTCGTCGAGGTTGGTGTTGGTGATGCACAGAAAGCGCAGGCGTTCGAGCAGCGGCACGTCCGGGTCGCGCGCCTGCGCCAGCACGCGGAAATTGAATTCCAGCGCGGCCAGTTCGCGGTTGATGTACAGCTCCGGCTGCAGCAGATCGGGCGCGGGCTTGGAGTGGGCGTGTTCGGGCGAGGCGTTCACGGCGGAATCCTGGCGGCTCGGGTCCATGATAGACCCGGGATGATGACGAGGGGATGGCGCGCCGTTCAGGCGTCCATGCGCACCGGTTTGAGCAGGCGCATGGAACCGAACAGGCAGCTGAAGCGCGAACCCTGGCCCGGCTCGCTCTCGATGTGCAATTGTGCCTGATGGCGGTTCAGCACGTGCTTGACGATGGACAGGCCCAGGCCGGTGCCGCCGGTGTCGCGCGAGCGGCTGGACGAGACGCGGTAGAAGCGTTCGGTCAGGCGCGCCAGGTGATTGGCGGGAATGCCGTAGCCGGTGTCTTCGACGGTGAAGCGCGCGCCGTCCTCGGTGCGTTCCCAGATCAGCGTGATGCGGCCCTGCGTGGGCGTGTAGCGCACGGCGTTGGAGACCAGGTTGGAGAACGCGCTGTGCAGCTCGCGCACCGAACCGTACAGGTCGGTCTCGGTGCGTTCCTGCAGTTCGATGTGGTGGCGGCCGTGGCTCAGCGCGAGGGCCTCCTTGCGCAGCGTGGCCAGCAGCGGACGCATGGCGACGTGTTCTTCCTGCAGCGGCTGGTGCGTTTCCAGGCGCGACAGCATCAGCAGGTCCTCGACGATCTGGCCCATGCGTTCGGACTGCACGCGCATCTCGGCGATCACCGGTGCCAGTTCCGGCTGTTCGCCGGGGTCGAGCAGTTCGAGGTAGCCGTGGATCACGGTCAGTGGCGTGCGCAGTTCGTGCGAGACGTTGGCGACGAAGTCCTGGCGGACCTGCTCCAGACGCATCAGGTCGCTGATGTCGCGGCCGAGCATGAGCCGCTGGTGCTGGCCGAACGGCATCATCACCATGCCCAGGCGCAGCGCCGGGCGGTTGGGCGCGGGCACGTCGTTGAGCGGTTCCCTGGCGCCGCTCTCCAGCCACGGCCCCAGCGTGCTTTCGCGCAGGCGTTCGATCAGCGGCACGCCGCGGTCTTGCGGGCGGCGCAAGCCGAGCAGATCCTCGCTGGCGTGATTGAACCAGCGGATGCGGCCCTCGCCATCGAGCAGCACCGCGGCGTCGGGCAGGGCAGCGGCGGCGCTGCGCAGATCGCGCAGCTGCAACGACAGGCGCCGCGAACGCATGCGCAGGCGCTCATAGCGGGCGTCGGGGATGAAGCGGTTGTTCTCGACGGTGACGGCCAGCCGGTACACGCGCACCAGAAGCACGATGATCGCGATCAGCGCCGCCAGCGTCAGGCACAGCAGCGTCTGGCCGATCGCCGCGCCGAGCAGGCCGGCCAGCAGCAGGCTGCCGCCGACGGCGAGCACGGTCGTGGTGAACCCCGGTGCGGACACAGCGCGCTTCACGTTACACGTTGCAGGAGAAACGGTAGCCGGCGCCGCGCACGGTCTGCACCAGGCCGTCCAGCTGCCACGGCTCCAGCGCCTTGCGCAGGCGGCGGATATGCACGTCCACGGTGCGTTCCTCCACGTAGACGCTGCCGCCCCAGACGTGGTCCAGCAGCTGCGAACGGGAGTAGACGCGCTCGGGGTGGGTCATGAAGAAGTACAGCAGGCGGTACTCGGTCGGGCCGATGCGGACCGGTTCCTCGCCGGCGAACACACGGTGCGCGGGGCCGTCCAGGCGCAGGCCGCCGATCTCGATCATGCCGGCCTCGTCGTCGCCGTGGCTGCGGCGCAGCACGGCCTTGATGCGGGCGATCAGTTCGCGGGTCGAGAACGGTTTGACCACGTAGTCGTCGACGCCGGCCTCCAGACCGCTGACGCGGTCCATCTCCTCGCCGCGCGCGGTGAGCATGATGATCGGCACCTCGCGGGTCAGTTCTTCGCGTCGCAGTCGACGGGCGAATTCCAGGCCGCTGGTGCCGGGGAGCATCCAGTCCAGCAGGATCAGGTCCGGCACCGTGTCGGCGATGGCCAGGTGAGCGGCCTGCGCGTCTTCGGCGTGAATCGGTTCCATGTCCGCCTTGCGGACAGCGAATGCCACCATCTCGCGGATGGAGGCTTCATCTTCGACGATCAGGATGCGCTTGTGCACGCCTCGTTCCCTGCCTTGTTGGGCTGTGACACGATTATTGCAGCGTCCCAGTGTTACCGGGCGATGACAACCCGGTTCATCCGCATGTCAGACTGAAACATAACTGCGATGCGGAGCCTTCCTTGCTGCGATCCGGCAGCGAATGACTGCCATCGTCGCGGTCGGGAGTGTCGACCTTGCGTTTGCGCAGTTCCAGCAGAAGGGGCGTCAACTGGGCGATGTGCGCGTTGATGCGTGCGCGCTGGTAGTAGTCCAGGTTCGGGCGGTCCAGCAGGCGGCGGAATTGCTGCATGGCGTCGAAGGGGCGTCCGGACAGGTAGCTGGCGTAGGCGAAGGCTTCGCCGGCGCGGATCGGCATGCCGGCTTTCTCGCTGGCGCGCGCGTAGCTGGTGAACAGGTCCGGGTCCTCGCTGTCGTCCAGCATCGGACGCAGCATGTCCTCGGCCTTGCGCGCCTGCTTCTGCGTGCCAGCCTGGGTCAGCGCGTGGGCGTAGGCCATGGCGATGGCGTGGTCGTCCGGCGCGTTCGCGGACAGGGCCGCGTAGAGATCGAACGCGGCGGCGTGCTCGCCGTTCTGGAATTCCGCCTGGGCCAGTGCCAGGCGCAGCGTGGTGTTGCCCGGATGCTGTTTCAGCAGCGGCTGCAATTGGCGGATGGCCTTCGCCGGCTGGCCGGTCTGGATCAGGGTCAGCGCGTAGCCGTAGCGGTTGGAGGGTGTGTCGAAGCCCGGACGCGAGAAATTGCCGGCGTAGTAGTCCAGCAGCTTGTTGGGGTCGCCGCTGAGCACACGGACACGCTCGCGCATGAGCTTGAACAATGACAGTCCCGCGATGCCTTTGTGACCGTTCGATGTCGGTCGGGCAGTCAGCGTGCTCGGGTCCTTCACGAACGGCAACGGCACGGTGCTGTTCTCCAGCGCGGCGCGGTTCAGCGTGGGATGAGGCTGCTTCTTCATCTGCTGTTCGAGCGTACGCGCGCGGGCGCGGGCATCGCTGATGCGCGAGGCGGTGACCGGGTGGGTCTGCAGCAGTTCGGGCACGGAGACCCCGCCGCTGCCGGGACGCAGCGTGTCCTCCATGCGCTGGAAGAAGTCGGCCATGGCCTCCGGGTCGTAGCCGGCGCGCGCCAGGGTCTGGATGCCGACGCGGTCGGCCTCGGCCTCGTCGGAGCGGGTGAAGTTGATCTGCCGCTGCGCGATCAGGCCCTGACCGCCGGCCAGAACGGCCATGCCGGCATCGCCACTGTTGTGGCCGGAGGCGCCGGCGGCGATGGCGCCGAGCAGCACCAGCGCCATCAGCGGCGCATCCTTCTTCGAGGCCTCGAAGGCGCGTTCCAGATGATGCTGCGAGATGTGGCCGATCTCGTGCGCCATCACGCCGGCCAGTTCGCTCTCGTCCTGGGCGATGGTAATCAGACCGGCGTTCACGCCAATGTAGCCGCCGGGCGCGGCGAAGGCGTTGATTTCCTTGTCGCGGACCACGAAGAACGTGAACTTCTGCTTCGGATCGTCGCTGGCGGCGACCAGGCGGTAGCCGACACTGTTGAGGTATTCGTTGGCCTGCGGGTCGTCCAGCACCATGTGCAGCGCGCGCATCTGATGCAGCATCGCGGAGCCGTACTGCGAGGCCTCCTGCGGCGAGATCAGCGCACCGGCGGAGCTGCCCAGATCCGGCAGACGCACGTCGCGATTCTGCGCCCCGGCGGCGAAGCTGAGGCTGGCGATGAACAGGGCGAGCAGCGGAGAGCGTAGGGACATGTACGGTCGCGAAGGTCGTGAACGGGCCGGGCGTGCCGCGAACGGCGCGGGTTGTCCTGATGTTCGACCACGATACCCCACGCCCGGTTCACCGGCCAGCAGGAGCCGTGTTGCCGGTTCACCCTTGTTAATCGGCCACGATATCCGCATCTTGTGTGCTTTCGAGTCCGAACCGAGGAACCTTGCGAGATGCCTGACATCCAGATGTACACCACGGCCGTGTGCCCGTACTGCGTCGCGGCCAAGAACCTGTTGAAGTCCAAGGGGCTGGAATGGCAGGAAATCCGCATTGATACCGATCCGGCGCGTCTGAGCGAGATGCTGGAACGCAGTTCCGGCCGCCGCACCGTGCCGCAGATTTTCGTCAACGGCGCACACGTGGGCGGTTTCGATGATCTCGCCGCCGCTGATCGCAGTGGCAAGCTGGCGACCCTGCTGGAACCGGATGCATGAGCGGCAAGAACGACGAATTCGCGGATTTTCGCGAACGCATGAATCAGCGCATCCTGGAGCAGGACAACCAGGTTGTGAAGCGCTTCTTCTCGCTGGATTCGCAGACCTACCGCGACGGCGCGCTGGACGTGAAGACCAAGGAAATGCTCGGCCTGGTCGCCTCGATGGTGCTGCGTTGCGACGATTGCATCCGCTATCACGTCAACCAGGCGCATGCGGCCGGCGTCACCCGCGACGAGTTCTTCGAAGTGTTCCAGGTCGGCCTGGTGGTGGGCGGATCGATCGTGATTCCGCACCTGCGGCGGGCCGTGGATGCACTGGACGAACTGGAGCAGGGCGGCGCCGAATCCTGAATGTCGGCGCGCGTTCACGCAAGCACGCTATAATGGGCGGCTGATGCCGCGCGCAGCAGGCAACTCCCCCGCCTGCCGCACTCCGTTACGCGCGGTCCCATGTCGCAACCACGCGCGTGACGGCGCGTCGTCAAGGAGTTTCCCATGAGCAAGACCATTGCCGTGATTCGAGGGGACGGTATCGGCCCCGAAATCATGAACGCCACCCTGCGCGTCCTCGACGCCCTGGACTGCGATCTGAACTACGAGTTCGTCGAGGCCGGCATGGAGGCGCTGGACAAGCACGGGGAACTGCTGCCGACCGCCACGCTGGACACCATCGCCAAGCACAGCATCGCGCTGAAGAGCCCGCTGACCACGCCGGTCGGCGGCGGCTTCTCGTCGATCAACGTGCAGCTGCGCCGTCATTTCGACCTGTACGCCAACGTGCGTCCGGCGATCAGCTTCCCGGGCACCAAGGCGCGCTTCGAGAACATCGACATCATCACGGTGCGCGAGAACACTGAAGGCGCCTACCTGGCCGAGGGTCAGACCCTGTCCGAGGACGGCGAGACCGCTTCCTCGATGATTCGCACCACGCGCCGCGGCTGCAACCGCATCGTGCGCTACGCCTTCGAGATGGCCAAGAGCAAGGGCCGCAAGAAGGTCACCGCGGTGCACAAGGCCAACATCATGAAGACCACCTCGGGCCTGTTCCTGAACGTGGCGCGCGAGATCGCCAAGGAATATCCGGACATCGAGTTCAACGAGCTGATCGTCGACAACACCTGCATGCAGCTGGTGATGCGTCCGGAGCAGTTCGACGTGATCGTCACCACCAACCTGTTCGGCGACATCATCTCCGACTTGTGCGCCGGTCTGGTCGGCGGCCTGGGCCTAGCCCCGGGTTCCAACATCGGCGCCGAGGCGGCGATCTTCGAGGCCGTGCACGGTTCGGCCCCCGACATCGCCGGCAAGGGCGTGGCCAACCCCAGCGCGCTGCTGCTGGCGGCGGCCGACATGCTTGACCATCTGGGCATGGCCGAGAAGGGCACCAAGATCCGCACCGCCATCCGCGAGACTCTGGCCGCGGGCGACCGCACCACACCGGACCTCGGCGGCACCGGCACCACGGACAGCTTCGCCGATGCGCTGGTGGAGCGCGTCACCGCCTGAAGCCGACGCGCTGCGTGAACATGAAAAGGCCGCGGTTCGTTACCGCGGCCTTTTTCGTGCCTGCTCTCCGACTGTTTCGAAAAACCACTCTTGCATGTCATCCCGGCGAAAGCCGGGACCCAGTGACTATTGCGCGAGGCGGCAAGGCGCTGGATTCCTGCTTGCGCAGGAATGACGGCCGTAGGAAGTGCCCGTGGTGCGACCGCAGGAGGTGCCTCTGGTACGCGACCGTAGCAAGCGTCCGTGGCACGGATGCTCCCCGTCAATCAGCCGGGGCGTCAGGCGAACATCCCCGGGCGGTAGTCGCCGCCGCGCGTGGCGGCCGCGATATTGACCCGGTTCCAGCTGTTGATGAGCGTGATCAGCAGCGTCAGATCAATCAGTTCACTCTCGTCAAAGTGTGCGCGCACGGTTTCGTACAGCGCATCGGGCACCGCATCGTGACCCAGTTGCGTCAGCGCCTCGCACCAGGTCAGCGCCGCACGCTCGCGCGGGCTGTACAGGTCCGTGTCGCGCCAGGCGGGAAGCAGGTGCAGACGCTGTTCGGTCTCGCCGGCGTTGCGCGCGTCCTGGGTATGCATGTCCAGGCAGAACGCGCAGCCGTTGATTTGCGAGGCGCGGGCGAGGACGAGTTCGGTGAGCGGCGCTTCCAGTGTGCCGGTACGGATATTCCGGCCCAGCGTGAGCAGGGGCGCGAGTGCGTCGAGATGATCGCGGATGGCGAAGCGGGGCATGGGGGACTCCTTGCGGGGTGGGCGGTCGCAACGGACCGTTCAGTGCAAGGACGCCGCCGCCGTCGGTTTCGTGACCGCCCGCAGGCGCGCGAGTTTGTCGGGGTGGCGCAGGGCGTGGATCGCGCCGATGTGTTCGCCGTCGGCCTCGATGTCGATCCAGGTGGCCGTGACCAGCTGTCCGTCGATCCAGGTCAGCAGGGCGGGCAGGCCATTGAGTGTGGCGAGTTCGTAGCGCGGACGCTGCGCGCCGATGTTGCGTGCGATCTGCCGGTACAGCCGCGCCAGACGATCCGCGCCGCACAGTGGTCGCCGCGTGGCGCTGGCGCGTCCGCCGCCGTCGGCGATGTGCACGGCGTCTTCGGCGAATAGTGCGCGCAGCGTGTCCAGATCGGGCTGTTCCAGCGCCGCCACGAAACGTTGCAGCAGACGCCGCTGTGTATCCGCATCGACCTGGAAGCGCGGACGTCCCTCGCGCAGCCGCGTCCGCGCGCGGTGCACGCGCTGACGGCAGGCGGCCTCACCGATCCCCAGCATGGCGGCGGTCTCGGCATGGCTGTAGTCGAACACCTCGCGCAGCAGAAACACCGCGCGCTCCTCCGGCGCCAGACGTTCGAGCAGCAGCAGGAACGACAGCGTCAGCGTCTCGTCGCGCTCGATGCGCTCGTCCGGCGATCCCGTGTCCATCCTCGCCGGCTCGGGCAGCCAGGGTCCGGTGTAGCGCTCGCGCTCCGTCCGCGCGCGCCGCAGCCGATCCAGCGCCAGCCGCGTGGTCACTGTGACCAGCCATGCTTCGGCATCGTCCAGCGCCGACACCTTCTGCGCATGCCAGCGCAGCCAGGCTTCATGCAGCACGTCTTCCGCATCGACCGGTGTACCGAGCATGCGATACGCCAGCCCGAACAGGCGCGGGCGGAACTGCTGGAATTGGGCGGTCTTCGGGTCCATGGACGATTCTCGGTGCGAACATACCGCAAGGACGCGCGAGTCGGTGGAGTTGTGACTGGAACCGGGAGGCCTGGTCTTGGCGATCTCGTGGGTGAAGGTTGGGCTCCGATGGCTGTCCATGAACCGCGTGCGAAACCCCTTTTGGCCATGGACCACAAGTTGGACATCGCGCGTCACACTTTGTCGGCGCCGCCGTGAAGAAGAGCGGCTGGCTTGCCGGTCCTGTGCGTGCTGTAAAAGATGTGCCGGCCATTGGCGTCCGCGGAATTCGCATCGGGCTGGCGGCGGTCACTGCGGCATTCGCGTTGGCGGCTTTCAAGAAATCGCGTCGGGACATACCGTCCCCACCTGACATCGAACAGGCTTGCGGCGATGATCCTGCGCTGCTGGCCGCAGTTGGTTCAGAACCCGTCTGTGAGCAGCGCATCCAGTTGCGCGAACTGCTCGGGCAGGCCTTCCGCCGAGCCGGCGATGGCTTCTTCGAGGGCCGCCTTCGTCGGGTAGCGTTCGTGGAAGGTGACGTGCGTCTTGCCGGCGTCTTCCTCGAACGTCACCGTGGTCACGGCGCCTTCGTCGCTTTCTTCGTTCGTCCAGACGATGCGCTCGTTCGGCGTCACTTCCTTGTACGTGCCGAAGAACGCCATCGGTTGATCGGACATCGGGTGGCGGAACACCAAGCGATACGTGCCCCCGGTGCGCACATCCATCTCGCACGAGAGCAGTGTCAGGCCCGCCGATGTTGGCACCCACCAACGCTGGAACAGTTCGGCCTTGCTCCACGCCTGGAAGACGAGGTGCGCCGGGGCATCGAAGGTTCGAGTCACCACGAGTTCGAGGTCGGATTTGCGTTCCACGACCGTGCGGTGCTTGGCGGCGTGGCTGGCTTGTTTACGTTCGGACATCTGCCTTCTCCTTGTGTTTCAACTGTTCGACAATTTCGTCCAGCGCATCGAAGCGTGCGCTCCACAATTCGCGGTGCCGCTCGATCCAGGCGGCTTCCTCTTCCAGCCGGTAGCGTCCGAGCTTGCAGGTTCGCACGCGCCCGATCTTCTCCGTGGTCACCAGTCCCGCCTTCTCCAGGACGCTGACGTGTTTCTTCATGCCCGTGAGGGTCATCTCGAACCGTTGCGCCAGATCGCTGATGGAGGCGTCCGAATGACCGAGTTGTTCCAGCACCCCGCGTCGCGTGACATCGGAGAGTGCGGCGAAGGTGGCGTCGAGGCGGGCTTTATGGTGAACCATGTGGTTCACTGTATGCCGCTCATCGTTGATTTGCAAGAGGGGCCTCGCAGGTGCGAATCCCACGATATCTCTCTTCGGCTATGGACCTAGACGGGCGCATGCACGGCGTGGGCGATGTTCCGCCCGACGGTCCGGTGATCGGCCTCGCAGACGACAACGTGGTCGATCCTGATGTGCTGTTCCAAGCGGTCATTTTCATGCTCGACCATCAGAGTGCGGCGGCGCGTTTGGGTCCGCCGTGGCCACGAGCTTTCACCGCCGATGACCACGGGCTTTCAGGCTTAGATGCGAGCGGCGTCACAGGCGGCTTTCCGATGGTTGCTCGAGCGCGTCATGTATCGATTCGATGCGCTTGATACAGGCGGAAAGGCTGTGGTTCGTCATCACGGCCATGCCGCGGTCCTGCACGCGCGCAAGGTCGCGAGCGCATGCACAGGCAAGATGCTCAGGCCGGAGCGATCAGCTGATCGAACACGCCCGCGAGCAAATGGACCAGGTCGTCTTCATCGGCGTTTGCCAGCGGGGGCAGCGCGATCATCTGCCGCATGACCTGGAAGCCCGCGATCACCGCCAGGATCAACGCCGCGCGCTCGGCCTGCCGTTTCCCGTGCAGCGCGCGGGTGACGGTTTTCAGATGGTGCGTGCTGATCTTCTCGCGACCGATGTCGGCGGCCTCGGCACTCGATGCCGAGTGCAGCGTGATCAGGAAGCCATCGACTGGCGTGACATCGGCACGGGTCATCTTCACCAGGGCTTCTGCCAGGGCATGGCCGGGACGGGGGTGATCCATGATGCCGCCAGCGATCAGGCTGCCCTGGGTCATGGTCTGCTCCACGACTTCCGCGAACAGATGTTCCTTGGAGCCGAAATAGCGGTTCACCATCATCGCCGTGACGCCGGCGCCTGCCGCGATCTCCCGCAGCCCGGCGCCGTCGTAGCCGGACGCGGAGAAGGCCTTGCGCGCGGAAACCAGGATCGCCTCGCGGGTGGCTTCGGCGTCTCTGCGTCGCGGTGTCGCGGTGTTTCCGGGGGATGTGTTCATGGCTGAAGTATACGCCCGTAGACATGTTTCGCAAACGCATGTATACAGATGTATACAAACTCGTTTGGATCACTGAATCCCCGGTGAGGCGGGTTGGAGAACAGGAAGCATGAACATCACGGTTCTGGTCACCGGCGGCACGGGTTTCATCGCGCAGCACTGCATCCTCGCGTTGCTCGAAGCGGGCTATCGGGTGCGAACCACGGTGCGTACGATGACGCGTGAAAGTGAAGTGCGGCAACAGCTGAACGTCGGCGGAGCCGAGCCGGGCGAGCGTTTGTCCTTTGTCGAAGCCGACCTCGTATCCGACGAAGGTTGGAGCGAGGCGGTCGCAGGTTGCAGTTATGTCCTGCACGGTGCCTCGCCTACGCCGACCGGTACGCAGACGTCCGAAGACGAATGGGTCCGGCCGGCGGTCGACGGCAATCTGCGCGTATTGCGTGCGGCGCGGGACGCGGGCGTCAAGCGGGTCGTCCTGACCTCGGCCTTCGGTGCGATCTGCGCGGGTCATGGTGACATGGAGCGGCCGTTCGACGAGACCGACTGGAGCGACCTGACGGCCGACAACGTCTGGCCGTATCAGAAATCGAAGACGCTCTCCGAGCGTGCCGCATGGGATTTCATCGCGCGCGATGGCCGGGGGCTGGAACTGTCGGCGGTGAACCCGACAGCCGTTCTCGGTCCGGTGCTGGGCGCGGATTACGCGCATTCCATCCGTCTGATCAAGAACCTGTTGGAAGGGCAGCCGGGCAGCCCCAGGATCAACAGCGGTTTCGTGGACGCGCGCGATGTGGCGGACCTGCATGTGCGCGCCATGACTGCACCGGAGGCGAACGGTGAACGCTTTCTGGCGATCGCTGGCGAGAGTCTCTGGCTGTCCGATGTCGCCAAGGTGCTGAAGCAGCGGATGGGCGATGCAGGGCGAAACGTGGATACACGCGAGTTGCCGGATGCGGTGATCCGTGAGGGGGCCGTGAAGGATCCGACACTACGCGGCGCGTTGCCGTTGCTGGGGCGCAACCTGAATGCCACCAGCGAAAAGGCGATACGGCTGCTCGGCTGGTCGCCGCGCCCGCGCGAGGAAGCGATCGTGGCGACGGCGGAGAGTCTGGTGCGTCTGGGTTTGGTCCAGGGGCTCGATTCGGCCGCGGGTGAGCCTGATGCCAAGGCCGCGAAGTAATCCTTGCCGGAGCTTCTGCGTAAGAAGGCTTGCGGAAATCGCTCGCCCCTCGATCCGGGGCGGTCGATTCGATGATCGGTGGCGATACCGGATTCGGAGCGTTATCGAACTCGCCGACGTCGTGCTGAGCAACCTTGCCGGAAGAGCCGCCGCACGGATGCCAGCATCAGGTTACCGGGAAATGTCCGGCACCGTGACGGCCGCCGCCGTCACGGTGCCGGGGCGGGTCAGGGATTCTTGCCCAGATCGATCATCGGCAAGGTGCCCTTGCCGCCGACCACCTGCGGCATCACGCCGTTCCAGTGCTTGATGCCGTAGTAGCGCACGTACTGCGGGTTGGTGCGCAGGGCGTCGCCGACGGTCTTGATGGCCTTGGCCTGGGCGTTGGCTTCGAGGATGGTCGATTCGGCTTCGCCCTTGGCTTGGGCGATGCGCGCTTGCGCCTCGGCAGTGGCGGTGACGGTTTTCTGCTCGCCTTCGTATTTCTTCTGCAACACGGTGTTCTGCGCACGCACGGCGTCGGCCTTGGCCTTGACCGCGGCTTCGACCGAGGCGACGAACACCGGCGAATACTTGATGCCGGTCAGCTGCACATCGATCACCTGGATGCCGAACAGCCGACGCAGGGCCTCGGAAATTTCCGACTTCATCTTGGCGCTGATCTTGGCGCGCTCGTCGGAGATGTTCAGCGTGTTGTACTGCGCGAACGCCGCCAGCGCGCGGTCGCGGACGACCGGCAAGATGGTGTCGTCGATGTCGACGTTGCCGGACCGGCCCACGTGATAGAGCAGGTTAAGCACCGAAGCGCTGGGGATCTCGTAGATCACGCTGATGCTCAGTTCGACCGACTGGTTGTCGTTGGTGTAGACCGACAGGTTGTTGAGCGTGTACACGCTGCGTGAGGTCTGCAGGCGGTCGACGTCTTCCAGGAACGGCACCTTGAAGTGCAGGCCGGTATCCAGCGGCTGCTTGGTGATGACCGTGCCGCCGAGCCAGCGCACGCCGGCTTCGTCGCTGGGCTTGACCACGAAGAAGCTGTTGTAGAGCAGGATGACGACGATCAGCGCGATCGCGAGCTTGCCGACCGGCAGCTGACTGCCGACTCGGCGAAGTGGTTGAGACATGGCGTTGAACTCCTTGCTTGGGGCTTCAGGACGAAGACCCACCCCCTGGCGACCGGCACCGTGCCGGCCTCAGCCGCGAACCATATCAGGCGTTGCGAGCACGCGTCTGCGCGGCACCCTGGCACGATGCCAGTGAAAGGGTTTCCGGTGGCGTGCCCGGCACGACCGGTTCGCGATGTCCGCACAGCCGCCAGACCAGCCAGAAGGCCAGCGCGGAGGCGCTGCCCAGGGCGCCGAAGCCGAATGTGCTGGTGAGAAATTGTCTCCAGCCTGCGCGAGTCGGTATGCCATTCACGACGTAGTCGACCATGCGATGCCCGTCCCATGCGCTGAAAGACATGCCGCCGCCGGGATGGTAGGGCCATCCCAGCAGTGCGATGGGTATCGCGGCGAGCAGAAAACCACTGAACAGCGCCGACCACCAGCGCACGCAACCGCGCCCTTTCAGGATGAGAAACGTGGGCAGGCCCAGAACGAGGATCCAGGCCAATGCCAAGATGAAGGCCAGGCATGCCGCGTCGCTTTCGATGCCGAACAGAAGCGCCGGGACGGCGGCAGCGGCCAGTATCGCGAGCAGCGTGCTTACAAAAGTACGCAGATGCTTCATTTCGCGAAGAGCCGGCCGCGATCGGCAAACGCCTTGAACTCCAGCGCGTTGCCGCAGGGATCGAACAGGAACATCGTGGCCTGCTCGCCGGGCTGACCGCGGAAGCGGATGTGCGGCTCGATCACGAAGTCGGTGCCGGCATCGCGCAGGCGTTCGGCCAGCGTCTCCCAGGCGGCCATGTCCAGCACCACGCCGAAGTGCGGCACCGGCACGTCGTCACCGTCCACGGCGTTGCGGTGCGGCGTCGCCTGCGGTGGGGCGAGATGCGCGACGATCTGGTGGCCGAAGAAATTGAAGTCGACCCAGTGCTCCGAACTGCGGCCCTCGGGGCAGCCAAGCAACTCGCCGTAGAACGCGCGGGCCTGTGCCAGCGAAGTCACCGGGAAGGCGAGGTGGAATGGTGGCCGTTCCCCGTGCGTGGATGCCGCGCCGGTTGTTACAGCGGACGCGGGTGTGCGGGAAACCGGTGTGGTGCGCTCTTCAACCATGCGTCACCCGAGGGTCTTGGTCATGAATATTCGGCTCGTGCCCGGCGGGTCGCAAGGCACCTCGCCGAAGGCCTGCCAGCCGTGGCGGCGGTAGAAGTCGGGCGCCTGGAAACTGATGGTGTAGAGCACGCCCGCCTTGCAGCCGCGGCGTTTCGCTTCCGCTTCGGCCATCTGCAGGATGCGGCTGCCTAGGCCACTGCCGCGAAGCGATACGGGCAGGTGGAACAGGTCCACGAACAGCAGGCCCAGCGAGGTTCGCCCGGTCAGGCCGCCGAGGACGTCGCCGCTCTCCGGGTCCTTGACCAGCACGGCCAGTGGCCTGCGATCCTCGATGTCGGTCGCGTCGGTGTTGAACCGGTCCAACTGCTCGGAAATCAGGTCGATCTCGGCGCTGCTCGGCGTGTCGGTCAAGATCAGTTCGGGAGCGCGGGACACGGCATCACATCCTTATGGTTCGGTGGCCGGGTTCAGCCACGGAAGGGCCACGGCGCCAGGAAGATCAGCCACAGCACGATCAGGATCAGCGCGTACTTGCTCAGCCGGAAAGCGCGCGGCCAGCGCTTCTTCAGCGATTTGCTGCGCTGCCCGACGCTGTGGTTGAACGCGTACAGCCGGTTGATGATGCCGGTGCTGTCGCTTTCCTCGTTGGGCGAGGCGGTGATGCGGCCCATGAAAGCGCTGACGCGCTTGTTGATCGCTTCCATCACGCGCGTGCGCAGCGGGCGGACCACGTCGCAGAACAGGATCACGCGGGTCTGGTCGGTCTTGTTCTCGGCCCAGTGCACGTAGGTTTCGTCGAACACCACGTCCTCGCCGTCGCGCCAGGCGTGGACCTGACCATCGACGAAGATGCGGCAGTCGTCGGAGTTGGGCGTGATCAGGCCTAGGTGATAACGCAGCGAGCCGGCGAACGGGTCGCGATGCGGGTTGAGCTTGCTGCCTGGCGGCAGCAGCGCGAACATCGCCGCCTTCACGTTGGGCAGGCGGTTGAGCAGTTCCACGGTGTGCGGGCACAGCGCCTCGGCCGAGGGCAGCGCCTCGCCGTACCACTTCAGGTAGAACCGCTTCCAACCCTGCTTGAAGAACGAGTTGAAGCTGGCGTCGTTCTTCTTTTCCGCGGCGCGGATGAAGCCCTGGTCGAACAGGTGCGCGGCCTCTTCGCGGATGCTGCGCCAGTTGTCCTTCAGCAGGTCCAGTTGCGGAAATCCGGCGCGGTCGAGAATCGGCGTGGCCGGCACCGCGGAGAACGCGTACATCAGCAGGTTGTACGGTGCGAAGAGCGCCGAGTGATCCACCAGCTGGCGGTCGAAGCGCAGCTTCGCGCGACCGCGCAGGTGCACCAGCAGCACGCACAGCACGAAGACGGCGAGAATCAGGAAGATGATGAGGCGCGGGGTCACGGGCGTGGCCTGAAAATGCGGATATCCGCGTTCATTTTACGCCTGCTGCCGGTGTGCGGATACGGCTGCGACGTTGTGGAAGCTTGGATACGTTCGAGCACGCTGGTTGGGTGTTGGTTGATCCAGGATGCCATTCCCGCGGAAGCGGGAACCCGGTGCCTGCATCGGAGGCGCTGGGTCCCGGCTTTCGCCGGGATGACGACGGTGGGCCTGTTGTGTTGTTGGCTGTTGCTTGGTGCTGAAGCTTTTGATGATGCAGCGTTAGCGGGTGGGGTTGTTGCAGTCGAACATACTGGCGTGATGTTTTGTTGCCCTGCCGTCATTCCCGCGGAAGCGGGAACCCAGTGACTTGCATCGGAGGCGCTGGGTTCCGGCTTTCGTCGGGATGACGGTGGTGGGGTTTATTGGGCTATTGGTGGTCGCTCTCGTTTACAGCGCCTCGGCCGCGAAGTCCGCCAGGCGCGAGCGCTCGCCGCGACGCAGGGTGACGTGCGCCGAATGCGGCCAGTCCTTGAAGCGGTCGACGGCGTAGGTCAGGCCCGAGGTGGTCTCGGTCAGGTACGGTGTGTCGATCTGCTCGACGTTGCCCAGGCAGACGATCTTGGTGCCGGGGCCGGCGCGCGTGATCAGCGTCTTCATCTGCTTTGAGGTCAGGTTCTGCGCCTCGTCGATGATGAGGTAGCGGTTGAGGAAGGTGCGTCCGCGCATGAAGTTCAGCGAGCGGATCTTGATGCGCGAGGCGAGCAGGTCGTTGGTCGCCGCGCGGCCCCAACTGCCGCCTTCCTCGCCGTCGGTGAGCACTTCGAGGTTGTCGGTCAGCGCGCCCATCCAAGGCGTCATCTTCTCTTCCTCGGTGCCGGGCAGGAAGCCGATGTCCTCGCCGACCGAGACCGTGGCGCGGGTCATGATGATTTCGCGGTAGCGCTGCTGGTCCATCACCTGCGCCAGGCCCGCGGCGAGGGTGATGAGGGTCTTGCCGGTGCCGGCATTGCCGAGCAGGGTGACGAAATCGATCTCCGGGTCCATCAGCACATTCAGCGCGAAGTTCTGTTCGCGGTTGCGCGCGGCGATGCCCCAGACGCTGTGGCTGGCGTGCGTGTGGTCGTTCATCAGCACCATGCGCACCTTGTCGTCGGCGACCTCGAACACGCGCATCTCGACGCTGTTTTCGCCGGGCAGGTACAGGCACTGGTTGGGGTGCCAGCGTTCGTCTTCGGCGGGCGCGACCTCGTACCAGGTCTGCCCCTTCTCGGTCCACGAGCGCAATTCGGGATGGCGGTCCCAGAAGTCCTCGGGCAGTTCGGTGGAACCGGTGTAGAGCAGGGCGAAATCGTCCAGTGCGCGGTCGTTCTCGTAGTCCTCCGCGTGGATGCCGGCAATGGTCGCCTTGATGCGCAGGTTGATGTCCTTGGTGACCAGCGCGACGGATGCGTCCGGGTGCTGCTCGCGGACTTCCTCCACGGCGGAGAGGATCTGGTTGTCCGCCTTGCCGTGGGTGCGTTCGGAGCGATGCTGGAAGTACAGACGGCCGACCTTGTTGTCGCGACGCAGGTTCAGGCCCTCGGGACTGCTCAGCTCCAGGCCGCCGGCGATGCCGCTGCCGTTGCCGCGTTCGATCAGTTCGTTGAGGAAACGGCTGGCCTGACGCGCGTTGCGGGCCACTTCCGAGCCGCCTTTCTTCTTCTCGTCCAGCTCCTCCAGCACGGTCATGGGGATGAACACGTCGTGTTCCTCGAAGCGGAACAGGGCGGTCGGGTCATGCAGCAGCACGTTGGTGTCCAGGGCGTAGATGCGCTTGCCTCGGGTCATGCACGAACCTCGCTTGGGTCGGAAGATGGACAGCACCACGCCGCCCGGCCGCGGCGGCAACCGCGGCAGGCGACGGGTCGGAAAGAGCGGATAGTCACTTCGTGGGCACTTCGTCCAGCACGGCCTGAGCATGGCCGGGGACCTTCACCTTGCGCCATTCGTGTTGCAGTTTGCCCTTCGGGTCGATCAGGAAGGTGCTGCGCACCA
Organism: Oleiagrimonas sp. MCCC 1A03011; assembly: GCF_003267965.1. Classification (NCBI taxonomy): domain Bacteria; kingdom Pseudomonadati; phylum Pseudomonadota; class Gammaproteobacteria; order Lysobacterales; family Rhodanobacteraceae; genus Oleiagrimonas; species Oleiagrimonas sp. MCCC 1A03011. The sequence goes on along the minus strand of NZ_MSPY01000004.1, from coordinate 37,055 downwards.
CGCCCATGTGGACCTTGCCGTAGAGATTCTTCTCGTGGATCACGTCGAAGGCCTTGCACCAGGTTTCGTCCGGATCGGAGATCAGCGGGAACGGCAGTTCGTGCTTGGCGGCGAAGTTGGCGTGCGACTTGACCGAATCGCGCGACACGCCGACGACTTCGGCGCCGCGGCGCTTGAACTTGGCGTACAGGTCGCGGAAGTCCTTGGATTCGTTGGTGCAGCCCGGGGTGTTGTCCTTCGGGTAGAAGTACACCACCACCCACTTGCCGCGAAGGTCCTTCAGCGACAGCGTGCCGCCGTCGCCGGTGGGGCCTTCGAGTGCGGGGGCGGTCTTGCCGACTTCGATCATTGCGTGCTCCTTGATACGGCGTGGAAGGTCAGAATTTCACCGGGTCCATGATGGCATCGAGGTTGAGGCGGTCGCACAGTTCCAGGAAGTCGTCGCGCAGGGTCGCGATGTGGCTGTCGGCGGGAATGCCGATGGTGATCTGCGCTTGGAACATGCCGGCGCCGGTCTGCATGGCCTGGTAGCGCATCGAGGTCAGCTGCTCGATGCTGATGCCGTTGCGGGTGAAGAACTCGATCACGTCGGCCAGCACACCGCTGCGGTCGGCGGCGATCACCTCGACCAGGTACGGCAGCAGGTGCGTCTGCGCGGCGCGCGCCTGGGTGCGGTAGTGCACCAGGTGCAGGTCGCGGTCCTCGCGGGCCAGCTTGTCGAGCGTCGTTTCCAGCTTGGCCACGGCGTCCCAGCTACCCTGCGCCAGCAGGATCACGCAGACGTCGCTGCCGAGCGTGGACACGCGCGTGTCGGCCAGATTGCATCCGGCGTCGGCGATGCGACGGACGAGGGGCATCAAGGGCGAGCGAGAGGCCGGCGAAAGCGTCTGCACGAGCAGTTGGTTGTCGCCCCCGGGGCGCTGCGTGATGCTGCGGTTCAAGACCATGGACACCTGAGTCAGCGGGCGCGGCCCGACGGCCGCGCACGGTTCGAGCTTACTTGCCCGCAACCGGAACCCGCAAGTAACATCGCCGACATTCCTTCTCAAGGTTCGCGTGTTGAAACTCAGTGGAAGCATTTGCGCCCTGGCGACGCCTTTTCGCGCCGGCGGCGAACTCGATATCGAAGCCTTCGAACGCTTGATCGAACAGCAGATCGAGGGCGGTACCCAGGCGCTCGTGGTGGCCGGCTCGACCGGCGAGGCGCACTTTCTCGAAGCCGATGAATACGATCGCCTGCTGACGTGCGCCGTGGCGCGCGTGAACGGCCGTGTGCCGGTCATCGCCGGCACCGGTGAGGCCGGAACGACGAAAACCGTTCGTCTGACTCGGCATGCGGCGGATCTGGGCGCGGATGCGGCACTGGTGGTCACACCGTACTACGTGCGTCCGACTCAGCAGGGTCTGATCCGGCATTTCAACGAAGTGGCCGATCAGGGCGGTCTGCCGGTGATCCTGTACAACGTGCCCACGCGCACGGCCTGCGACATGCTGCCGGACACGGTCGCGGCGCTGCGCGGTCACGAGCGTATCGTCGGCATCAAGGAAGCGCGCGCGGATGTCGCCCGCATTCATGCGATGGCGGAACTTGCCGGCGAGGATTTCGTCTATCTGTCCGGGGATGACGGCAGCGCCGTCGAGGCCATGCTGGCGGGCGCCGCCGGCACGATCTCGGTGGTGGTGAACCTGATTCCCGAGGCCTTCCGCGCCCTGTGCGATGCGGCGACCGATGGCGATCACGCACTGGCCCGCGAGCGGGCGCAGGCCATCCAGCCGCTGCTGCAGGCGCTGGATTGCGCGCCCAACCCGATTCCGGTCAAGGCGGGGCTGGCCACGCTGGGGCTGGGTGACGGCAGCCTGCGTCTTCCATTGCATGCGCTGGAAGATGACTCGGACCGCAAGGCCATACGCGATACACTGGCCCGTCTGACGCCTGCGGCGTTGGCGGACTGACACGACTTTCAACGGATATCCACATGAAGAAGATCCTCGTCGCCCTCGTGCTGAGCACCGTGATGCTTTCCGGTTGCGGCATGTTCCGTTCCAGCAAGGCATGGGAGAAAGCCAAGCAGGAGAACCCGCTCGAGATTCCGCCCAACATGGATCGGCCCAACGTCAGCGATGCGCTGACCATCCCGACCGTGAACGCCCAGCACGAGCAGGCCGCCGCGACGACGGTCAGCCCGAATTCGCTGCATCTGCCCAACGATGTCGACAGCGCCTACAAGCGCGTCGGCCTGGCGCTGGGCAACGGCGACATCGGCGCCATTGCCAGCCAGAGCGATGCCGAACATACCTATCAGGTGAAGATGGCGCCGAAGATGGAGCTGGGCTCGAAGCAGGGCTTCCTGCAGCGCCACTTCAGCAACACTCAGGACGCGCCCGGTTCGTCCGGATCGCCCACGTCGGGCGACAAGGCTGCGCCGACCGTCATGGTCCAGGTCAAGCCGGCCGCGGACGGTGGGAGCATCGTCAGCGCCACGGGCGATCCGCAGCAGGTCGGTCGTCTGATCGGCGCGCTGCGAGCGCGGCTGGGCGGCTGAGATCATTCGTCCGGATACGAAAACGCCGCCCATCGGGCGGCGTTTTGATTTTCGTCGCGGGGCCGGCGATCGTGCTGCTGCCGGATCAGCGCTCCAGCAGCGGAAGTTTGTTGGGCTTGTTCTCCCACTCGGCCGCGTCGGCCGGAGCATCCTTGCGTTCGGTGATGACCGGCCAGGTCTTGCACAGCTCGGCGTTGAGCTCGGTGAACGCCTCCTGTCCCGCCGGCACGTCGTCCTCGGGATAGATGGCGTTGACGGGGCACTCCGGCTCGCACAGGGTGCAGTCGATGCATTCGTCGGGGTTGATGGCCAGGAAGTTCGGGCCTTCGTGGAAGGCGTCGACCGGACAGACTTCGACGCAGTCGGTGTACTTGCACTTGATGCAGTTGTCGACAACGACGAAGGTCATGAAGTTTGCCCCGGTGATGCAGATGGTAACGACGCTTCTCAAGGAGCGCGTCCAGGGATGGACGCTTCCAGAGTGGCATCCATTGCGCGCATCCTGAAACTGGCCGCAAGAGGCTTTCAGCGGCGATCAGGGATGATCGCAAAAGTTAAGTGGCGCTCCCTACGAGACTCGAACTCGTGTTTTCGCCTTGAGAGGGCGACGTCCTAGACCGCTAGACGAAGGGAGCGCTGTAGCGCGAGGCGCGGTAGTATAACGGAAATATGCCGCCGGGCAATGCCTGATTTGCGGCCAATGAGGAAACCGACCGCTTGAACCAAGAAAAACCGAACCTTTCCGCGCACCCCACGCGCATCATACCCCGTGACCAGCACAGTGTTTCACGGCGCAACATCAGCAAGGCGGCGCTGAAGGTGCTGTATCGCCTGCACGAGTCGGGCTACCGCGCCCTGCTGGTCGGCGGCGCTGTGCGCGATCTGCTGCTTGATGTGCAGCCGAAGGATTTCGACATCGCCACGGATGCCACGCCCGAGGAAGTGCGCAAGCTGTTCCGCAACTGCCGCCTGATCGGCCGACGCTTCCGGCTGGCGCATGTCGTGTTCGGCCGCGAGATCATCGAGGTGGCCACGTTCCGCGGCAGCGGCGAATCCGGCGATGGCGATAGCGACGGCGACCGACACATCGTCGACGGCCGCATCGTGCGCGACAATATCTGGGGGTCCATCGAGGAGGACGCGCTGCGCCGCGACTTCCGCGTCAACGCGATGTACTACGACATTGCCGATTTCAGCGTGCGCGACGACGTGGGCGGCATGCAGGACCTGCACGACCGCGTGCTGCACCTGATCGGCGATCCGGAGACCCGCTATCGCGAGGACCCGGTGCGCATGCTGCGCGCGGCGCGGCTGGCGGCGAAGCTGGACTTCGACATCGACCCGTCCGCTTCGGCGCCGTTCGCCGAGTTGGCGCCGCTGCTGCAGGACGCCGCGCCAGCGCGACTGTTCGACGAGTCGCTGAAGCTGTTCATGGCCGGCTACGCGCTGAAGAGCTTCCGCATGCTGCGCCGTCACGGTCTGCTGGCGCCGCTGTTCCCGGCCACGGCGCGCGCGCTGGATGCGGGTGATGAAAGCCTGCTGGCTATGATCGAGCAGGGCATGGCCAACACCGATGCGCGCATCGCCGAGGGCAAGCCGGTGACGCCCGCGTTCCTTTTCGCCGTGTTGCTGTGGGGTGATGTGCGCGACCAGGCGCAGGCGTTGATCGACGACGGCACGTCGCCGGCGCTGGCCTGGCAGCGGGCGGCGCATCGCGTGCTCGCGAACCAGACGCAGCACGTGGCGATCCCGCGTCGCTTCACGCACGTGATGGAAGACATCTGGATCTTGCAGTCGCGGTTCGGTCAGCGCACCCGCAAGCGTGTGTTCCGGCTGCTGGAGCATCCACGTTTTCGCGCTGCCTACGATTTTCTGCTGCTGCGCGCGGGCGAATCCGAGGAGCTGCGCGAACAGGGGCAATGGTGGACCGAGGCCCAGGAACTGCCTGCCGAACAACTGGCCGAGCAACTGGGGCCATCGTCGCGCGGCGGCAAGAGCGCCGGCAGTGGCACGCGCAAGCGTCGCCGTCGCCGCGGTGGGCGCAAGAAGGCCGGTGGCGGCGATCAGGCGGATTGACGATGCGTGCATACGTGGCCCTGGGCAGCAATCAGGGCGATCCGCAGGCGCGTGTGCTCGCCGCCTTCGACGCGCTGCATGCGCTGCCGCAGACGACGATGCAGCGGCGTTCGTCGCTGTATCGGACGCCGCCCTGGGGCGTGACCGACCAGCCGGACTTCATCAACGCGGTCGCCGAACTGGAGACCGCGTTGCCGCCGCAGGCGTTGATGCAGGCCCTGCTCGAAGTCGAGCTCCTGGCCGGGCGCACCCGAGAGGGGCGGCGCTGGGGGCCGCGCACGCTGGATCTGGATCTGCTGGTCTACGGCGAACGTGAGATCGACGAGCCGCACCTGACGGTGCCGCATCCACGCATCGCCGAACGCGCCTTCGTACTGCTGCCGCTGTCCGAACTCGCGTCTGCGCTGCATATTCCAGGACGGGGCCGGGTGGACGCACTGTTGGAAAAAGTCGACGCCAGTGCTTGCAAGCGACTGGCGTCGCCCACATGACTGCGGGGCCGGCCGTCTTCACGGTTCGCGCCGCGCGCGCTTGAGCGCTGGACGGCGCACCCCCGATAATCGAACTCTTTGCGCGAGAACGCCTCACGTGTACACCGAAAACGCCCATGCCGACCGCAAGCCCGTGACCGTGCCCGGTCTGCGTGCGATGAAGAACGAAGGCCGCAAGATCGTCATGCTGACCGCGTACGACGCGAGTTTCGCGACCTGCGCGGACATGGCTGGCGTCGATGTGGTGCTGGTCGGTGATTCGCTGGGCATGGTGGTGCAGGGACATGCCAGCACGCTGCCGGTGACGCTGGATCAGGCGGTCTATCACAGCACGCTGGTCTCGCGCGGGCTGTCCAAGGCGCTGCTGGTGGCGGATCTGCCGTTCATGGCCGATCGCGATCCCGCGTTCGCGCTGGAGGCCGCACGCCGCTTGATGGCCGAAGGCGGCGCGGCGATGGTCAAGCTGGAGGGCGCCGGGCACATCTGCGGCGTGATCGAGGCGCTGGTCGAACGCAACGTCCCCGTGTGTGCGCATCTGGGTCTGACGCCGCAGTCGGTGCATCGCCTAGGCGGCTATCGTGTGCAGGGGCGCGAGGAAGCCGTCGCCGAACAGATTCTGGCCGATGCGCATGCCGTGGCCGCCGCCGGCGCGCAGTTGCTGGTGCTGGAGGCCGTGCCGGCCGCGCTCGCTGCACGCATCACCGAAGAACTGGACATTCCGACCATCGGCATCGGTGCCGGTGCGGACACCGATGGGCAGGTGCTGGTGGTGTACGACATGCTCGGGATCACGCCCGGCAAACGGCCCAAGTTCAGCAAGGATTTCCTGGCTGGTCGCGGCTCCGTGGTCGAAGCCATGGCTGCCTACGCTGCCGATGTGCGCGAGGGAAGCTTCCCCGCGGCCGAACATCAGTACTGAGCGAGCGCGACGCCAAGCATGCAGACCGTGACCGAAATCCAGGCCCTGCGCGCCGTCGTGCGTGGCTGGCGCGAGAGCGGCCAGGCCGTGGGCCTGGTGCCCACCATGGGCAATCTCCATGCGGGCCACTATTCGCTCCTGAAGCAGGCGCGCGCGCGTTGCGATCGCGTGGTCGCCAGTGTGTTCGTCAACCCGACCCAGTTCGGGCCGGGCGAGGACTTCGAGCGCTACCCGCGCACGCTGGCGCAGGATCAGGCCGGACTGGCCGATCACGACTGCGATGTGGTGTTCGCGCCCAGCGTGGAAACCATGTACCCGTTCGGGCCGGAACAGTCCGTGCGCGTGCAGGTGCCGCGTCTGACCGAGTCGCTGGAGGGCGCGCATCGTCCTGGGCACTTCGACGGCATGGCCACCGTGGTCTGCAAGTTGTTCAACCTGGTGCAGCCGGATGTCGCGGTGTTCGGACAGAAGGATTTCCAGCAGTTGCGCGTGATCGAGCGCTTCGTGCGCGATCTCGGCCTGCCGGTGACCGTCCTGGCCGCGCCGATCGTGCGCGAGGCGGATGGCCTGGCGATGAGTTCGCGCAATCAGTACCTGTCTCCCGAGGAACGCAAGCGTGCGACAGGCATCCATCGCACCCTGCTGGCGATGAAAACCGCGCACGAGGCGGGACGCGCGCCGCAGGAAATCGAGCTGGAGGCCGTCGCACAGCTTCGTGAACTGGGCTTCGAGCCCGACTATGCGGCGGTCCGGCGCAGCATCGATCTGGGTGAGCCGGGTGTCGAACCGGGCGAGGAACGCATCGCGCTGATCGCCGCCCGGCTGGGCGCGACCCGACTGATCGACAACCTGCTGCTGAACTAGTCCGGCACGCGGATACAGCAGCGAACGCGCCCAGCCGCTATAATTTCCCCTTTCACCCACATCGCATCCGTCGAGGCGACGCCATGCATTTGAACATGCTCAAGGCCAAGATCCACCGCGCCACCGTCACGCACGCGGAGCTGCACTACGAAGGTTCGATCGCCATCGACGGCGATCTGCTGGATGCGTCCGGCATCCGTGAGTACGAGCAGATCCACGCTTGGAACATCAATAGCGGGCAGCGCTTCACGACCTACGCCCTGCGTGCCGAAGAAGGCTCCGGGATCATCTCGGTCAACGGCAGCGCCGCGCGCAGCGCGCAGGCGGGCGATCTGATCATCATCGCCGCGTTCGTGACCCTGGACGAGGCCGAGCTGGCCGACTACAAGCCGCAGCTGGTCTACGTCGACGCCGACAACCGCATCAGCCATACCAACACGTCGATTCCGAAGCAGGCGGCCTGACCGGCACTCCGTTGCCCATGCGGGGGGGCGACAAAAAACTTGCAATTCCCCGCGTGGCGCCGTGTACTGAACTCGACGCCCGTTGGATGAGTGCATCCGCGCATGCCCGGAACCCGCTTCGTACAGACCTGGCAGCAAGCTGCTCGTGAACTGGAGTTGCACGTCACGCCGTGGCGCGTGGTGCTGCTTCCTTCGGCGAAGTGTCTGGTCGCGGATCTGTGGGTCGAAGGCTTCGGCTCGCCGCGCGGCATGCTGTTGTTCGGGCAGTCCGGACAGATTGGGGACTACGGTGAGGAGCTGATGCGCGAGGCCTGGGCCTACACCGTGCTCGGATTCGAGCGCGACGTTGCCGAAAGCCATGAAGCGATCATGCAACGGCTGCGCACCTGGGGCTGGTACGGCGCGCCCGAGGGCATGCCGGGCTGGCTGATCGGCGCCTGATTCATCCGGCCGTTCCGGCACACCCCGCTTTCTTGTCCTGTTCGCGCAGCGCCCAGGCGACATGCTCGCGCACCAGCGCGGACGGATGGTCGGCGCGCGCCTTCAGCGCATCGACCACGGCGGGTGAGGGTGCGGCGTTGCCCAGCGCCACGGCGATGTTGCGCAGCCAGCCCTCGTAGCCGGTGCGACGAATCGCCATGCCCTGTGTGCGCAGCAGGAACGTGTCCTCGTCCCAGGCGAACAGCTCGGTCAGCTTCGCGCCGTCCAACCCGTGTCTTGGCGCGAAGTCCGGCTCCGTGGCCTGCTGCGCGAACTTGTTCCACGGGCACACCAGCTGGCAGTCGTCACAGCCGAAGATGCGATTGCCCATCGGCGCGCGCAGTGGTTCGGGAATCGATCCCCTCAGTTCGATGGTCAGGTAGGAGATGCAGCGGCGCGCGTCCAGCCGGTAGGGTGCGACGATGGCCTGGGTCGGGCAGATGTCGATGCAGCGCCGGCAGGAGCCGCAGTGCGCGCTGGCCGGTTCGTCCAGCGGCAGGGGCAGGTCGGTGAACAGTTCGCCGAGCAGGAACCAGGAGCTGGCGTCGCGGCTGAGCAGCAGCGTGTGCTTGCCGATCCAGCCGAGGCCGGCGTTGCGCGCCAGCGCTTTTTCCAGCACCGGGGCGGAATCGACGAAGGCGCGGTAGCCGAACGGTCCGACGACGCCAGCGATGCGGTCGGCCAGCTTCTGCAGGCGGTTGCGCATCAGCTTGTGGTAGTCGCGGCCCAGCGCGTAGCGCGCCACGTAGCCGAGAGCGGGATCTTCGATCACGCTCCAGGCGCCGCGCACGCCGGGCGGCATGTAGTCCATGCGCACGCAGATCACGCGCTGCGTGCCCGGTTCCAGTTCCTCGGGACGGCTGCGCTTGCGGCCGTGCCTGCGCATGTAGGCCATCTCGCCGTGCATGCCCTGGTCGAGCCAGTCTTCCAGGTGGGATTCGTCCTCGCGCAAAGATGTGCCGGTGACGCCGAGCGCGCTGAATCCGAGTTCCTTCGCCCAGCCGCGGATGTCGGTGATGAGGGCGTGCGGATCGATGTGGTCGGGCAGGGCGGACATGGTGGCATTGTAGTGGTTCGCGTCGCTACGGACTGCCGCGCGGGCGCCATCGTTGCTACGCTTCGCGCATGATCCGACGCTTTCTTCCGGCATGAAGCTCCTCATGCAACGCGCGCTGTTCACGGCAGCACAGGTGCGTGCGCAGGATCGGCACGCCATCGAGGAACTCGGCGTGCCCGGGTTCACCCTGATGACGCGCGCGGCCCACGCCGCGCTCGGTGTCCTGCGCACGCGCTGGCCGCAGGCGCGGTCGTTGCTGTTGCTGTGCGGGCCGGGCAACAACGGTGGCGATGCCTTCCTGCTTGGCGCGTTGGCCCTGCAGGCCGGTTTCCGCGCTCATGCGTTGGCGTTGAGCGCGACTTCAGAGGGCGATGCGCTGCGCGCGAGGAAGGCTTACGAAGAGGCCGGCGGGGCATGCGGGAGCGCGGGCGATGCGCCGGATCTGAGCGCGTTCGACGTGATCGTGGATGGCCTGTTCGGCACCGGACTCAGCCGTGCGCCGGAGGGCGCGGCTGCCCGGCTCATCGAGCAGGTCAACGCCAGCGGTCGTCCGTTGCTGGCTCTGGATCTTCCTTCGGGTCTGGACGCGGATACCGGCGTTGCGCGCGAACCCTGCGTGCGCGCTGCGGCCACGGTCACGTTCGTGGCGCATAAGCGGGGTCTGTTCACGGCCGACGCCGGCGATTGCTGCGGCGCGCTGCACCTGGATCGCCTCGAACTGCCGCCACCCGGTTTTCAGTCGCCTGACGCTGAACTGCTACACGCACACGGTCTGCCACCGCGCCGTCGCAACAGCCACAAGGGCGCGAATGGTCACGTGCTGGCGCTGGGCGGCGACGCCGGCATGGGCGGTGCGATCCGGCTGTGCGCCGAGGCCGCGCTGCGTGCGGGCGCCGGCCTGGTCAGCGTGGCGACGCGGGCCGCGCACATCGGCGCGTTGAACGCTGCGCGGCCCGAATTGATGGCGCACGCCGTCGAGGCGCAGGCCGATCTGGAACCCCTGATACGGCAGGCCAGCGTGCTGGCCATCGGCCCCGGCCTGGGGCAGGACGACTGGGGGCGTGCTCTGTGGCAGTCGGCGCGAACCCGCGAGCTTCCGTGCGTGATCGATGCCGACGCCCTGAATCTACTGGCGGCCCAGCGTGTCGAGTTGCCCGAGCATGCCGTACTCACGCCGCACCCGGGCGAGGCCGCGCGTCTGCTGCAGACCGACACGGCAAGCATTCAGGCCGACCGCTTCGCGGCGGCGCGCGCCCTCGCCGAGCGCTACGGTGCCGTGGTGGTGCTGAAGGGCAGCGGCAGCCTGATCGCCGCCCCCGACGGTCACGTGGCCGTCTGTCCCTGGGGCAATCCGGGCATGGCCGCCGGCGGCATGGGCGACGTGCTGACCGGCGTCATCGCGGCGCTGCTGGCGCAGGGCCTCTCGCCCTGGGAAGCGGCCGGACTCGGCGTCGGCCTGCATGCACGCGCTGGGGACCACGCCGCGGCGGCCCACGGCGAGCGCGGTCTGCTGGCGTCCGATCTTTTCCTTCCCTTGCGCGAGTTGCTCAATGCCGACCCGAACTGAATCGCCGTCTCTGCTGTTGGCCGACCCGGAAGCCACCGAGACGCTCGGACGACAGCTGGCAGCCGCCTCCGGCGCGGACGGTCTGGTGGTCTACCTGTACGGTGATCTGGGTGCCGGCAAGACCTCGCTGGCGCGCGCCTGGCTCTCGGCGCTGGGCGCTGGCGACCGCATCAAGAGTCCGACCTACAGCCTGATCGAACCGTACACGCTGGACGACGGGCGTCCGGCCTGGCACCTGGATCTGTACCGCATCGCCGATCCCGGCGAACTGGAATGGCTGGGCCTGGATGCGCTGGCTGATCCGCGCGCCGTGATCCTGATCGAATGGCCGCAGCGGGGGGCGGGCGCGCTGCCGGCCGCGGATCTTTCCTTGCATCTGGAGCATGCCGATACCGCCCGGCGATTGCGCATGGAGCCGTCGAGCGCGCGGGGTGAACGCCTGATCGAATCGTTAACCTTTTGAATAGAAAGAAATAACGTCGACTTTTTGGGGCTCTTTCGGTCGCGACTGGAACGAAGGTAAGTTCTGACAAAGGTCGTGCAGGTCGCGGATTCAAAAGGGAAAAGGTCTTGCTTCGCGAAAGAAATTGGGGTATCACACCCACCATGCGCGAACTCTGCCGGCCACTGCTTGTTTTTCTGCTCGCCGTTGCGGCGACGGTCGCCCTGTGTCCGGCGTATGCGGCGTCGTCGACGCAGGTGCGTGCCGTACGCATGTCGACGAGCGACCAGCACACTCGCGCCGTGTTCGATCTGTCCGGTCCGGTGGATTACAAGCTGTTTCAGCTGAAGAACCCGGACCGCGTCGTGCTGGATTTCAGCCGCGCCCATCTGGCGAAGGGATTCCAGTCGCCGGACGGCGGCGGATTGCTGAAGGACGTCCGCACCGGCAAACACGGCCGGCACGGCGTGCGCGTGGTGCTGGACATGAAGGCCGGCGTGCGGCCCAAGAGCTTTCTGCTTGATCCGTCCGGCGGCAACGGCTATCGGCTGGTGCTGGACATGTATCCGTCGTCCGACGCCGGACGCGCCATCGTGCGCCGTACTGCGCCGGTCAGCCAGCGCAAGGTACTGGTCGCGATCGACCCGGGTCACGGCGGCAAGGATTCCGGCGCACACGGTCCGGGCGGACTGGAAGAGAAGACCGTCACGCTCGCCATCGCCAAGCGGCTGGCCGCGCTGGTCGACAAGCAGCCGGGCATGCAGGCCATCCTGACCCGCGACGACGACACCTACATTCCGCTGGAGCGCCGTTTCGAGATCGCGCGTCAGCACAAGGCCGATCTGTTCGTTTCGATCCACGCCAACTCCTGCCCGAACCACTGCTCGGCGCGCGGCGCCTCGGTCTGGGTGCTGTCCACGCACGGCAAGGAAAGCGAAGCCGGCAAGTGGCTGGCGCGCAGCGAGAACGCATCCGATCTGGTCGGCGGCGTGTCGCTGGACAACCGCAGCCACACGCTGGCCGCGGTGTTGCTGGATCTCTCCCAGGGCGCCAGCATGCAGGCCAGCAAGCAGGTCGGGCACGATGTGCTCGGCGCGTTGAAGGGCATCATTCCGCTGTACAAGCCGCGGGTACAGCACGCCAACTTCGTGGTGCTGCGTTCGCCGGACGTGCCGTCGATCCTGGTCGAGACCGCCTTCATCAGCAATCGCCACGACGAACGCCTGCTGCGCTCGCCGAGATATCGCCAGAAGATGGCGCGTGCGATCCTGAAAGGCGTCGAGCACTACTTCACCACCACGCCGCCGCAAGGCACCTGGTTCGCTGCGCAGTGGGCGAAGAAACACGGCGTGAAGATCGCCTCGACCGAAGCGGCGTCTTCGTCCTCGGGTGTGGCGAGTGCCGACTCCGGCGTGCAGGACCTGCACAAGGTCAGCAACGGCGAGACGCTGTCGGGCATCGCGCATCAGTACGGCGTCAGCATGGATGCCATCAAGAACGCCAACAACATGGACTCGAACATGGTTCGCGCCGGCAGCATGCTGGCGATTCCGACCGGCTGATCCCCGCCGGTCACGGAGTTCGCGCTGGTATCCTTGGCGACTCGTAGCCGCGAGTCCGTCATGTCCGATATCCGTCCGCTTCCACCCGAACTCATCAACCAGATCGCCGCCGGCGAGGTCATCGAGCGACCGGCATCGGTGGTCAAGGAGCTGGTCGAGAACAGCCTCGATGCCGGCGCGCACCGCATCGAAGTGGAGATCGAGGCCGGTGGCGCACGGCGCATCTGCGTGCGCGACGACGGCGGCGGCATCGCCCCGGAGCAGCTGCCGCTGGCGGTGGCCTCGCACGCGACCAGCAAGATCGGCAGCTTCGACGATCTCGAGCACGTCGCCACCATGGGGTTCCGTGGCGAGGCGCTGGCCTCGATCGCCTCGGTGTCGCGCTTCACGCTGACTTCGCGGCCGCGCGACGCCGAAGCCGCGTTCCGTGTCGAGGTCGACGGCGGCGCGATCGGCGACTCGCGCCCCGCACCGCATCCGCCGGGCAGCAGCGTCGACGTGCGCGACCTGTTCTACAACGTGCCGGCACGGCGCAAGTTCCTGCGTACCGAACGCACCGAGTTCGGCCGCATCGACGAACTGCTGAAGACGCTGTCGCTGGTGCACGAGGACGTCGAATTCCGCCTCAGCCACAACGGCCGGCAAGTGCGCATGCTGCGTCCGGCGAACGACGAGCGCGCGGCACTGGCGCGCGTGGGCGAAGTGCTGGGCGAGGGCTTCACCGAGGCCAGTCTGCGCATCGATCATCAGGCGGCGGGCATGCGCTTGTCCGGCTGGGTCGGTCTGCCCACGGCGGCGCGCAGCCAGGCCGATCAGCAGTATTTCTACGTCAACGGCCGCATGGTGCGCGACAAGGTGGTCGCGCATGCCGTGCGCCAGGCCTATGCGGACGTGCTGTTCCACGGCCGTCATCCGGCGTTCGTGCTGTTTCTGGAACTGGACCCGGCCGGCGTCGACGTCAACGTGCATCCGGCCAAGAGCGAGGTGCGCTTTCGCGAGCAGCGGCTGGTGCACGATTTCCTGTTCCGTACGCTGCACGAGGCGCTGTCGGAGACGCGCGCGGGCAGTATCACTTCGCAGCCGGTCGCCCCGCTGGCCGGAACGCAGTCCTCGCCCGAAGGCACGGCTCCTGCCGCCTCGCCCGCGATGTTCGGTGGAGGTGGTGGCGGGTCGCACAATGGCGGTGTCTGGCGCAGTCAGGCCGGTCTGTCGCTGGGCGTGCGCGATGCGCCGCTGGCCGACTATCAGGCGCTGGTCGGCGACGCGCCGCAGCGCGGTCTGCCGGAGTCGGCGGACGAGGCGGACATTCCGCCGCTCGGCTACGCGCTGGCGCAGCTCAAGAGCATCTTCGTGCTGGCCGAGAACGCGCACGGGCTGGTGCTGGTCGATATGCACGCCGCGCACGAACGCATCACCTACGAGCGCATGAAGAACGCGCGCAGCGGTAGCGGTCTGCGCACGCAGATGCTGCTGGTGCCGCTGGCGCTGGCGGTCTCCGCGCGCGAGGCCGAGGCGGCCGAGGAGCACGCCGAAGCGCTGGCCGGCTGGGGGCTGGAACTCTCCCGCAGCGGCCCGAACCAGATCACCGTGCGCCGCATTCCCGCGCTGCTGGAAGGTGCGGACGTGGCCCAGCTGACCCGCGACGTACTCGGCGAACTGGCCCAGCACGGCAGCTCCCGCCGTCTGGAAGAGCTGGAGAACGAGCTGCTGTCGACCATGGCCTGCCACGGTTCCGTGCGCGCCGGTCGCCGCCTGACCGTGGCCGAGATGAACGCGCTGCTGCGCGACATGGAGGCCACCGAGCGTTCCGGCCAGTGCAACCACGGACGCCCGACCTGGGTGCAGCTCGGCATGCACGAACTGGACCGTCTGTTCAACCGTGGCCGCTGAGTCGGCGGTCGGCATTCAAGGGTTTCGCGAAAGGCATCGCGTTGTGTATACGAAAGAGGGCGGGAATGCTTTTCGGCATGTTGGCAATAAGCTCATGACGTACATTTCGTATACGTCCCATGCGCCGTCGGGCACCCTGCGACGGAGTCCATTTTTCGGAAGTCGTTCTCGGAGATCGTCCATGTTTCGCGCCAGTCCGCTTCTCGCTGTCTTCCTCATCGCTCTTTCCGGAGTCGCCACCGTGCAAGCCGCCGACGTCTCGTCCTACACCCAGCAGATCGAACACTGGCGCACGCAGCGCGTGGAGCGGCTGACTGCACCGTACGGCTGGCTCAGCCTGATCGGACTGCCGTGGCTGGAGCAGGGCGCCAATACAGTCGGCAGCGCCAAGGACAACGCCATTGTCATCGATACGGCGCCTGCGCATCTGGGTACGGTGGACTGGCGCAAGGACGGCACGGTGACGATCGAGCTGGCGCCGGACGCGCACGCCACCATCGACGGCAAGCACGAACGCCGCGCCACGCTGCTGGACGACAGCCACGACAAGCCGACCGTCGTGCGTTTCGGCACCACCGAGTTCTACCTGATCGCGCGCAACGGCCGGAAGGGTCTTCGCGTGAAGGACAGCGAATCGCCCACGCGCACGCATTTCGCCGGCATCGATCATTTCCCGGTCGACCCGTCGCTGCGCATCGTGGCCAAGTGGGTGCCGTACACCAAACCGCACACGCTGAAGATGGGCAACGAGATCGGCGCGGTGGATACCTTTCCGGTGCCGGGCAAGGCCGAATTCACTTACCAGGGTCACGATTACACGTTGTATCCGGTGATCGAAGTGCCGGGCGACAGCCAGTACTTCCTGGTCTTCGCCGACGCCACCAGCGGCAAGGAGACCTACGGCGCGGCGCGCTTCCTGTACATCGACAAGCCGAAGGACGGCCACGTCGTGATCGACTTCAACAAGGCCTACAACCCGCCGTGCGCCTTCACGCCGTACGCGACCTGTCCGCTGGCACCGCCGGAGAACCGGCTCGGTTTCCGCGTCACGGCCGGCGAGAAGGTCTACAAGGGCGGCGAGGGCTGAGCCGCCGCGCGCCGTCGCCGTGAATAAGGACGCCGACCGCATTCTCGACCTGTACCAGCGCCACGCGGCGGCCTGGCAAAGCGACCGTCTGCGCACGCATTTCGACGAGCGTAGCTGGATGGATCGTTTCCTGGAGATGGTGCCGGCGTCGGGCGAGGTGCTCGACCTGGGCTGCGGTTGCGGCGAGCCGGTGGCGGCGTATCTGGTCGAGCAGGGCCGCGCCGTGACCGGCGTGGATGGCGCGGCGATGGTCGCGTTGAGCCGAGCGCGCTTGCCGACGCAGACCTGGGTGCAGGCCGACATGCGCGGCCTGGATCTCGCGCGCCGCTTCGATGGCGTGCTGGCTTGGAACAGCTTCTTTCATCTCGCGCACGAGGATCAGCGCGCCATGTTCGCGGTGTTCGCCCGCCATGCCGCGCCCGGTGCGCCGCTGATGTTCACCAGCGGCACAGAGCACGGCGTGGCGATGGGAACGTTCCGTGGCGAGCCGCTGTACCACGCCAGCCTGGATACCGAGGCCTACCGCGCGCTGCTGCATGAGCACGGCTTCGAGGTGGTGGATCATTGCCCCGAAGATACTTCGTGCGGCGGACTGACGATTTGGCTCGCGCGCCGGTTGGATGCCCTGGAAACCTGACGCGGCGCGCGATGCCGTCGGTGATGTTCAGCGGCCCTTGAATGCGGGCTTGCGGCGTTCCAGGAAGGCGCTGGTGCCTTCGCGCATGTCTTCGGTGGCGAAGCACAGCGCGAAGCCCTGGCTTTCGTAGTCCAGCCCCTGTTCGATGGCGCACTCGCCGCCGCTGAGCACGGCGTCGAGGATGCCCGCCGCGGCGCGCGGCGCGCTCGCGGCCAGCTGCTCGGCGAGGTCCTTCACGACGTCGTCCAGCTGTTCCGGTTCGACCACGTCGGTCACCACGCCCAGGGCATGCGCGCGGGCGGCGTCGATCTGCTTGCCCGTCAGGCACAGTTCCAGCGCCGCGCCGCGTCCGGCCAGGCGCAGCAGGCGCTGCGTGCCACCGAAGCCCGGAATCAGGCCGAGATTGATCTCCGGCTGGCCGAACTTCGCCTTGGCGGAGGCGATGCGCAGATGGCAGGCCATCGCCAGTTCCATGCCGCCGCCCAGCGCGTAGCCGGGAATGCGCGCGATGACGGGCTTGCCGAGACGTTCGATGGTCAGCATCAAGGCCTGGCCGACGCGGGAGAATGACAGCGCCTGGGTCGGCGTGTAGGTGTTCATCTCGGCGATGTCGGCGCCAGCCACGAAGGCCTTGTCGCCGGCGCCAGTCAGCACAACCGCGCGGATGCTGCTGTCGTGCGCGGCCTGGCTGAAGGCCAGGGTCAGCTCGTTCAGCGTGTCGAGATTGAGCGCGTTGAGCTTGTCGGGACGGTTGACCGTGATGGTGCGGACAGCGCCGTCGTCGCGGGTGAGCAGGTTGCGGTAGGCCATGTGCGGACTCCGTGGAGAAAAGGCGCATGGTACCAGCGGGGAACCATCCGCCCGCCATGGTGATCTGAACAGAGAGTCGTTGTCCTGCGCATGCGGGTGGCGATACGCATGGCTTACCATGGTGGGCGGAATGAAACGCCCGAGGCGAATGCATCGATGAATCCACGTCTTGCCCTGATTGCACTGCTCGCCACGCCGGCTCTGGCGTGGGCGCAGGGCGGGGGTGCGCAGAAAGCGCAGTCGTCCAAGCCGGCCGCCGGTCTCGACCGGACCAAGGCATCGTATGCGGTGGGCTATCAGATCGGTACGCGAGTGGCCCAGGGCAAGCGCACGTTCGACATCGACACGCTGGTGCGCGCGCTGCGCGACGCGTATGCCGGTCGCGCGCCCAAAGTGCCTGCCGCGCAGATGCGCGAGCAGCTGAATCTGCTCGGCCAGCAGCTGCACAAGCGTGCCGAGGAGGGTTTCCACAAGCAGGCCGTGGCCAACGCGGCCGAAGCCCGTCGCTTCATGGCGCAGAATCGCACGCAAGACGGGGTGGTCACGCTGCCGTCGGGCGTGCAGTACAAGATTCTGCGCAAGGGCAACGGAGCGCATCCGTCGCTGGGCAGCACGGTGGTCGCCAACTACCGCGGCGCGCTCATCGACGGCATGGAGTTCGACAGCTCCTATGCGCACGGCCGCCCGGTGACGTTTCCGGTCAAGCGCATGCTTCCGGGCTGGAAGGACGTGCTGCCGCGCATGCGCGTGGGCGGCAAGTGGAAGGTCTGGATTCCGCCCAATCAGGCCTATGGCGCGCGGGGGCAGCTGCCGCGTATCGGTCCGAACGAGGTGCTGGTGTTCGAGATCGAACTGCTGGGCGTGAAGTGAACGGCGCACGCCTGCGCGATGCGCAACTGCGCTAGCATGTCGGGATGGTTTTCCAAGCACGACTCCTCGACGAAAGTGAACCGCTGACCCCCTGCGTGAAGGTGTGTCGGCTGGACGAGGCCGGGTTCTGCGTCGGCTGCAAGCGCAGCGTCGACGAGATCATGCGCTGGGGAACGATGTCCCAGACCGAACGTCTGCGGCTGATGCGCGAGGAGTTGCCCAAGCGTTGGCCCGCATGATGCGCACACAGACTAACGAATGGCGCGAGGCGCTGCTGCCGCTGGCCGCTCCGCCGCGCCTGCCGGGCTGGAATCACGCCATGATGCGCGATCTGATCGGTGATGCGCCGCTGACGCCTGCCGCGGTGCTGGTGCCGATACTCGATGTCGAGGAACCCAGGGTGGTGCTGACGCGCCGGACGCAGCATCTGGCGCGTCACGCGGGCCAGGTGGCCTTTCCTGGCGGCCGTGTCGACGATACCGACACGGATGTGGTCGATGCCGCGCTGCGCGAGACCGAGGAAGAAATCGGCTTGCCGCGGCACCATGTCGAGCCGGTCGGATTTCTCGACTGCTTCGAGACCGTCAGCGGCTTTGCCGTGACTCCGGTGGTGGCGATGGTTTCGGCGCAGCGACCGCCTTGGCGGCCCGAGCCCGGCGAAGTCGACGAAGTATTCGAGGTGCCGTTGGCATTTCTGCTCGACCCCGCGAATCTGTGCCGCTACACCATGCAGTACCGCGGACATCAGCGCGAGATGGCGGAATTCCACTACGGTCCGCACCGCATCTGGGGCGCGACCGCCGCCATGTTGACCAATCTGCTCGACCGCATGGGAATCCAGCCATGAACCGACCGTTGATCGATGCCCGTACCCTGATGGACCGTGCCGGCGAGGATCTGCTGATCGTAGACTGCCGCTTCGAGCTGTCCGATCCGGAGCAGGGGCGGCGCGATTATCTGCAGGGCCATCTTCCCGGCGCGATCTACGCCAGTCTGGACGAGGATCTTTCCGACCTGGGCAAGATTCCGCAGGGACTCGGCCGGCACCCCTTGCCCGATCCGGACGCCTTTGCGCGCACGCTGGGACGCTGGGGCTGGACGTCGCAGCGGACCGTGGTCGCCTACGACACGGCCGGTGGCGCGATCGCGGGAAGGTTGTGGTGGATGATGCGCAGCATCGGCGCGTCGGCGTCGGTGCTGGATGGCGGTCTGGCCGCGTGGCGCGAAGCCGGTGGCGCGCTGGAGACGGGGCTGGTCGAAGTGACGCCGACCGAGGTTCGGCTGCAATTCGATCCGCAGGCATACATGGAGACCCGTGCGCTGCGAAAAGCACTGGACGCGGGCAGCGTGACCCTGGTCGACGCGCGCGCCGCGTCGCGCTATCGCGGTGAGACCGAGCCGCTCGACCGCGTTGCCGGACATGTGCCGGGCGCGGTCAATCGTCCGTTCGCTGGCAATCTGGACGAAGAAGGCCGTTTTCGCGCTCCCGAGGCCCTGCGTGCAGAGTTCGAACAGCTGCTGCAGGGCGTGTCGCCCGAGCGGGTCGTGCATATGTGCGGCTCCGGCGTGACCGCCTGCCACAATCTGCTGGCGATGGAGCACGCGGGTCTGTCCGGTGCGCGGCTTTACACGCCGTCGTGGAGCGGCTGGGTCAGCGATCCCGAGCGGCCGGTGGCGAAAGACGAAGCGTGAGACCTCGGATCTAAGCAGTCGGGGCGGCCGAGGCATGTGCCGCCGCCCTTGCTGTCGGCGACTTATTTCTTGCTCTTCAGTTGCGCGACCAGCGCCTTCATCACGCCCTGCGTTTCCTCGCTGAACCAGCCGTCGAGAAAATCCTCGACCGGCAGGGCGTCGAGGTCGGCGAAGGCATCGGCCAGGTCGGCGCGGGCCAGGGCGCGGGTGCTGCGCATGGCTTGCTGCGGCAACGCCAGCAGTTCGTGCATCCAATGCTGTGCGCGTACCGTGACCTCTTCGACCGGCGTCAGTTCGTCGACGAAACCGCAGGCCAGGGCCTCCTCGGCAGTCAGCATGGTTCCCGCCACCAGCAGGCGTTCGGCGCGATAGGCGCCGACCACGCGGCGAAGCGCCAACTGGATGCAGTCGGGTACGGTCAGGCCGACCTGCACTTCGTTGAGGCCGATGCGGAATGGGCCGCGCGCCATCACGCGGTAGTCGCAGAACAGCGCCAGCACCGCGCCGCCGGCTGGGCTGTGGCCGGAGATCGCCGCGACCGACGGAATCGGCAGGCGCGCGAGCGTCGCGCACAGGGCGAAGAATTCACGCCAGAACGCACGCATGCCATCGCGGTCCAGCGTCAGCAGGGTCGGCACGTCGAGACCGGCCGAGAACATGCCCTGGTTGCCGGTGAGAAGCAGACCCTGCGCGCCTTCGGCCACGGCCTCCTCGATGCCGGTCCGCAGGCGCGTGACCAGGGCCGGGTCAAGCGCGTTCACGGGCGGTCGGTTGAGGCGAAGTTCGGTGACGCCTTCGCGAGTGGTGATGTCGAGCATGTCGTTCTCCTGAAAGGGCCGGCGGATGCGTTCAGTCGTCCGCCGATGTCCATTGGAAGCGCACGGCGTAGTCCAGCGTCGCGGTGCCGTTGGCGGGCACGTCGACACGGAATTCGAGCGTGTCCGGCGTCTGCCGCGCGGGCTTCTCGCTCGACGAAGTCAGCGTCCATTGCGTCCAGCGATTGGGATGTTCGATCACGCTGACAGTGCGGGCGTGGTCGCCGGTGTTAGTCAGGGTGACGTGGAAGCTTTCGTCGATGCGTCGCTGGGACTTCGAATACTCGAACGAGGTGCGCTCGCGCTTCGCGCGCAGATCGAATGCCGAGCCGAGTGTCAGGCGTACCTGCGCGTGCTTGGGCGTGTCGGCCACGGTGCCTTCGCCGATGAATTCCAGAGCGCCGTCTTTGTCGGCGGTCAGGACGCGCATGTGCCCTTCGGGGAGGGTGTCGGGTGCCTGGAATTGCAGCACGCTGAGAATACTTCCCTCGGTGGTGCCCGCGCCTATCGAGGGGTTGGTCATCGGTCGCGAAGGCGTCCAGGCATTGCCGTTCTCGAACGTCCAGGTGCGCTCGCAATCGATCATGCGGGGCGCGTAGAGCGGTGTCAGGGTGACGCTGTTGTCGGGCAAATCGACAGCGCCGGGAAGCGTGAAGGTACGGTAGGCGTCCAGCGTGCCCTGCTGCGGCATGGGTGCTTCCTTGGCGCGGGCACTCATCATGGCCGGGCGTGGTCCGATATAGCGGTTGTTTCCGATGTTCGGCTGGCCGGCGATCAGCTTGATGTCGGCATCGTCCCAGTCGCGTCCGCTGCGGTTGGCGATGCTGGCCTGCGCACGCAGGCGCATGCGGCAGCTGTTGCCGGACTGCAGGGTCGCGGTGTAGGCGGCGCGCCAGCCGAGGCCGTGAGTGGGGTAGGTCAGTACGGCGTCGCTGTGACCATCGTCGTCGGCCTGGGTGCGCACGATCAGGCGCGAGCCGCCGCCGATCTCGCCGTTGAGCAGTTTGACCGCGCTGTACTGCCGGACCACGGTCGGGCCGAACACATCGCCGCCGATGACCAGGCTTCCATCCTCGCCGACGCTTTCCAGTTGCCCCTGCACCAGGGTTTGTCCGTTGTCGCCGATCACGGTGACACGCTTGCCAATCTGGCCGATCAGCGCACCGTTGTGGCCCTGCGCGAGCAGCAGGCGCTGGGACAGCACTTTCACGTGGCCGGAACCGAAGCTCAGAGTGACGGCTTCCGGCTCGATGTAGCTGGGCAGATTGCCGATGGCAAGATCCTGCGTGCCCTTGGCGTAGCCGATGTTGCGTTGTTCGCGGACGACGGCGTACCCGCTGTTGACGGCGTTCTGCCCGGCCTGGAAGAGGTTATTGTCGTTGCTGCGGTAGAGCGTGATGTCCGGGCCGTTTGCGGCCAGCGCGACGGGGGTGACGAGCACGCCGGCCAGAGCCAGCGAGAGCAGGGCGCGATGCATGATGGCAACCTCCGATGTGGACCGGCGCCCATCATAGCGGGCCGGGCTGAATCGGGGGTGTGCCGATGGGCGGGTCCGCAGGCTCCGGGCGCGGCGCTGCGGGCCGCGCGGATCGAGGTGTTCTCAGGCAGGATTCTCGACCGCCTTGCGGAGGGCGTCGGGCAGCGCCACCGAAGTGCCCTTGGCGGGATCGATCCATACCAGTGTGACACGCCCGTCGCAGTACAGGCGTTGGTCCTCGCCGTCGACGATGCGGTGTCCAAGGGTCATCGAGCTGTTGCCCACGCGTTCGCAGAACAGCTGAATCTCGACCTTGGCCGGCCAGTGGATCGGCGCGCGGTAGTTCAGTTCGCTGGCCGCCATCACCGGTTTGGCGTGGTCGTTCATCCAGTTGCCGGGGATGTGCCGCAGCCAGTCCAGGCGCGCCTGCTCCAGGTAGGTCAGGTACATCGCGTTGTTGACGTGGTTGAAGGCGTCCAGGTCGCGCCAGCGCACTTCGATCGGGGCGGTGAACAGCGGGGTGGGGGTGGCTTCGGTCATGCGCGTTTCCGTGGCTTTGCGGTATTCTTTGCGGCTTTCTTCGCGGTCTTCTTCGCCGCGGGCGCTTTCTTCAGGTACGGCTTGAGGAAGCGGCCCGTGTGCGAGGCCTTGTTCGCGGCGACGTCCTCGGGCGTACCGTCGGCAATGATGCGTCCGCCGCCGGCGCCGCCCTCGGGGCCGAGGTCGACGATCCAGTCGGCGGTCTTGATGACATCCAGGTTATGCTCGATCACCACCACCGTGCTGCCGTTGTCGACCAGCTGGTGCAGCACGTCTAGCAGCTGCTCGATGTCGTGGAAGTGCAGGCCGGTGGTCGGCTCGTCGAGGATGTACAGGGTGCGTCCGGTGTCGCGCTTGGACAGCTCGCGCGACAGCTTCACGCGCTGCGCTTCGCCGCCCGACAGCGTCGTCGCGCTCTGGCCCAGCTTGATGTAATCGAGGCCTACCGCGCGCAGCGTCTGCAGCTTGCGCGCGATCACCGGCACCGGCTCGAACAGCTCCAGGGCATCCTCGACGGTCATCTCCAGCACGTCGGCGATGGTGTGGCCCTTGTAGAGGATCTCCAGCGTCTCGCGGTTGTAGCGCTTGCCGTGGCAGACGTCGCAGGGCACGTAGACGTCGGGAAGGAAGTGCATCTCGACCTTGATCAGGCCGTCGCCCTGGCAGGCCTCGCAGCGGCCGCCGCGTACGTTGAAGCTGAAGCGGCCCGGTTTGTAGCCGCGCGCGCGTGATTCGGGCACCTGCGCGAACAGTTCGCGCAGCGGCGTGAACAGGCCTGTGTAGGTGGCCGGGTTGGAACGCGGCGTGCGGCCGATCGGCGACTGGTCGATGTCGACCACCTTGTCGAACAGGTCCAGCCCCTCGACGCTTTCGTACGGCGCCGGTTCGGTGCTGGCGCCGTTGAGTTCGGCGGCGACGAGGCGGAACAGGGTGTCGTTGATCAGTGTCGACTTGCCCGAGCCGGACACGCCGGTGACGCAGGTGAACAGCCCGGCGGGGATGTCCAGATCGACCTTCTGCAGGTTGTTGCCGGACGCGCCGCGCAGGCGCATCCACAGTTCGTCATCCGGTTGCCGCCGCTGTTCGGGCACTTCGATGGCGCGCTGTCCGGAGAGGAACTGACCGGTCACGGACCGCTCGGATGCGAGCACGTCCTCGAGCTGACCCTCGGCGACGATCTCGCCGCCGTGCACGCCGGCACCCGGTCCGATGTCGAGGATGTGGTCGGCGGCGCGGATGGCGTCCTCGTCGTGCTCGACCACGATCACGGTATTGCCCAGATCGCGCAGGCGCGTCAGCGTGCCGAGCAGGCGTTCGTTGTCGCGCTGGTGCAGGCCGATGGAGGGCTCGTCGAGCACGTACATCACGCCAACCAGGCCGGCGCCGATCTGGCTGGCCAGGCGGATGCGCTGGGCTTCGCCGCCGGACAGCGAGTCGGCCTTGCGGTCCAGGGTCAGGTAGTCCAGGCCGACGTCGACCAGGAACTTCAGGCGCTCGCGGATTTCCTTGACGATCTTGGTCGCGATCTCGCCGCGCCAGCCGTCCAGTTTCAGTTGGTCGAAGAAGTGTTCGGCGGCCTCGATGGAATCGGCGCCGATCTCGGGCAGCGTGCGTTCGTCGACGAACACGTTGCGCGCGGAGCGGTTCAGACGCTGACCGCCGCATTCGGCGCAGGGTTTCTCGGCGATGTAGCGCGACAGCTCCTCGCGCACGGCCGAGGATTCGGTCTCGCGGTAGCGGCGCTCCAGGTTCGGCAGGATGCCTTCGAAAGCGTGCTCGCGGGTGACCTTGCCGCCGCGCTCGGTGAGGTAGCGGAAGGCGATGGACTCGCCGCCGGAGCCATGCATGACGGCGTCCTGCACCTTCTTCGGCAGTTCGCTCCAGGGCGTGTCGACGTCGAAGCCGTAGTGCTTGGCCAGCGACAGGATCAGCTGGAAGTAGTGCGCATTGCGGCGATCCCAGCCGCGCACCGCGCCGCCGGCCAGCGACAGCTCGGGGTGGCGCACCACGCGCGCGGCATCGAACACCTGGTTCACGCCCAGGCCGTCACAGGCCGGGCAGGCGCCGATCGGCGAATTGAACGAGAACAGGCGCGGTTCCAGCTCGGGCAGGGCGTAGTCGCAGATCGGGCAGGCGTAGCGCGAGGAGAACAGGTGCTCGTCGGCCTTGGGGTCGTCCAGATCGGCGACGATGGCCAGGCCGTCGCCCAGGCGCAGCGCGGTCTCGAACGATTCGGCCAGGCGCTGCTTGAGTTCCTCGCGCGGGCGGAAGCGGTCGATCACCGCCTCGATGGTGTGCTTCTTGCGCAGTTCCAGCGGCGGCACGCTGTCCAGATCGTGGACGTGGCCGTCGACGCGGGCGCGCACGAAGCCCTGGGCGCGCAGCTGCTCGAAGATCTGCGCGTGCTCGCCCTTGCGCTCGCGGATCACTGGCGCCAGCAGCATCCAGCGTTTGCCGGTGTCCAGTGCCAGGGTGGCGTCGACCATCTGGCTCACGGTCTGCGCCTCCAACGGCGTGCCGTGGTCCGGGCAGCGCGGGCTGCCGACGCGGGCGAACAGCAGGCGCAGATAGTCGTGCACCTCGGTGATGGTGCCGACGGTCGAGCGCGGGTTGTGCGAGGTCGCCTTCTGTTCGATGGAAATTGCCGGCGACAGGCCCTCGATGCTGTCGACATCGGGCTTCTCCATCATCGACAGGAACTGCCGTGCGTATGCCGACAGCGACTCGACATAGCGACGCTGGCCTTCGGCATACACGGTGTCGAAAGCCAGTGAGGACTTGCCCGAACCGGACAGACCGGTGATCACGATCAGTTTGTCGCGAGGCAGGTCCAGATCCAGGTTTTTCAGGTTGTGCGTGCGCGCACCGCGAATGCGGATGGGAC
Source organism: Oleiagrimonas sp. MCCC 1A03011 (assembly GCF_003267965.1). Lineage (NCBI taxonomy): Bacteria > Pseudomonadati > Pseudomonadota > Gammaproteobacteria > Lysobacterales > Rhodanobacteraceae > Oleiagrimonas > Oleiagrimonas sp. MCCC 1A03011. The sequence goes on along the minus strand of NZ_MSPY01000004.1, from coordinate 11,888 downwards.
TCATGCGGTGTTCCGGAAAGGTGGAGTAGGTGATGGCCGACACCGGAGATGCGGCCGAACCGGTACTATATCAACGCGATGTCGTCGCACGTTCTGCGACGATGCAGCCGAATTCACTCAATGGAGAGACCGCATGAAAGCCTTTTCCGCGTCCGGCATGGCCGCCGCCCTGATCCTTTCCCTCGCGACGGCCGGCGTGGCCCAGGCCCAGCCCAAGCAGGCCACGGCCGCGCAGGTGCGCCAGCTGCTGGAAGTCACCGGCAGCGGCAAGATGATGCACGGCATGATGGAGCAGATGAACAGCCGCATGGCCTCGTTCATGGAACAGGCGCTGCCCTGCGTGCCGGCCAGCTACTGGCAGGATTTTGCCGGTCCGAAGGCCGAGCAGGACATGATCAACAAGCTGGTGCCGGTCTACCAGAAGCACTTCACGCAGAGCGACATGACCGGTCTGCTGAAGTTCTACCGCACCCCGCTGGGCCAGAAGGTCATCCACGAGATGCCCGAGACCATGCGCGAATCCATGCAGATCGGCCAGTCCTGGGGCAAGAATCGCATGCAGGCGATGGTCGCCCAGCTGAAGAAGGACGGCACCATCTCCGCCGACGGCAAGTGCCCGGCGACCAAGCCGGACGCCAAGACCGGCAAGTGACCCGCGGCGTCGTCCGTCGTCCCTGGGCGGCGGACGACATGCCCACGGGAATCAGGGGCTTGCGCGCGAATGTGGTGAAACGCTAGAATCGCGGGTTCGCGCAAGACGCGAAACCAACCAAACGGGGCAAAGCGATCCGCGAGACCCCGGAAGAAAAACTACAGAAGGATCCCATCATGTACGCAGTCATCAAGACCGGCGGCAAGCAGTACCGCGTGATGCAGGGCGAATACCTGCGCGTGGAGAAGCTCGACGCCGAAGTGGACAGCACCATCGAATTCGACCAGGTCCTGCTGGTCGGCGAAGGCGAGAACGTGACGGTCGGCGCGCCGGTCATTGACGGCGCCAAGGTCAGCGCGAAGGTTCTTTCGCACGGCCGTGGCAAGAAGGTCCGTATCATCAAGTTCCGCCGCCGCAAGCACCACATGAAGCAGCAGGGCCACCGTCAGTATTACACCGAAATCGAGATCACCGGCATCGCCGGCGGCTCGAAGTAAGAGGAGTCAGACACCATGGCACATAAAAAGGGCGTAGGTTCCAGCCGTAACGGCCGCGACTCCAACCCGAAATACCTGGGCGTGAAGATCTACGGCGGCCAGGCAGTCGAGGCCGGCAACATCATCGTGCGTCAGCGTGGCACCAAGTTCCACGCCGGCACCGGCGTCGGCCTGGGCCGCGACCACACGCTGTTCGCGCTGGTCGACGGCAAGGTCGAGTTCAAGACCCGCGGCGAGAAGAATCGCAAGTTCGTGAGCGTCGTCCAGGGCTGATTGCCCGGACATCGCCATCGACGCGACAGAGCCCCGCCATGCGCGGGGCTTTTGTTTGCAGGTCCTGCGAGGAGCATGAGTGGCGGGGAGTCGGCGAGACCGGCTTCGCGAGCACCGGCTTCCGAACAGTTCCGCGGTCCCGATGTGTTCGCGTCACGTGTGCCCTATGATCGAAGCTTGTGCATTCGGTTCCGTGGCGCATGTCGGCGGATTCCCCTTTCCCGATTGAGCATTCCCAGCCGTCCAATGAAATTCGTCGATGAAGTCAAAATTCGGGTCAAGGCCGGCAACGGCGGCAACGGCTGCGTCAGCTTCCGCCGGGAGAAGTACATTCCCTTCGGCGGTCCAGACGGCGGCGATGGCGGCCGTGGCGGCTCGGTGTGGCTGGAGGCCGATGAAGGCCTGAACACGCTGATCGACTTCCGCCATCAGCGCGTGTTCAAGGCGCCGCGCGGCCAGGACGGCATGGGCAGCCAGATGTACGGCAAGGGCGGCGAGGACATCGTCGTGCGTGTGCCGGTCGGCACCGTCGTCACCAACGTCGAGACCGACGAGGTCATCGGCGATCTGACCACGCACGAGCAGCGCCTGCTGGTCGCGCAGGGTGGCAAGGGCGGCCTCGGCAACATGCATTTCAAGAGCTCGGTCAACCGGGCGCCGCGGCAGTCCACGCCGGGAACCGTGGGCGACGAGCGCGAGCTGAAGATGGAGCTGAAGCTGCTGGCCGACGTCGGCCTGCTGGGCTTCCCCAATGCCGGCAAGTCGACCTTCATTCGCGCCGTCTCCGCGGCGACGCCGCGCGTGGCCGACTACCCGTTCACGACCCTGCATCCCGGGCTGGGTGTGGTGCGCGTCGAGGCCGACCGCAGCTTCGTGGTGGCTGACATTCCCGGCCTGATCGAGGGCGCGGCCGAGGGTGCGGGGCTGGGCATGCAGTTCCTGCGTCACGTGGCGCGCACGAGCCTGCTGCTGCATCTGGTCGACATGGCGCCGATGGATGGCAGCGACCCGGTGGAGCAGGTGCGCGCCATCGAGGCCGAGCTGGAGCAGTTCGATCCCGAGTTGCTGCAGCGCCCGCGCTGGCTGGTGCTGAACAAGGCCGACCTGTTGCCGGAGGACGAGCGCGCGGCCCGTGCGCAGGAGATCGTCGATGCGCTGGGCTGGACGCAGCCGTGGTTCCTGATTTCCGCCGTGGGTCGCGAAGGCACGCGTGAGGTCTGCCTGCAGGCGCAGCGCTTTTTCGATGCACGGCGCGAGCAGGAGCGCGAGGCCGCCGAGGCGCGCGATGATGTGCGCATGCGCGGCGAGGGTGGTGCGGAGCCGCGTTCGTGAGCCTGGTTTCGGTGCGTGGTCGTCAGATTCTGCCCGTGCGCCGGGCAACAAAAAAGCCGGCGCAAGCCGGCTTTTTCGCACGCGTGCTGAAGGCTGAATCAGCCCAGAGCGTGGATCTTCGCGTTCAGGCGGCTCTTGTGGCGAGCGGCCTTGTTCTTGTGGATCAGGCCACGCGAGGCGTAGCGATCCAGCAGCGGCGCGGCGTTCTGGAACGCTTCGGTCGCAGCCGCCTTGTCGTTGGCTTCGATCGCCTTGACGACCTTCTTCAGGGCAGTGCGCATCATGGAGCGCGCGCTGGCGTTGCGCATACGCGACTGCTCGGACTGACGCGCGCGCTTCTTTGCGGACTTGATGTTGGCCAAGGGATGACTCCGAATCTGTTGGCGTGGAAAAAGACGCTAATTATGGGGCGAGATTATAGTGCCGTCAATGGCTTGGTGGCTACTTCCGTGTGCGCGGCAGGGGAGCTGCTGGCATGAAAAAGCATAGTCTGTTGCGTGGCGTGCTCTCGTTCAGCAGCGTGACCATGCTGTCGCGCGTATTCGGCCTGATCCGCGACATCGCCATCAACACGGCTTTCGGCGCCAATGCGGCCACGGATGCGTTCTGGGTGGCGTTCCGCATTCCCAATTTCATGCGCCGGCTGTTCGCCGAGGGCTCGTTCTCGACGGCCTTCGTGCCGGTGTTCACCGAAATCAAGGAAACCCGTTCGCACGAGGATCTGCAGGCCCTTGTTCGGCGCGTGTCGGGCACGCTGGGCGGCGTGCTGTTGGTGGTGACCGCGCTGGGCATGTTCTTCGCGCCGCAGGTGGCCGCGCTGTTCGCGCCGGGTTCGATCGACCAGCCGCACAAGCTGGACCTGACCATCGATCTGCTGCGGCTGACGTTTCCGTTCCTGTGGTTCGTGTCGATGACAGCCATGGTGGCGGGCGCGCTGAACAGCTTCGACCGGTTCGCCATGCCGGCCTTCGCGCCGGTGCTGCTGAATCTGTGCATGATCGCCGGTGCGGTGTGGCTGGCGCCGCGGCTGCAGGTGCCGATCATGGCGATGGGCTGGGCGGTGATGGCCGGCGGCGTGGTCCAGTTGGCGTTCCTGGTGCCCTCGCTGCGCCGGATCGGTCTGCTGGTGCGGCCACGTTGGGGCTGGGGGCATCCCGACGTGCGCAAGATCATGCGGCTGATGCTGCCGACGCTGTTCAGCTCGTCGATCTACCAGGTCAATCTGCTGCTGGACACGGTGATCGCCTCGTTTCTGCTGACCGGCTCGCAGAGCTGGCTGTCGCTGTCCACGCGCTTCCTGGAGTTGCCGCTGGGTGTGTTCGGCGTGGCGCTGGGAACGGTGATCCTGCCGGCGCTTTCGCGTCATTTCGTCGACAAGGACGGCGATGGCTACTCGCGCTCGCTGGACTGGGGGCTGCGCATCGCCCTGCTGATTGCGCTCCCTGCGATGCTGGCCTTGCTGTTGCTGGCCATGCCGCTGATCGCGACGCTGTTCCAGCACGGCAAGTTCAACGCCTTCGACACCCATATGGCGACGCTGTCGATCATGGCCTTCGTGTCCGGACTGCCGGCGTTCGCGCTGGTCAAGGTGATGCTGCCGGCGTTCTATTCGCGCCAGGACACGCGCACGCCGATGCGCATCAGTGTGGTGGTGCTGGTCGCCAACATGGCGTTCGCGCTGACGTTCATTGCCGTGCTGTACCAGTGGTGGGCGCCGGTGAGCCTGAAGCAGGGCAGCTGGCTTGATGGCATCGCGCAGGTGCCGGGCCTGCACATGGCGCTGGGTATCGCCAGTGCGTTGTCGAGCTACATCCAGTTGGCGCTGCTCTGGCGCGGCTTGCGTCGCGCGGGAGTCTTCCAGCGTCAGCCGGGCTGGCTGCGGCATCTGGGGCGCGTGGTGTTCGCCTGCGCGGTCATGGGAGTGGTGTTGTGGCTGGGGCGCGAACACTGGGCCGGGTGGACGACTGAGTCGTCCTGGATGCGTATCTGGCATCTGGCGGCGCTGGTCGCGGCGGGCGCGGCGGCCTACGCGGGAAGCCTGTTCGTGGCGGGCTTCCGTCTGCGCGACCTGCGCGGTGCATGAGGGGCGAATCATTTCCGGGCGCGGTTCCGGCATGCGCCGGGCTGGACAGGGCCGCTATACTGGCTCGATGACTGAGCATCACCGGGATGTCGCCGGGCCGTGCGTGGCCCCGGGCGGCAGTGTCGTCACCGTTGGCGCGTTCGACGGGCTGCATCGCGGCCATCGCGCGCTGCTCGCGCGCGTGCGCGAGCGTGCGGATGCGCTCGGCGTGGAGGCCGTGGCGATCAGCTTCGAGCCGCTGCCGCGCGCGTTCTTCTCGCCCGAGCCGGTGCCGCGCCTGGCCTCGATGCGCGAGAAGCTGGAGGGGCTGCGGGATGCGGGCATGGATCGTGTGCTGCTGCTGCGCTTCAACCGGGCGTTGACGGCGATGCCGGCCGAGCAGTTCGTGCGGGACGTGCTGGTGCGGCGCGTGGCCGCGCGCGAAGTCTGGGTCGGCGGCGATTTCCGCTTCGGACACAAGCGCGGCGGCGATTTCGCGCTGCTCGAGCGCATGGGTGCGGAGCACGGCTTTGCGGCGCGGGCCATGCCGGTGCAGCAGATCGACGGCCTGCAGGTTTCCTCGAGCGCAATTCGCAAGGCGCTGGCGGACGGCGATTTCGCCCACGCCGGGCGGCTTCTGGGTCGCTCGTTCGCGATGAGCGGGCATGTGGTCGAGGGCGAGAAGCTGGGCCGCACGCTCGGATATCCGACGGCGAACGTGCCGCTGGGCCGGCGTGTGACGCCGTTGCAGGGCATCTTCGCGGTTCGCGTGGATCTGCCCGATGGCCGCTCCGGCTTGCCGGGCGTGGCCAGTCTGGGCGTGCGACCGACCGTGAACCGCCTGCCGCAACCGTTGCTGGAGGCGCATCTGTTCGACTTCGACGAGGAGATCTACGGGCATCGCATCCGCGTCGAGTTTGTGACGCACCTGCGCGACGAGGAGAAGTTCGACGACCTCGATGCGCTGGTCGTGCAGATGGATCGCGACGCCGCCGCGGCACGTGCCGCGCTCGGCATCGCGCCGGTCGAAGGAGCCTGAAACCCACGATCGGGCTTGCCTTGCGCAGGCGCGTCGTCAAAGATGCCGTTTCGTTTATTCCACATTGTCCGTTGTCGACGATGCAGGAATCTGCCCTGATTGAGCACAAATCACACCGACCCGGATTCGAGTTGTCGATGAGCAAGGACTATAAGAGCACCATCCATCTGCCGCAGACGGACTTCCCGATGCGCGGCAACCTGCCCAAGCGCGAGCCGGCCTGGCTGGACGAATGGGCGAAGGTCGACCGCTACGCGCAGATCCAGCAGCACACCGCGGATCGCAAGCGCGTGTTCGTGCTGCACGACGGCCCGCCGTACGCCAACGGCGCGATTCACATCGGTCACGCCGTCAACAAGGTGCTCAAGGACATTGTGGTCAAGTCGCATCTGCTGGCCGGCTACCGAGCGCCGTACGTGCCGGGCTGGGACTGCCACGGCCTGCCCATCGAGATCGCAGTCGAGAAGAAGCACGGTAAGCCGGGTGACAAGCTCAATGCCGCCGCCTTCCGCCAGAAGTGCCGCGAGTACGCGGCCGAGCAGGTCGATCAGCAGCGCGAGGGCTTCAAGCGTCTGGGTGTGCTGGGCGACTGGGACAAGCCGTACCGCAGCATGGACTTCCGCTTCGAGGCGGACATGTTGCGCGCGCTGGCGCGCATCTACGGCAACGATCACGTGGTGCGGGGCTTCAAGCCGGTGCACTGGTGCTTCGACTGCGGCTCGGCACTGGCCGAGGCCGAGATCGAATACGCCGACAAGCGCTCGCCGGCCATCGACGTGGCCTACGATGCGCTGGACCCGAAGGGCTTCGCTGCGCTGTTCGGCGTCGAATCGGGCGATGCCATCGTCGCCATGCCGATCTGGACCACCACGCCGTGGACGCTGCCGGCCAGTCTGGCGGTCAGCGTCGGTCCCGAGCTGGACTACGTGCTGATCGAGGGCGCGGCTCGTGACGGCCGTCGCGTGCTGCTGGCCGTCGCCGAGGCGCTGGCCGAATCGGTCGCGACCCGCTATGGCGTCGAGTCTGTGACGATCCTCGGCCGGGCGAACGGCGCGCAACTGGAGAATCAGCTGCTGGCGCATCCGTTCTACGAGCGCGAGATCCCCGTCATCCTCGGCGACCATGTGTCGGCCGAGGACGGCACCGGTGCGGTGCATACCGCCCCCGGCCACGGTGCCGACGACTTCAGCGTCTCGCGCCGCTACGGTCTGGTCGACCGCTACCCGGCCAACGTGCTGAACCCGGTCGACGCGCGCGGCGTGTACCTGCCGGGCACGCCGTTGTTCGAGGGGCAGCACATCTGGAAGGCCAATGCGGGCATCGTCGAGCTGCTGCGCGAACGCGGCAAGCTGCTGGCCTTCGTCGAGATCGAGCACAGCTATCCGCATTGCTGGCGGCACAAGACGCCCGTGGCGTTCCGTGCCACGCCGCAGTGGTTCATCAGCATGGACAAGGAAGGTCTGCGCGACACCGCGCTGACCGCCATCAAGGGCGTGCGCTGGGTGCCGTCCTGGGGTCAGGAGCGCATCGCCGGCATGGTCGAGGGCCGTCCCGACTGGTGCATCTCGCGCCAGCGCACCTGGGGCGTGCCGATCGCCTTGTTCGTGCACAAGCAGACGCAGGAACCGCATCCGGACAGCATCGAACTGCTGGAGCAGGTCGCGCAGCGTGTCGAAAAGGACGGCATCGACATGTGGGATACGCTCGATCCGGCCGAGTTGCTGGGCGACGAGGCGAGCGAGTACGAGAAAGTCACGGACGTGCTCGACGTGTGGTTCGATTCCGGCGTCACCCACGCCTGCGTGATCGACCAGCGGCCCGAGTTGCAGGCCGGCGATGCCGAGGAATACCGCGTCATGTATCTGGAAGGCTCGGATCAGCATCGCGGCTGGTTCCAGTCCTCGCTGCTGACCTCGGCGGCGATGCACGGTCGTGCGCCGTACGACTTGGTGCTCACGCACGGTTTCACGGTCGACCAGAACGGCCGCAAGATGTCCAAATCGCAGAGGAACGTTGTGGCGCCGCAGAAGGTGTCTGACTCGCTCGGCGCCGACATCCTGCGCCTGTGGGTGGCCGCGGCCGACTACCGCAACGAGATGGCCGTCTCCGACGAGATCTTCAAGCGCGTCGCCGACAGCTACCGCCGTATCCGCAACACCTGCCGCTTCCTGCTCGGCAACCTGGCCGGCTTCGATCCGAAGCACGATCTGCTGCCGGTGACGCAGTGCCTGCCACTGGATCAGTGGGCGCTGCAGGTGGCGCACGACGTGCAGCAGGCCGTGACCGGCGCCTACGAGCGCTGCGATTTCCCGGAGATCGTGCAGCGCGTGCAGAATTTCTGTACCAACGAGATGGGCGCGCTGTACCTGGACATGACCAAGGACCGCCTGTACACCATGCAGGCCGACAGCCTGGGCCGCCGTTCGGCGCAGAGCGCGATGTACCGCATCCTCGAGGCGCTGGTGCGCTGGCTGGCACCGGTACTCAGCTTCACGGCCGAGGAAGTGTGGCAGCACATGCCGGGCGAGCGCGGCGAGAGCGTGCTGTTCGAGACCTGGTACGACAGTCTGGCGGCGGAGCAGGGCAGTGCCGAGCAGCGCCGCTTCTGGAGCGACCTGCTGGATATTCGCGAGACCGCCTCGCGCGTGCTCGAAGGCATGCGCAAGGCCGGTGACATCGGCGCTTCGCTGCAGGCCGAGATCACGCTGTATCTGGATGCCGATCTACTGGATCGCTACGCGGACATGGCCAAGGAGCTGCGTTTCTTCTTCATCACCTCGGACGTCAAGCTGGCGGCGCTGGATGCGCGCGGCGAGGGCGCCGTGCGCGTGGAGCTGGACGAGGGTGAGGCCTGGGTGGCGGCTGCGCCGAGCACGGCCGCGAAGTGCGTGCGCTGCTGGCACCACCGCGAGGACGTCGGCAGCCACGCGGAGCATCCGGAATTGTGCGGGCGCTGCGTGCAGAACGTGGACGCCGGCGGCGAGGAGCGGCGCTGGTTCTGACCAGTGCACGAAGTGAACGGATGAAACGATGCGGGCGTGCAGTGCGTGCCCGTGACGCAAGGACCATGCAGGACAGGCGATGAGCAAACTGCCCAAACCCAATGCGCTGAGCTGGCTGTGGCTGACCGCCGCGGTCATCGTGCTCGACCAGCTGAGCAAGTACTGGGTGCTTTCCAGCATCCATCCTGGCCAGCAGGTGCCGGTGATTTCCGGGTTCTGGTACTGGACGCTGGCCTTCAACAAGGGGGCGGCCTTCAGCTTCCTGGCCGACGGTAGCGGCTGGCAGCGCTGGTTCTTCACCGGGCTGGCGCTGGTCATCAGTGCCGTGCTGGCGGTGTGGATGGCGCGCACGCCGCGCCGCGACTGGCGCACGGCGCTGCCGCTGGCGTTGATCATCGGCGGAGCGCTGGGCAACCTCATCGACCGTCTGCATGCCGGGCAGGTGACGGATTTCGTGCTGCTGTACTTCGGACGCTGGGCCTACCCCGCGTTCAATCTGGCCGATTCGTCGATCTTCGTCGGGGCGGTGCTGCTGATCGGTTTCGGCATGTTCGGCGGTCCCGCGCACCGCTCCAAATAGTCCGCGAGGCTGAACGGCCGCATCCGGCTCCCTCTGTGGCTGCAGTACACTAGGGCATGCCCGTTCCGGTGTGTGCGGCGTCAATCGGCCATCACGATCCAGGTTGTTTCATGGACATTCTTCTCGCCAATCCACGCGGCTTCTGCGCCGGCGTGGACCGTGCCATCGCCATCGTCGAACGCGCGCTGGAATCCTACGGCGCGCCGATCTACGTGCGTCACGAAGTGGTGCACAACCGCTACGTGGTCGACAACCTCAAGCGCAAGGGCGCGGTGTTCGTCGACGAGCTGCACGAAGTGCCGGACGACGCCACGGTGATCTTCAGCGCGCACGGCGTGTCCAAGGCCGTGCGCGAGGAGGCCGACGCGCGCAAGCTGAAGGTGTTCGACGCGACCTGTCCGCTGGTTACCAAGGTGCACATGGAGGTCGCGCGGCTGGGGCGGCAGGGGCGCAGCGTGGTGCTGATCGGTCACGCCGGTCATCCCGAGGTCGAGGGCACCATGGGGCAGTGGAATCCGGCCAACACCGGCGAGATCCTGCTGGTGGAATCGGTCGGCGATGTGCAGGCGCTGGCGCCGAAGACTCCCGGGAACCTGGCCTACGTCACGCAGACGACGCTGTCGGTCGACGACACCAAGGCGATCATCGCCGCCCTGCGCGAGCGCTTCCCCGACATCGAGGGGCCGCGCAAGGACGACATCTGCTACGCCACGCAGAATCGACAGGATGCGGTCCGTCGGCTGGCCGACGCCGTCGATGTGATGCTGGTGGTGGGATCGGTCAACAGCTCCAATTCCAATCGCCTGCGCGAGCTGGCCCAGAAGGAGGGCACGCCCTCGTACCTGATCGACGGCGCGGAGCACATCGAGCTGTCCTGGCTCGAGGGTGTCTCGCGCGTCGGGGTCACTGCCGGCGCCTCGGCACCCGAGAATCTGGTACAGGAAGTCATCGCCTGGCTGCGTTCGCACGGCGGCGACAGCGTGCAGGAACTGGACGGTGAGCCGGAGAGCATCACGTTCGCGCTGCCGCGCGAACTGCGCCAGATCAGCGCATAGCAAGAAAACAGGTGGATTCGTGCGATTCCGGCTTGCGTCATCGCGCCGGTCCGCCTAGAATTTCGCCTCTTTGCCGCTGCCGTTGTAGCTCAGTTGGTAGAGCAACTGATTCGTAATCAGTAGGTCGGAGGTTCGACTCCTCTCAACGGCACCACCCGAAAAGGCCTGCAAGTCATTGTGGGCCTTTATTTTTTTCTAATCCGCAGCATCAGGCCTTGCTAGACAAAGCGGGGCGTGAGAGGGTGAAAGGTACAATTTAGGTACAGTTCAACGCAGCGGAGGCTCGCATGGCGACCATCGTTCGAACGCCGGCAAAGCACTGGAAAGCCGTCATACGGAAGCAGGGCTGGCCCACCACGACCAAGACGTTCCGCACGAAGCGTGACGCCGAGGACTGGGCCAGGCGAGCCGAAGACGAAATGGTTCGCGGCGTTTTCATCGAGCGTGGGTCTTCCGAACGTACAGTTTTCGCCTCGGTGCTGGACCGCTACCTGAGCGAAGTCACGCCGACCAAGCGTCCAGCGACCCAACGAACCGAGCGCGAGCGGTCCGTGCCGTTGAGGGAGTACTTCGGCAAGTACTCCCTGGCGGCCATCAATGCGGATCTCGTGGCGAGGTACAGGGATATGCGCCTGGCCACGCCGCATGCCCGCAGGAAGGCCGCGCCCGGGCAGCCCACGCCGACCCTGTCCCCTTCGACGGTCCGGCTCGAACTGGCGCTCCTGAGTCATCTGTTCACCACCGCCATCCGCGAGTGGGGCCTCGGGCTGCATCAGAATCCGGTAGCCAACATACGCAAGCCCTCGCCGAGCGAGGGCCGGGACAAGCGGATCACCAAGGGCGAAGAGGAGGCGCTACTCGCCGCCTTGGCGAGGCAGTCCAATCCCATGGCGCTCTGGATCGTCCAGATCGCCGTGGAGACCGGTATGCGCTCATCCGAGATACTCGGGCTGCGTCGGGACCAGGTGGACCTCAGGAAGCGTGTGGTGCGCCTCAGGGACACCAAGAACCGCACATCGAGGACGGTGCCCCTCTCGAGGCGCGCTACCCGTGTGTTGGAGGATGCTCTTGCCAACCCAACTCGACACAGGGGCTGTGCGTTGGTGTTTTTCGGCGAGCCGGGCAGGGACGGTGTACGCCGCCCCTACAACTTCAAGAAGGCCTGGGAAGCGGCCCGTATCGAGATCGGTCGGGAAGATCTCCACTTTCATGACCTGCGACACGAAGCTGTCAGTCGCTTTGTCGAACAGGGATTGAGCGACCAGGAAGTGGCTGCCATCAGCGGACACAAATCCATGCAGATGCTGAGGCGGTACACCCGTAAGCTTCCCCTCTAGCGAGACACCGCAAAAGTAGAACTTTCTGGCATGGTTCACCCACCAGGAGGTTCCATGAA